>NZ_VFPQ01000001.1:0-652053 GCF_006716785.1 Thermopolyspora flexuosa | reverse complement strand
CGGGCAGGCCGACCGCGACCGTGCGGCCGTCCTTGAGCACGGTGACCCGGTCGCCGATCTCGCGGATCTCCTCCAGCCGGTGGGAGATGTAGACGACCGCGACGTTCTGGGCGGTGAGCTCGCGGATGACGCGGAACAGGTTCGCCACCTCGTCGTGGGCGAGCGCGGCGGACGGCTCGTCCATGATGATCAGCCGGGCGTTGTGGGAGAGCGCCCGCGCCATGCTCACCACCTGCTTGCGGGCCGGGGAGAGCCGGCCCACCTCGGTGGCCGGGTGGATCTCGGGGTGGCCGAGCCGGGCGAGCAGGCCGGCCGCGGCCCGGTTCGCCTCGCGGCGGCGGACGAAGCCGAGGGCGGCGTGCTCGTGGCCGAGGAAGATGTTCTCCGCCACGCTCAGCCCGTCCACCAGGTCGAGCTCCTGGTAGATGGTGGCGATGCCGGCCCGCATCGCGGCCGTCGGGTTGGCGAGCCGTACCGGGCGGCCGTCGAGGAGCACCTCGCCCGCGTCGGGCTGGTGGGCGCCGGAGAGGACCTTGATCAGGGTGGACTTGCCCGCGCCGTTCTGGCCGAGCAGGCAGTGCACCTCCCCCGCGTGCACGTCGAGGTCGACCCCGTCGAGGGCGCGCACGCCGGGGAAGTGCTTGACGATCCCCCGCATGCGCAGCAGAGGGGCGGGTGAAGGCATGGGCGCCTCCAGGGGGGTGTTCAGCCTCCGGTGGAGGTGGGCGTCCGGGAGGACTCGGTCTCGGTGACGATCCGGTTGATGTTGTCCGGGGCGAGGAAGTGTTCGATGGCGAGGATTCCGGCGCCGGTCGCGGCGGCGTCCGCGCCGGTCCGGGTCGGGACGATCGCGAGGTGGTGGGTGGCGAGCGGCAGGGAGCGCCGGTAGATGGTCTCCCGGATGCCCGCGAGCAGGTGGTCGTGCACCTTGGCGAGCACGCCGCCGATCACGATCACCTCGGGGTTGAAGAAGTTGACCAGGCTCGCCAGCACCTCGCCGATGAGCCGTCCGGCCTCGCGGACGAGGCGCAGCGCCTGGGTGTTGCCCGCCTGGACCAGGGCGACCACGTCCGAGCCCGACTCGGCGGGGAAGCCGAGCTCGGTGAGCCTGCGGGCGAGCGCGCCGCCGCCCGCCACGGCTTCAAGGCACGCGCTGTTGCCGCACCGGCACCCGGCCTCGTCGTGGCCGCTCACCCGGATGTGGCCGATGTCGCCGGCGCTGCCCTGGGCGCCGCGGTGCAGCCGGCCCTGGGCGATGATGCCGCAGCCGATGCCGGTGCCGACCTTGACGAACAGCAGGTAGTCGGTGTCCGGGAACGCCGAGCGGTGCTCGCCGAGCGCCATCACGTTCACGTCGTTGTCGACCTTGACCAGCGCGTTGTACCGCTCGGCGAAGTAGTCGGGGATCGGGTACGCGTTCCACCCGGGCATGATCGGCGGGTTGTTGGGGCGGCCGGTGGCGAACTCGACCGGGCCGGGCACGCCGATGCCGATCGCCTTGAGCGCCTCGGGGGTGAGCCGCGCGTCGGTGAGCAGGCCGCGGATGCGCCGGTCCACGTGCGCGAGCACGGTCTCCGGGCCCTCGGCGATGAGCAGCGGGTCCTCGTGGGTGGCGAGGGTGCGCCCGCTGATGTCCATCAGCGAGATCCGGCAGTGGGTGGCGCCGAGGTCCACCCCGGCGACGACGTTGTCCGCGGTGCGCAGCCGCAGCCGCCGCGGCGGGCGGCCGCCGGTGGACTCGCCGTCCTCGGTCTCGCTCACCAGCCTGCTCTCGATGAGCTGGTCCACCCGCTGGGAGATGGTGGAGCGGGCGAGCCCGGTGACGCGCGCCAGGTCGGCGCGGGTGGTCGCGCTGCCCGCGCCGATGAGGGTGAGCACGTCGGCAGGAGAGCCGGGTACGGCCCGCTCGTCGCCCGTCGGGGTGGCCATGCCCGAGACCATAAAGCCGACTTTCGCCGGAATCAATACCTATTTTTGCCGATCATCGAACGAAGTCCCCTCATGAGGCGGCGCAGCCTGGTCCGATTCGACCGACTTGCGCCGGGCCATGCCCCGCGACACGGCGACTTACGCCGATGATCGAACAAAGATCGGCCCGGCCGCGCCGTACCCGAGGGCGGTGCGCTACGGCACGGCCGGGCCCGGAGACGCGAACGGCACCCGCGGTGAGTGCCGCGGGTGCCGCACGGAAACCTGGGGATCAGGGGCTCACGGGATGCGTCAGAGCATCTTCTCCATGGACGCCTGGGCCTGCTTGCCGAGCTCGGTGGTGAGGTACGGCTGCTCGGCCATGATCGCCTCCCAGTTGTCGCGGATCGCCTCGGGGCTGATCTCGTCGGTGCGCCAGCCCGGGCCCTCGGCGACGAACACGCGGGCCACCCGGCCGCCGCCGACGGAGAACACCTCGCCGGTGGTCTCGCAGCTCTCGTGGGCGAGGTAGGCCACCAGCGGGCTGATCCGGTCGACGGAGAACTTCTGCTCGAACTCGGCCGGGAGGATCGACTGGGTCATCCGGGTCCACGCGACCGGGGCGATCGCGTTCACCTTGATGTTGGCGCGGGCGCCCTCGATCGCGAGGGTCTTGGTGAAGCCGACCAGGCCCATCTTCGCCGTGGAGTAGTTCGTCTGGCCGAAGTTGCCGAACAGGCCGGCCGGCGAGCTGGTGTTGATGATCCGGCCGTACGCCTGCTCCTTCATGTGCGGGAAGGCGGCGCGGGTGACGAGGAACGAGCCGCGCACGTGCACGGCGAGCACGGCGTCGAACTCCTCGACCGTCATCTTGCCGAACGACCGGTCGCGCAGGATGCCGGCGTTGTTGACGAGGATGTCCACCCGGCCGAACGCGTCGAGGGCGGTCTGGATGATCGCCTGGGCGCCCTCCGGGGTGGCGACGTTGTCGGTGCTCGCGACGGCCTCGCCGCCGTTCTTCTTGATCGTCTCTACGACCTCGGCAGCGGGGCCGGAGGAGGCGCCGGTGCCGTCGAGCGCGCCGCCGAGGTCGTTCACGACGACCTTCGCGCCACGCTCGGCGAGCAGGAGCGCGTGCGACCGGCCGAGCCCGTTTCCGGCGCCGGTGACGACGGCGACCTTCCCATCAAACCGAAGCTCCGACATGTGTGCGCCTTTCAGGAGAACAAGGTTCGGTTGATGTCCACACGATAGCCGGGCCCGCACCGGTCGCCGCTACCCGGCGGTAACCATCGGGCCGAGAACACGTTTCATCGTGCCGCCCGGGTACGGCCCGGCACGCCCGGCCGCGGGCCCGCGGGCTCAGTCGGCCGGGTACCACAGGTCGGGTGTACCCGGCACCCGGCGGACCCGGCCGCGGGACTCCAGCCAGACCAGGTGGGCGAGCGTCTCGTTGTTCGCCATCCTGCGCATGAACTGCGGAATCGATTCCCAGGGCCGGGACCAGGTGAGCCGGCTCGCCAGCTCCCAGCAGGAGGCGCCGCCCGCCGCGGCGACCGCCGCCTCGATCTCGGCGAGCCGCTCCTCGTGGTGGGCCATGAGGTGGTCGACCCGCGCGGTCAGCTCCAGGAACCGGTACTCGTGCGCGGGCAGCACCTCGGTCACGCCCGCCTCGACGCCGACCGCGCGGATCGTGGCGAGCGAGTCGAGGTAGTCGGCGAGCGGGTTCGGGGACGACTGGGGGTGCACCGACACGATCGGGGTGATCCGCGGCAGCACGTGGTCGCCGGTGATGAGGATGCGGCGCCGCTCGGAGACGAAGCACAGGTGGCCGGGCGAGTGGCCGGGCGTCCACACCGCGCGCAGGTCCCAGCCCGGCAGCACCGGCCGGTCGCCGTCCTCGATGAGCACGTCCGGGCGGGCCGGGGCGGCGAACCGGCGGGCCAGCGAGGCGAGGTTCACCGCCTCGGTGATCACCTCCTGCGGAGCCCCGCACCGCTCGAGCAGCTCCCGGTCGCGCCGGATCAGCTCCCGGACCCGCGCCTCGGGGTCGTCGCCGAGGTCGAACAGGCGGTCGTGGACGAGGTTCGCGTCCGCCGGGTGCACCCCGATCCACGCCCCCGAGTGCTCGCGCACCCGCCCGGCGAGGCCGTAGTGGTCGGGGTGGACGTGGGTGACGAGCACGGCGCGCACGTCGGAGATGTCGAACCCGGCCTGGCCGAGCCCGTCGCGCAGCGCGGTGAAGGCCTCGTCGCTGTCCCACCCGGCGTCGATGATCGCCACGCCGCTCGTCAGCTCGAGCGCGTAGACGAGCACGTACCGGAGCGAGTTGATCGGGATCGGCACGGGGATCGACCAGAGGCCGGGCCGTACCCGCTCGACGCGGGGCAGCTCGCCGTTCCGCCAGGCGGCGCGCTGGCGCTCGTCGGCCGGCGTGACCGTCCGCGCCGGGGCACCCGAAACGTCACCCGCGGCGGCCGGCGTGCCCCCGGACGCCGCGTCCGCCGCGGCAGAACCGGCGGCGCTCACCGCTGAATCCCGTACCATCCCAAACTCCCTTCGACCCCCACGATTGTGCGCACATAAATCGAATTGCGTTCTAGTGGGGGTCGCCGGAAGCCCGGTACGGCCCGGCATACACGGACGGCACGCGGCCGGGGCGCGATCGGGAACCCGGCCCGCCGGCCCGGCCGCCCGCCGCAGGCCGCACGACGGCGGACGGGCCGACCCGTGAGCGTTCCATGCGACGGAACGACCGTTAGTAACACATATGATTCAATATGGGCACGTTCGGGATAAGCGGTGCCCTAGACGTCCCCGCCGGGCGAGACCGGCCTGGCCGCGCGGAAACCAGGGCCTAACCGGCGGGTCAGGGCGCCGAGTGGTGACCAACCGCGCGCGCACTGAGAGGATCGGTTCGAGGACATGCCCAGCACCTCGCCCCTCGGCGGAGCGCCGCCGCCGGGACGCCGCGCACCCAAGGAGCCGCCGGATGCGCACCGGATGAGTCACCGGACCCGTAACGTGCCGACCACGCGATCCAGTTGTTGGGCACACGCCCCCTGGCGGGGCGAGTAGCCTTGGACAGGTCTTCCAATCCAACGCCGATCTGCGGAAGAGGGCGATTTCCGCCGTGTCGTCTGAGTCGTCGCGGACAAACCCGCTGGCCAGCTTTGGGCAGAACGAGTGGCTTGTCGATGAGCTGTACCAGAAGTACCTAGAAGATCCCGAGTCGGTGGACCGCGCATGGTGGAACTTCTTCGCTGATTACGACGGCGGCGCCAAGCGCGCCCCGGCCACTCAGGCGAGCAACGGCGCCGAGGGCGCCACGGCCACCGCGCCGGCACCCGCGGAATCCGCTCCGGCCGCACCGGCGGCCCCCGCCCCGGCCAAGGCGGCGCCCGCCCCCAAGAAGGCGGCGAAGGCCGCCCCCGTGCCCCAGGGCGCGGAGGAGGAGCGGCTGCGCGGCGCGGCCGCCCGCACGGCGGCGAACATGGAGGCGAGCCTCGCCGTACCGACCGCCACGAGCGTGCGGGCGATCCCGGCGAAGCTGCTCATCGACAACCGGATCGTCATCAACAACCACCTGGCCCGCGGGCGTGGCGGCAAGGTGTCGTTCACGCACATCATCGGCTACGCCGTGGTCCAGGCGGTCAAGGCGATGCCGGAGATGAACTACTCCTACGCCGAGATCGACGGCAAGCCCACGCTCGTCAAGCCGCAGCACGTCAACCTCGGCCTCGCCATCGACATCAAGAAGCCCGACGGCAGCCGGCAGCTCCTCGTGCCCTCGATCAAGCGGGCCGAGACGATGAACTTCCGGGAGTTCTGGACCGCGTACGAGGAGATCGTGCGCAAGGCCCGGGCCGGCAAGCTCGCCGTCGAGGACTTCGCCGACACCACGATCACCCTCACCAACCCCGGGACGATCGGCACGGTGCACTCGGTGCCGCGGCTCATGCAGGGCCAGGGCACGATCATCGGCGTCGGCGCGATGGAGTACCCGGCCGAGTACCAGGGCGCCTCGGACGAGACCCTCGCCCGCCTCGCGGTGAGCAAGATCATGACGCTCACCTCGACCTACGACCACCGCATCATCCAGGGCGCGCAGTCGGGCGAGTTCCTCCGCAAGATCCACCAGCTCCTGCTCGGCGAGGACGCGTTCTACGACAAGATCTTCGAGGCGCTGCGCATCCCGTACGAGCCGGTGCGCTGGGTCCGCGACATCTCGGTCAGCCACGACGACGAGGTGACCAAGTCGGCCCGGGTGCTCGAGCTCATCCACGCCTACCGGGTGCGCGGCCACCTCATGGCGGACACCGACCCGCTCGACTACCGCCAGCGCAAGCACCCCGACCTCGACATCCAGTCGCACGGCCTGACGCTGTGGGACCTGGAGCGCGAGTTCCCCACCGGCGGCTTCGGCGGCAAGCCGCTGATGAAGCTGCGCGACATCCTCGGCGTGCTGCGGGACTCCTACGTCCGCACGATCGGCATCGAGTACATGCACATCCAGGAGCCCGAGGAGCGGGCCTGGATCCAGGAGCGCGTCGAGCGGCCGCACCAGAAGCCGAGCCGGGAGGAGCAGCTCAACATCCTGCGCCGGCTCAACAACGCCGAGGCGTTCGAGACCTTCCTGCAGACCAAGTTCGTCGGCCAGAAGCGGTTCTCGCTCGAGGGCGGCGAGTCGCTCATCCCGCTGCTCGACTCGGTGATCACCTCGGCCGCGCAGGAGGGCCTCGACGAGGTCGTCATCGGCATGGCCCACCGCGGCCGGCTCAACGTGCTCGCCAACATCGTCGGCAAGTCGTACGCGCAGATCTTCGCCGAGTTCGAGGGCAACCTCGACCCGCGCAGCGCGCACGGCTCCGGTGACGTCAAGTACCACCTCGGCGCGACCGGCGACTTCGTCGCGTACGACGGCTCCAAGATCAAGACGTCGGTGGTGGCGAACCCGTCGCACCTGGAGGCCGTCGACCCGGTGCTCGAGGGCGTGGTCCGCGCCAAGCAGGACCTGCTCGAGCGCGGCGAGGAGGGCTTCACCGTGCTGCCGATCCTGGTGCACGGCGACGCCGCGTTCGCCGGCCAGGGCGTGGTCGCCGAGACCCTCCACCTGTCGCAGCTGCGCGGCTACCGCACCGGCGGCACGGTGCACGTGGTCGTCAACAACCAGGTCGGCTTCACCACCTCGCCCGCCTCGTCCCGCTCGTCGGTGTACGCCACCGACGTGGCCCGGATGATCCAGGCGCCGATCTTCCACGTGAACGGCGACGACCCCGAGGCCGTGGTCCGGGTGGGCCGGCTCGCGTTCGAGTACCGCCAGGCGTTCCGCAAGGACGTGGTCATCGACCTCGTCTGCTACCGCCGCCGCGGCCACAACGAGGCCGACAACCCGAGCTTCACCCAGCCGCTCATGTACGACCTGATCGACGCCAAGCGGTCGGTGCGGAAGCTCTACACCGAGGCGCTGATCGGCCGCGGCGACATCACGGTCGAGGAGGCCGAGCAGGCGCTGCGGGACTACCAGGAGAAGCTCGAGCGCGCGTTCACCGAGGTCCGCGAGGCGGCCAAGCGCCCGCCGGAGCCCGGCGCGGTGCTCAAGCCGCCGGCCGAGGACCTGGTGCCGTGGCGGCACGAGGACACCCCGACCGCCACCACCGAGGAGGCGATCAAGCGGGTCGTCGACACCCAGATCAACCTCCCCGAGGGCTTCACGCCGCACCCGCGGCTCGTGCCGCTGCTGCAGCGCCGCGCCCAGATGGTCGAGGAGGACGCGATCGACTGGGCGATGGGCGAGACGATCGCCTTCGGCTCGCTGCTCATCGACGGCCACCCGGTGCGGCTCGTCGGCCAGGACTCCCGGCGCGGCACCTTCGGCCAGCGGCACGCCGTGCTCGTCGACCGGCTCACCGGCGAGGAGCACACCCCGCTCAAGGCGTTCAACCACGGCACCACGAAGTTCTACGTGTACGACTCGCTGCTCAGCGAGTTCGCCGCGATGGGCTTCGAGTACGGCTACAGCACCGTGCGCCCGGACGCGCTCGTCTGCTGGGAGGCGCAGTTCGGTGACTTCGCCAACGGCGCCCAGTCGATCATCGACGAGTTCGTCTGCTCCGGCGAGGAGAAGTGGGGCCAGCGCTCCTCGGTGGTGCTGCTGCTGCCGCACGGCTACGAGGGCCAGGGCCCGGACCACTCCTCGGCCCGCATCGAGCGGTTCCTGCAGCTGTGCGCCCGGGACAACATGACGGTCGCCCAGCCGACGACCTCGGCGCAGTACTTCCACCTGCTGCGGTGGCAGGTGCTGTCGAACCGGCGGCGCCCGCTCATCGTGTTCACGCCGAAGTCGCTGCTGCGGCACAAGGGCGCGACCTCCCCGGTCCGCGACTTCACCGGCGGCTCGTTCCGCCCGGTGCTCGGCGACACCAAGGTCGACCCGGCGGGCGTGCGCACCGTGGTGCTGTGCTCCGGCAAGATCTACTACGACCTGCTGGCGCGGCGGGAGAAGCTCGGCCGGAACGACGTGGCGCTCGTCCGGCTGGAGCGGCTCTACCCGTGGCCGCGGCAGGAGCTCACCGCCGAGCTCGACCGGTACGGCCGTGACGTCCAGCTCATCTGGGCGCAGGAGGAGCCGGTCAACATGGGCCCGTGGCCGTACCTGACGCTCAAGCTCGCCGAGATCCCCGACCTGCTGGGCGGGCGGCCGATCCGCCGGGTCTCCCGGGACCCGAACCCGTCGCCGGCGACCGGCTCGCACGCCAAGCACGAGGAGGAGCAGGAGGAGCTGCTGAAGAAGGTCTTCGGCGCCTGACCCTCCCGCCGGCGGTCCCCTCGCGGGGCCGTCCGGACCGAAGACGACGATCCGGTCCCCCACACCCGGGCCCGCGCGGCCCGGTGTGGGGGACTTCCGTGTACGCAGGAGGACACTGCGATGTACTTCACCGACCGCGGCATCGAGGAGCTCGTGGAGCGGCGCGGCGACGAGGAGATCGCGATCTCCTGGCTCGCCGAGCGGCTGCGCGAGTTCGTCGACCTCAACCCCGAGTTCGAGACCCCCATCGACCGGTTCGCCACCTGGCTCGCCCGGTTCGACGACGAGGAGGACGGGCTCGACGACGACGCGTAAGACGCGATATGTCTTGACTTCGGGTAGACGCGATATATCGTGTCTATCGGAAATGTCGAGACGGAGGGCCCGTCATGCAACGCTGGACGATCGAGCGACCGGATCGGCTCACGTTCGGCCCCGTCACCGAGCTCACCGTGCGCATCGTGGCGGGGCGGCTCGCCGTGCTGGCGAGCGACGGACCTCCGATGCTCGAGGTGAGCGAGATCGGCCCGGCGCCGCTCACCGTGACCCACGACGACGGACGGCTCTCCGTCGGCCACGGCGACCCGACCCTGAAAGGGGTGCTCGGCTGGCTGCGCCCGGACCGGCGCAGCGCGACGCTCACCCTCACCGCGCCGCGGGACTGCCCGGTCCAGGTGGGCGTGGTCTCCGCCTCCGCGGTGCTCGCCGGGTTCGAGAACCGGACCAGCGTGCGGAGCGTGAGCGGCGACATCGTGCTCGACGGCGTGAGCGGCGAGATCAGCACCGAGACCGTGTCCGGCACGGTGGAGAGCCGGGCGCTCGCCGGGGACTTATCGTTCACCAGCGTGGCCGGCGAGCTCACCGTCGCCGCCGGAACCCCGCGGCGGCTGCGGGCGGACACGGTCTCCGCCCGGATCACCGCCGACCTCGTGCTCACGCCCACCGGGCACGTCACGGTCACCAGCATCTCCGGCCCGGTCGTGGTACGGCTGCCCGCCGACGTCGACACCGACGTGGTGCTGCGCTCCAGCATCGGCAGCATCACCACCGGCTTCGGCAACCTCCGCTGCGACGGGCACCCCGGCGCCCGGTCGGTCAGCGGACGGCTCGGTGGCGGCATGGCCTCGGTCGAGGTCACCACCGTGTCGGGGGACGTCACACTGCTGCGCGGGGAGCCGCGCCCGGGAGGGGAGGAGTCATGAGTCCGGTGTTTCGCCACGGGCGGCTTCGGCTGTACCTGCTCAAGCTGCTGGAGGAGAGCCCGCGGCACGGGTACGAGGTGATCCGGCTGCTGCAGGACCGGTTCCTCGGGGTGTACTCCCCCTCCCCCGGCACGATCTACCCGCGGCTCGCCCGGCTCGAGGAGGAGGGCCTCGTCACGCACGAGGTGCGGGACGGCAAGAAGGTGTTCACCATCACCGACAAGGGGCGGGCGGAGCTGAACGCCCGGCTCGACGAGCTCGCCGAGCTGGAGCAGGAGATCGCCGACTCGGTGCGCGACATCGCCCGCGAGGTGAAGGAGGACGTCCGGGAGACCGTGCGGGCGCTGCGCGACGAGCTCACCCGGGTGGCCCGCGACATGCGGCGCGGCGAGGCGGCGGGCCGTACGGCCGGCCGGTCGGAGCCGCGCGCGGAGGAGCGGCGCGGGCCGCGGCGGCTGTTCCCGATCACGGTGGCGTGGGGCCGGCCGCCCCAGGAGCTGCTGGACGAGGGCGAGCAGTGGGCCCGGGAGTGGCTGCGGATCTGGGACCAGTTCTGGAGCGGCTTCGGCGGCACCGGCGCGGGCGGGACCCGTGAGTCCCGGGACGACCGCCGGGCCGAGTACGACGCCGAGCTGGGCCGCATGCTCGCCGACTTCGTCGCGCGGATCCGGCACGAGGCCGCCCAGGCGGAGCTGGACGAGAACACGCTCACCTACTGCCGCGAGGCCCTCGACGACGTGGCGGAGCGGATCCGGGAGGCGCTCCGGGGGTGACCGCGGGGTCCTCCCGGAGTCCGCGTCCGCGCACGCCGGTCACTGCAGCGTGAACACGATCTTGCCGAAGATGTCGCCCCGCTGCATCGCCTCGAAGCCCTCGCGGGCCCGGTCGAGCGGCAGCGTCCGGTCGATCACCGGCCGCACGCCGGTCTGCTCGAGGAACCGCGCGAGCCGTTCCAGCTGCTCGCGGGTGCCCATGGTGCTGCCCACCACGGACAGCTGGAGGAAGAAGACCCGGTTGAGGTCGGCCGGGGGCACCGCGCCGCTCGTGGCGCCGCACACCACGATGCGGCCGCCGGGCCGCAGCGACTTGAGCGAGTGCGCCCAGGTCGCCTGGCCGACCGTCTCCATCACCGCGTCCACCCGCTCGGGCAGCCGCGCCCCGGGCTCGAAGACCTGGTCGGCGCCGAGCTCGAGCGCCCGGGCGCGCTTCTCCTCCGACCGGCTCGTCGCCCACACCCGGTAGCCCGCGGCCCGGCCGAGCATGATCAGCGCGGTCGCGACGCCGCCGCCCGCGCCCTGCACGAGCACGGTGGAGCCCGGCTCCAGACCGGACTTCTCGAACAGCATGCGGTACGCGGTGAGCCAGGCCGTGGGCAGGCACGCGGCGTGCTCGAAGCTCAGTCCGGCGGGCTTGGGCACGAGGTTGCGGCGCGGCACCGCCACCCGCTCGGCGAACGTGCCGTCGTACACCTCGGACAGCAGCGAGCGCTTGGGGTCGAGGGTCTCGTCCCCGTGCACCGGCGTGCCGATCACCGCGTGCACGATCACCTCGTTGCCGTCCTCGTCGACGCCCGCGGCGTCGCAGCCGAGGATGATGGGCAGCCGGTCCTGGCTGATCCCGACGCCTCGGAGAGTCCACAGGTCATGGTGGTTGAGCGCCGCGGCCCGTACGGTCACGGTGGTCCAGCCGTCGGGGACCTTCGGCTCGGGCCGCTCCCCGAGCGTGAGCCCGCGCAGCGGGTCGTTCGGGTCGGTGGCGCTTGCGGTTACGGCGAACATGCCGGAACCCTACCCAGTGGCCGATCGCGCCTCGTAGCGGACCCGTACCTCCTTAAGCACGCGATCCACGAACTCCTGGTCGCCGACGACGGCCAGGTACACGTCGCCGCGGCAGCCGGCGCCCGTGGCGTTCGTGACCGACCTGATGGCCGGCGGATCGACCGCACGGCTGGGGCAGTCCGGCGTGGGGATGAGCACGATCAGCCGGTCGCGGTCGCCGCCGAGCCAGAGCTGCGGGCCGTACGGGACCTCGGCGTACACCTCGCCCGGCCGGGCGAGCGTGAGCGGCCGCCGGGCGGACAGCACGAGGAAGCCGTCCTTGGTCACCCTGCCGCGCAGGTTGCGCGCCCAGGTACGGCGTTGCTCGAAGGTGAGCCCGTAGCTCGTGTCGGTGAGCGTGAGCCGCCACGGGCCGAACGCGAACAGCAGCACCTCGCCGGCGGCGGGCGCGCCCTCCGGCTTGGGCCACAGCGTGACGTTGTCGGCGAGGCGGCGGATCATCGGCCCGTTGCGCGCGACCTCGGCCTCGCCCCGGTAAGGGGCGACGAGCATCCGGGGCTGCAGGGATCCGTCGTCGGCCGGCAGCCGTGCGCCGATGCGCGGGCGTACGCCGAGTTCGGCGAGGCGCAGGTCGGCGGGATAGGTGAGCCTGGCCCGCGCGCCGTCGGGGAAGGTCACGTCGATCGTCCTCCGCTTCCCGCTCCCCTTCTCCTTGGGGAACACCGCGTTGGTCGCGGCGGGGGTCGGGTCGAGGATGACGACGCGCGGCCCGGTGGGCTCGGCCGTCGGGGCGGGCGGCAGCGCCGGGTCGCCGCGGCCGGAGAGCAGGACGAAGAGGAACAGCGCGAGCAGGCCGGCCGCGACCACGACGGAGAGGCGGCGCCGTCGTCCCTGGCCGTGCTCAACGATGTCGAGGCGGGTCACGTGCTTCCCCTACCTGCGCGGGGGTGTCGCCTTCAGTTCAACCCCACGGGACGGCGCGAGGCAAGGCTCTTAGACGCGGATGGGGCCAAATCGGTGCCGTGTGGCCAATGTGATTTACCTCACATGATGACATGCTGGGTTCTGACAGCGAACCTGACCCGGCACGTCCCGAACCTTCCGCAAACCCGGGGGCGACCTGCGGCGATGTCCGCACAAATCAACATCTGACGCCGTCGGCCACAGAGGTCACAGAAGTGTCACACGCGGCGACGATCGACTCTTCCTTGACGAAACGCTGTGACAACCCAAGATCACCGCGTATGTTCCTGACTGTCTCTCGACTGACGCGTGGGACACCCGATGCGTTGCACTGCACGACGTCCCGAGGAGCTTCCCTTGAACACTCGAGTCAAGCGTCTTGTTCTTCCGCTGGGTGGGGCCATTGCCGCCTCCGCCGTGCTGGGCACCTCTCTGGTCACCACCTCCACCGCGTCCGCCGCTCCGGTGCGGTCCAGTGAGTACCTGGCCAAGACTCCGGCCCAGGCGTACTCGGTGGCGCAGTTCTGGCTCGACTCGAACGCCGCGGCCCTGAAGGCGGCCAAGGAGTACAAGTACGAGTACTACGTCGGCAGCAGCGAGAAGCTGCAGGTCAAGGGCGGGCCGTCGGCCGACGGCAAGCCCGGCGTGACCAACCCGACCGGCGCCGGCAAGGTGACGGCCACCAAGGTGAAGAACGTCAACCTGCCGCGGACCGTCGGTAAGGTCTTCTGGGTTGACTCCAAGGGCAACAAGTGGTGGGCGTCCGGTAGCGCCATCCACTCCAAGTACGGCAACCTCGTGGTGACCGCCGCCCACAACGTCTTCGACGGCAAGAACGTCTTCGACAAGTGGGTCTTCGTCCCCGGCTACTACAAGGGCAAGGCGCCGTGGGGCATCTACGTCGGCAAGCAGGCCTTCACCCACTACGACTTCACGGTCTTCGAGGACTACGACAAGGACTACGCCTTCGTCACCGTCTACAACGGCTTCCAGCTCCTCCCGAAGCAGGAGGTCTCCAAGGAGGAGTACGACAAGTGGACCGGTGACAAGTGGGTCGAGTCCAAGGAGATCACCCGCAAGGAGTACCGGCAGATCCTCGACAAGTACGGCCCGCTCGCCCCGGTGTGGCGTGAGCGGATCAAGGGCGAGGAGGCCGTCGGCCCGAACTACCCGGGTGCCGAGAAGTCCCAGATCGAGGTCACCGAGCAGCAGTGGAAGGACGCTCCCTTCCCGCGCGGCCGTAAGGCGCCCAACGGCTCCAAGGTGCTGCCGCCGAAGATCACGCACCTCACCAAGGCCCAGTACGAGCAGCTGCTCAAGGACAAGGCCGCCGGCAAGGTGCTCGGCAAGCTGACCCGGGACCGCCGCGGCAACTACCTCCTGATCCAGTACTTCGTCGTCCAGTGGGTCAAGCCCACCAAGAACGTCAAGTACTACCTCGACCACTTCTACATCGGCAAGGTCAAGGACGTCGGCCCGCTGGCCAAGAACGTCGGCGCCCAGGGCTTCGCCTGGAACCAGAAGCGCGGCACCACGGTGTTCGCCTTCGGCTACCCGGCCGCCCCGCACCCCAACGGCAGCACCGGCTTCACCGGCCTGACCCCGAAGTGGTCGTACGGCAAGACCTACACCGCCGTGAACCCGAAGCTGAAGGCCGAGGAGTCGATCGGTCTGAAGTCGGCCATGACCAAGGGCGCCGACGGTGGTCCGCTGATCTGGCAGTACAGCAGCACCAAGCGCGTCGGCTACGTCAACGGCGTCATCAGCTGGTTCGGCGACGCCGACAACAACGGCCGGATCGACTTCATCGCCTCGCCGTACTTCGACGGTGAGACCAAGGCCATCTACGACGCCGCGGCCAAGACCTGGTCCGGCAGCATCGTCGGCAAGAACGGCGAAGTCCTGAAGTAGTCACGGCAGACGTACAGCACCCTCGCCCGCAACAGGGCCCGGTCCCCCGGACCGGGCCCTGTTCGTTTGTCGTGGCGGCACCGGTTCCCGAGGGGCGCGGGATGTGTGCGCGGGGTTCGCCGGCGGCCCGGGCCGCCGCCGGAAGGCGCGGGCCGGGAGCAGGCGAGGAGCACGGCGCCGACGCAGGGGGCCTCAACCCTGCGCCGTCCGCCAAGGGTTCCGCGCGGCGCACGTTCCCCGGCTCGCGTCATGGTCGCAAGGTCAGGGTCCAGGCGATCGACCTCGACCCCATTCCCGGGCCGGCCCCGCCCGGCGGAAGGCCGTCGCCGCGGAGTCGACCCGCCGGCGGTCCTCCGCCCCGGCAGCGGGCCCGGCCGCGTGCCGGGCTCTGTTCGCTTCACGGCCGAGAGGGGTGGGAAGCCGGGTTCCGTTGTGCGGCCGGCGGTTGTTCCGGTGGGCGGTTTTGCGCGCGAGGCCTCCAGCAGGCCCCAGGACGCGTCGGACCCCCGTCTCGGGACAAGATCACCGGCCACGCGGCCTGAAGGCGTCTGCGGGGCCTACAGCGGCGTACGCGGCCGCGCGAGGGATGATCATGCCTCACGGCTTTGTGTTGGCCCTTTTGACGTGTGGAGGGTGTGGTTTGGTGCCATCCAGCTCGTGTGATTTACATCACACCAAAGGAATCGGGAACCGGACACGCCCGATCCGCACCAGCCCGCCCTGGAACGCCTGTTACGCCAGTGATCTGCGGGAATGCGACCCGGCTCCAGACGGCGATCCCGCAACCCCTAAGGTCACGGAACGGTCACGGCGAACGGAGATCAACTTTGGTCGCCGAAACCGCTACCGACCCACAAGATCTCGCCTGTATCTTCCATGCCATCCCTTTACTGACGCATGGGACGCAGGATGCGTTCCACGACAGCCCAAGGAGTTTCCTTGAACACCCGAGTGAAGCGTCTGGTCCTCCCGCTGGGTGGGGCCGTTGCCGCGTCCGCGGTTCTGGGCGCCTCCCTGGTCACCACCTCCGCCGCCTCCGCTGCTCCGATCAAGAGCAGCGAGATGCTCGCCAAGACCACCTCCGACGCCTACTCCGTGGCGCAGTTCTGGCTTGACGAGAACGCCGCCGCGCTGAAGCAGGCTCGCGAGTACAAGTACGACTACAAGATCAACGGCGAGAAGCTGCAGGTCAAGGGCGGGCCTTCGGCCGACAGCAAGCCGGGCGTGACCAACCCGACCGGCTTCGGCAAGGTCACCGCTACCAAGGTGAAGAACGTCAACCTGCCGAAGACCGTCGGTAAGGTCTTCTGGGTTGACTCCAAGGGCAACAAGTGGTGGGCGTCCGGTAGCGCCATCCACTCCAAGTACGGCAACCTCGTGGTGACCGCCGCCCACAACGTCTTCGACGGCAAGAACGTCTTCGACAAGTGGGTCTTCGTCCCCGGCTACTACAAGGGCAAGGCGCCGTGGGGCATCTACGTCGGTAAGCAGGCCTGGACCCACTACGACTTCGCGGTCTTCGAGGACTACGACAAGGACTACGCCTTCGTCACCGTCTACAACGGCATCCAGATCCTCCCCAAGGAGGAGGTCTCCAAGGAGGAGTACGACAAGTGGACCGGTGACAAGTGGGTCGAGTCCGTCGAGATCGACTTCAAGCAGTACAAGTCGATCCTCGACAAGTACGGCCCGCTCGCCCCGGTGCGCGCTGAGCGGAGCGAGGGCTCCGAGGTCGTCGGCCCCGAGTACAAGGGTGCCGTCAAGTCCGAGGTCGAGGTCACCGCGGAGCAGTGGAAGAACGCCCCGGACCCGAAGAAGGGCGTCAAGCCGGCCAACGGCACCAAGGTCTTCCCGCCGAAGTGGACCCCGCTGACCAAGGCCCAGTACGAGCAGCTGCTCAAGGACAAGGCCGCCGGCAAGGTCCTGGGCCAGGTGATCCAGGACAAGCGGGGCAACTACTGGCACATCCAGTACTTCGTCGTCCAGTGGATCAAGCCCACCAAGAGCATCAAGTTCTACCTCGACCACTTCTACGTGGGCAAGGTCAAGGACGTCGGCCCGCTGGCCAAGAACGTCGGTGCCCAGGGCTTCGCCTGGAACCAGAAGCGCGGCACCACGGTGTTCGCCTTCGGTTACCCGGGCGCCGAGCACCCGGACGGCAACAAGCCGTACACCGGTGTGACCATGAAGTGGTCGTACGGCAAGACCTACACCGCGATCAACACCAAGCTGAAGGCCGAGGAGTCCATCGGTCTGAAGTCCGCGATGACCGCCGGTGCCGACGGTGGTCCGCTGATCTGGCAGTACAGCAGCGCCAAGCGCGTCGGCTACGTCAACGGTGTCATCAGCTGGTTCGGCGACAGCGACGGCAACGGCCGGATCGACTTCGTGGCCTCGCCGTACTTCGACGGTGAGACCAAGGCGATCTACGACGCCGCCGCCAACACCTGGTCCGGCAGCATCGTTGGCAAGAACGGCGAGCTCCTCAAGAAGTAGTTCCTGAGGAACCGCCCGGGTTCAGGGGGTCCAAACCTCTGACCCAGCCCCAGCTTCAGCAAGGCCCGGCCTTCCAGGCCGGGCCTTGCGCCGTTTACGGACGTTCCTTTCGACACACTCCGCCGGTACCGAACCTGCCGACGGCGCGGTTCCCCGCCTCGCCCGTCTCTTTACCCGGACCTCACAGCCGGGATGGTCAAATAACGAGGCAGCCCCATGTTGGTCAACGTCCGGTTCTGACCTAGTTGATCTGGAAAAATTCGCTTTACCCCCCGCGTCCCCGTCCCGTCGTCCCCGTCGTACCGGAAGGACCTCGCATGTCCCCCCGAGCGAAGCGGCTCGCCGCCACGCTTGCCGGCATGCTGGCCGCGACGGTCGCCGCGGTGCTCACCGCCACGCCGGCCCCCGCGGCCGTCGTTCCCGGCACCCGAAGCGCCCCCGTGCCCGACTGGGTCATGACGGTGCCGCTGGCGCAGCGGGACGCGGACGTGCGGCGGGTGATGGACTACTGGACCCCGGACCGGCTCAAGGCGGCCTCCAGCTATGCCACGCCGGCGCGGAGGGCCCCCCAGACGAGTCCCAGCCCCACGGGCACCACGACGTCGACCTCTGCGGACACCGGGCGGCCGACCACGGTGCAGCCCACGCGCGGCCGCGCGCAGGTGAAGAACGGACTGCCCACCAGCGTCGGCAAGGTCTTCTTCCGCATCGGGAATCGGCACTACTTCTGCTCGGCCACGGCCGTGCACTCGCCGAACCGCAACCTCGTGGCCACCGCCGCGCACTGCGCGTACGACGTCCAGCAGATGAAGCCGGTCGAGGACTGGATCTTCATCCCCGGTTACACCTCGGACGGCCGGACCGAGTGGGGCATCTACGTCGGCCACACCCTCAACCTGCACGACAACTTCGCCGGCCTGGTCGACTGGGACTACGACTACGCCTTCGTCACCGTGCACCGCGGCTTCACCTGGGAGCCGGAGAAGGACGCCAAGGGCAACCCGAAGCGGGACGCGAAGGGCAACCCCGTCTATCGGCGGGTGGACGTGGGGCGGCTCGAGGACAACGTCGGCGGGCAGGGTTTCCTGTGGGACCAGCCGCGGAACGTGGTCACCCACGCGTTCGGCTACCCCGCCGGCGAGCAGCCGGACGGCACCCGTCCCTTCGACGGCACCTCGATGCGCTGGTGCGTGACGCGCACCCGGATCCGGGTCACCGCCCCCAACCTCCTGCTCAACCGCGGCCTGGCGTTCCCGTGCATGTTCACCGCGGGGGCGAGCGGCGGGCCCTGGCTGGTCCGCTACAACAGCACCACCGGCAACGGCTACCTCAACGGCGTGAACAGCCGCACCTGGGACCGGAACGCGGACCGGCGCTACGACCACATCTCGTCGCCGAGCTTCACCAAGTCCACCTACGTCATCTACAAGATCGCCACCACGCAGCGTACGGGCTGATCCGCCGAGCGCCTGGTCCTAGCCGGCACGTCGACCGGAACGGATCGGCCCATCCCACCAACGGCGACGCCCCCGGCCACCGGGTCGGAGGCGTCGCCGTTCGCGTACAGGTGGCGGCGGCCCGGACGGCGAGGGCGATGCGGATGAGGCGCCCAGCGGGCTTCAGAACGCCCTTCGGGCCCCGCGTGGAAGATCACTCGCTGGAGGCCGTTCCGACGCGCCTGGAGGACGCACAGGCGCGCGCAGAGCCGCTGTAGCCGGCGTCGGCCGGTATGTGTGGCCCTTTTGACGTGTGGAGGGTGTGGTTTGGTGCCATCCAGCTCGTGTGATTTACATCACACCAAAGGAATCGGGAACCGGACACGCCCGATCCGCACCAGCCCGCCCTGGAACGCCTGTTACGCCAGTGATCTGCGGGAATGCGACCCGGCTCCAGACGGCGATCCCGCAACCCCTAAGGTCACGGAACGGTCACGGCGAACGGAGATCAACTTTGGTCGCCGAAACCGCTACCGACCCACAAGATCTCGCCTGTATCTTCCATGCCATCCCTTTACTGACGCATGGGACGCAGGATGCGTTCCACGACAGCCCAAGGAGTTTCCTTGAACACCCGAGTGAAGCGTCTGGTCCTCCCGCTGGGTGGGGCCGTTGCCGCGTCCGCGGTTCTGGGCGCCTCCCTGGTCACCACCTCCGCCGCCTCCGCTGCTCCGATCAAGAGCAGCGAGATGCTCGCCAAGACCACCTCCGACGCCTACTCCGTGGCGCAGTTCTGGCTTGACGAGAACGCCGCCGCGCTGAAGCAGGCTCGCGAGTACAAGTACGACTACAAGATCAACGGCGAGAAGCTGCAGGTCAAGGGCGGGCCTTCGGCCGACAGCAAGCCGGGCGTGACCAACCCGACCGGCTTCGGCAAGGTCACCGCTACCAAGGTGAAGAACGTCAACCTGCCGAAGACCGTCGGTAAGGTCTTCTGGGTTGACTCCAAGGGCAACAAGTGGTGGGCGTCCGGTAGCGCCATCCACTCCAAGTACGGCAACCTCGTGGTGACCGCCGCCCACAACGTCTTCGACGGCAAGAACGTCTTCGACAAGTGGGTCTTCGTCCCCGGCTACTACAAGGGCAAGGCGCCGTGGGGCATCTACGTCGGTAAGCAGGCCTGGACCCACTACGACTTCGCGGTCTTCGAGGACTACGACAAGGACTACGCCTTCGTCACCGTCTACAACGGCATCCAGATCCTCCCCAAGGAGGAGGTCTCCAAGGAGGAGTACGACAAGTGGACCGGTGACAAGTGGGTCGAGTCCGTCGAGATCGACTTCAAGCAGTACAAGTCGATCCTCGACAAGTACGGCCCGCTCGCCCCGGTGCGCGCTGAGCGGAGCGAGGGCTCCGAGGTCGTCGGCCCCGAGTACAAGGGTGCCGTCAAGTCCGAGGTCGAGGTCACCGCGGAGCAGTGGAAGAACGCCCCGGACCCGAAGAAGGGCGTCAAGCCGGCCAACGGCACCAAGGTCTTCCCGCCGAAGTGGACCCCGCTGACCAAGGCCCAGTACGAGCAGCTGCTCAAGGACAAGGCCGCCGGCAAGGTCCTGGGCCAGGTGATCCAGGACAAGCGGGGCAACTACTGGCACATCCAGTACTTCGTCGTCCAGTGGATCAAGCCCACCAAGAGCATCAAGTTCTACCTCGACCACTTCTACGTGGGCAAGGTCAAGGACGTCGGCCCGCTGGCCAAGAACGTCGGTGCCCAGGGCTTCGCCTGGAACCAGAAGCGCGGCACCACGGTGTTCGCCTTCGGTTACCCGGGCGCCGAGCACCCGGACGGCAACAAGCCGTACACCGGTGTGACCATGAAGTGGTCGTACGGCAAGACCTACACCGCGATCAACACCAAGCTGAAGGCCGAGGAGTCCATCGGTCTGAAGTCCGCGATGACCGCCGGTGCCGACGGTGGTCCGCTGATCTGGCAGTACAGCAGCGCCAAGCGCGTCGGCTACGTCAACGGTGTCATCAGCTGGTTCGGCGACAGCGACGGCAACGGCCGGATCGACTTCGTGGCCTCGCCGTACTTCGACGGTGAGACCAAGGCGATCTACGACGCCGCCGCCAACACCTGGTCCGGCAGCATCGTTGGCAAGAACGGCGAGCTCCTCAAGAAGTAGTTCCTGAGGAACCGCCCGGGTTCAGGGGGTCCAAACCTCTGACCCAGCCCCAGCTTCAGCAAGGCCCGGCCTTCCCGGCCGGGCCTTGCGCCGTTTACCGACGATTCACTCAATCCACGACGGCGTTTTCGGCCGCGAAGACGCGTGTGCCCCCCGTGCAGGTCCTGCACGGGGGGCACGGATCCGTTCAAAAACGCGTATGTTTTCGCCTCACCACCCGCCGGCCGGTGCCGGTCGCGGGCCCTATCGGCGGGCGACGCCGTCCTTGCGCGCCTGTTCGGCGACGGCGGCGGCGACCGCGGGCGCGACCCGGCGGTCGAACGGGCTCGGGATCACGTAGTCCTCGGACACGAGATCGCCGACGACGTCCGCGAGCGCGTGCGCGGCGGCCACCTTCATGTTCTCGGTGATGTCCGACGCGCGCACGTCGATGGCGCCGCGGAACACGCCCGGGAAGGCGAGCACGTTGTTGATCTGGTTCGGGAAGTCCGACCGGCCGGTCGCCACCACCCGGGCGTACCTGCGCGCCACGTCCGGGTGCACCTCCGGCGTCGGGTTGGACAGGGCGAACACGATCGCGTCGCGCCCCATGCTCGCGATCGCCTCCTCGCTCACCGTGGAGCCCGACAGGCCGATGAACACGTCGGCCCCGGCGAGCGCCTCCTCGATGGAGCCCTTGTAGCCCGCCCGGTTCGTGTCGCGGGCGAGCGCGGCCTTGACCGGGTTCATGCCCTCCCGGCCCTCGTACAGCAGGCCCTTGCTGTCGGCGACCGCGATGTCCCCGATGCCGGCGGTGAGCAGGAACCGGCTCACCGCCACGCCGGACGCGCCGGCGCCCGCCACCACGGCGCGCATCTCGCCGATGGGACGGCCCACCACCTTCGCCGCGTTGAGCAGGGCGGCGAGCGCCACGATCGCGGTGCCGTGCTGGTCGTCGTGGAAGACCGGGATGTCGAGGCGTGCCCGCAGCCGGTCCTCGATCTCGAAGCACCGCGGCGCGCTGATGTCCTCGAGGTTGATGCCGCCGAAGCTCGGCGCGAGGCGCACCACGGTCTCCACGATCTCGTCGACATCGGTGCAGTCGAGGCAGATCGGCACCGCGTTGACGTCGGCGAACTGCTTGAACAGCAGCGCCTTGCCCTCCATCACGGGCATCGCCGCCGCGGGGCCGATGTCACCGAGCCCGAGCACGGCGGTGCCGTCCGACACCACCGCCACCACTCCGGAAACCCACGTATAGTCGTTGACCAGCGCCGACTCATCCGCGATCGCGCTGCACACCCGGGCCACCCCGGGGGTGTAGGCGAGCGCGAGATCGTCGGTGTCGCGGACCTCGACGGTTGCCCGCACCTCGAGTTTCCCCCCACGGTGCAGGGCGAAAGCGGGATCGGAGTCGAGCATTTGCAAAGAAGGCGTCACAGTGACCCCACAACTCTGATCGGGACAGCTTTCTCGGTAGACGCCGCGGAAGGCGGAAGATCCGGCTTCGGTAGCCGCCGGAGCCCCTGCCGAGGACGGTCGTCTCTCATCAAGGGGCACGGGGGTCACCCGTCGCTTGATTGTGCCACACGGCGTGACCTCGGACGGTGTCCGGGTTGGCGCGTCGACGTAGCCCGTCCGTTATGCACCGAATATCACAATAACCGCGTTCTAATGAGTTAATCGGCTGTTCAGGAGGCCGCGATGCCCTTCCCATTCCCCCGCCGAGGCGTACTCGCGCTCACCGTGACCGCGTTGGCCGCCGTCACCGGCCTCTCCGCCTGCGGCGGGGACTCGGGCGACGCCGGCAACACCGGCGCGACCGCGCAGTCGTCCTCCGGCGGAGTAACCCTCGTCAACCCGGGCAAGCTGACGACGTGCACCAACGTCCCCTACGAGCCGTTCCAGTTCAACCAGGACGGCAAGGTCGTGGGCTTCGACGTGGACATCGTGGACCTCGTGGCGAAGAAGCTCGGGGTCACCCAGGAGATCCTCGACATCGACTTCGCCGCGATCAAGAGCGGCGCCGCGCTCAACGCCGGCCGGTGCGACGTCGCCGCCGCGGGCATGACGATCACCGAGGAGCGCAAGCAGAACATCGACTTCTCGGTGCCGTACTTCGACGCCACCCAGGCGCTGCTCGCGAAGAAGGGCAGCGGCATCACCTCGCTCGAGGACGTCAAGGCCAAGGGCCTCAAGCTCGGCGCCCAGGCCTCCACCACCGGCCTCGACTACGTCAAGTCGAAGGGCTTCGACCCGGTGGAGTACCCCGACTCCCCCAAGGAGCTGTTCGCCCTGCAGGCCGGGCAGGTCGACGTGATCGTGCAGGACCTGCCGGTGGTGCTCACCTGGCTGAAGAAGCCGGACGTCGCCGAGAAGTTCGAGCTCGCCGCCAGCCTCGACACCGGTGAGCAGTACGGCATCGGCCTGAAGAAGGGCAACACCGCCCTGCTCCAGGTGGTCAACGAGACGATCGAGGCCGCCAAGCAGGACGGCACGTACAACGAGATCTACAAGAAGTGGTTCGGCACCGAGCCCCAGCCCGCCTCGTCATGACCGCACGCCTGAGTCCGCGGCGGCGACAGCGGATCAGCCGCGGCGTCCAGTACGCCGTGCTGATCGCCGTCGTGGTGATACTCGTTCTCATCGCGGACTGGCCGTCGATCCAGCGGTCGTTCTTCAACCTCGAGGTGGCCGAGCAGGGGCTGCCCGAGCTGTTCACCGTGGCGCTGGTGAACACGGTCATCTACACGGTGACCGGGTACGCGCTCGGCTTCGCGCTCGGGCTGCCGCTCGCGCTCATGCGGCTCTCCTCGGTCGCGCCGTACCGCTGGATCGCCCGGCTCTACGTCGAGGTCTTCCGCGGACTGCCGGCCCTGGTGATCTTCCTGCTGATCGGCACCGGCCTGCCGATCGCCTTCCCCGGGTTCGCCCTCCCCGGCGGGGTGTACGGCAGCGTCGCGCTCGCGCTCGCCCTGGTCTCGGCCGCCTACATGGCCGAGACCTTCCGGGCCGGGCTGCAGGCGGTGCCGAAGGGGCAGATGGAGGCCGCGCGCTCGCTCGGCATGAGCCACAGCCGGGCGATGGTCTCCATCGTGATCCCGCAGGCCGTGCGGATCGTGGTCCCGCCGCTCACCAACGAGCTCGTCCTGCTGTTCAAGGACTCCTCGCTCGTGTTCATCCTCGGGGTGACCTCGACCCAGGTGGAGCTCGCCAAGTTCGGCAACGACCTCGCCTCCGCCACGGCGAACCCGACACCGATCATCATGGCGGGCGCAACCTACCTGTTGATCACCATTCCGCTCGGGTATCTCGCCCGGCGGCTGGAAGCACGCCAGGGGAAGGGGCAATGAGCGCCGCACCGAGCACGGCACCGAGCGGCACCGCCGGGCACGCCGTCGAGATCCGCGGGCTGCACAAGTCGTTCGGCGACCTCGAGGTGCTCAAGGGCATCGACTTCACCGTGGAGCCGGGGCAGGTGGTCTGCGTCATCGGCCCGTCCGGGTCGGGCAAGTCCACCCTGCTGCGCTGCGTCAACCTGCTGGAGCAGCCCACCGCGGGCCAGGTGTTCGTGGACGGCGTCGAGCTCACCGACCCGGACGTGGACATCGACGCGGCCCGGCGCCGCATCGGCATGGTGTTCCAGCAGTTCAACCTGTTCCCGCACCTCACCGTGCTGCGCAACGTCACGATCGCGCAGCAGCGGGTGCTGCGGCGCGGCAAACGCGAGGCCGAGCGGATCGCCATCGAGAACCTGGAACGGGTCGGGCTCGCCGACCGGGCGAACTCCTACCCGAGCCAGCTCTCCGGCGGGCAGCAGCAGCGGGTGGCGATCGCCCGGGCGCTGGCCATGGACCCCGCGCTCATGCTCTTCGACGAGCCCACCTCGGCCCTCGACCCCGAGCTCGTCGGCGACGTGCTCACGGTGATGCGCAAGCTCGCCGAGGACGGCATGACGATGCTCGTGGTCACCCACGAGATGGGCTTCGCCCGGGAGGTGGCCGACCGGGTGGTGTTCATGGACGGCGGGGTGATCGTCGAGGACGGCCCGCCCGAGCAGGTGATCGGGGCGCCCCGGCAGGAGCGGACCCGCACCTTCCTGCGCCGGGTGCTCCATCCGGAGGGGTGATCGGATCATCCGCCCCGGCGGGATGATCAGGGCGCGCGGTCGTGTGATACTCAAGAAACGGTCATCTCTCGGGTGCCGTTCGCCACGCGCCCCCTCCCTACGCTACGGATCGCACAGGTGGACTTGAGCTCATACGCCGACCTTGCCGTGAAGCTGGTCAACCACGAGGACCTCAGCAACCTCGACGGGCTGCGCACTCTGCTCGGCGAGACCGGGCGCGGCCTGCAGGCCGCTCGCATCACCAGGGGTGATCTCGACGCCATGCGCGAGCTGCGCGAGGAGCTCACCGCCGTGTTCGAGGCCGTGGCGAAGGGCGACGAGGAGGACGCCGTGGAGCGGCTCAACCTGCTGCTCATCCGGCACCCGGCGCACCCGCAGATCGTCCGGCACGACGACAAGGGCTGGCACATGCACCTCACCGGGGCCGGGCGGGTCTACGACCAGTACGCGGTGTGCGCGGTGATGGGCCTCGCCACGCTGGTCACCCGCCTCGGCCTCGACCGGCTGGGCCTGTGCCAGGCCGCGCCGTGCCGCCGCGCGTACCTCGACGTCTCCTCCAACCGCTCGCGCCGCTACTGCTCCAAGCGCTGCGCGAGCCGGGCGAACGTGGCCAGGTTCCGCGCCCGGCGGCGCGGGGGATCCTGAGGCCCCTGGGCAATCGCCGGCGGCACGGCCGCGCGGCCCTCAGCGGGGCCGCAGGCCGTGCCGCAGCGGCCAGTAGCGCAGCACGACGCGGCCGACCAGCAGCGCGGCGGGCACCGGGCCGAAGTCCCAGCTGTCCCGGCGGCCGGGGGCGCGCTGGTTGTCGCTCTCCAGCCACCAGCCCTCCTCCGGTCCCCCACCGGTCAGCCGCTTGACGATCAGCCGCTCGGGGTCGTCCGGCAGGCGGGCCACCACGAGATCGCCGGGCCGCGGGGCGGCGGTACGGCGCACCACGAGCCAGTCCCCCGGGTGCAGGGTGGGCAGCATCGACTCGCCGGTGACACGCACGCGCAGGAAGCCCATCCCCGTCGGTGTGATCCTTTCGATGCCGGTAAGGTCAGAAATTAAATCATGCTGAGTCTCCGGCATTGAGGAAGGACCTTCCAATGCTCGCACGACTGCTTCGGCCGCGATACGAGGCGTCGGCCCACTGCGACCTGCCCTGCGGCGTCTACGACCCCGCGCAGGCCCGCATCGAGGCCGAGTCCATCAAGGCGATCATTCAGAAGTACGCCGAGAACGAGGACCCGGTGTTCCGCACCCGGGCGCTGATCATCAAGGAGCAGCGGGCCGAGCTGGTGAAGCACCACCTGTGGGTGCTGTGGACCGACTACTTCAAGCCGCACCACCTGGAGAAGTACCCGCAGCTCCACCAGCTGTTCTGGGAGGCGACCAAGCTCGCGGGCACCGCCGGGGCCAAGGGCACCGTCGACCCCGCCAAGGCCGACGAGCTGCTCTCCAAGATCGACGAGATCGCCAAGATCTTCTGGGAGACCAAGCAGGCCGCCTGACCGGGCCGCGTCACCGAGTTTTTCCTGGGCCCCGTGTGGTGACAGACCACTC
Organism: Thermopolyspora flexuosa; assembly: GCF_006716785.1. NCBI lineage: Bacteria > Bacillati > Actinomycetota > Actinomycetes > Streptosporangiales > Streptosporangiaceae > Thermopolyspora > Thermopolyspora flexuosa. Next base: position 625,715 of record NZ_VFPQ01000001.1, on the reverse strand, counting down.
GGGGCCCGAACATTTGCCGCAAGATCACGACCTGTCGGCGTGCCCAGGACACCAAAGGTGTCCCGGGGACGGTAGGTTGCAGTCAGCGGCTTTGTACGAGGAGGAACGTGGCTGACGAGACGGTGACGCGTGCTCAGGGCGTCGGCATACCGGGGGTGCGCGACGCGGTGTGCGTGCGCATGCCGGCGGTGAGCGCCTATCTGTCCGTGTTGCGTACGGCGACCGCCGGGCTCGCCGCGCGTCTGGACTTCACCATCGACCAGATCGAGGATCTGCGGATCGCGGTGGACGAGGCGTGCGCCATGCTGCTGCGGCAGGCGGTGCCCGGCACCGACCTGGTCGCCGAGTTCGAGCTGGACGGGGACGAGATGACCGTTCGCGTCGAGGTGAGCACGGTCGGCACCACCGAGCCGCGCCGCGACGACTTCGCGTGGATGGTTCTCACCGCGCTCGCCGACGACGTCGACGCGGTCACCGATTCCCCTGATCGCATGGCGATCGTGTTGCGGAAACGTCGAGACGTGGCGGGGCCGGTGTGATGGAAAGGACCCGTGCCATGCCCTCCAGCGAACAGGCGGCGGTGCCCGACCGCGTGCGCGCGCGCACGCTCTTCGCCGAGCTCGCCACGCTGCCCCCCGACGACCCGCGCCGCCAGCGCATCCGGGACGAGCTGGTCGAGCTCCACCTGCCGCTGGTGGAGTACCTTGCCCGCCGCTTCCGCAACCGCGGCGAGTGGCTCGACGACCTCACCCAGGTGGCGACGATCGGCCTGATCAAGTCGATCGACCGGTTCGACCTCGACCGCGGGGTGGAGTTCTCCACGTACGCCACGCCCACGATCGTGGGCGAGATCAAGCGGCACTTCCGGGACAAGGGCTGGGCCGTCCGGGTGCCGCGCCGGCTGCAGGAGCTGAAGCTGTCGCTCACCAAGGCGATCAGCGAGCTCTCCCAGCGCGAGGGCCGCGCCCCCACGGTGAGCGAGCTCGCCGAGCACCTGCAGATGAGCGAGGAGGACGTGCTCGAGGGCCTGGAGTCCGCCAACGCGTACTCCACGGTCTCCCTCGACGCGCCGGACTCCGGGGACGAGGACGCGCCCGCCGTCGCCGACTCGCTCGGCATCGTGGACGACTCGCTGGAGGGGGTCGAGTACCGCGAGTCGCTCAAGCCGCTGCTGGAACGGCTGCCGCCCCGGGAGAAGCGCATCCTGCTGCTGCGGTTCTTCGGCAACATGACGCAGTCCCAGATCGCGAACGAGCTCGGCATCTCGCAGATGCACGTGTCGCGGCTGCTCGCGCGCACCCTCGCGCAGCTCCGCGAGGGCCTCACCGCGGAGGACTGACGGCAGGCGCCGAGGCGGACGAACGGGACCTAGCGCGGCCGGGAGTCCCGGCCGCGTCCCGTGCCGGAGCGCTTCCCCTTGGGCTCCTTACGCCCCTCCCCGGGCTTCGCCGTGCCCTTCGCCGGGCCGGAATCCGGCGGGGCCGTCCCGCCGTCCTCGGCGGGGCCGTCGGGGAAGACGCCGTCGTACAGCACGCGGGTGGACGGCGGGGCGAGCAGCGTGGCGATCGCGGTGAGCGCCGCCACGAGCAGCGCCGCCCCGGCCAGCTGCCTGCCGGACTGGATCAGCGTGATCGCGACCGGTAGCGCGAAGATCTGCGCGAGCACGCCCGGCGAACGGCTCCACCGCTGCGCGCCGAACGCGCCCCAGGCCACCCAGATGAGCGCCGCCCCGAAGACGACGCCGATCGCCGCCTCGGCGATCGAGCTGGCGAGGTCGCGGGGCCGGCCGATCACGGTCATGACGGCGACGTAGCCGCCGAGGCCCAGTACGCACAACCCTTCCAGGGCGAGGACCGCGGCGGCGATGACCAGCGTGAACGGAGGCTTGGACACATCCGGCAACCCTACCCCCCGATACGCTTTTCGGCATGCGCGCACTGCTGCTGGTCAACCCCATGGCCACGACGACCACCCGGCGTACCCGGACCGTCCTCATCCGCGCCCTGAGCGCGGCCGTCGACCTCACCGTGGAGGAGACCGGCTACCGGGGCCACGCGGCCGCCCTCGCCGGGACCGCCCGGGAGAAGGGATTCGACGTGGTGGCGGTGCTCGGCGGCGACGGCACGATCAACGAGGCGGTTAACGGCCTGCTCGGCGCGGCCGGGACCGATGGTACGGCCCCGCCGGACGGCGCCGCCGTACCGGCGCTCATGGTGATCCCCGGGGGCAGCGCCAACGTCTTCGCCCGGGCCCTCGGCCTGCCGAACAACGCGGTGGAGGCGACCGGGGCGGTGCTGGAGGCGCTGCGGGAGGGCCGCCGCCGGACCGTGAACCTCGGCCTCGCCTCCGACCCGGAGGGCGGCGACCGGTACTTCACCTTCTGCGCCGGGGTGGGCTACGACGCCGAGGTGGTGCGCGCGGTGGAGGCGCTGCGCGGCGCGGGCCACCGGGCCGGGCCGGTGCTCTACACCCGGACCGCGGTGCGGCACTTCTTCCTCACCGACCGCCGCACGCCGGCGCTCCGGCTGGAGCGCCCGGGGCACCGCCCCGAGGACGGCATCTTCATGGCGATCATCTCGAACACCGCGCCGTGGACGTACGCGGGACCGTGGCCGATCAACCCCACGCCGTGGGCGAGCTTCGCCACCGGCCTCGACATGCTCGGGCTCAAGCGCATGGGCCTGCCGACGATGCTGCGGGTGCTGCCGCAGGTGCTGCGGGAGCGGGACACCCTGCTGCGGGGCCGTCACCTGGTGCAGACCCACGACGAGGAGGAGTTCACGCTGGTCGCGACGCGGCCGATCGCGTTCCAGCTCGACGGTGACTACCTCGGGGAACGCGAACGGATCACCTTCCGGTCCGTGCCGAATGCGTTACAGGTCGTTGCCTAACCGACTACACTAAGTAATGGTGTGACGCAATCAACAGTCATAACCGGCAAAACGTTCGTCCAAACCTCTTGCGTGTGGTTGAGCCTCCTGAAAAGCTCATCTTGACGTCGGAACGTAGGACCTTTGCGAGCGGCAACCTCGCAAGGTCCTTCGGCGATCACCTCATATAAGCCCGAAACGACACGTTTCGGGCCCCCGTTTGCCACGCCTCGTGAAACTCTTCACAAAGTACGGCCCCACCGGAGCCCGCGAGCTCCACTGACGAAGGAGTGACGCATGGACTGGCGCCACCGCGCTGCCTGCCGTGACGTGGACCCCGAGCTGTTCTTCCCGATCGGCAACACCGGACCGGCCCTCCTGCAGATCGAGGAGGCCAAGCAGGTGTGCCGGCAGTGCTCGGTCAGCGAACTCTGCCTCAAGTGGGCTCTGGAGACCGGTCAGGACGCCGGTGTCTGGGGCGGGATGAGCGAGGACGAGCGCCGCGCCCTCAAGCGTCGTGCCGCCCGTGCGCGCGCCCGCGCCGCCGCCGTCTGACATATCCCGCGCCTCACCCCCTCGACCAGAGCTTGGCCGTACCCTACATCAGTCCGGTCCCCCTGTCTCACCGGGGCAGGGGGCCGGAACCGAGACGGATGTCGTAGCGCAGGTCGCCGCGGCGCCGATCCGGCGAGCCGATCCCTAGGGTAGGCCCGTACGGCACCGGTCCGCGGCGCGGGTCCCCAGGGCAGGCCCGCGGTGCGACGGCCGGGCCCGGTGCCTCACCCCGGCAACGGGATGGAGAGGGTCACCTCGGTGCCCCCGCCCTCCCGGGGCTCGATGGACAGCCGACCGGACAGCTCCCCCACCACGAGGGTGCGGACGATCTGCAGGCCGAGGCTCGTCGAGGACTCCAGATCGAAGTCGGGCGGCAGCCCCTTGCCGTTGTCCGCGACGACGACCTCGAGGCGGTCCGCGCTCCGCGTCGCCCGCACCGTCAGCTCACCGGTACGGCGGTCGAAACCATGCTCCACGGCGTTCTGCAGCAGCTCGGTGAGGACCATCGCCAGCGGCGTGGCCACGACCGAGGGGAGCACGCCGAACGAGCCCACCCGGCGCGGCGTGACCGGAGCGACGGACACCTCGCCGGTCATCGCGATCACCCGGTCGGCGATGTCGTCGAAGTCGACCATCTCCTCGGGCGTGTGCGCCAGGGTCTCGTGCACGATCGCGATCGACCCGACCCGGCGCACCGCCTCCTCCAGCGCCTCCCGCCCCTCGGGCACGTTGAGCCGCCGGGCCTGCAGCCGGAGCAGCGCGGCCACCGTCTGCAGGTTGTTCTTCACCCGGTGGTGGATCTCCCGGATCGTGGCGTCCTTGGTCATCAGCTCCCGCTCGCGGCGGCGCAGCTCGGTCACGTCGCGCAGCAGCACGAGCGCGCCGATGCGCTGCCCGCCGATGATCAGCGGGATCGCGCGGAGCTGGACCACGGTGCCGCCGGCCTCGACCTCGGTCTCCCGGGGCGCCCGGCCGCTCGCCACGATCATCAACGACTCGTCCACCGGCTCGTCGGAGTAGCACAGCTGGGCGGTGACCTTGCCCAGGTCGGCGCCGACGAGGTCGGCCTGCAGGCCGAGGCGGCGGTAGGCGGACAGGGCGTTCGGCGACGCGTAGGTGACCCGGCCGGACCGGTCGAGCCGGAGCAGGCCGTCACCCACCCGCGGGGAACGGACCAGGCTCGGCTCGTCCTCCCGGAACGGGAACCGGCCCTCGGCCACCATCTGCGCCAGGTCCGACGCGCTCTGCAGGTAGGTGAGCTCGAGGCGGGACGGGGTGCGCGCCGACGACAGGTTGGTCGAGCGCTGGATCACCCCGATCACGTTGCCCGGGGCGTCCGGGGAGCCGTCCGGCCCGATCGGCACCCGCCGTACCGGGATCGTCTCCTCCCGGACCGGGACCCCGCTCGACCAGTCGGGATCCCCCTCCCGGCAGATCCGGCGCTCGTTCCACGCCATGTCGAGCAGCGGCCGCTCGCCCTTGGCGACCACCGTCCCGACGACGTCGTCGTGGTAGACCGTGGGACCGGTGGTGGGACGCATCTGGGCGACGGCGAGCCAGGCGGACTCGTCCCGCAACGGGATCCACAGGATGAGATCGGCGAACGACAGGTCGGCCAGCAGCTGCCAGTCCGAGACGAGCGAGTGCATCCACTCCACGTCCGCTGGGTCGAGCGCGGTGTGCCGCGCCACCAGGTCACTAAGAGTCGGCACGTAAGCATCATGCGCGCTCAGGACGGGGAAAAGCCAATCGACCGACCCTGCCGGAGATGCCCGAGCGGGGTTCCGGTTATTCTGAACCACCATCCTGACCTGCCGCGACGGACGGTGATCGGAGCCTCGGGCGTCGCCCGGCCCAACCCGGTCACCTTGCCGAGCTTGACGGCACGGTACAAGTTGAGTTCGGATGATCTCGCGGTGACCGGTGTGCGCCGCGGTTACGGTGATGGAGGAGGCCTCGTCGTGAACGGGCATGTCGGGCAGGGCGCGAGGCACTCCGCCGACGGGTCCCGGAGGGAGGGGTGATGACCGCCGAGGATTCCCCCCGGGTCCCGAAATACTACGACGTGAAGCGGAGTCTGCTGGAGCTCACCAAGTCGCTGCCGCCCGGCAGCGCGCTGCCCCCGGAGCGCACGCTCGCCGTACGGTTCAACACCTCGCGCACCACGGTGCGCCAGGCGCTCGCCGAGCTGGTGATCGAGGGACGGCTCGTGCGCATCCAGGGCAAGGGCACGTTCGTGGCCCAGCCCAAGGTGGCGCAGGTGCTCCAGCTCACCTCCTACACGGGCGACCTGCGCACCGTCGGCCTGGAGCCGGACACCAAGATCCTCGACATCAGCTACATCTCCGCCGACGAGACGCTCGCCCGGCGGCTCGCCATCAACCCCGGCGGGCGGGTGCTGCGCATCCACCGGCTCCGGCTCGCCAACGGCGAACCGATGTCGATCGACACCACGCACCTGTCCGCCCGCCGGTTCCCCCGGCTCCGGCGCGAGCTGGAGGCCCACTCCTCGCTGTACGAGACGCTGCACACGGCCTACGGCGTGCGGCTCACCGACGCCGAGGAGAGCATCGAGACCGTGCTCGCCTCGCCGTACGACGCGCAGATCCTCGGCGTCGACGTGGGACTGCCGATGCTGCTGCTCACCCGGCACGCGTTCGACGCCGACGGCAACCCGGTGGAGTGGGCCCAGTCGCTGTACCGGGGCGACCGCTACAAGTTCGTCACCCGGCTGCGGCGGCCGCTGTCCTGACGCCCCCGTGCCGCCACGGGGGCGTACGGCTCAGCAGACGCCGGGCAGCGAGCAGACCTTGCGGGCCATGCGGCGCGCGTCGCGCTCGACCGCGCCGAAGTCCTTGCTCCGGAACTTGGTGTTCCAGCCGCCGCTGCGCTCGTAGATGAAGATCGCGCGCCCCTTGCGCACGGCCGCGTGCACGTAGCTGTCCTCGAACGTGCGCAGGCCCACGAGCAGCGCCTCGTCGCCGATGCGCACCGGCTTCGCCGCGTACTCGTAGCGGTCGAAGCCCTTGCCGCTCTTGGCGCACCGGGCCAGGTCCGCGCGCAGCGCGGCGAAGCCCTTCTTGGCCTCCCGCTTGCTGCTGTAGACGATCAGCTGCTCGGCGGACAGCTCGGTCTCGTCCAGCAGGCTGATGGTGCGCGCCGCGACCCGCTTGCCGTCCGCGGTGCGCTTGCGGCCGCACGGGTCGATCTGCCGCGTCTCGGTACGGCGGTCGCTGAAGCTGGTCTCCTTCGGCTTCTTGGCCTTGCGGAACTCGGCCTCGTGCAGCAGGAAGTTCTTGGGGATGCGGAAGGCGGTGGCCTCGGCCGTGGCCTGCTGCGGCGCGGCCGCGGCCTGGGCGGTGGCGGCCTGTGCGAGCCCCAGGCCGGCGAGCGTCACGGCCCCGGCGAGCGCGGCGACGGCTTTGGCGGTACCCCTCCCGAAAGCAGACATCGTGTCCCCCTTTGACGCATGGAAATCGGGTTTTCGAACCCCCCCTGGGTCATGCGTCTAGTGAGATGCAGCATGGGCCCGCGGGTTGAGCGGTCCAGGTCGCGTTTTGATAACCGCCGTCCTTCTCAGCCAAAGTGACCCACTGGTAACGTTCGCGCATGGACTCTGCTAAGCACGCCGGAGACGTCGCCGTCGCCGTCTCCCGCGCCTTCGGCGTCGACGTGATGTTCACCCTGTCGGGCGGGCACGTGTTCCCCCTGTACGACGGCGCCGTGCACGAGAACATGCGCATCCTCGACGTGCGCCACGAGCAGAGCGCGGTGTTCGCGGCCGAGGCCACGGCCCGGCTCACCCGGAAGCCCGGGCTCGCCGTGCTCACCGCCGGCCCCGGCGTGACCAACGGCGTGAGCGGCGTCGCCACCGCCCACTTCAACGGCTCCCCCGTGGTCGTGATGGGCGGCCGGGCACCGCTCTCCCGCTGGGGCTCGGGAGCGCTCCAGGAGCTCGACCACCCGCCCCTGCTCGAGCCGATCACCAAGCGGTCGTTCACCGCGGCCTCGGCGGAGAGCGTCGCGCAGGACGTGGCGACCGCGTTCCGGACCGCGCTCGCCCCGCACCGCGGCCCGGTCTTCCTCGACTTCTACATGGACCACCTGTTCGCGCAGGCCCCCGAGCCGCCGGCCGAGGCCCTCACGCCCCAGGACGCCGGGGCGGACGGGTCCCGGGAGCCCGACTCCGACGCGCTCGCCCACATCGCCCGGCTGCTCGCCGAGGCCGAGCGGCCGGTGCTCGTGCTCGGCTCGGACGTGTGGATGGACCGCGCCGAGCAGGCCGCCCGCGAGTTCGCCGAGGAGTACCGGCTGCCGGTGATCCTCAACGGCCAGGGCCGCGGCATCCTGCCGTCCGGGCACGAGCTGCTCGTCACCCGCGCCCGCGGGACCGCGTTCGGCCAGGCCGACCTGGTGATCGTCGCCGGGGCGCCGCTCGACTTCCGGCTCGGCTACGGCTGGTTCGGCGGCAAGGAGGGCACCCCGCTCGCCCGGGTGGTGCACCTGGTGGACGCGCCCTCGCAGATCGCCACGCACATCCAGCCCGCCGGTGCGGCCGCGGGCGACCTCACCCTCGTCTTCCGCGGCCTCGCCACCGCCTGCGCCGCGGCCGGCGTCTCGCCGAAGCGGTACGCGCCGTGGCTCACCCGGCTGGCGGAGGCCGCCGCGGCGGCCCGCGCCGGGGACGCCGAGCTGCTCGCCTCGGCCGCCGACCCCATCCACCCGATGCGCATCTACGGCGAGCTGAACAAGGTGCTCGCGGACGACGCGGTGGTGATCGGCGACGGCGGCGACTTCGTCTCCTACGCGGGCAAGTACGTCGAGCCGGAACGGCCCGGCTGCTGGCTCGACCCCGGCCCGTACGGGTGCCTCGGCACCGGCCTCGGCTACGCGATCGCGGCCCGGCTCGCCCGGCCCTCCTCCCAGGTGGTGCTGCTGCTCGGCGACGGCGCGGCCGGGTTCTCGCTGATGGACGTCGACACGCTCGTGCGGCACGACCTGCCGGTCGTGATGATCTGCGGCAACAACGGCATGTGGGGGCTGGAGAAGCACCCCATGCAGCTGCTGTACGGCTACGACGTGGCCGCCGAGCTGCGGCAGGGCACCCGCTACGACCAGGTGGTGACCGCGCTGGGCGGCGGCGGCGAGCTCGTCACCTCGCCGGACGAGATCGGCCCGGCGCTGCGGCGGGCGTTCGACTCCGGCGTGCCGTACCTGGTGAACGTCGTCACCGACCCGGCGATCGCCTACCCGCGCAACACGACCGGCGTGTAGCGCTCCGACCGCACCGGCGGGGTCCGCCGCGGCGGGCCCCGGCGGCGGTCACTGCGCGGGCGGGGACGAGGGCGTGGGCGAGGGCGAGGGGGACGGTTCCGGCGACTCGTCCCCGTCGTCACCGGGGCACTCGGTCCCCCGGTCCACCACGATGCGGACCACGGTGTCCGGCGGCACGGCCTCGCCTCCCGCCGGGTTCTGGCTCAGCACCTTGGTGCACATCCCGGTGTCGGGGTCGGAGCTGATGATCACCCGGTAGTCGAAACCGGCCCGGCTGAGCGCGGCGATCGCCGCGGGCTCGGTGAGGCCGACGACGGCGGGCACCTTCCGCAGCACGGGGGTCTTCGACGGCGTCGGGGTCGGTTTCGTGCGCTCCGGGGAGGGCGTCTCGCTGGGGGTGGGCGTCGGCGCAGCGGTCCTGGTGGGCTGCTGACTCGGCGGGGCCTTCGTGGGGGTCCGGGTCCGGGTACGGCTCGGCCGCGGGCTCTCGGTGGTGGCCCGCAACGGTCCCTTGGTCCCTGGCGGGCTCGTGGTCGTGCCGACCGCGACGGGCGGCGTCTCCTCGCCGCCGGTCGCGGCGACGCCGTTGAGGGCGAAGGCGGCGAGCCCGCCGAACAGCGCCGCGCCCACGCCGATCCCGGTGAACAGGCCGACCCGGCTGCGCCGCCGCCGGGCGCGGCTCCGGGCGGCCCGCCGCTCCTGCCGGGACGTCGGCGGCCCGGCGTCCTCCGGCGGGTACGGCGCCTGCGGGTAGCCCTGCTCGGTGTACGGCCCGTCCTGGTACGGCTGCTGCGGGTAGGGCTGGGAGAACGGCGCGGAGTACTGCTGCGGGCCGTACGGCTGGGCGGCGTAGGGCTGGGAGGGCGGCGCGCCGTACCCGGGCGGGTGGGCGGCGGCCTCGCCCGGCATGGCCGACGGGGCCGCGTTGATCGCCTGCGCGGCCTGGCGCGCGGCCTGGCCCATCGCCGCGGCGCTCGGCCACCGGCTGCCGGGGTCCTTGGCGAGCGCGCGCTCCACCACGCGGCGGACCGGGGGCGGGATGTCCGGGGGCAGCGGGGGCGGGGCCTCGCGGATGTGCTTGAGCGCGATCGTCACCGGGGAGTCGCCGTCGAACGGCCGCATCCCGGCGAGGCACTCGTAGGCGACGACGCCGAGGGCGTAGATGTCCACGGCCGGGGTGACCGGCTGGCCCTCGGCCTGCTCGGGGGCGCAGTAGGCGGCGGTGCCGAGCACCATGCCCGCGTCGGTGAGCCGGTTGGCGGACTCGGCCCGGGCGATGCCGAAGTCGGTGAGCACGAGCCGGCCGTCGGACCGCACCATGAGGTTGCCGGGCTTGACGTCCCGGTGCACGATTCCCTTCTCGTGCACCGCCTGCAGCGCGTCCGCGGCCTGCGCGATCAAATCCATCGCGGGCTCGGGGTCGATGCGGCCGAGCCGGGAGAGCAGCCGGTCGAGCGGCTCGCCGTCGACGAACCGCATCACCAGGAAGGCGGTGGGGCCGTCACCGGGGACCTCGGTGACGCCGTAGTCGTACACGTCGACGACGCCGGGGTGGTTGATGGTGGCCATGGCCCGGGCCTCGCCCTGGAACCGCTGGACGAAGTTGGGGTCGTTCATCCGGTCCGGGAGCAGCAGCTTGACGGCGACGGTGCGGGCCAGGACCATGTCCTCGCCGCGCCACACCTCGCCCATGCCGCCGGCCCCGAGCCGTTCGTCCAGGCGGTACCGTCCCGCCAGGCTCGTCCCTTGGGCCACCATGGTCCCCCGTACCCCCCTTGTAGTGGTACGCCGCTTTACACCCCAGACTTGACAACAAAGCAGATTCGTATCGCGACCAGGTCACGCCGAGATCACAAGCATCCGGGGACCTGCCTGCGCAGGCGCGTGCGCCCCGTGTACGCGCCGAGAGATCAGGGTAGGGCTTTAAGGTTGCGGCTCTCCCAAGAAATCCGGGGAACGTGCCGGACCCGTTGCGGGGACCGCCGCCCGGTACGGCACGGCCGGGCGGCCCGGCGAGACGGCCGGGCGTGCCGCTGAGTAGGGTGGCGGCCATGACCCTTGCCCCCGGCCTTCGCACAACGGTTTCGATCGTCGTCGGCGACGAGGACACCGCCGCCGTGGTGGGCAGCGGTGAGGTGCCGGTGCTCGCCACGCCGCGCCTGCTCGCCCTCGCCGAGGCCGCCACCGTTCAGGCGCTGCGGGACCGGCTGGCCCCCGGCCAGACCTCGGTCGGCACGCGCGTGGAGCTGCATCACCGGGCGGCCAGCCCGGTCGGCGCGCCGGTGGAGGTCACCGCGGAGCTCACCGAGGTGGACGGGCGGCGGCTGGTGTTCACGGTGGCCGCACACCAGCGGGACCGGCTCGTCGCCGACGGCACGGTGGAGCGGTTCGTCGTCGACACCGAGCGGTTCCTCGCCAAGCTGCAGGGGTGAGGCCGTCGGCTACTCGATGACGGCGATGAGGTCGCCCTCCTGGATGACGTCGCCCTCGGCCACCTTGATCTGCGCGACCGTGCCCGCGTCCTCGGCGAGCACCGGGATCTCCATCTTCATCGACTCGAGCAGCACGAGGGTGTCGCCCACGGCGACCCGGTCGCCCTCGGAGACAAGGATCTTGGCGACGTTCGCCACCATCTCGGCACGCACTTCGGCCATGAACACTCCTTCGACCACTATCGGCGCGTCACCACCATAGGCCCGTCCGGGATCTCGGGCCGTGCCCCGAATCCCATCAGTACGCAAAGCGTGGTCTGTAGGAAGCCCACAACAACCCGGGACCGGACAGGCCGGGCGAAGGCCGGGCAAGACCGGACGAAAACGGACGGCTCGCGCCCGCGGACCGGTCAGCCGCGCCGCCGCCGGGCGACCACGGTCGCCATCGCCTCCACCACGACCGGGTCGTACTCCTCCCCGCTCCCGGCCCGCAGCCGCTCCAGCGCGGCGGCCGAGCGGTTGCGGTCCGCCGAGGCGCCGACGAGGTCGTCGTAGGCGTTCGCCACCTTGATGATCCGGCTCGCGGGCGGCACCTCGGGGCCGGGCGGGTCGCACTGCAGCCGCACGATCTCGGCGACCCGGTCGAGCACGCCGGTCTTGCGGATCACCTCGGCCCCGAGCTCGGCGATCCGCCGGGCCTGCGCGGGCTCGGCGAACACGGTGGCGCCGCCCGGGATCGGGTCGGCGAGCGAGAGCTGCCCGATGTCGTGCATGAGCGCGGCGTACTCGAGCTCGAGCAGCTCCGGCTCGGACATGCCGAGCTCGCGGCCGACCGCCACGGCGAGCCGGCTCACCCGGCGGGAGTGCCCGTGGTCCACGTAGCCGCCGACCTCCGGTACCCGGGCGAGCGCCCGCACCGTCTGCAGGTAGGTGGCCCGGATGCCCGCGTACTTGCGGAACGCCACCTGGGTGACGAGCAGCGGCGCGGCGAACACGAGCAGGGCGACCAGCCCCATGCCGTGCGAGGCGAGCGCGAGCAGGATGCCCGAGGCGCCCACCGCGGCGGCGAGCGGCCCGGCGATGCGCAGCTCGTCGCGCACCGCGACGGGCAGCGCGGTGCGCACGCGTTCCGCGCGGAGCACCGCGGCGACGAGCATGTCGGCGAGCAGCGCCACGGCGGCGAGCGCGACCATCGTGGCGAGCACGAGCCACCACTGCCCGCCCGGCCGGCCGTGGTCGGTGGAGGCCCACAGCACGTCGGCGAGCGGCCGGTACGCGAACGCCACCAGCGCGCCCGCGAGCAGCCGCCGGGCCATCGCCGCGGCCTGCGGCGGGCGGTTGACCGCGAGGTGCGGCAGCGCCCCGGCGATCATGCCGAGCGCCATGACCGCGACCACCTGGACCGCGCCGTGCCCGGCCGGGCGGCCCTCCACGTCGAGCAGCATGGCGTAGCCGAGCGCCGCGGCCGTGGAGATCGGCGCGACCTCGCGGTTGCCCGGCATCATCATCCGGGCGAGCTCGCCGAACGCGATCAGCGCGCCGAACGCGAGCGCCACGTCCGGGTCGACCACCTCGGTGGCGGCCACGTGCCCGACGCTCACGATCATCAGCGTCGCCGCGACGGTGAGCAGGATCGGGCACCACGGCGCCCGGGCGCGGTCACCGCTCCGCGGCAACCTGGATCGGCGTTGTCGGGTCGTCATGGTCCTTCATCACGGTCTGGGGCTGTCCGGTGGGCGGGGCGGGCGGCCGGACCGGCGGGTCCCAGCCCCGGCGTCGCACGGCGGCGACGAACGCGTCGACCATGACCGGGTCGAACTGGGTCCCGGCGTTCTTGCGCAGCTCCTCGAGCGCGACCTCGACCGGCTTGGCCCGGCGGTAGGAGCGGTCGGAGGTCATCGAGTCGAAGGCGTCCGCCACCGCGATGATGCGGGCGAACTCGGGGATCTCGTCGCCCGCCAGACCCATCGGGTATCCCCTGCCGTCGTGGCGCTCGTGGTGGTGCATGATGCCCGCGAACGCCTCGTCGAGGAAGTCGATGCCCTTGACGATCTCCAGGCCGCGCATCGGGTGGAGCTGGATCGCCGCGTACTCCTCCTCGGTGAGCGGGCCCTCCTTCTGCAGCACCTTGGTGGGCACGCCGAGCTTGCCCACGTCGTGCAGCATGCCCGCGTACCGGATGGCGCGCAGCCGCCGCGGCCCCATGCCGATCTCCTCGGCGATCATCGTCGCCGCCTTCGACACCCGGGTGCAGTGGCCGCGGGTGTAGTAGTCCTTGGTCTCCACCGCCTGGCAGAGCGCGGCCATCGTCGCCTCGTACGAACGTTCCTGGGCGCGGTACTGGCCGAACGCCCAGCGCGCGATGAACACCGGCACGAGCACGAGCACCGCGGCGAGCGACTGCACGCTCGCCCACAGCCCGACGATGAGCAGTCCGAAGGTGGCGTAGCCCAGGTAGGAGACGAGGAAGCGCACGGCCTCGCGCAGCGGCACCTGGGCGCGGCTCACCACCGAGGCGAGCCGCAGCAGCACGCCGATGAGCAGGACGTTGAGCGGCACGAACACCGCGGCCGCCGCGGCGTACGGCACGAGCAGGTCGGCGAACCGCTCCACCGGCAGCCCCTCGGGGCCGCCGGCGAGCCGGTAGACGACGCCGGCGGTGTACCCGCACACGGCGAACTGGGCGCCGTTGAACAGCCGCTTCACCGGCGGCAGCCCGGGCCGCACGCTGAGCACGGCGACGGCGCCGACGAGCGCGGCGCCGAGCGGCCCCACGAGCACCACCGCGGCGAGCACGGCGGAGAAGCTCACCGAGACCGCGGTCTGCTCGATGTTGAGCAGCGTCGGCGCCGATTCGCACACCAGGAACAGCAGCGCCAGCACGACGAGCGTGCGCCAGTCGGGCCCGTCCAGCCCGCCCCCGGTGACCCCGCCCGCGACGAGGTCACGCCCGATCAGTGCCGCCGCCGCTGTGACCAGAACGACGATGTAGACCTTCGCAGGCCACGGCAGTTCACGCACAACGGCCACCCCGGGTCGGATTCCGCCCTCAGGCTACAGAAACCGAAGCCTCCGGTCCCCCGGCTCGGCCAATCGCGTCTGATATGTGACGTATGTGAACAAATGATTACGCAGCGCCAGATGTCCCACCGGTCTCGCCGCGGCGGCGCCGGGCCCACTCGACCGTCGCCTTGAGGCCCACGGCGAGCTCGGTGCGCGGCTGCCAGCCCAGCCCCTCGTACGCCGGGGCGGGGTCGACGGCCATCGCGGGCAGGTCGCCCAGGCGCGGCGGCGCGTAGCCCGGCTCGTCGGGCGCCCCGGCCGCGGCGGCGACCAGGCTGTGCAGCTCCCGGTCGGTGGTCTGCACGCCGGTGCCGAGGTTGAACCGCCGCCCGTTGCCGCGGTCGCCGCAGGCGCGCACGAAGCCGTCGACGACGTCGTCCACGTAGATGTAGTCCCGGGTCTGCGTGCCGTCGCCGTACACCACGGTGGGCTTTCCGGACAGCAGCGCGTCGGTGAAGATCGCCACCACGCCGGCCTCACCCTCCGGCGACTGCCGCGGGCCGTACACGTTGGACAGCACGAGCGTGGTGTACTCCAGGCCGTAGAGCGCGGAGAACGTGGCGAGGTACATCTCGCCGCTGAGCTTGGCGGCCGCGTACGGCGAGCGCGGGTCGGTGTCCGCGCCGTCCGGCACCGGGAGCACCTTGGGCCGGCCGTACACCGCGACCGACGAGGCGAAGACGACCTTGCGTGTGCCCGCCCGGCGCGCCGCCTCGAGCAGGTTGACCGTGCCCTCGACGTTGACCCGCGCGTCGTGCACCGGCTCCGCGACGCTCCTGCGCACGCTGATCTGCGCCGCGAGGTGGCAGATCACCTCCGGCCGGAACCGCTCCACGACGCCCGCCAGCTCCGGATCCGTGACGCTCATCTCGTGCAGGGCGAACCCGGCGTGCCCCGCCGCCTCGGCGAGGTTCTCCCGGTCGCCCGACGACAGGTCGTCCACGACCGCAACCTCGTGGCCCTCGGCGAGCAGCCGATCGACGAGGTTGGATCCGATGAAACCGGCTCCCCCGGTAACCAGAACCCGCATAGGGGGCAGCTTACGGGTTCCGGCGCGTCAAGGCGCGAGACGCTCCGACTCGGCCGCCTCGACCATCTCCAGCCGGACCTGCTCGATGCGCGACATCACCCGCGCCCGCAGGTCCTCCGGCACCGGATCGCAGCCGCAGTGCTTGGCCACGAGCTTCTTCACCATCTGGTCGAGCCCGTACTCCTTCAGGCACGGGCCGCACTCGTCCAGATGCTTGCGGATGTCCCCGCACAGAGTCTCGTCGAGTTCCCCGTCGAGGTAGGCGTAGAGCCGATCGAGCACGTCCGCACAGTCGGTCTCGTGAGGGTTTCCGCAACTCATCGCCGGTCCTCCGATGGCACGAGTCCACGCTCGCGCGCGTAGTCCTCAAGAAGCGCCCGCAGCTGGCGGCGTCCGCGGTGCAGCCGCGACATCACGGTGCCGATCGGCGTGCCCATGATCTCGGCGATCTCCTTGTACGGGAAACCCTCCACATCGGCCAGGTAGACCGCGATGCGGAACTCCTCGGGCAACGCGGCGAGCGCGTTCTTGACGTCGCTGTCCGGCAGATGCTCCAGCGCCTCGATCTCGGCCGACTTCAGCCCGCTGGAGGTGTGCGACTCCGCCCGGGCGAGCTGCCAGTCCTCCACCTCCTCGGCGCCCGACTGCTTCGGCTCCCGCTGCTTCTTGCGGTAGGCGTTGATGAAGGTGTTGGTGAGGATGCGGTACAGCCAGGCCTTGAGGTTGGTGCCCTCCTGGAACTGGTGAAAGGAGGCGAAGGCCTTGGCGAAGGTCTCCTGGACGAGATCCTCCGCATCCGCGGGGTTACGGGTCATCCGGAGCGCGGCCGAGTAGAGCTGGTCGAGATACGGCATCACGTCCCGCTCGAACCGCTCGCTGCGCTGCTCCAGCGTCTCCGTCGATGCTCTGGAGACCGGACCCACCCCCTTATGTCCGCCGTACGAAGCCGAGGATACCGGCTGGATCGTGGCGGGTCGGTCGGCGAGCGGGGCTACCGGCATCAAACCTCCTTATCCTTACGCCGAGCACCAACCATCGGGCGTAGCATCTTGTTCCCGCGCCACGATGAAGGTGACGAACCATCCGGTGCGGGGAACGTACCGGTTAGTAGCGATCCGCGGAGAGCCCCGACGTCCAGGAGCCGCTCGTGCTGCCCATCCCGGCGAAAGAACTGAACGGCTCAGGTGCGCTCGGGCCGTACTGGACCTTCTACAACGCCGTCGCCGCCGAACAGCTCCGCCGCTGGCTTCCCAGGCGTCCGGCGCTGCTCCTCGACATCTCCGGCGGCCGGGGCCGCTGGGCGGCGCAGGCGGCCCGGCGCGGGCACCAGGTGATCGAGGTCATCGACTTCCGCCGCACCGCCGAGCCGTGGCTGCGCGACGCCCGCGACGACCGGGTCCGCCGGATCCGCGCCGACGACCTCGCCTTCCTGCCGGACGCGTGCGTGGACGGGGTGCTCGCCGAGGAGCGCGCGCTGTCGATCGAGATCATGGCCGAGTCGGCGATCGCCGACGTGGCCCGGGTGCTCAAGCCGGGCGGGCGGGTGCTCGTCTCGGTCGACTCCCTCGTGCTCGGCATGGCGATCCTCGCCGAGCAGAACTTCTGGGCGCACCTGCGGCAGACCGGCGAGGTCATGCTCGTGCCGTGGCCGGACGGCAGCATCACCCGGTGCTTCTCCAGCGGCCAGCTGCGCGAGCTGCTCACCGGCGCGGGGCTCACCGTCGAGTGGGTACGGCCCCGCACGGTGTTGTCGCCGTCCACCGTGGACCACGTGCTCTCCGGTGACGCCCGGGCGCTGGGCCGGCTGGTGCACACCGAGCTCGAGACCCGGCCGGACGACGACGACACCGTGGGCATTCACCTCGTGGCGAGCGCGCGCCGCGATCCGTGACGCGCGCAGCCCGCCCGGTCGGCCTGGACGGTCAGCGCCGCCGGCGCTCGGCCTTCGACTGGCACGGCACGCAGCGCTCGGCCTCCGGCCGCGCCTCCAGCCGCCCCTCCGGGACCAGGCCGCCGCAGTCCACGCAGCGGCCGTACGTGCCCTCGTCGAGCCGCTTGAGCGCGCTGAGCACCGCCGACCGCTGCCGTGTGGCGTTGTCGATCATGGCCTGCACGCGGTCGGTCGCGGTGAGCTGGGCGCCCGCGTCGGCGGCCGAGTGCTCGTCGGGCCGGTCGTCGAGCAGCGTCCGGATGGAGCGGTCCAGATCACTGAGCATGCTCTCCAGTCTCCGGCGAACGGTCACGTCGTCCACGAGCCGCTCCTTTCGGGTAACACGAACTCTCACCGGTCGGGTCCTCCGCGCCCGCCGGTCGTCGGGGTCTTCAGGACTGTGTGGGGTGGGGGGATTCAGGGGTTCGGTGATCGGATCTATGGGGATGTGTCGGCAACCACTCCCGGCACGGATCAGGCGTTCGAGGGTCGGGCGTCCGCCGCGCGGATCCCGCGCAGTGGATCGCTTTGCCCACCGGATGCCCACTTGGCGAGCTTTTTACACACGCCGGACGGCCGAATCCGGCGCCTTTTCACCGGCGTCCTCGACGGGGCGGTGACCGCCGCCGTCAGACCGCGACCGGCGCGATGAGCTCGGGGCCGTTGTTGCGGACGTTGTTCACCGCGGCCGACACCGGGTGGAGCGCGAACGTGCCGGGCGGCGGCGGGACGAGCAGCCGCCGCGCCTCCTCGGCGGCGGTGAGGCCGGGGTCGAGCCAGTCCGCCCACCGCTCCCGGGGGACGAGCACCGGCATGCGGTCATGGATGCGCGCGGCCTCGTGCTGCGCCGCGGTGGTGAGCACGGTGCAGGTGACCAGCCACGCCTCCGGGTCGTCGGCGGGCCGGGCGCGGTCCCGCCAGAACTCGTACAGCCCGGCCATCGCCATCACCCCGCCGTCGGCGGGGCGGATGAAGTAGGGCCGCTTGCGCCGGGCCGCGCCGTCCGCCAGCCACTCGTAGTAGCCGTCGGCGGGCAGCAGGCAGCGGCGCCGCGCGAACGCCTGGCGGAACGACGGCTTCTCGGCGGCGGTCTCCAGCCGCGCGTTGATCATGCGGGAGCCGATCGCCGGGTCCTTCGCCCAGCTCGGCACGAGACCCCAGCGCAGCACGCGGAGCTGCCGGACCGGCGGGCCGCCGGCCTGCCCGTCGGTGTCCTTGACCGGCCGGGCGAGCACCGCGTACACCTTCTTGGTCGGTGCGACGTTGTAGTCCGGCCGCAGCTCCTCCTCGGCCGCCCCGTCGAGTTCCACCTGGAACTCCTCGAGCAGCTCCTGCTTCTTGCGAGCCGAGACGTATCGTCCGCACATAGGTTCCACCATGCCACCGTCAAGTCCTGATCGCACGTACCGATCGCACATGTGAGCGAAAAAATTCCCGTGCGCGGGCGGCGGCGGTGCTCCCCCGCGGCGCGCGCACCGGCGGGGACGTCGCCCCGGTCCGGCTTCGATAGGCTTTCGACCATGTCCGCCACGTCGTCCGCCACCTCGCTGTGGCCCGCGCCGACCGCGGCCGGGCCCGTCCGCGCGACCGTCCGCCTGCCCGGTTCCAAGTCCGTGACGAACCGGGCGCTGCCGCTGGCCGCGCTGGCCGAGGGCCCCGGCACCGTACGGCGGGCGCTGCGCAGCCGTGACGCCGACCTGATGGCGGCCGCGCTGCGCGCCCTGGGCGCCGGGCTCACCCCGTCCGCGGAGACCGCCTCCAGCGTCGACTGGCACGTCGTGCCCGGCCCGATCCGCGGCGGCGTGTCGATCGACGTGGGCCTCGCGGGCACCGTGATGCGGTTCGTGCCGCCGATCGCCGCCCTCGCCGACGGCGAGGTGCGCTTCGACGGCGACGCGGCCGCCCGCCGCCGCCCGATGGGGCCGCTGCTCGCCGCGCTGCGCGCGCTCGGCGCGCACGTCGAGGGCGACGCGCTGCCGTGCACCGTGCGCGGGCCGATCCGCGGCGGCGAGGTGACCATCGACGCCTCGGCGTCGTCCCAGCTCGTCTCCGGCCTGCTGCTCGCCGCCGCCCGGTTCGAGAAGGGCGTCACGGTGCGGCACTCCGGCCCGCCGGTGCCGTCGATGCCGCACATCCAGATGACCGTGCAGATGCTGCGCGAGGCGGGCGTGCACGTGGACGACGGCGAGCCGGACGTGTGGCGGGTGGAGCCGGGTCCGATCGCCGCCCGCGACCTGGTCGTCGAGCCGGACCTGTCGAACGCCGCGCCGTTCCTCGCCGCCGCGCTGGTCACCGGCGGCACGGTCACCGTGCCGGACTGGCCGGAGCGCACCACCCAGCCCGGGGACGCGCTGCGCGGCCTGCTCACCGAGATGGGCGCCACGGTGACCCGCACGCCCGAGGGCCTGGCGGTCACCGGCACCGGCCGGGTGTCCGGCATCGACGCCGACCTGCACGACGTGGGCGAGCTCACCCCGACCATCGCCGCGCTCGCCGCGCTCGCCGACGGCCCGTCGACGCTGCGCGGCATCGCCCACCTGCGCGGCCACGAGACCGACCGGCTCGCCGCGCTCGCCACCGAGATCAACCGCCTCGGCGGTGACGTCCGGGAGACCGCCGACGGGCTGGAGATCCGCCCCCGGCCGCTGCGCGGCGGCGTGTTCCACAGCTACGAGGACCACCGCATGGCCACCGCGGGCGCGGTGATCGGCCTGGTGGTGCCGGGGGTGCAGGTGGAGAACATCGCCACCACCGCCAAGACCCTCCCGGAGTTCGCCCGGATGTGGGCCCGGATGCTGGAGGGGGACGCCTGATCAGACAGCGGTTCGACGAGGACGCGGTACGGGTCCGGCCGAAAGGGAAGTCCCGGCCCCGGACGCGCCGCCGTCCCGCGCACGAGGACGCCGTCGAAGGGTTCGTCACCGCCGTCGACCGGGGCCGCTACACGTGCCTCATCCGCGACGAGGACCACGACGTGACGGTGGTCGCGATGAAGGCGCGCGAGCTCGGCCGCAAGGGGATCATCGTCGGCGACCGGGTGGCGATCGTCGGGGACGTGTCCGGCCGCCCCGGCACGCTCGCCCGGATCGTCCGGGTGGAGCCCCGCTCCTCGATGCTGCGGCGCAGCGCCGACGACACCGACGACGTGGAGCGGCCCATCGTCGCCAACGCCGACCAGCTCGTCATCGTCACCGCGCTCGCCGACCCGCCGCCCCGCCCGCGCATGATCGACCGGCTGCTCGTCGCCGCGTACGACGCCGGGATCGACGCGCTGCTCTGCCTCACCAAGTCCGACCTCGCCGCCCCGGACGAGATCCTCGCCCTGTACGCGCCGCTCGGCGTGCCGTACGTGGTGGTGTACAAGGGCGGCCCGCTCGACGAGCTGCGCGAGCGGCTCGCCGGGCGGATCAGCGTGCTCGTCGGGCACTCGGGGGTGGGCAAGTCCACCCTGGTCAACGCGCTGGTGCCGGACGCCGGCCGGGCGGTGGGCCAGGTGAACCCGGTGACCGGCCGGGGGCGGCACACCTCGACCTCGGCGATCGCGCTGGAGCTGCCGGAGGGCGGCTGGATCATCGACACGCCCGGCGTGCGCAGCTTCGGCCTCGCGCACGTCTCGGACGACACGATCATCGCCGCGTTCCCCGACCTCGCCGACGCCACCGTGGAGTGCCCCAAGGGCTGCACCCACCGGGGCGGGGACTGCGCGCTCGACCGCTGGGTGGCGGAGGGCCGTGCCGACCCGGCGCGGCTGGAGTCGCTGCGCCGCCTGCTGGTGAGCCGGGAGGGCGCGCCCGACCCCGACCTCGGCTGAGCCATCCGGGCGGACCCCGACACGGGAACCGGGACGTACCGCCCAGGGCCGGGCGGGCCGCGGCGGCACGCTACCGTGTGCGCTGTGACCGCATACAGTGACGATCTTCGGCTGGCGCACGAGCTCGCGGACGCCGCCGACGCCATCACCATGCGCCGGTTCCTCGCCGGCGACCTGCAGGTGGAGACGAAGCCGGACCTTTCCCCGGTGAGCGACGCCGACCGGGCGGTCGAGCAGGCCGTACGGGAGCTGATCGGCAAGGCCCGGCCCGGCGACGCCGTGGTCGGCGAGGAGTACGGCGAGACCGGGTCCGGCGCGCGCTCCTGGATGATCGACCCGATCGACGGCACGAAGAACTTCGTCCGGGGCGTGCCGGTGTGGGCGACGCTCATCGCCCTGCTGGAGCACGGCCGGGTCGTGGTCGGCGTGGTCTCCGCCCCGGCGCTGGGGCGGCGCTGGTGGGCGGCGCGCGGCGAGGGCGCGTGGACCGGGCCCGGCCTCGCCTCGGCGCGGCGGTGCCGGGTGTCCTCGGTACGCGACCTCGCGGACGCCTCGCTGTCGTTCTCCAGCCTCTACGGCTGGGAGGAGAAGGGCCGGCTCGACGCGTTCCTCGACCTCACCCGGACCGTGTGGCGGACCCGGGCGTACGGCGAC
The DNA here is from genome assembly GCF_006716785.1 of Thermopolyspora flexuosa. Classification (NCBI taxonomy): domain Bacteria; kingdom Bacillati; phylum Actinomycetota; class Actinomycetes; order Streptosporangiales; family Streptosporangiaceae; genus Thermopolyspora; species Thermopolyspora flexuosa. The sequence continues at coordinate 604,096 of NZ_VFPQ01000001.1, read as the reverse complement.
TTCTGGTCACACGTGATGGTCGCCGAGGGCTCCGTCGACGTGTCGGCGGAGCCCGAGCTGTCCCCGTGGGACATGGCGGCCATCACGGTGATCGTCGAGGAGGCCGGCGGCACCTGGTCCGCCCTGTCCGGCGCGGCGGACGTGGCGGGCGGGAGCATGGTGTGCACCAACGGGCTGCTCCACGACGAGGTGCTCAAGCGGATCGGTGATTGATCGCCCGCACCAGCCGGGCGAACACGATGATGTTGTCCCGGTAGTGCCGGGTGCGGTGGTCGAACGCCCCGCCGCAGGTGATGAGCCGCAGCCCCGCGTTGCCGATGTCGCCGTACACCGCGTCGGTGGGAAATCGCGTCTTCGGCACCCGGATGCGCTTGCGCGCCTCGAAGACGGCGGTGCTGCCGTCGCGCCGATCGATGTAGATCCGCGCGCCGGGCTTGAGCCGGCGGAGCCGGAAGAACACGGCCGGGCCGGTGCGGGTGTCCATGTGGCCCACCACCACGGCCGGGCCGATCTGCCCGGGGCTCGCGCTGCCCACGTACCAGCCGGCGACGCCGGGTTTGCTGAGCGGCGGCGTCTGGAGCCTGCCCCTGCGGTCGAGCCCGAGCTTCATCAGCGGCGCGTTGACCCTGATGGACGGGATCCGGATCCGGACCGGAACCGAGTACCGCATGTGCAGGACCCTGCGCGCGGGCTTCGCCTTCGCGCCCTGCTTCGCCTTCGCCGCCGCGTCGGCTTCGGCGCCGTTCCTCGTGCCCGCCTTCGGGCCGGTCTTCGCGCCGGCTTTCGCGTCCGCCTTGGCGGACGTCTTCGCGCCCGCCTTGGCGCGCGCCCGCGGGCCCGGGCCGACGACCGTCGTGGTGGTCGCGTCGGCCCCGGCGACCGGGACGGCCCCGATGTCGGCCTCGGCGTCCACCGCGGCCGGCTCCGCGAACGCCACCGCGGGCGGCTCGTCGAAGTCCGCCGCGGGTGGCTCGTCGAAGGCCGCCGCGGGCGGCCCCGCGAGCACCGGCGGATCCGGCCGGTGCGGTACGGCGCCCGCCGCCCGCGCCGGGGCGACCGGTACGGCGACGCCGGCGAGCCCGACGGCCACGGACGCGGCCAGCGCCAGCGCCATGACCGCCGCGCGGGCCCGGCCCCCCGCCCGGGCCGGGCCGCCCGCTGTGCCGGGACCGTGCGCCGCGGCGGGGACGGCGACCGCCGCGCTGGCCACGCGGCGGTCGCTCGCCGGCCGATCCGGTGAACCCCCACGTCCACCGGCCGATCCCGACGGTCCGGAAAACCGGATCACTTCTTCCGCTTCGCCTTGATCTTGGCCTTGGCGTACCAGCCGCCACCGGCGTGCACGCCGGCCACCGGCTTACCGCGGCACCACTTCTCGGTGCCCCAGCGCTTGCGCTCCTTGTAGCGCTGGGCGATGCGGCCCGCGTCGCGCTTCCAGATCAGGTGGTCGTGCAGGAGCCGACCGTGGTGATCCTTGCGCGTCTCGAAGTCGCGAGGCTTGTGGTGGTGCCGCTTGTGGTAGCCGAACTCGTTGTCCGCGCCGACGGTGTCCGCCTCCACGTGGTTCACCACGTCGTCGTTGCGCTCGTGGTCGACGTCCTTGTGGAAGTGGTGCCGCTTGTGGCCGAAGTGGCCCTTTCGGCCGGCGAAGGCGTCGCCGCGGATGGCGTCGCGGTACCCCTGACGGTCCACCCAGTGCCGGACCTTGCAGTGCACGTTGGCTGCGGCGGAGGGCCGGGCCATCTCCTGGGCCTGCGTGAGGCTCGACACTGCACCGAACGCCGGTACCGCAGCCGCACCAACGATTCCGAGCGTTGCGACGCTCGCGATTGCGATTTTCTTCATCTTGCCCCCGACGGTTGGTTGCGGCCCGATTTTTGTGGTTTGGCCGCATCGGGAGAGTTCACCGGTTCGGGGGCAGACGAAACGGGCGGTCGCAGTATCTTGTCACCAGTTTACCGATTATTAGCGCCTCATATCATGCGCTAAGTATTTTTATGAGGGAATATCTGACCCTACCACCCCAATCCGGACATATCTGAGCGATTCGCATCAATTTGGGCCAGGAAAACGATCATCGGGCGAGGGCCCGCCCGGCCGCCTCGAGCAGGCTGCCGCGGTACGCCTCGCCGAACAGGCAGACGTGCACGAGCAGCGGATGCAGCTGGTGGAGCGGCACCCGCGCCCGCCACCCGTCGGCGAGCGGCGCCTCCTCCCGGTAGGCGCCGAGAATGCGGTCCAGCCGCGGCGCGCCGAACAGCGCGAGCATCGCGAGGTCGGTCTCGCGGTGCCCGCCGTGCGCGGCCGGATCGATGAGCACCGCCCCGCGGTCCCGCGACCACAACACGTTCCCGCTCCACAGGTCGCCGTGAATTCGGCTCGGCGGCTCCGGCGGTCCCGCCAATTCCGGCAATTCATCGATGACCGATTCGACCAGCCGGACGTCCGCGCCGGACAAATGGCCACGGTCACGCGCGAGCCGCAGAAACGGCCGGAGTCGCTGCTCGGCGTAGAACGCCGGCCAGTCGTCGGCCGGGGTGTTGTCCATGGGCAGCTCGGCGATCCAGCCCGGCCACGGCGCGCCGTACGACTCCGCCCCGGCCCGGTGCAGCCGGGCGAGGTCCCGCCCGAACCGCTCGGCGGCCTCGTCGCTCGGCGCGCCCTCGTCGATCCACTCGAGCACGAGCCGGTCGCCGGCGCACTCGATCACCTCCGGCACCGCGACCGCGCCGGCCTCGCCGAGCCAGCGCAGCCCGGCCGCCTCGGAGGCGAAGTCGGCGCCCCGTTTGACGAACACCCGCCGGCCGTCGGGCAACACGCCCCGGTGCAGCGTCCAGCGGTGGCTGCGGCCGAGGTCGGCGACGATCCGCACGTCGGCGCTCACCGGCGGATCACCGCCGTTCCGGCGCGCGGCCCACGGCCCGGGCGGCGTGCTCGGCCACGCCCTCCGCCGCGGCCTCGATCATCTCCAGCACGCGGACGAAGCCCTCGCGGCCGCCGTAGTACGGGTCGGGCACCTCGGCGTCCTCGGGCGCGTCCGGGTCGAAGGACCGCAGCAGCCGCACGTCCGCGCCCTCGGGCGCGAGCCGCCGCAGCGTGCGCAGGTTGTCCCGGTCCATCGCCAGCACCAGGTCCCGCTCGGCGAACCATTCCGGCTCGAACCGCCGCGCCCGGTGCCGGGAGCCGTCGTACCCGGCGGCGGCGAGCGTCGCCGCGGCCCGCTCGTCCATCGGCTCCCCCACGTGCCAGCCGCCGGTCCCGGCGCTGTCCACGACCACCACGTCGCCCAGGCCGCGCCGCTCGAGCACGTCCCGGAGCACCACCTCGGCCATCGGCGACCGGCAGATGTTGCCCAGGCACACCAGGCAGATGCGGTACGGCCGTGCCGTACCGGCCCGGTCCCCGGCACCGTCCACGGACATGTCCCTCGTGCTTTCTCCAGCCATGCCCTCAAGGATGTCAGGTAGATGAACGGCTCCGCGCCACCGGACCCGCCGCCGGTCACGGGCGGGCAAAGCCACCGCCCGCTTCGGTGTTAAGTGAGTGAGGCCGACGTTTTCCGTCACGCGTCACAGTTCGTTTCATCTCCGTTCACTTTCGCCGACTTCACTGAGGGCCGACGAACCTGGATGAAGATCCTTTAACGGAGAAGGACGAAGACCGTGACCAGTGGACAGCGCCGCCTGAGCGCGATGACCGCGGCGACCTTCCTCATCGCCCTGACGGCCGCCTGCGGTGGCGGCGGGGGCACCGACACCCCCCGGACCGAGGAGACGGGCGGCGGCGCCGCGGCGCAGCAGCTGAGCGGCCAGATCAACTCCGACGGCTCCAGCACCGTCGGCCCGCTCACCACCGCCGCGTACGAGTTCTTCGCCGAGCAGCAGCCGCAGGTGCAGGTGGCGGTCGGCACCTCCGGCACCGGCGGCGGCTTCGAGAAGTTCTGCAACGGTGAGACCGACATCCAGAACGCCTCGCGGCCGATCAAGGACGAGGAGAAGGCCGCCTGCGCGGCGAAGGGCATCACCTACACGGAGCTGACCGTCGCCACCGACGCCCTCACGGTCGTGGTGAACAAGGAGAACACCTGGGCCAAGTGCCTCACGGTGGAGCAGCTGAAGAAGATGTGGGAGCCCGCCGCCGAGGGCAAGGTCAAGAGCTGGAAGGACGTCGACCCGAAGTTCCCGGACGAGCCGCTCGCCCTCGCCGGGCCGGGCACCGACTCGGGCACCTTCGACTACTTCACCGACGAGATCAACGGCGAGGAGGGCGCGAGCCGCAAGGACTACAGCGCCTCGGAGAACGACAACGACATCGTCGCCGCGGTGGCCGGCGCCAAGGGCGGCCTCGGCTACTTCGGGTTCACCTACTTCGAGGAGAACCAGGACAAGCTCGCCGCGGTCGAGATCGACGCGGGCAACGGCTGCGTCGCCCCGAGCGTGCAGACCGCACAGGACGGCAGCTACACCCCGCTCTCCCGGCCGCTGTTCGTCTACGTCAAGAACGAGTCGATGAAGCGTCCCGAGGTGAAGGCGTTCGTGGAGTTCTACGCGAACAACATCAACCGGATCGCGACCGACGCGAAGTTCATCCCGCTCAACGCCGAGCAGGAGGCGAAGCTCAAGTCCGCCGTCCAGGCCCTCTCGGCGAGCTGAGCCATGGAGCGGTCCTCCCGTGCCGCGGCCGCCCCGGGCATGCGCCTGGGGCGGTCCCGCCCGCGTTACGGCGAGTCGGTCGTGAAGGCGGTGCTGCTCCTGGCCGCCCTGGTGTCGATCGCCACCACGGTCGGGATCATCGCCTCGCTGCTGTCCCCCACGATCGAGTTCTTCGCCGAGGTCGACATCGTCGAGTTCGTCACCGGCACGAGCTGGGGCCCCGGCTTCAAGCCGCCTGCGTTCGGCGTGCTGCCGCTGGTGGTCAGCACGGTGGTGATCACGCTCATCGCCGTGCTGGTGGCGGTCCCGCTCGGCCTGCTCGCCGCGATCTACCTGTCGGAGTACGCCTCGAAGCGGGTCCGCAAGGTGATCAAGCCGACCCTCGAGGTGCTCGCCGGCATTCCCACGGTGGTGCTCGGCTTCTTCGCGCTCACCGTGGTCACGCCGTTCCTGCGGGAGTGGACGCCGTTCGACGTGAGCTTCAAGAACGGCCTGTCCGCGGGCATCGTCGTGGGCATCATGATCATTCCGCTGGTGGCCTCGCTCGCCGAGGACGCGATGTCGGCGGTGCCGAACGGGCTCCGCGAGGGCGCGTTCGCGCTCGGCTCCTCGCGCATGGTCACCTCGCTGCGCGTGGTGTTCCCCGCGGCGCTCTCCGGCATCATCGCCGGGGTCATCCTCGCCGTCTCCCGGGCGTTCGGCGAGACGATGATCGTGGTCGTCGCCGCCGGCTCGAACCCCTCCCTCACCGTCAACCCGCTGCAGGAGATGGTCACCTTCGCCTCCTACATCGCGCAGGCGGCCTCCGGTGACATCCCGGTCGGGTCGACGGTGTACAAGGCGGTGTTCGCGGTCGGCTCGCTGCTGTTCGTCACCACCTTCGTGCTCAACTACATCAGCGCCCGGATCGTGCGCCGCTTCCGGGAGGTCTACGAGTGACGCTCCTCACCACGCCGAAGACCGCGGTACGGCTCGCCGCCAAGGGGCGGCCGCTGCGCGAGCACCTGTTCAAAGTCGCCCTGGTGGCGAGCCTCGTCATCGCGCTCGGGTTCCTCGCCCTGGTGCTCTACTCGATGGTCTCCAAGGGCCTCGGGCGGTTCGACTCCCGGCTGTGGGAGAACATGCCGTCGATCCGGCGGCCGGAGGCGGCGGGCGCGCAGTCCGCGATCGTGGGCACGATGTGGCTGGTCGGGCTCACCGCGGTCATGGCCCTGCCCACCGGCATCCTCGCCGCGATCTACCTGGAGGAGTACGCCGACCGGACCCGCTGGTACAACCGGGTGATCGAGCTCAACATCCAGAACCTCGCCGCGATCCCCTCGATCATCTACGGCATCCTGGCGCTGGGCATCATCGCCCGGGTGCTCGGCCTCGGGTTCGGCGTGCTCACCGGGGCGATGGCGCTCTCCCTGCTCGTGCTGCCCATCGTGATCATCGCGGCGCGGGAGGCGATCCGGGCGGTCCCGCCGTCGATCCGGGAGGGCTCGCTCGCCCTCGGCGCGACCCAGTGGCAGACCATCTACCGGCAGGTGCTGCCCGCCGCGATCCCCGGCATCGCGACCGGCGCGATCCTCGCGCTGTCCCGGGCGATCGGCGAGGCCGCGCCGCTGATCGTGCTCGGCGCGGCGACGTTCGTGCCGTTCAACCCGTCGAGCGTGTTCGACCGGTTCTCCGCGCTTCCGGTGCAGATCTACTTCTGGATCACCCAGTCCCGGGAGGAGTTCCACCTGCTCGCCGCGGCCGCGATCGTGATCCTGCTCGCGCTGCTGCTGCTGATGAACTCGGCGGCGATCCTGCTGCGCAACCGGTACCAGAAGCGCTACTGAGCCCGCCCGGCCCGCATCGAACGAAAGGCCTTCGATGGACAGACACGCAGCTCCCCCGATGACCGCGCCCCAGGTCGGCGTCACCGGCGCCCGGGTGCCCAGCACGCCCGAGCCGCTCGACCCGGTGTTCACCGTCTCCGGCCTCACCGTGCACTACGGCGACTACGCCGCGGTGCGCGACGTCAACATGGTGATCGGCCGCCGGGAGATCACCGCGATGATCGGTCCGTCCGGGTGCGGCAAGAGCACGGTGCTGCGCTGCTTCAACCGGATGAACGACCTCATCCCCGGGGCCCGCGTCTCCGGCACGATCCTCTACCACGACGAGGACGTGTACGGCGAGCACGTGGACCCGATCGAGGTGCGCCGCCGCATCGGCATGGTGTTCCAGAAGCCGAACCCGTTCCCCAAGTCGATCTACGACAACATCGCCTACGGCCCGCGGGTCAACGGCATGAAGGGGAACCTGGACGACATCGTCGAGGAGGCGCTCACCAAGGCGGCGCTCTGGGACGAGGTCAAGGACAAGCTCAAGCAGAACGCGCTGTCGCTCTCCGGCGGCCAGCAGCAGCGGCTCTGCATCGCCCGCACGATCGCGGTGAAGCCCGAGGTGATCCTCATGGACGAGCCGTGCTCCGCGCTCGACCCGATCGCCACCACCAAGATCGAGGACCTGATGCAGGAGCTGGCCCGCGAGTACACGATCGTGATCGTCACCCACAACATGCAGCAGGCGGCCCGGGTCTCCGAGCGCACCGCCTTCTTCACCGCGGAGGTCGACGAGAACGGTCAGCGGTACGGCCGGCTGGTGGAGTTCGACCAGACGAGCCGGATCTTCACCAATCCCCGCGACAAGCGCACCGAGGACTACATCACGGGTCGATTCGGCTGATCCCATGCCCGAACGTTCGGCTGAAACTGGAGGACAGGGTTGGTCCAGCCGCGGACGCCGGCCGAGGCGGACGGAAGGTCCCGGACGGCGCCCGCTCTGCTGGTGGCCGATCCGGACGTCAGGCTGATCAAGGAGCTCGCCTCGGCGCTGCAGGCCGAGGGGGTGGAGGTCACCGGCGTCGCCGACGGCGCCCAGGCCCTGCTGCGGACGGGCGCGCTCCAGCCCGACGTGGTGCTGGTGAGCGCGACCCTGACCGTCGTCGACGCGGTCGACTTCGTGCGCGCGGTACGGCACGTGCAGGGCGTGCCGGTGCTGCTCGGCGTCGGCGAGGGGGACGCCGAGCGGGCGGTGCGCGCCCTGGCCGCCGGGGCGACCGCGTGCGTGGCGCGGCCGTACCGCGTGCCCGAGCTGCTGCCGCTGGTCCAGGGCGCCTGCATCGGCGAGCCGAGAAGGGAGCGGACCGTGCTCACCGTCGGACACGTCGAGCTCGACGTCACCGCCTACCAGGTGCGGGTGGGCGGTGACGTGGTGCACCTTCCGCTGCGCGAGTTCGAGCTGCTGCACTTCCTCATGCGCAACGCGGGCCGCACGGTCACCCGCGAGCAGATCATGCGGCACGTGTGGCACTCGGAGGAGAACCTGTCCACGAACACGATCGCGGTGCACGTCAAGCGGCTCCGCCGGCGGCTGCGCGACCACGAGGACAGGCTCATCCAGACGGTGCGCGGCGTGGGCTACCGGCTCGTCGCGCCGGCGGACTGACCGCCGGGTACGGCGCGCCCGGCGGCGGCGCGCCGTACGGGGGCCCCGGCGGTCGGCCCGCATCCGCCGCGCAGGGCCGTCATGATGGTGCGCGCCACGCGCTCGACCCGCGCGACCCCGTCGGCCATCGTGGCGCTGCCCTCGCTCAGCACGGCGATCGCGTAGTGCCTGCCGTGCCGGGAGATGAGCCCGACGCTGGCGATCACCCACAGGTGGTTGTGGATACGGCGCAGCCAGCCGTTCTTCAGGGCGACCGTGTCGCCCGGGCACGCCCCGGCCGACACGCCCCACCGCTGGCCGGGCAGCACGCGGCGCATGAGGGAGAGCACGGCCGCGCGGTCCGCCGCGGCGAGCGGGCCGGCCCCGGTGGCCAGCAGCCGCATGAGCCGTACCTGGTCGGCGGCCGTGGTGCGGACCACGCCCCAGCAGTACAGGTCGACGCAGCGGCCGTCCACCGCGCCGGTGTGCCGCAGGCCGAACGCCCAGCTCACCCGGTTGAGCCCGGCGGCGTACCCGAGGAGCTCCCACAGCCGGTCGGTGGCCCGGTTGTCGCTGGCCCGGATCATCAGGTCGGCGAGCCGCCGGGTGTGCGCGCCGAGCTCCCGCCACGGCGCGGTGAGCAGCAGCCCCATGAGGATCTCGACCTTCACCGTGCTCGCCGTGATCATGCGCTCGTCGGCGTGGTAGCGGAAGCCGCGGCCGGTGCCCAGGTCGGCGGCCGCGGCGGAGAGCCGGCCCGGCCATCCGGCGAGGTGACGGTCGAGCGCGCGGGTGAGCCGCGCGGCGTCGAGCGCGTGCCGTTGCCGCCTCGGCGGGCTGCGCAGCTGGGTCTTGCCGCCCGCCCGGGTCAGGGTGGCCCAGGAGCGCAGCAGGTAGGACGGCCGGTACGCCACCGGGGTGGCGGCCGTCGCGGCCTTGGCGGCCCGGGCCGCGACCGGTGCGGACCGCGCGCCCTGCCCCGGGGTGGGGGGCGGGTGGCCGCACAGGAACGTCCACCCCACGACCAGGGCGGTCAGCGCCACAGTCGACAGTCTCAAACGTCCACCCCCGCGAGTCCGCCACCGTTGACCGTCGTGGCCGGACCCCGCGGTCGTCGAGCCGGCACGCGCGGCCCAGGGGAACTCCGGGGCGGCGGTTGACCGCGGCATGACCGGCGCCCGGTACGGCGTCGCCGCGGCGGCGGACGCGGCAGGGTCAGCCGTCGGAGTCGGAGGCCTGGCCGTCCTCGCACTCCATGCAGGCGCGCTGGGCGATCAGCGACAGGAAGATGCGCTCGGCCTCGTCGAAGTCCTTGGCGACCTTGGCCACGCCGTTGGTGGCGGCGGCGATCTGGCGCAGCTCGTCGTACTCGATGCCGCGCCCGTAGCCGACGATCGACACGGTGACGGGCTGGGTGGGCTCGAACTCCCGGCGCAGCGTCGACAGCAGCTCCTTGAGCGAGATGCCGTCGTCGTCCTCGTTCTTGCCGTCGGTGAACACGACGATCGAGGTCAGCTTGTTCGGCACCGGGTTCTCCGCGGCCGCGCGGAAGGCGGCGAGCACCGAGTCGTACAGGCCGGTGTCGCCCTTGGTCTTGCGGGGCAGCCGCCGCAGCTCCTCGATCACCGCGTCCTTGTGGGTGCGGCCGTCGACCTTCTCGTCGAGCGGGGCGATGGGCACGAGCTCGCGGTAGTCCTTGTCGCCGTCGAGCTTCGAGGCGAACACCCACAGGCCGACCTCGCTGCCCTTCGGCAGGGCCTGCACGCCCTCCTCGGCGAGCCGGACGATCGCCTTGGCGCGGGTCAGCTTCGTGCCGGGCACCTTGCGGTCCATCGACCCGCTGACGTCGATGAGCAGCAGGGCACGGGTGTCGGCGACGATCAGCCGGGCCTGGAGCAGGCCGCGCAGCGTGGTGGCCGCGTCCGGGTTCGGGATGCGGGTCGGCTCCTTGGCCCGCAGCCCGGTCCGCGAGCTCAGGCTCGGCCCGCCCTTGCCGTCCGGGGTACGGAAGCCGGCCGCCCGGATCGCCTCCTGGCCCGCGGGCGAGGTGAGCGCCTGGAAGAACTGCTGGGCGAGGCGGCGGCCGGTGGCGGTGGTGGAGGTCACCACGTACGGGTAGTCGAGTGCGAGCGCGCCCTCGGCCGGGTAGACGCCGATCACCCGGTTGTCGGTGGTGGAGCGGTTGTACCGCCAGATCGCCTGCTCGCTCGCGACGACGATGTACTCCTTGGCGTCCTTGTCCTTGTCTTTCTTGTCCTTCTTGTCCTTGTCGTCGTCCTCGGCGTCCTTGGCGAAGACGTCGAACAGGGTCCGCTCGTCGGCGATCATCGAGTCGCGCAGCTCGAAGGCGGCGTCGCGGACCGCGTCCATCAGCTCGGGGCGCAGGTCGGCGACCGCGTCCAGCACGTTGAGGGCGGCGAGGCCGGACGCGTACTGGCCCGGGGTCGGCAGGCGTACGACCATCGTGTCGCCGAGCCGCTTGCGCTCCGCGGTGCCAGGGATGAGCATGGTCCAGCTCGGCTCGCCGTCCTTGCGCAGCTTCTCCTCGGTTCCCGGGGCCGCGCCGAGGATGACCGGCGAACGCGCGATGGACCGGCCCTTGTCGAGCATGGGCTGTAACAGCTCGGTCCGGTTCACCTGCTCCGCCGTACCCTCGTCCCCCGGCGCCTCCTCGTCGCCGTCCTGCGCCCGCAGGTTGGCGTAGTCGACCCAGAGCGAGGCGTCGGGCACCCACACGTCGGGGCGGTCGGCCATGTTCGCGATGCTCTCGGCGACGTCGACCGGGGGCCGGATACGCGTCTCGATCGACACGCAGGCGTGCTCCGCCTCGAAGCCGCGCGCGACCTCGTCCAGCACCGGCTGGATCTCGGCGGCCGCTACCACGTCAAGCTGAAACCGCTGGTCACAGGTAGGCCCGCTGGCGAGGGTGTAGGCGCCGACGGCCGTCGCGATGAGCAGGCTCGCCCCGGCGACGACACCGGCGATCGTCCGGACCTGGCCGTTCTTGCGGCGATGCTGCGGACCACCCCGATCCCATCGGACGGCGAGCTCCTGACCATGGTGCCTACCACTCACGCTGACCAACCCAAATCAGGCGAGACGAGCCATTTGCGGGAGATGTCCTGGGTGGGAGTAGCGTAGCGTGTCAACCTTCACAACACACCAATTGCGTCCCGCTCATTCCGGTATCAACTCAGGCAACATCACTACCGATGTTTGCGATAGTGAGCGGCAAAGTAAGATTCGCCCGGCGGGCCCTCCGAGGCCTCCGTCCATGATCACTTACCGTCACGGAGTGTGACCAGAGCCGGTTCCCCTCCGCCCGGGCGCGCAGGAACCAGGATGCCCAGCGCACCTCGGTGAAGGCGGCATCGCCGCGTAGCCCACGGCCGCGCCTCCGAGCCACGCGCCGTCACGGTGCACGCCTGGGCCCAAAGGGCACGGAGGACCGGTCAGCGGGCCAACCGAGCCACTAAAGGCCCTTACCGTCCCGTCGCCGCTTTATCCCGGCCGGTCGCCCTGCGAAAGCCGACCCGACCACAATCCGAGTTCACGCGGCACCGAAATTGTAGACAAGCCGGGCGTTCACAATATCGTCAGCAATACCGAGCCCGCCGGCAACCTTTCGCAGCACCACCGCGGCCATCGTCCAGGCCATCCTGAACGAAGCGTTTATTTAACACCGAAAAAGTCCCATCGCTCACAAGTGTTCAGGAAATCAGAGCGGTCCGGCACAAACGCCCTTGGTGACCCTCATGACGGGCTCGACGCCCACAGCTCACCTACCGAAGTCCAGGACTCGTGGGGCCGTAACCGCGTTGCGGAGCCCGGCAAGGCCCGTCACCGATGCCGCACACATGCGGGGATCAACCCACGGCGCCACCGGCCGGCAGCCAAGGAGCGCGCACACCATGCCGCACCCCTCCGCACCGCCAAGACGACGCCCAAAACCCAAAAAGGGCCCTGAGCAAGCTCTCAGGGCCCAAAAAAACGTCTAGAAATGCGAGTGCCCCCAGCCGGGAAACCCAGCCAGGGGCACTCACATAAAGTCGTCCGGCAGCGACCTACTCTCCCACACCCCCCAAGGTGCAGTACCATCGGCGCAGGAAGGCTTAACTACCGGGTTCGGAATGTAACCGGGTGTTTCCCTTCCGCCATAACCACCGAAACGACACCCAAAGAACAACAACGGCAAAGCCGCCTGTTGCTCGAGAACCACACAGCGAACACGAAACGCCCTGCAAACCACGGAACACGCCACCACCCATGCGGCGCCGCATGCTCCGTATGCGGTCAAGTCCTCGGTCTATTAGTACCGGTCAGCTCCACCCCTCACAGAGCTTCCACCACCGGCCTATCAACCCACTCATCTCGTGGGGACCTTACCCCCCAAAGGGGCGGGAGACCTCATCTCGGGGACGGCTTCCCGCTTAGATGCCTTCAGCGGTTATCCACACCGAACGTAGCCAACCAGCCATGCACCTGGCGGCACAACTGGCACACCAGAGGTTCGTCCATCCCGGTCCTCTCGTACTAGGGACAGCCCCCCACAAGTCTCCTACGCGCGCAGCGGATAGGGACCGAACTGTCTCGCGACGTTCTAAACCCAGCTCGCGTACCGCTTTAATGGGCGAACAGCCCAACCCTTGGGACCGACTCCAGCCCCAGGATGCGACGAGCCGACATCGAGGTGCCAAACCATCCCGTCGATATGGACTCTTGGGGAAGATCAGCCTGTTATCCCCGGGGTACCTTTTAGCCGTTGAGCGACACCCCAACCACACGGAAGTGCCGGATCACTAGTCCCAGCTTTCGCTCCTGCTCGACCCGTCGGTCTCACAGTCAAGCCCCCTTGTGCACTTACACTCACCACCTGATTGCCAACCAGGCTGAGGGGACCTTTGGGCGCCTCCGTTACCCTTTAGGAGGCAACCGCCCCAGTTAAACTACCCGCCAGACACTGTCCCCCACCCCGATCCAGGGGCGCGGGTTAGACGCCCAAAACAGCCAGAGTGGTATTTCACCAACGACTCCACCCCAACTAGCGTCGAGGCTTCACAGTCTCCCACCTATCCTACACAAGCCATTCCAGACGCCAATATCAAGCTGCAGTGAAGGTCCCGGGGTCTTTCCGTCCTGCTGCGCGAAACGAGCATCTTTACTCGTACTGCAATTTCACCGGGCCTGTGGTTGAGACAGCGGGGAAGTCGTTACGCCATTCGTGCAGGTCGGAACTTACCCGACAAGGAATTTCGCTACCTTAGGATGGTTATAGTTACCACCGCCGTTTACCGGCGCTTAAGTTCTCGCCTTCGCAAGCCCCGAAGAGCTCGCTAAGCGGTCCCCTTAACGTTCCGGCACCGGGCAGGCGTCAGTCCGTATACATCGTCTTACGACTTCGCACGGACCTGTGTTTTTAGTAAACAGTCGCTTCCCCCTGGCCACTGCGACCCCCACCAGCTCCCAGCGCACAGCCGTTCACCAGCAGGGGCCCCCCTTCTCCCGAAGTTACGGGGGCAATTTGCCGAGTTCCTTAACCACAGTTCACCCGAACGCCTCGGTATTCTCTACCTGACCACCTGAGTCGGTTTAGGGTACGGGCCGCCGCGGCACTCGCTAGAGGCTTTTCTCGGCAGCATGGGATCACCCACTTCGCCACAATCGGCTCGGCATCACACCTCACCCTCAATGCACCGCGGATTTGCCTACGGTGCGGGCTACATGCTTACCCCAGGACAACCACCGCCTGGGATGGGCTACCCTCCTGCGTCACCCCATCGCTTGCCTACTACCGGATCAGGCCAGGCGTTCACCCAGACACCGACGCTCAAAGAACGCCGGCCGGGCTAGGACCCTTAGTATCACCGGCCTCGACATGGACGCACCACAGCGGGTACGGGAATATCAACCCGTTATCCATCGACTACGCCTGTCGGCCTCGCCTTAGGCCCCGACTTACCCTGGGCGGATCAGCCTGCCCCAGGAACCCTTGGTCATCCGGCGCAGAAGTTTCCCACTTCTGAAACGCTACTCATGCCTGCATTCTCACTCGCGCCACCTCCACCAAGGATCACTCCCAGGCTTCACCGGCGACACGACGCTCCCCTACCCACCACACACCCACAAGGAGTGCACGGTGCCGCGATTTCGGCGGTGTGCTTAAGCCCCGCTACATTGTCGGCGCGGAATCACTAGACCAGTGAGCTATTACGCACTCTTTCAAGGATGGCTGCTTCTAAGCCAACCTCCTGGCTGTCACAGCGACTCCACATCCTTTCCCACTCAGCACACGCTTAGGGGCCTTAATCGACGATCTGGGCTGTTTCCCTCTCGACCACGAAGCTTATCCCCCGCAGTCTCACTGCCGCGCTCAACTTACCGGCATTCGAAGTTTGGCTGACCTCAGTAACCCGGTAAGGCCCATCAGCCAACCAGCGCCCTACCTCCGGCAAGCACCACGCGACGCTGCACCTAAATGCATTTCGGGGAGAACCAGCTATCACGGAGTTTGATTGGCCTTTCACCCCTACACACAGGTCATCCCCCAGGTTTTCAACCCTGGTGGGTTCGGGCCTCCACCCAGTCTTACCTGAGCTTCACCCTGCCCATGCGTAGATCACCCCGCTTCGGGCCTGCGGCATGCGACTCCATCGCCCTATTCAGACTCGCTTTCGCTACGGCTCCCCCACACGGGTTAACCTCGCCACACACCGCAACTCGCAGGCTCATTCTTCAAAAGGCACGCAGTCACCACACCCACGCTCTTACGAACATGGGCGACACGGCTCCCACGGCTTGTAGGCACACGGTTTCAGGTACTCTTTCACAACCCCTCACCGGGGCACTTTTCACCTTTCCCTCACGGTACTCGTCCACTATCGGTCACCAGGGAGTATTTAGGCTTACCAGATGGTCCTGGCAGATTCACACGGGATTCCTCGGGCCCCGTGCTACTCGGGAAACTCCCCCAGACAGTCGCCACGGTTTCACCTACCCGGCTCTCACGGTCTACGGCCGCCCATTCCAGAACGTTCGGCTACCATGACGATTTCTCACTGCCCGGCCAGTCGGCGGACCAGCCCAGGAAGCTCCCACAACCCCGCACACGCAACGCCCGCCGGCTATCACACGCGCACGGTTTAGCCTCTTCCGCGTTCGCTCACCACTACTAACGGAATCACTATTGTTTTCTCTTCCTACGGGTACTGAGATGTTTCACTTCCCCGCGTTACCACCAACCGCCCTATACATTCAGGCGGCGGCGACCCGACATGACTCGGGCCAGGTTCCCCCATTCGGAAATCCCCGGATCACAGCCCGGTAGGCGGCTCCCCGAGGCTTATCGCAGCCTCCCACGTCCTTCATCGGCTCCTGGTGCCAAGGCATCCACCGTGTGCCCTTAACAACTTGACCACACACGGAGCACACGCCACCGCACCCGCAAACCAGCAACCCAGCACTCAACCGGTCACACCAACCCGGCACCCGCATCACGAACCCGAACCGCAGACCCAACACCCCGGCACACAGCCGAAGGTCACCGATCCACGACCCAGATCCGACTTCCCAGGCACCGGCTCCACCGAGACAGCTCAGGAATCAGGCCTCACCCGACCACCTGGACCAGTCTCCGGTCACCGGTGTGACCAGCAAGCGCTCTTAGGTCGCCGGCCGCAGACACACGGCGCGGCCACACAAGACGCTCGCGTCCACTATGCAGTTCACAAGCAACAAACAGCCACCAGCCCAACCCGCCACCAGACACCCCCACCCATCCCCTCAAGCCCACACAGAGGTAGACCGGGGATCAGGTGACAGCCGGTATGACGGAGACCGGCACCGTCCACAAGGGACCAGACCAACAGGCCCGTTCCCTCAGGACCCAACAGTGTGCCCAAACCACCAGACCCCGCCACAACCACGTTCCCACTCCCACCACCAAGGACAAACCCTCAACAGCGGGCGGTACTAGCGGCCGGCAGCCGGCCCGGCAGCCTGAATAACCAGCGCTCCACGATCACGAGCACACCACGCGCAGACCACACGCCTGCGAACGCGGTCCATGGACCCAAACTCTCCCGCAACCCCTAACGTCACGGAACAGCCAGGCCGAGTGCTCCTTAGAAAGGAGGTGATCCAGCCGCACCTTCCGGTACGGCTACCTTGTTACGACTTCGTCCCAATCGCCGGCCCCACCTTCGACCGCTCCCCCCGGAAACCGGTTAGGCCACGGGCTTCGGGTGTTGCCGACTTTCATGACGTGACGGGCGGTGTGTACAAGGCCCGGGAACGTATTCACCGCAGCATTGCTGATCTGCGATTACTAGCGACTCCGACTTCATGGGGTCGAGTTGCAGACCCCAATCCGAACTGAGACCGGCTTTTAGGGATTCGCTCCCCCTCACAGGCTCGCAACCCACTGTACCGGCCATTGTAGCATGTTTGCAGCCCAAGGCATAAGGGGCATGATGACTTGACGTCATCCCCACCTTCCTCCGAGTTGACCCCGGCAGTCTCCCATGAGTCCCCACCACCCAAAAGGGCGTGCTGGCAACATGGGACGAGGGTTGCGCTCGTTGCGGGACTTAACCCAACATCTCACGACACGAGCTGACGACAGCCATGCACCACCTGTCACCCAGCCCCGAAGGGAGCGCCCATCTCTGGACGTTTCCGGGTGATGTCAAGCCTTGGTAAGGTTCTTCGCGTTGCGTCGAATTAAGCAACATGCTCCGCCGCTTGTGCGGGCCCCCGTCAATTCCTTTGAGTTTTAGCCTTGCGGCCGTACTCCCCAGGCGGGGCGCTTAATGCGTTAGCTACGGCACGGAGCCCGTGGAAGAACCCCACACCTAGCGCCCAACGTTTACGGCGTGGACTACCAGGGTATCTAATCCTGTTCGCTCCCCACGCTTTCGCTCCTCAGCGTCAGGACAGGCCCAGCAAGCCGCCTTCGCCACCGGTGTTCCTCCTGATATCTGCGCATTTCACCGCTACACCAGGAATTCCACTTGCCCCTGCCTGCCTCTAGCCGGCCCGTATCCACCGCAGACCCACGGTTAAGCCGCGGGCTTTCACGGCAGACGCGACCAGCCGCCTACGAGCTCTTTACGCCCAATAATTCCGGACAACGCTCGCGCCCTACGTATTACCGCGGCTGCTGGCACGTAGTTAGCCGGCGCTTCTTCCGCAGGTACACGTCACCTTCGTCCCTGCCGAAAGAGGTTTACAACCCGAAGGCCTTCATCCCCCACGCGGCGTCGCTGCGTCAGGCTTCCGCCCATTGCGCAATATTCCCCACTGCTGCCTCCCGTAGGAGTCTGGGCCGTGTCTCAGTCCCAGTGTGGCCGGTCGCCCTCTCAGGCCGGCTACCCGTCGTCGCCTTGGTAGGCCGTTACCCCACCAACAAGCTGATAGGCCGCGAGCCCATCCCCGACCGGAAACCCCAAACAGGGCACCTTTCCACCCGCCCCCATGCGGAGGCAGGTCGTATCCGGTATTAGACCCGGTTTCCCAGGCTTATCCCAGAGTCGAGGGCAGGTTGCTCACGTGTTACTCACCCGTTCGCCGCTCGAGTACCCCCGAAGGGGCCTTTCCGCTCGACTTGCATGTGTTAAGCACGCCGCCAGCGTTCGTCCTGAGCCAGGATCAAACTCTCCATGAGATGCCTCAAAACCCTTGAGACACCCCCCACGAAGAGGGACATCCCAGCAAAACCATCACCCAGACACACCTCTCAGCAAAGCCCGAGGCCTTGCCGAGCAGCGCCTGGCATGACGGGGTAAAGCTCATGCACTGGCTTTTGACACACTGTTGAGTTCTCAAGGAACGGACGCGTTCACCGAACCGGCCCGTGACCGGAATCCCGGTCCCGGCGTCCGGGGCGCTCCATTTGCCTGTCCAATTCTGCGGGTTTCCCACCGCCTGTCAAACCGGCCCCTTCCGGGATCGGCCGCCCGGCACCGGGCCACCCGCGGATCGGACACCCTGTCTCCAGGGCAACCCCTCTACCTTAGCTCACTGCCCACCGGAGCGCCAAATCCGCCCGGAGGAGGTGATGGTCAGAGGGAGCCGCGGCGATCGCGCGACCTCCGGACCATCACGGTCCGCGGCCGCACCGCACGTCCGCGACGGCTGAAAACTTTACCAGCCTCACGAGACTGCGATGTCCACTCGTTCCGCACGTCAACCATTCGCCCCTCTCAGGCATCCACAACAGGAGACGTTTGGGCACGGAGGGCAACCCGCTGTCAACCCGTCCGCAATCGCCTCAGGTTAAGAAGCAGCTAGACGGGCCCCGCAGAGCCGCAGGGCTCCGGCGTCCCAGTACGGGGTGGAGGTGGCCATCAATGACGCGGTCCGAGTTCGACGACATCCGCGCCCACATCACCGCGGAGACGGATCACGCGGGTGACCTGGTGAGGATCGCGCGCAACCTGCTCGACGACCTCGAGCAGGTGCGTACACGTGAGGCGTTGCTGCGCAGCCACTACCTGGGGCTGCTCACCGCTGCGCGGGCGAGTGTGGCCGCCGAGCGGGCCGGCGATCCGGATCCGCTCGTCTTCCTCCGGCACGAGCTGGACCGGCGCGGGCAGCTGCCCGGCGACGACGAGCAGGCCCAGCGCATCCTCGCCGACGCCAAGGCCGCCATGACGATGGTCGCCGAGCTCGACCAGGCGCCGCTCAGGCGGACCGGGCCGCGGCTGCGCCGGTGCATCGGCATGAGCCGCTCGCTCAACCGCTGACCCGCGCCCACCGGCGCGATCGGCACCGCACGTCCCGGGGTGCCACCTCGTGCGCCCGTACCGCGGATCGGTCCTCGTCACTCGGCCCCACCCCGGACCGGAACGCCCGGCACCTCGGACGACGTGCGCCCGCTACGCCACAAGATGTCACGTCACGGCATCGCCAGACCGCCCGTCGGCCCGTACGGCCAAGGGCGGCCCAATCGGCCCGTCCCCGGGAGGGCCGCGAAATACCCCGGCTACGCCAGCCGCCGGCCTGAGGGTAAGGCCGCGACGGCCGCGATCCCCCGCCTTGACCTGCGCTTTGCCGCACGCGGCGCATGCCGTCGGCGGGCGCGGGCAGGCGTGGCGGCATGGACGGCGACGGAAGGCTCACCTCGGATCTGATCAGGGAGCGCCTCGGCAGAGAGGTGCTGCGGAGCAGGCGGCTCGCCAAGGCCCTCGCCGAGGCCCACGAGCGGGTCGCCCGGGACGAGGAGGAGACCGCGGCCACCTACGACGCACTCGCCGAGCTCAACCCCACCCGGCCGGACCTGCGGGAGAAGGCGCGACGGGCCCGCGAGGCGGCGGGCATCGCCCGCGAGTGCGCGCGCTGGGCCCAGGGGATCGCGCGCCGCGCGGCCCAGCGCGAGGAGGAGCGCGGCGCGTCAGCCTAGCGTGGGCACCAGCTCGGTGAGCCTGCGGCCTTCGGCGAGCAGCACCGCGACGATCGCGAGGTCGTCGCAGCCGTGCCCGGTCAGCGCGTGCCAGGCCTCGCGCAGCTCGCGCACGGCCGGGGCGATCCGGTCCCGGCACGCGGTCTCGTCGGCCCGGGCCACCTCGTGCCCCGCGTCGTCGCGCTCCCTCCGGGCGAGCCCGGCGCGCTCCAGCTCCCCAACGACGACGCCTGCCGTACCCGGATCCAGCCCGGCGTGTACGGCGAGCCGGTGCACCGGGAGCGGCCCCCGCCGGACCAGCACGTGCAGGCAGCGGAAGGCGGCCGGGTCGAGGCCCGCCCGGCCGGCGAGCGCGCACACCAGGCGGTCCGCCTGCTCGGCCAGCCGCCCGCTCTCCCGCGCCACCGCCTCCAGGGACTCGATGCGCTCCGCGTGGTCGTCCACCTGGTCGCGGCCGGTCCACCGGCCCCGCCCGTGCGACCCTTCGTACGAGAGTGTGATGTCGCCGGACACGTCGCGGCCTCCTTCCTCCGCGGCGACCGGAGCCCGGACGGCGGATCGCCGCCCGGGCGTCGGCAACGGTGCCCGTCGGTCACGCCCCCATGGGCTGCGCCTCGGACTCGGCGTGGAACACACACCGCATCAAGGCGTTCTGGAAGAAGGCGGTGAACCCCTCCGGCGTCTCGGTGGCACGGGTCTCGGCCAGGTACGGCTGCAGCCGCCCCTCGATCTGGTGGATGTTGCGCTGCCGGGCGAGGTGCCGCCCCACCGCGCCGAAGTCCCCCTCGTAGTGGATCACCCGGACGAGCACGTCGTCCTTGACGAACGCGGCCGTGCCGAGCAGCCGGGCGACCTCGCGCCCCTGCTCGTCGCGGACGATCGGCGAGTCGAGGCGGGGCGATTCGGCGAAGATCCTACTGATCTCCTCCTCGTGCCCGGGCTTCACCCGGAACGTGATCGCTGCGTACGGCATGGTCTGTCCCCCCTTGGTCGGTGTGGCGCGGCGCCCGCACCGGGCCCGACCCGCGGTCGCCCCGGGCGCGGGCCGCGCCGGATCGTCGGCCGGCCGCGGTCTAGTACGCCGCCACGACCTCGTACACCCCGAAGGTGCTGTCGCGGTCGGAGGCCCAGTAGGGGCGCAGCGGCGCGGTGATCGCGAGGTGCTCGGGCGCGTCCCGCCAGGCGATGTAGTCCTCCCGGCTCGCCCAGTCGCTGAGCACCGTGTACCGGCGCGGGTCGTCCATCGAGCGGAGCAGCTCGTTGCCGCGCAGCCCGGCCCGGCCGGCGAGCTTGCGGCTGATCTGGTGGTAGCCGCTCTCCACCGCGCCCGGGTCGCCGGGCGGCTCGAACAGGTGGAGCATGACCCGCACCCGCTCGCTCTGCGGCCGCGGCGGGACGTGGCAGAAGACGGTCATCGCCGTCATCGAGGACTCGGCCTTGCAGTGCGCCATGCGCCTGCGGTTCTCCGCGTGCTCGGGGCTGTGCTCGAACTCGCGGAAGCGTTTCTCGCTCACCCAGTCGCTGGTGATGTAGTAGACGCACTCCTCGTCGGCGCTCCGGCTCAGCCACTGGCCGAGGTTCGCCGGGTTACGCGCGATGGTCTCGGCGATCTGCCGCCAGATGGTCTCGAACTCCTGGCCCTTGCCCGGGTGCACGCGCAGCCGGACGACGACGCGGAACACGCTCTGGGTCCTGGCCATCGGGGTGGTCGCGGCGGTGGTCATATCCCTATCTCCGTTCTGAAGTCGGCCCGCTCAAGCAGGTGCTTGATGCGCTGCATCTGGATTGCGGTGTTGGCGTTGAGCCGCTCGGTCATGCGCGCGTCGTCCAGCGGCGCGTCCCGCCGCATCTCGAAGTCCTGGACCCAGCGCATCCGGGTGGCGCCGCCGTTGACGCCGGGCACCTCCTCGTACTCCCAGAAGAGGTGCATGTACTTGAACCAGCCGGGCTCCACCCGGTGCGCCCGCACGGTGCGGGTGACCGGGTCCGGCGTGCGCTCGGAGACCCAGCTCCACACGTTGCCGTCGGTGTCCGGGTGCATGGTGAGCCGGAACCGGATGGTCGGCCCGCGGCGCTGCAGGATCTCGGCGGAGGCGTACTCGCTGAACAGGCGCGGCCAGGACTCGACGTCGTTGGTGATGTCCCAGACCAGCTCTAGCGGCCGCTCGATGATGACGTGGTTGTCGGTGTGTCCGGCCATCGCGATCACCTGCTCGGCTCGCCGGCGAACCGCCGGTTGACGTACTCGACCGCCGCCCGCGGCGTGGTCATCTCCTCGATCGCGTCGTCCGGGATGCGGATGCCGAACTCCTGCTGCACGTGCGCGGCCATCTCGAGCAGCGCCAGCGAGTCGTAGCCGAGCTCGGCGAACGGGACGTCGGCGATGTCGCCGTCGAGGGCGTCGCCCTCGGGGGCGCCCGCGCAGCGCCGTAGGATGCGCCGCACGTCGTCCAACGTGAACATGGTCATGTCGTCCCTCCTTTTCGGGATGGATGGCTCGGGGCGGCTCAGGGCGCGGTCACCACGAGTGCGGAGTTGAAGCCGCCGTAGCCGCGGGCGAGCACGAGCGCGGTGCGCACCGGCGTCTCGCGGGCGGTGCCGAGGACGAGGTCGAGGTCGCAGCCGGGCGCCGGCGAGGTCACCCCGACGGTCGGCGGGATCACCCCGTCGCGGATCGCGAGCAGGGCGGTCGCCAGGTCGAGCGCGGCGCCGCCGCCGTACAGCCGGCCGGTCATGGTCTTCGGCGCGGTGACCGGCACCGCGCGCGGCCCGAACACCTCGCCGATCGCCGCGGCCTCGGCGAGGTCGCGTTCGGGCACGCCGACCGCGTCGGCGAACACCACGTCCACCTGGTCGGGCCGGATCCGCGCGTCGTCGAGCGCGAGCCGGATCGCCCGGACCAGGTTGGAGCGGGCCGGGCGGCCGGGCTCCGGGCGCGGGTCGAAGCTCGCCCCGTACCCCGCGATCACCCCGTACGGCACGGCCCCGCGCCGCCGGGCCGCGGACTCGCCCTCGGCGATGAGCATCGCCCCGCCCTCGCCGGGCACGTGGCCGCAGGCGTCGACGTCGAAGGGCAGGTAGGCGCGGACCGGGTCGTCCCGGGTGCTGAGCATGCCGCTGGTGAACTGGGCGGTCAGCGCGTACGGCGAGCGCGAGGCGTCGGTGCCGCCGGTGACGACAAGGCGGGCCTCGCGCCGCAGCAGCCGCCGCGCCTGGGCGGCGACGTCGAGGCCGCCGGCCTGCTCGGTGCAGATCACGCCGCACGGGCCGCGCATGCCGTACCGGATCGAGACCTGGCCGGTGGTGGCGGCGTAGAACCAGGCGATCGACTGGTAGACGCCGACGTACTCCGGCCCCTTCGACCACAGCTTCTCGATCTCCCGCTGGCCGAACTCGTTGCCGCCCGAGGAGCTCGCGGTCACCACCGCCATCTCGTACTCGGGCAGCTCGGCCGGGTCGACGCCGGCGTCGCCGAGCGCCATCGCGGTGGCGGCGAGCCCCAGGTGGGTCCAGTGGTCGGTCTGCACGATCAGCCGGCTCGGCACGTACTCGGCCGCGTCGAACTCCTGCACCACCCCGGCCACCCGGGTCGGGTAGCGCTCGGGATCGAGGTGGGTGATGCGGGCGAGGCCGCTCTTGCCGTTGAGCGTGGCGGCCCAGTAGGCCTCGGTGCCGACGCCGTTCGGCGCGGTGACGCCGATGCCGGTCACCACGACGCGCTCGTCCGGGGCGCGTCCGGATCGGGTGGCGGTCTTGCGGTCGTTCATCGGCCTCACCTCTGCGCGAGCAGCATCGCCGTCTGGAACCCGCCGAAGCCGCTGCCGACGCTGAGCACCACGTCGACGGGCTGTTCGCGGGCGGTGACGGGCACGTAGTCGAGGTCGCATTCCGGGTCGGGCGTGTGCAGGTTCGCGGTCGGCGGGATCACGTTGTGCTTGATCGCCAGCACCGAGGCGGCGACCTCGATCGAGCCGATCGCGCCGAGCGAGTGCCCGACCATCGACTTGATGGAGCTGACCGGCGTCTTATAGGCGTGCTCGCCGAGCGCGTCCTTGAACGCGGCGGTCTCGTGCCGGTCGTTCTGCCGGGTGCCGGAGCCGTGCGCGTTGATGTAGTCCACGTCCTCCGGGTTGAGCCGGGCCTCGCGCAGCGCCACGCGGATCGCCTCGGCCATCTCGCGCCCGTCCGGCTTGAGGCCGGTCATGTGGTACGCGTTGCTCCGGCTGGCGAATCCCACAATTTCGGCATAAATCTCCGCACCGCGGCGCAGCGCGGCCTCGCGTTCCTCGAGCACCATCACCGCGGCGCCCTCGCCGAGCACGAACCCGTCCCGGTCGCGGTCGAACGGCCGCGACGCGTGCTCGGGGTCGTCGTTGTTCGGCGAGGTGGCCTTGATCGCGTCGAAGCAGGCCACGGTGATCGGCGAGATCGGCGCGTCGGTGGCCCCGGCGATCACGACGTCCGCGGCCCCCTCCTGCACCAGCCGGTACCCGTGCCCGACCGCGTCGAGGCCGGCGGTGCACCCGGTGGAGATGAGCGCGACCGGCCCCTCGGCCTGGGCCGTCCAGGCGACCTCGACCGCGAGCGTGCTCGGCACCATGTAGCCGTACAGGTGCGGTACGGCGTACGCCGGGTCGACCAGCCACTCGCGGCCGCCGTCGCTCACCACGACGTACTCCTCCTCGAGCCCCGTGGTGCAGCCGACCGCGCTGCCGATGCTCACCCCGCGCCGCTCCGGCGGCACGTCCTCCAACGTGAGCCCGCTGTCGGCGAGCGCCTCCCGGGCGCTCACCACGCCGAGCTGCGCGGCCCGGTCCATGCGCCGGATCTCCTGCGGCGACAGGCCGCACGCGGCCGGGTCGAAGTCGATCTCGGCGGCGATGCGGGACCGGAACCCGGTGGGATCGAAGAGGCTGATGCGGCGGGTCGCGGTACGGCCCGAGCTGATCAGATCCCAGAACGCGGCGGTGCCGATCCCGCCCGGCGCGGTGACCCCGAGACCGGTGATCACCACCCGCCTCACCGCGGACCCCCACCCCCGACCAGCGGCACGTCGTCGGTCCCGGTGACCGCCTCGGTGTCCACGTGCCCGAGCTCGGGCCGCGGGGCGAGCGGGCCGGCGTGGAAGACGAAGAACGCCTCCTCGTCGCCGACGTTGTCGAGCCGGTGCCGGATCGTCTTCGGCACCATGAGCGCGTCGCCGGCGGTGAGGGTGATCTCCCGCTCGCCGTCGATGCGGGCGACGAGGGTGCCCCGCACCAGGTAGAGGAACTCCTCCGAGTAGGGGTGGTAGTGCTCGGTGATGTGCTCGCCGGGGCGCAGCCACCCGGCGCCCATGAAGCCCGAGGTCGCGCCGACGGTCCGCGGGCTGAGCAGCACGCGCAGGTCGCCGCCCCGGCGGGTGTTCGGCGCCACCGCGTCGATCGACACCTTCTCGATGGGCCTGGTCATCGCCCCGCCTCCCAGTGGTAGAACGGCTCGGCCATGGCGTCCTTGGGCTCGCGCCAGTTCGGGTCGTACGGCCGGATGTGCTCGGCGAGCTTCCGGTTGATGTCCGCGTACAGCGGGTGCGAGCGGGCCCGGTAGAGGTTGGGCGTGATGTCCTGCTCCGCCTCGACGAGGTGGAAGTACAGGCCGTGGAACCGGAAGAGCGTGCGCCGGGAGACCCCGATCATGTACGGCAGATCGGTGGCGTCGGACTCGGCGAAGATCTTCGCCACGGCTTCGGTCTCGGAGGGCTCCATCCGTGCGACGATCAGCGTCTGGTGCACAGCCCCTCTCCTTTCATCCGAATATGCACAGAATGTCCGGATTGTCTGGAGAGCTGCTGGTTCAGCGCTGGAGCCCCTCCAGCGGCACCGCGACGGTCTCCTCGGTCTCCTCCTCGGCGTCCTCCTCGGCGAGCGGCGGCTCGCCGGACCGGGCGCGGTCGAGCTCCTCCTCCAGGCACTCCCGGGCGAACAGCCGCACCAGCTCGTGCAGCGTGTAACGGACCTCGCCGTCGTCGCCGGGCCGTACCCGCAGCAGCGAGGCGTCGGCGAGGCGGGCGAGCAGCCGGGCCGCGCGGGCGGTCTCGCAGCCGAGCAGCGCCGCGGCGTGCGACGGCGCCACGTCCGGGGTGCGCAGCAGGCCGAGCAGCCGGAACAGGCTGCGCTCGGGCGGGTCGAGCCGGCGGTACGAGGCGTCGAGCGCGGCGCGCACGTCGAGGTTCGACACGCACAGCTCGTCGAGCCGGGTGGCCGGGTCGGCGAGCCGGTCGGCGTAGTTGCGCAGCGCCAGGCCCTGGCTCGCGGCGAGCCGGGAGCCCGCGCAGCGCAGCGCGAGCGGCAGCCCGCCGCACAGCCGGACGATGCGCTCGGCCTCCCGGCGCTCCTGCTCCACCCTGGCCTCGCCGATGATGAGCGCGAGCAGCTCCAGGCACTCGGCCTCGTCCGGCACGTCCAGGGCGAGCACCCGCGCCCCGGCCACGCCGTGCAGGCCGTACCGGCTGGTGACGATCACCGCGCACTCGGCCGAGCCGGGCAGCAGCGGCTGCACCTGCTCGGCGCCGCAGGCGTCGTCGAGCACCACGAGCGCCGGGCGGCCCGCGGTCCAGGTGCGGAACATCGTGCTGCGCTCGCCGGGGTCGGCGGGGATGCGCTCGTCGGGCACGCCCGCGGCGCGCAGGAACCCGCCGAGCACCTCGCCCGGGTCGACCGGGCTGCCGTCCGGCGCGGTGAGCCGGGCGAACAGCTGGCCCGCCGGGTACGCCTGGCGGGCGCGGTGGGCCGCGTGCACCGCGAGCGCGGTCTTGCCCACCCCCGGCATGCCGGTGAGGCAGGCCACCCGGACCGCGGTCCCCGCCCTCGCGGACCGGTCGAGCGCGACCGCCAGCCACTCCCGCTCCGCGGCGCGGCCCACGAAGTCGGCGATGTCCGGCGGGAGCTGGGCCGGGCGGCGCTCCACCACGGTCACCGCCTCCTCGCGCGGCTCGGCCGGCAGCGGGCCGGCGTCGTCCGCGGCGAGCAGACGCTGCTGGAGGCGGCGCAGCTCCGGGGACGGCTCCAGGCCGAGCTGGTCGACGAGGCGGCGGCGCAGGCTCTGGAACACCTCCAGCGCCTCCACCCGGCGCCCGCACGCGTGCAGCGCCGCCATGAGCTTGGCGTGGAACTCCTCGTTGAGCGGGTGGATGAGGGTGAGCTCCTTCAGCTCGCTGATCAGCTCCCGGTGCCGGCCCAGCCGCAGGTCGGCCTCGATGCGCAGCTCGAGCGCGCGCAGCCGGCTCTCCTCCAGCCGGGTGATCTGCGCGGACAGCAGCTCGCCGGGCACCACGTTCGCCAGCGCCGGTCCCCGCCACAGCCCGAGCGCGCCGACCAGCGCGCGCGAGGCCCGCTCGGCGTCCCCCTGGTCGAGCAGCCTGCGGCCCTCGGCCACCCGGCGCTCGAACTCGTGCAGGTCCACCGCGGCCGGGTCGACCTGGAGCAGGTAGCCGTACGGCTTGGTGGCGAGCGTCGCGGCGCCGCCGCGGCCGAGCGTCTTGCGCAGTTTGTAGACATAGGTGTGCAGCGTGGAAAGCGCGCTCGGCGGCGGCCGCTCCCCCCACAGCTCGTCGATGAATTCGCGGGTCGAGACGATTTGGTTGTGGCGGAGCACCAGCATCGCCAGCACCGCGCGCACCTTCGCGGCGCTCGGCGTGATCTCGCAGGCCCCGTCGAGGACCTCCAGAGACCCCAGAACCCGAAATTCCATTCGCCCCATCCCGGATGATCGACTACGTGTTCCTGCAGGCCGGCGGCCTCGGCGGCCGATGCTCCCCATGAATCGATGCCCACCACGGAAACCTGCAAAAAATGGCGTCAGAACGGCAAATCTCCAGATTTTCCATCGCGTCCCGCTGAATTCTTGACCGTTTCCGGTACGGCCGGGCGCCGGGTTGACCGAGGCGCGATCGACCGATGACGGCTTCCGTCACCCGGTTTTCCGGTGAAATGCCGTTTTTGGCGTGCCGGTCACCAGCGGCGCTCCAGCGGTCGTGGAGCGCTCCGCGGCAGCGTGGGTCGAAGGAGTGCCGACGTGGAGGACACATGCGACTGGACACCAGGGCGACCGGGAAGTGGCTGAGCTGCGGTCGATGCCGTGAGCTGGTGTACGCCGAGCACTTCGAGCGCGACCAGCGGATCTGCCCGTACTGCGGGCACCACGCCCGGCTCACCGCCCGCGAGCGCCTCGGCACGCTCCTCGACCCCTCGCCCACCCCGATCGCGGCCGCGCCCACCGTGGACGACCCGCTCGGCTTCGCCGACGTCCGGCCGTACCGGGAGCGGCTCGCGCGGGCCCGGCGGGACACCGGCCTCGACGAGGCGGTGCTGTGCGTCGCGGGGACGATCCTCGGCCGCCCGGTCGTGGCCGCGGTGATGGACTTCGCGTTCCTCGGCGGCAGCCTCGGCTGCGCGGTGGGCGAGCGCATCACCGCCGCGGCCGACCGCGCCCTCGCCACCGCCACCCCGCTGCTGATCGTCAGCGCCTCGGGCGGGGCCCGCATGCAGGAGGGCGTGCTGTCGCTCATGCAGATGGCGAAGACCGCGCAGGCGCTCGGCGCGCTCGACGCCGCCGGCATTCCGGTGATCTCGCTCGTCACCGACCCCACGTACGGCGGGGTCGCGGCCTCGTACGCCACCCTCGCCGACGTGATCCTCGCCGAGCCGGGGGCGCACATGGGCTTCGCCGGTCCCCGGGTGATCGCGCAGACCATCCGGCAGCCGCTGCCCGAGGGCTTCCAGACCGCCGAGAAGCTGCTCGCGCAGGGGTTGATCGACGCGGTACGGCCGCGCACCGCGCTGCGCGCCGTGATCGCGCAGCTGCTCGACGCGGCCGCCTGGGGCCGGGGCGCCCGGACGGTCCCGGAGGCGTGGCGGGACGCGGCGCCGCCGCTCGCCCGGCGGCCCGAGGAGCTGCCCGAGCGCGACGCCTGGGAGACGGTACGGCTCGCCCGCAACCCGGGGCGGCCGACCACGCTCGACTACACCGCCTGGCTGCTCGACGAGTTCCTCGAGCTCGGCGGCGACCGGGCCTCCGGCGACTGCCCGGCGATCGTGGGCGGCATCGGCCGCCTCGACGGGGTGCCGCTCGTGGTGATCGGGCACCAGAAGGGCCACGACACGCGCGAGCTCGTCGCCCGCAACTTCGGCATGTCCTCCCCGGCCGGCTACCGCAAGGCCGCCCGGCTGATGCGGCTCGCCGACAAGCTCCGCCTGCCGGTCCTGACCCTGGTGGACACGCCCGGGGCGTACCCCGGCGTGGAGGCCGAGGAGGGCGGCCAGGCGCACGCGATCGCGGAGAACCTGCGGCTGATGTCCCGGCTGTCGGTGCCCGTGGTCACCGTGATCACCGGCGAGGGCGGCAGCGGCGGGGCGCTCGCGCTCGCCGTGGCCGACCGGGTGCTCGCGCTGTCCAACGCGGTCTACTCGGTGATCAGCCCGGAGGGCTGCGCGGCGATCCTGTGGCGCGACGCGAGCGCCGCCCCGCAGGCCGCGGCCGCGCTCCACCTCACCGCGCGCGACCTGCTCGGCCACGGGGTGGTCGACGCGGTCATCCGCGAGCCGGGCGGCGGCGCCCACGAGGACCCGCTGCGCACCGCCCAGCTCGTGCGCGGCGCGGTGGCCGCGGCGCTGCACGAGCTGCTGCGGCTCGGCCCGGAGCGGCTGGTGGCCGAGCGCGCCCGGCGGTTCCGCGGGTACGGCGTGGCCCGGAAGGAGGTCGCCGTATGAGCCAGGGCATGGGCCAGGGCGGCATGAGCCAGGACGGCCTGCACGGCGGCCTGCCGCCCGCGGGGGCGCGGCCCGAGGAGCTGCTCGCCTGGATCGCCGGGTACGCGGCCGAGCTCAACACCGGCGCGGGCCCGCTGCGGCGCATCGCGATCACCAGCGGCGCCACCGCGGTCGAGGTGGAGTGGGCCACGCCCGAGCAGGCCGCCCCCGCCCCCGCCGCCGGTGACCGCGCCGCGGCCGCGGACCCGCGGGCCTGGCAGCCGGGCGCCCCGCACCCGAACGGCGCGGCGCCGGCCCCGCCCCCGGCCCCGCCGCCGGCCGGGCCGCCCGCCGCGCAGCAGGCCGCGCCGAACGGCGACACGCCCGCGGGCCCCGTGCCGGACGCCGCGGCCGAGGACGCCGTGGTGATCTCGGCGCCCATGGTCGGCACCTTCTACCGCGCGCCCGAACCGGGCGCCCCGCCGTACGTCGAGGTCGGCGACATGGTGGAGCCCGGGCAGCAGATCGGGATCATCGAGGCGATGAAGCTGATGAACCCGATCCTCGCCGAGCAGGCCGGCAGGGTCGGCGAGATCCTCGTCGGCGACGGCACACCGGTCGAGTACGGCCAGCCGCTGATCGTTCTCCGGCCGGGCGACACCCAGTGACGGGAGTGCCATGTTCAACACGATCCTCATCGCGAACCGGGGCGAGATCGCGCTGCGCGTGCTGCGCACCTGCCGCGAGATGGGCATCCGCGCGGTGGTCGCCCACTCGACCGCCGACCGGGACACCCCCGCGGTACGGCTCGCCGACGAGTCGATCCAGATCGGCCCGCCGCAGCCGAAGCGCAGCTACCTCAACCCGGCCGCGATCGTCGCCGCCGCGCTGCAGACCGGCGCCGAGGCGATCCACCCGGGCTACGGCTTCCTGTCGGAGAACCCGGAGTTCGCGGAGATCTGCCAGGCGCACGGGCTCACGCTGATCGGCCCGCCGCCCGAGGTGATCGCCCGCCTCGGCGACAAGTCCTCGGCCCGGGCGTTCGCGATCGAGGCGCGGCTGCCGGTGCTGCCGGGCAGCTCCGGCGAGGTCGCCGACCCCGGCGAGGCGAAGCGCATCGCCGACGAGGCCGGGTACCCGGTGGTGATCAAGGCGGCCGCGGGCGGCGGCGGCCGGGCGATGCGGGTGGTGCGCGACCCCCGCGAGTTCCTGCCCGCGTTCACCGCCACCCGCCGGGAGGCCGTGGCGCTGTTCGGCGACGGCCGGGTCTACGTGGAGAAGTACCTGGACGCGGCCCGGCACATCGAGGTGCAGGTGCTCGCCGACCGGCACGGCGACGTCATCCACCTCGGCGCGCGGGACTGCTCGATCCAGCGCCGCAGGCAGAAGGTGATCGAGGAGACGCCGCCGCCCGGCCTGCCGGAGAAGGCGATCGAGCGCCTCGGCGAGCTCGCGGTGCGGGCCGCCCGGACCGCCGGGTACGTCGGGGCGGGCACGTTCGAGTTCGTGCTCGACGAGGACGGCGGCGTGTACTTCATCGAGGCGAACTGCCGGCTCCAGGTGGAGCACCCGATCACCGAGATGGTGACCGGCATCGACCTCGTCCGCGAGCAGCTGCTCATCGCCGCGGGCCGGCGGCTCGGCCACGCCCAGCCGGACGTGGTGCCGTACGGCGTGGCCCTGGAGTGCCGGGTGAACGCCGAGGACCCGTTCCGCAACTTCGTGCCCACGCCGGGCCTGGTGACCGAGTTCACCCCGCCGGGCGGGCCGTTCACCCGGGTGGACACGCACGTCGAGCCGAACCTGCGGATCACCGCCGACTACGACCCGCTGCTGGCGAAGGTGGCGGTGTGGGCGCCGACGCGGGACGAGGTGCTCGCCCGGATGGACCGGGCGCTCGGCGAGTTCCGCATCGCCGGGCCGGGCCTGTGCACGAACCTGCCGTTCCTGCGGGACGTGCTCGCCCATCCGCTGTTCCGGCACGCCAAGCACACCACGGCGCTGGTCGACCAAATGATGTCGGCGCCGTTGCCGTGAAAACAATTCGCCTATGCGCAAATACGTGGTGATGGGCGTTCCAGGCGGCGGGAAGGGAACGCAGGCCCGGATGCTCTGCCGCGACCTCGGCCTGGTGCACATCAGCGTCGGCGCGATTTTCCGCTGGCATGTGCGCAATCACACCCGGCTCGGCACCCGGGTGCGACGGGTAATCGCCGGAGGCGGGCTCGTCGACGACGAGACGGTGAACCGGGTGGTGCGCGAGCGGCTCGACCAGCACGACTGGAACCACGGTTTCGTCATCGACGGTTTCCCGCGTAACCGGGCGCAGGCCGAGTTCTTTGCGGAACGGTACGACGTCGACGCGGTGGTGCTGCTGGACCTGCCCGACGAGGAGGCACGGCGGCGGGTGCTCGCCCGCCGGCTGTGCGCGCGCTGCGGCCGGGACCACAACCTCGTCGCGCACCCGCCGCGCACCCCGGGCCGCTGCGACGCCTGCGGCGGGGAGCTGGTGGCCCGGGAGGACGACACGCCCGAGGCGGTGGAGGCGCGGCTGCGCGAGCACCACGCCACGATCGGCCCGGTGCTGGAGCTGCTGCGCGGCAAGGAGCCGGTGGTCGAGGTGGACGCGCGGCCGGACCCGGTCACGGTGCAGCGGAGCATCCGCGCCGCGCTGGGGCTGCCGCCGTACGAGCCGGAGGACTGATCGCCCGCGCCGACCGGCGCTGTCACGTTCCCGGCCTCACCTGCCGGCGTCGGCGGGCCGGGGGTGGTTGAGCTCGTCGAGCGCGGCCTGGGCGGTGGCGAGGTCCTCGGCGGAGAAGCACTCGGGGTTGTTGATGACGTGGTAGAGCGAGGTGCGGGCCTTGATCCGGTGCTGCGCGGTCTCCGGATCGAGCCCGCGCGCCTCGGCCATGAACCGGGTGCTCTCCTGGCGGATCATGGCGCACGCGTCGTCGACCTCGCCGGCGGTGCCGAGCCGGGCCACGAAGAACCCGGCGGCGAACGAGGACAGCGATATCGTCGCGGCGACGAGCACCAGGGCGACGCGCATCTGCCGGGTGAGGCCGAGGCGCAGCAGGCGCAGCATCGCCACGTGCATGCTTTCCCGTGCGTGGTGCATACCTACGTGACGCAAGTGATGATCTTCAGGTTGACCCCGGTACGGCGGGCGGCCGGGGCGGCCACCGTCCGGGTACGCGGCCCGCGCGCGGGCGCCGCCCTCCCCCACGATCCGGGAAAGCGGCGCGAATGACCGAATCCTAGCGAGGCGGGATTACGCGGAGAATCTCGGCACGGGCACGATCCGCCGAGAATGGTATCTCCCCATGATTCGGCCGGTCCCGCGCGTTCCCCAATGACTTTCCCTCTGAATTTCTCCGACAACGGGGGTAAACGCGCCGCGGATGCCTTAGGCTCTGCACAGGTGATTGTTGCGGGTCACCCTTTTTTGAGGAAGGAAACACGATGGCACGGAAGACCGTCGTTACCCTCACCGACGACATCGACGGCGAACTCGCCGACGAGACGGTCAGGTTCGGGATTGACGGCGTCTACTACGAGATCGACCTGCGCGAAAGCAACGCCCGGAAACTGCGCGAGATCCTGCGGCCCTACCAGTCCGCGGCCCGCCGGACGAGCCCGCCCACCCGGGGAAAGGCGAGCAGGGGGCGCTCCTCCGGGGCCGACCGGGAACGCTCGGCGGAGATCCGCGCCTGGGCGAAGCAGCACGGCCTTCCGGTGAGCGAGCGCGGCCGCATCTCCGCGGCCCTCGTCGCCGCGTACAAGGCGAACGACCCGAGCCGGTTCAAGGAGACCGGCTCGGGTCGGCAGGCGTAACGCCCGGACGTCCCAGCTTCCAGCTCCAGGCCGGCCACGCGGTACGGGCGTCATAGCCCACCTGGAGCACTGCGCACTACCAGGCCACGGGCAGCGACTCGAGGCCGTAGACGATCGCGAGCTTCCGCCACGCGACCTCCTCCCACGGCACGGCGAGCCGCAGCGTCGGGAACCGGCGCGCCAGCGCGGGGAACGCGATGCGCAGCTCCATCCGGGCGAGCGGCGCGCCCACGCAGTGGTGGATGCCGTGGCCGAACGCGACGTGCGAGGGCAGGTCGCGGGAGGGGTCCACGGTGTCCATGTCCGGGTCGCCCTCGCGGCGCAGCGACGGGTCGCGGTTGGCGCCGACCAGCGAGCAGAGCACCATCTCGCCCTTCTTGATCTCCTGACCGGCGAGCACGAGGTCCTCGCGGGCGAACCGGGGGAAGGCGACCTGCACCACGGTGAGGTAGCGCAGCAGCTCCTCCACGAGCGGCGGGACCGCCGAGTCGTCCTCCCGGATCCGGGCGAAGTGCTCGGGGTTGCGCAGCAGCCACAGCGTGCCGAGGGCGAGCATGCTCGTGCTCGTGTCGTGCCCGCCGGTGAGGATGCCGTCGGCGATGCTCGCCAGCTCGCGGTCGGACAGCTCGTCGCCGTGGTTGCGCAGCAGCGAGCCGAGCAGCCCGTCACCGGGGTTGCGCCGCTCGCGCGCCACCAGCTCGGTGAGGTACTCCATCGACTGGTTGACCGCGGCGATCGACGCCTCCGGGCCGCCGGAGAAGTCGAACCGGTCCTTGGCGTACGCCTCGAACCGCGCCTGCTCCTCGTACGACACGCCGAGCAGCTCGCACACCACCTTGGACGGGATCGGCAGGGCGAACTCCTTGACGAAGTCGACCGGCGGGCCCTGCTTCTCCATCGCGTCGAGGTGGCTGTTGACGATCGCCTCGATACGCGGCTCGAGCCGGCGCAGCCGCTTGACGGTGAACTCCGGGGTGAGCAGCTTGCGCAGCCGGGTGTGCTCCGGCGGGTCGCGGAAGCCCAGGCCACCCGGGTCCTCCTGCTGCGACCCCATGCCGATGACGTTGGCGAAGTCGTTGCTGAAGCGCTCGTGGTCGCCCAGGACGGCCCGCACGTCCTCGTAGCGGGTGACGAACCAGACCGTGCTCCCGCCCGGAATCTTCAGCGGATAGACGGCGTGTTCGGCGCGGATCTGCGCCAGTTCGTTCACCGGGTCGAAGCCCTCACGGGTGAACTGTATGAGCGGGAACTCGGTGTCAGACATCCATCTTCCTCATCGTCCAGCAGCCGAACAGGAGCATAGGGCGCATAAAACGCACTCCACCACCTATCGCCCTCCTAAAACCTGTTGCACGGGACACACCTCGCCCCGACCATGGTTGCCATGATCCGGTACGCCGACCCGCTTTCGCCCGCCGTCGCGGGCGCGGTCGCGCGTGCCCTGCCGTCCGGCGTCCGGCCGGCGGCCCTGATCACGGCTTCGTCCGCCTCCGGGTCCGATTCTTCGTCCGCCTCGCGTCTCGCGGCGCGTTCCGCGTCCGTGCTCGCGGATGCTCACACGGCACGGCCCGCATCCCCGTACGCGGCGTCGTCCGCGGCCCTCGTCTCGGCGTCGGCCGCGCTCGACGGCGTCGAGCGCTGACCCTTTCCCGGCCGTTCGGGTGACCCGACGGGGAAGGGTTGTCGCACCGCTTCGGGTCACCACCTCCTCGATCGATCAACGGAAGCACGGGGAACGACCATGGCCAAGCGGGCCTACGTACGCACCAAGCCACATCTCAACATAGGGACGATCGGTCACGTCGACCACGGGAAGACGACTCTCACCGCCGCGATCACCAAGGTGCTCAGCGAGCACGGCGGCGCGAGGTACGTGCCGTTCGAGCGGATCGACCGGGCTCCGGAGGAGGCGCGGCGCGGCATCACCATCAACATCTCGCACGTCGAGTACGAGACCGCGAGCCGGCACTACGCCCACGTGGACATGCCCGGCCACGCCGACTACGTGAAGAACATGATCACGGGGGCGGCGCAGCTCGACGGGGCGATCCTCGTGGTGTCCGCGCAGGACGGCGTGATGCCGCAGACCCGCGAGCACGTGCTGCTCGCCCGGCGGGTCGGGGTGGAGCACGTGGTGGTCGCGCTCAACAAGGCCGACGGCGCCGACCCGGAGCTCGCCGACCTCGTCGAGCTGGAGGTGCGCGAGCTGCTCGCCGAGCACGGGTACCGGGACGTGCCGGTGGTGCGGGTCTCCGGGCTGCGCGCCCTGGAGGGCGACCCGCGGTGGATCGCCGCGATCCAGGAGCTGCTGCAGGCGGTCGACGACCACATCCCGGTCCCGGTCCGGTACACCGACGCGCCGTTCCTGCTCCCGGTGGAGAACGTGCTCACCGTCACCGGCCGGGGCACCGTGGTGACCGGGGCGATCGAGCGCGGCCGGATCCGGGTCGGCGAGAGCGTGACCGCGGTCGGCCTCGGCGAGGGCTTCACCGCCGTGGTCACCGGGGTGGAGACCTTCGGCAAGACGATGGAGTACGGCGAGGCGGGCGACAACGCCGCGCTGCTGCTCCGCGGCATCCGGCGCGACCAGGTACGGCGCGGCCAGGTGCTCGCCGCGCCGGGCAGCATCACCGCGCACACCCGGTTCACCGCGGAGGTCTACCTGCTCACCGCCGCCGAGGGCGGGCGCAGCACCCCGATCGCCACCGGCTACCGGCCGCAGTTCTACCTGCGCACCGCGGACGTGCCCGGCCGGATCGACCTCGGCGAGGAGTCCCTCGCCCTGCCCGGCGAGACCGTCACGGTCACCGTCGAGCTGGGCAGGCCGGTGGCGCTGGAGACCGGGCTCGGCTTCGCCATCCGGGAGGGCGGCCGCACGGTCGGCGGTGGCAGCATCACCGCCCTGCTCGACTAGCGCGCGGCCCGGGCCTGCGGGTTCGCCCCCGCGGGCCCGGGCCGTCCGGCCGGCTCAGCCCGCCGTACCCGGCCGGTCCGCCGGGTCCGGGGCGGCGGGCGGCCGGACCCGGAACAGGATCACGGCGAGCACGGCGAGCAGCGCCCAGCCGACCAGGCCGAACAGCCCGGCGAGGAACAGGTTGGGCGGCGCGGCCGCGTCGCCGACGAGCATGGGGAACCCGGCCCAGGCGTTGACCGCGGCGTGCGCGATCACGGGCGGCCACACGCTGCCGGAGTACAGCCGCAGCCAGGCGAAGATCGCGCCCGCGATCACGCAGAACCCGACGAAGGCGGGGGCCGCCCACGCGCCGAGCCGCGCGTAGTTGTAGCCGAGCAGGGTGAGCGGCGCGTGCCACAGGCCCCAGATCACGCCGGAGAGCACGATCGCCCGCCACGTGCCGTACCGGGTGAGGTACGGCAGCAGCCAGCCGCGCCAGCCCCACTCCTCGCCCAGCGCGGGGATCGCGTTGATCAGCGGCGTCGCCAGCAGGGCCGACGCCATCTGGACGAGGACGAGCATCGCCGGGTCGCCGGGCGGCGCGCCGGAGCCGGACCGGGCGATCGCCAGACGGAAGAGGCTGAAGCCGCGGAGGTCGACCTCGAGCACGCCGATCGCGACGCTCACCGCGACGGCGAGCACGGCGAGCACCGGCACGCCCAGCCAGGCCGCGACCACGAGCGCGAGGGTCCGGCGCCGCGATATGCCCATGCCGAGGCCGGTGCGGGCGGCCCACTCCCGGCGCGGCAGGTCGCGATGGCCGATGCGCCACACCGCGAGCACGCCGAGGGTGGGGGTGGCCATCATCGCCACGCCGATGAGCTGGGCGAGCGGCGCGTCCAGCGGGACCCCGCCCAGCCAGATCGGCAGGGCGGCCAGCCACGACAGGCCGAACGCGGTGGCGAGGAAGACGGGCAGGTCCGCGCGGGAGGCCGGGCGCGGGCCGGGGGATTCCACGGCCGCCGGATCGGGCAGCCGGTCTGGTGTTGTGGGGGACATGAAGCTCAGCTCCGATCGTTGTCGCGTTCGGCCACGAGGCTGTTGAGCAGCGCCGCGCCGCGCTCGGCGTCGTCGACGCTGATCGCGAGCTCGCGGCCGGAGCCGTACCGGACGACGAGGCACTCGCCGCCGCGGATCATCACCGTGCTGCTCCCGGGCCGCACCCGGTAGCCCCAGCCGCCGACGTCGGCGGGCCACCGCCTGTCCACGAAGGCGCGGTCGATGCGGTCGAGCGGGATCCGGCGCACCGGCCAGCGCAGCGGCCCGAACGCGACCGCGAGCCCGCGCGCGTTCACCTGCACCCGCACCCCGGAGAGGGCGAGCGCCGCGACCGCGGAGACGCCGGT
Source organism: Thermopolyspora flexuosa (assembly GCF_006716785.1). Taxonomy (NCBI): domain Bacteria; kingdom Bacillati; phylum Actinomycetota; class Actinomycetes; order Streptosporangiales; family Streptosporangiaceae; genus Thermopolyspora; species Thermopolyspora flexuosa. Next base: position 566,726 of record NZ_VFPQ01000001.1, on the reverse strand, counting down.
GGAGACGGCGAGCACGATCCGGTGTTCCGTCTCGAGCGGGGGAAGCACGCCGAGCAGTACGGCGAGCAGGAGCAGGCCGGACCCGGCGGTGACCGCCCAGCCGGCCGTCGCCGACGACACCCAGACCGCGCGCTCGCCGGAGCGGAGGGTGCGCAGCGGCCGCGGCGGGCGCCGCCCGGAGGCGGGCGGCTCCTCGTCCGGGCCGGGGCGGGCGAGCGCCCAGCCGATCGCGCCGGCGAGCGCCGAGACGCCGAACACCGCGAGGAGCGTGCCCGGACCGACCGGGGCGGCGTCCCGCCAGTCGGTCCGGTCGAGGTTCGCCAGGATCGTCATCGTCTGGAGGGCGAGCACGAAGACCCCGCCCCCGGCGAGCACGGCGCACATCCAGCGGCGGTCGTGCCGGCGGCGCAGCGCGTCGCCCCGGATCAGCCGGTACAGCGGGAGCCCGGCGATCACCAGCCACAGCAGCACCATGACCAGCGCGTTCAGCCAGTACGGGCTCGCGCCGTCCGGTCTGCCGGACAGGCCCCAATGGATGGCAAGCGGATCGGGCAGCCGGTCGAGCAGCGGGACGGGGGCGACCACGACCAGCACCGCCACCAGGACGGTCCAGCCGACCGCGATCGGGATGTACCACCGACGGACGTTCATCGTCGTCCCTCCTTCGCCTCGGCCAGCTCGCGCACGATCTCGATCACCTCGTCGACGCGGTAGCCGTACCGCTCGGCCTCCTCCAGCAGCGCGGTGACCCGGTCCCGCAGCACCTCCCGCGGCTCGGGGGCGCGCAGCACCGACACCCCGCGGCCCCGCCGGAACTCGAGCACGCCCTCGTCCCGCAGCTCGCGCAGGGCGCGCAGCGCGGTGTTGGTGTTCACCCCGAGCGCGGCGGCGAGGTCCCGGGCCGGTGGCAGCCGGTCCCCCGGCCGCACGTCCCCGAGCGCGATCGCGCGGCGTACCGCCTCGGCGATCTGCTCGTGCAGCGGCCGGGGGTCGTTGAGGTCCAGCGTGAGCAACATGGTGCTATTTACATTAGCACCATAATCGCGTCCCCGGCAGCCGGCCAAGGGCGCGGATCGGTGATCAGGCGGACGCGCCCACGAGCGGCCGCCCGGCGTGTTCCCGGAGCGCCGCGGCGGTGTGCGAGTGCGGGAACTCGAGCAGCTCGGCCGGGGTGCCGGTGAAGACGACCTCGCCGCCCGCGCTGCCGCCCTCCGGGCCGAGATCGATGATCCAGTCGGCGTGCTTGATCACGTCGAGGTTGTGCTCGATGACCACCACCGTGTTGCCCTGGTCCACCAGGCGGTCGATCACCCCGAGCAGGTGCGACACGTCGGACATGTGCAACCCGGTGGTCGGCTCGTCCATGACGTACACGCTGCCCTGCTTGTGCAGCTCGGTGGCGAGCTTGACGCGCTGGCACTCGCCCCCGGAGAGCGTGGACAGCGGCTGGCCGAGGCGCAGGTAGTCGAGGCCGACGTCGTTCACCGCGCGCAGCACGTCGCGGATCTTGCGCTCGGTGAAGAACTCCAGCGCCTCGGCGGCGGACATCTCCAGCACGTCGCTGATCGACCTGCCGCGCAGCCGGTAGGCGAGCACCTCCTCCTTGAACCGCCGCCCGGCGCACGTCTCGCAGGTGGACTTCACGCCCTCCATGAACGCCAGATCGGTGTAGATGACGCCGAGGCCCTGGCAGTCGGGGCAGGCGCCGGCCGAGTTCGCGCTGAACAGCGACGGGCTCACCCCGTTCGCCTTGGCGAACAGCCTGCGGATCGGGTCGAGGATGCCGGTGTAGGTGGTGAGGTTCGAGCGCCGGTTCGCGGCGACGGCCGACTGGTCGATCGCGATCGCCTCGGGGTGCTCGGCGAGGAACACCTCGTTGATCAGGGTGCTCTTGCCGGACCCGGCCACCCCGGTGACCACGGTGAGCACGCCGGTGGGGATGTCGACGGTGACGTTCTTCAGGTTGTGCAGCGAGGCGTCGCGGATGGTCAGCCTGCCGGTCGGGGTGCGGTATTCGGTCTTCATCGGGGTGGCGTGCCGCAGGAACCGGCCGGTGAGCGTGTCGGCCTCGTGCAGCCCGGCCACGTCGCCGGAGTAGACGATCTCGCCGCCGTGCGCGCCCGCCCGCGGGCCGACGTCGATCACGTGGTCGGCGATCTCGATCACGTCCGGGTCGTGCTCGACCACGAGCACGGTGTTGCCCTTGTCCCGCAGCTTGACCAGCAGCTTCTTGAGCCGGTCCACGTCGCGCGGGTGGAGGCCGACGCTCGGCTCGTCGAAGATGTAGGTCATGTCCACCAGGCTGCTGGCCAGGTGCCGGACCATCTTCACCCGCTGGGACTCGCCGCCGGACAGCGTCGCGGTGGGCCGGTCGAGGGTCAGGTAGCCGAGCCCGATCGTGACGAGGTCGCCGAGCCGGTCGATGAGGCTCTCCAGCACCGGCCCGGCCTGCGGCGCGTCGATGCGGCGCAGCACCTCGACGAGCTCGGTCACCTCGAGCGCGGACATCTCGGCGATGTTGTGGCCGTTGATCCGGCAGCTCAGCGCCTTGGCGTTGAGCCGCGCCCCGGCGCACTCCGGGCAGGTCTCGGACCGGGTGAACCGCTCGAAGATCTCCCGGTTGCGGTCGGACATCGTCGCCGCGTCCTTGTTGATGTAGACCCGGGTGAACCGGACGACGATGCCCTCGTAGGTGCTGTTGATCGTGCCGCCCTGCCACTCCACCGGCACCTTGCCGGTGCCGTGCAGCAGCAGCTCCCACTCGGTGTCGGTGTACTCGGCGAGCGGCTTGTCGTTGTCGAAGTACCCGGAGCCCGCGTACATCTGCCAGTACCAGGACCCCACCTTGAAGTCCGGGTGCCGCAGCGCCCCCTCGTTCAGCGACTTCGACCGGTCGAGGAAGGCGTCGAGGTCGAGCGTGGTGATCCGCCCGATGCCGTCGCAGCGCGGGCACATGCCCTGCGGGTCGTTGAAGGAGAACGCGTTCGAGTACCCCACGTACGGCTCGCCCGCGCGGGAGAACAGCAGCCGCAGCAGCGGCGCGATGTCGGTGATCGTGCCCACGGTGGAGCGCGAGTTGCCCGCGATGCGCTTCTGGTCGACCACGATCGCGGCCGAGATGTTCTCGATCGTGTCCACGTCCGGGTGCCCGTAGCTGGGCAGGAAGGTGCGGGCGAACGCGGTGAACGTCTCGTTGAGCTGCCGCTGCGCCTCGGCGGCGATGGTGTCGAAGACGATCGACGACTTGCCGGAGCCCGACACCCCGGTGAACACGGTGATCTTGCGTTTGGGGATGGTGAGCGAGACGTTCTTGAGGTTGTTCTCCCGCGCACCGACGATCCTGATGAACTCGGCCATTGGCTCCCCACACTTCTCCGTACAGCGTAGGGAGAAGAGTAACGGGGCGGACCGACAGAATTCGCCTGCATTTGCGGCCGGGCGTCCCAGGCTAGGGGGTCGCCGCGGGTGCACGGAGCGCGTGCGCGGCCGCGCGGCGGCGGCGCGTGACCCGGCCACGGCGCGCGAAAGCCGTTCCGGTGGGCGGATCCGGGCGGGCGCGCCGCCCGGCGGGGTGCGCCGAGGCCGGCGGCGCGGTTTCGCCGAGGGCGCAAACGCTCATGAAGGCCCCTGGTACCGCGGGGCGTGGCCGATCAGCCCGGCTGCAGGGTGCCGTCGAGCAGGCCGTCGAAGCCGAGCCGTACCAGCTCGTCGCCGAACGTGCGGAGCTTGCGGACCGCGTCCTCGAACTCGAGGAGGCGGCGGAACGCCTCGCCGTACGCGCGCTGCTCCTCGATCGGCAGGCGGGGAAGCTGCGCCCGGCGCGGATCCATGCGGGCGGACGAGCCGAGACGCAGGCTCGACTCGCCGGTCACCCGCAGGCAGCCGGCGAGGAAGTAGGGGTCGAGCCGCTCGGGATCGGTACGGAACAGCAGGAGCTGCGGGCCCAGGACCGCGCTGCCGTCCCGCATCACCCGGGCGACGGTGTCCCCGCGGGCGATCACCGGGGCGATCACGTCGCCCGGCTCGATGGTGACGAGCCCGTCGGCCGGCCGGGTACGGCCACTCGCCGGGCGGCCGAGGAGCAGGTCCTTGGCGGTGAGCACGGGCTGGGGGCCGCCGTCCACCTTGAGGCGGATCGGCCCCTGGAAGATGGTGACGACGCCGGCCCGGGACAGCTCGCCGATGTTCGTCATCGGCATGTCGCGGCGGCGCGGCGACGGCACGAGCTCGGGCACGCCGAGCCGGGAGATCGCGGCGGCGGTGCGCTCCCGGGCGCCGACGAACGCCGAGGGCTCGGTCTGGCTCTGCACCGGGACCCGGTGCGCCGGGGTGAGCGCGACCTCCTCGTCGAGCAGGTCGATGATGCGCATCGTGGTGGAGCCCTCGGGCAGGTCGCCGCCCTCGAGGTAGGCCCGCCAGGCGGTCCGGGCGAGCTCGAGGTCCTCCCCGGCGTTCACCATGAGCAGGTCGGAGGGGTGGTCGCCGGGCACCGGGCGCTGCAGCACCCACAGGTCGGGGGCGCCGCTGGAGGCCGGGGCCGCGCCCACCGAGAGCGTCATGATCGCGCGCAGCGCGCCGGCGCGCAGCAGGTTGCCGCGGATGCGGCGGCCCGGGCGGCGGCTCGACGCCACGCCCGGCATCATGATCACGACGAGGCCGCCCGGCCTGACGTGCGCCAGGCAGTGCTGCACCCAGGCGAGCTCGGACTCGCCGCGGGGCGGCAGGCCGTACTCCCAGCGGGGGTCGTTGGCGAGCTCCTCGTAGCCCCAGCCGCGGTCGTTGAACGGCGGGTTGCACACGATCGCGTCGACCTGCTCGCCGGGGAAGGCGTCGGCGCGCAGCGAGTCGCCGGCGCGGATCACCGCCTTCCTGCCGCGCAGCAGCAGGCGAACCGCGGTGAGCCGGGCCGCGCTCTCGCTCACGTCCTGGCCCATCGCCACCTCGGCGCCGGAGGCGAGCAGCAGCGTGCCGATGCCGCAGGCCGGGTCGAGCACGGTGCCGCCCGCGGCCGCGGCGATCTCGGTCATCAGCGCCGCCACGTTCTCCGGGGTGACGAGCAGGCGGCGGGAGTGCGCCTCGACGTAGCGCTCGCAGATGCCGTCGAAGACGTCCTCCGGCTTGGTCTCCGCGGCGAGGTCGGCGAGCGCGCGGATCAGCGAGGCGTCGGCGGGTACCGCGCCGGCCGGGTCGCCGGGCAGCTCCGGTACGGCCTCGGCGATGGCGCCGGGCAGCCGGGCGACCAGTTCCTCGTCCGGCAGCCGGGACAGCTCGCGCCAGCCGGAGGGGTCGCGCCGCAGATAGATGAGGAAGGCGCCGGCACCGCCGACGATGTCCCCGAGCCGCAGGTCGTCACCGGCGCTGCGGAGCCGCTGCCAGACCCGCTCCAGCGGCGAGACCTCGACGTACCGGTCGTGCCGGCGCAGCCACTGCTCGACCTCGGCGAGGGAGAATGCCGGGCTGGTGGCGGTGCCGCCGACGGGCTTGGGAAAGTCGTCGAACCGCTTGCGCCAGTTGCTGACGGCCGCCCGGCCAACATCCGCGATCCGGGCGATGTCCGCGGCGTTGACCAGAACATCGTCTCGCATCAACGTCCTTCCTCCGAGCCACGAGGCGTCAGGTGCACGGGCATGCCGTGCCGGGCACACGTGAACCAGGTACGCCTAGTAAACGCTCGCGACGCCCCCCGTCATCACGTTCTGTTGTTCTGCCGATCACATGGCCACCGAGGCGGGCGACCGTCACCGGTCCACGCCCGTGCTCCGGCGGCACGCGGTCGGGCTTCCCTCGCCACGGATAACGCGGCACCGCCGCGTGGCCATCATCCCGATCATCATAAGTGCTTTTCGGGGCCACGCCGCATGATGTGAGGCCGCCCGTACCGCAGATGCGGAACGGTGCGGGACACCCAGGCCGCGTCCATCGTTCCAACTTATTTGTGTACCGTATTCACTATTTGATAAGGGGGAAGTCAGGCCGACGCCGCGACCGGACCCACCCGCTGGTGTATGTGCGTCACAGCAAAATACCAGCTTATCCCCCGCTGTCACCCGATGTGATCAAGATGTGGCGGAATGCCCGTTTCCCGATCACGGTCCGCGGCATGGCGCCACGGCACGGGAGGCCGCCTTGATCGTACGGCGAGCCGGGACGCGCGTCTCCCCCGGGGGTCACCGGCGGAGACAGGAAAGGCCCCGTGAGGCCGTCCCTCACGGGGCGAAGGCGTCGGCCGGTGGACCGGCCTGCGGCGCCGGCCGGGTCAGTCCCAGTCGTCCCAGTCGTCATCCCAGTCGTCGCAGTAGTCCAGCCGCCACTTGCCGTGCCGGTAGCAGAACCTGCACGAGTCGCCACGCCACCTGCGCCACTCGCACCGAACCTGGGGCTCGGTCACGGTCTCGGTGCCCCCACGGTCGGCGATCACCTGGGGCGAGGACGGAGCGGCCACGGCGGGAGGCGCACTGACCGTGCCGCCCACCACGAAGACGGGCGCGGCCACGACGGCGGAGGCAAGGATTCGCTTCATCATGATCGGCTCCACGATTACGCAGGGTGAGACCCGGCCGACGGCCGGGCTCCGACTCAATCGGTCAGAAAATGGCGCGGTACGCCATTTCCTCCCTCCCTAACCGCGGCTCCCCGGCCCATCCCCTCGCCCGGGCAAAGCCTCGTACGCCGCCGTGGAATCAGCGCGGCGTCATGCGGCAATTCCGCGTAATACGCGCAAAGATTTTTCGCGGTTCAACGGAATTTGCGGGAGCGGGGCCGTACCCCGGCGCTCCCCCGCGGCCCGGTCAGGCGGAGACGCCTCCCCCGGCCGTGGTTCCGGCCCGGTCGGGCACGGTGCGGGGCAGCTCGCGCAGCCAGGCCCTGAGGTCGGACGGCCACCAGCGTCCCGAGGCGAGGCGGCCGAGGGTCTCGGCGACCGCCCGCGCCGAGGCGGGCGCGGGCACCACCCGGGCGGGCGCGGCCCCGGCGAGCACGCCGAGCCACCAGTGCCGCCGGGTCGGCGGCAGCTCGTCGGGGTCGAGGACGATGTAGTAGTCGGGCAGCACGAGCCGCCCGGCCTCCAGGTCGGCGAGGGTGGTCTCGATCGCCGCCTCCAGGCCGCCCACCGGCTCCACGCCGTCGAAGAACCCGGTCCACGCGTCGCCGACGGCCGCGAGCGGGTCGGCGTCGTGCACCACGTACGTCGCGGCGGCGGACCTGGTCAGCGCCTCGGTGACCGCGGCCGGGGTGCGGTCGCCCCGCACCACGGTGCGCACGTTGTGCAGGCCCTCGAGCCCGGCGATGACGCGCGGCGCGCGCTCCCCCGCCACCACGACCAGCGTGCTGCTCAGCCGGCTGCTCACTCGCCGCATGTCGGTAAGTCTAAGTAGGGTGCCCTCGGGGTGGATCGCATGAACGAGCCGGGGCAGGTCATCGAGGGCGTCGTCGACCACCTGCGATACGTCGCCCCCGACGGCTACACGGTCGCGTGCGTCGACCTCGGCGGCGAGCGCACGGTGGTCGCGGCCGGCGCCGCGCTCGTCGGCGTGCAGCCCGGCGAGACCGTCCGGCTCACCGGCGGCTACTCCCGGCACGACGAGCACGGCGAGCGGTTCCAGGTGACCGAGTGCGTCTCGGTGCTGCCCGCGAGCGTCTACGCGATCCGGCGCTACCTCGGCTCCGGGCTGGTCAGAGGCATCGGCGGCAAGCTCGCCGACGCGATCGCCGCGCACTTCGGGGCGGACACGCTGAAGGTGATCGACACCGAGCCCGAGCGGCTGCTCGAGGTGCACAACATCGGGCCGGCCCGGGCGCGGATGATCCGCGAGGCCTGGGCCGAGCAGAAGGCGATCCGGGAGATCATGACCTTCCTCCAAGGGGTACGGCTCTCGCCCGCCCTCGCGGTCCGCATCCACCAGGCGCTCGGCGAGGACGCGGCACGCGTGGTGCGCGCCGAGCCGTACCGGCTCGCCGAGGAGGTGCGTGGCATCGGCTTCCACACCGCGGACCGGATCGCGATGGCGGTGGGCCTGCCCGAGCAGAGCCCGGAGCGCATGCGGGCCGGGCTGCTGCACGTGCTCGACCGGGCGAACGCGCGGGCGGGTCACTGCCACCTGCCGGAGAAGGCGCTGATCGCCCAGGCGATGGAGCTGCTCGACGCCGATCCCGGCCCGCTGCGCGCGGCCCTCGACGCGCTGCGCGCCGACGGCAAGGTCGTGGTCGAGCTGCTGCCCGGCCTGCGCGCCGACGGCGAGGTGGAGCCGGTGGTGTCCGCCCGGTGGCTGCACGTCGCCGAGTCGTCGGTGGCGGGCGAGCTGCTCCGGCTGCACCGGGCCGCATCCCGGATGCCGGATCGGGTACGGCGCATCGCCGAGGAGCGGCTGGGCGGGGACGCCCCGCCGTACGCGGACCTCCATCCGGACCAGCGGCGGGCGATCGAGATGACGCTGCGGGAGACGGTGTCGGTGCTCACCGGCGGGCCCGGCTGCGGCAAGAGCCACACGGTCCGGGTGCTCACCGAGCTGGTGCGCGCGGGCGGCGGCCGGGTCGCGCTCGCCGCCCCCACCGGGCGCGCCGCGCGGCGGCTCGGCGAGCTGACCGGCCTGCCCGCGATGACCGTGCACCGCATGGTGCGGCCGCGCGCCGACCCCGCCGAGGACGGGGCGCTGTTCGACCACACCGATCCGTTCCTCGCCGACCTGATCGTGGTCGACGAGACCTCGATGCTCGACCTGGTGGTCGCACGCGCCCTGCTGCGCCGGGTCGCCTCCGGCTGCCACGTGCTGTTCGTCGGCGACCCCGACCAGCTGCCCAGCGTCGGCCCGGGCGACGTGCTGCGGGACCTGCTGGAGGTGCCCGCGATCCCCCGGGTACGGCTCGGCCACGTGTTCCGGCAGGCGCTCGGCAGCCCGATCGTCGCCAACGCGCACCGGGTGCGCGACGGGCTGCTCCCGGTGGCGGGCAAGGAGTTCTACCTGTTCCAGGAGGAGGACCCGGAGGCGATCCCGGAGCTGGTGGCGGACCTCGCCACCCGGCGCATCCCGCAGCGGCGCGGCGTCGACCCCGACGACATCCAGGTGCTGTGCCCGGGGCGGCAGCGGGCGGCCGGGGCCGAGGAGCTCAACCGGCTGCTGCAGGAGCGGCGCAACCCGCACCGGCCGGGCGTGCCCGAGCACTGGACCGACGGCCGGGTGTTCCGGCCGGGCGACCGGGTCATGCCGATCCGCAACAACTACGACAAGGGCCGGGACGGGGTGTTCAACGGCGCCACCGGCGTGATAACCCGGATCGTGCCCGAGGAGCGGCGGATCGAGATCCGCATGGACGACGGGCAGACCGTCGGCTACGGCTACGACGAGCTCGACGAGATCCTGCACGCCTACGCGATCACCGTGCACCGCGCCCAGGGCAGCGAGTACCCGTACGTGATCATCCCGCTGACCACGGCGGCGGGCTCGCTCGTGCTGCGCCGCAACCTGCTCTACACCGCGATCACCCGGGCCCGGCACACGGTCGTGCTCGTCGGCCAGGCCCGCGCGCTGGAGATCGCGGTGGCGAACCGCGGCATCCGGCGCAACACCTCCCTCGCGGTCCGGCTCAACGCGGCCCTCCCCGAGGGGTGAGCGCGCACGGCCGCGGGCAGGAGCCCAGGTGAGACGCGACGGACGTCCCGGGAGGTGACATGCCCGTCCAGCTCAACCACACGATCGTGCACGCGACCGACAAGCACCGCTCGGCCGGCTTCGTCGCCGAGCTGCTCGGCCTGCCCGCGCCGAAGCCGTACGGCCCGTTCCTCGTCGTCGAGCTCGCCAACGGGGTCTCGCTCGACTACATGGACTCCGATGGCCCGATCAGCCCGCAGCACTACGCGTTCCTCGTCACCGAGGCCGAGTTCGACGAGATCTTCGGCCGCATCCGCGAGCGGAACCTGCCCTACTGGGCCGACCCGGGCAGGCGGCGGCCCGGCGAGATCAACACCAGGGACGGCGGGCGCGGCGTGTACTGGGAGGATCCCGACGGCCACTTCCTGGAGATCCTCACCGTCCCGTACGGCGGCGGCGCGTAGCCCGCGGGCCGGTCAGCGCCCCGGCCCGTCCGGTACGGCGGGCACCCGGTGCCGGGCGAGGTGGTCGAGCACGGCGTGGTTCGCCTCCCAGCCGTCCGGGAACTTGACCGGCACGCCGAGGTGCACGCCGCCGGTGGACGGGTGGGCGTCGAGCAGCTCGGGGATGCCGGCGCGGGCCACCACGACGCAGGCGTGCCGGTGCCGCGAGGTGAGCACGCACAGCCGGCCCGCCTCGAGGTGGAACGCGGTGGCGTCGCGGCGGCCGGAGAGCGGGTGGAGCACGATCGTGACGTCGTACTCGCGGCCCTGCAGCCGGTTGGCGGTGTCCACGGTGACGCCGTCGGGCACGCCCTCGGCCGCGCACGCGGCGCGGATCGCCGCCACCTGGTCCTTGTGCGCGCAGCCGATCGCGATCCGGTCCGGGCCGACCGGGTGGGAGCCGTGCTCGTCATACGCGACGGGGCGGCGCGCCAGCAGCCGGGCGGCGAGCCGGGCGCAGGCCCGCACCGCCTCGGCGTCGGTGCGCACGGTGTGCCGGGCGGGCAGCTCGTGCAGCGCCCAGCCGGACCCGGCCGCCTCGTCGAGGGTGCGGTCGACCGCGTCCGCGCACCCGGCGGCGAGCTCCAGGCGGCGGTCGCCCGCCGCGGTGCCGGAGCGGAACGGGGTGTCGGGGTAGAAGGCCTGCGAGACGAGCGGCGCGGCGCTCGCGGGCAGCCGCCAGGAGACCGGCAGCCGGTGCACCGGCAGGTCGGGGTTGTGCCGGGCGAGCACCGCCACCGCGCTCTGCATCGGGTCCCAGGACAGGCCCGCCCAGCGGTCCACGCCGACCGTGGAGAACGGGTCGAGCTGGCCGGGGTCGCCGACGAACAGCGCCCGGTCGAAGAGGGTGGCGATCGGCAGCAGCTTGTCCGAGCGCATCTGGTACGCCTCGTCGACGATCGCCCACGGGAAGCGCGCGGCCTTCGTGTAGGCCCACTTGTCCGCGGTGCCGATCACGATCGCGCACCCGGCGAGGTCGTCGACCGCGTGCGCGACCGTCACGCCGTCGAGGGCGGCCACCCGGGGCGAGGGGGTGTGGCCGCGGGCGCTGAGCCGGCCGACGGCGATCCGCGGGTCGGCCGCGGCGATCCGGACGATGAGGTCGTCGACCTGCTCGTTCGTCTGCGCCACGATCATCAGCGGCTCGCCGGCGTCGGCGATCGCGCGGGCGGCCGTCACCACGAGCGTGGACTTGCCCGCGCCGGGCGGCGAGTCCACGATCACGCCCCGGTGCCGGCCGCCGGTGAAGTCGGCGAGCACGGCGGCGGTCGCCTCGGCCGCGGCCCGCGCCGGGTCCGGACCGGGGTGGGCGGGCAGGGCGACGGGCGGCGGGGCGGCGAGCGCGGCGGTGAGCGTCACGACCAGTCCTCCATCGCGTCCTCATCGGTGGGGACGTACTCGGCGGGCGGGCCGCCGTGCGTCCACGGGGTCTCCTCCCGGCTGGGGAACGGGAACCCGGGGCCGTCGCCGGGGTCGAGGTCGGCGTAGCACACGATCTCGCCGACCTCGGGCACGCTCCCGGGGGCCGGGCGGGCGCCGCGCCCCATGCCGTCGTTGACCTGGAGCACGACCGTGCCGCGCCGTACCTCGATCACCTCGCAGTGCTGCCGCGGGCGGGCCGGGGAGATGAGCACGTCGCCGGGGGCGAGCCGGACCGGGTCGGCGGTGGCCACGGTGACCAGGGGCCGGTTCACCGCCCGGGTACGGCCCGGCGGCACGATCCTGCGCTCGAGCTCGACGGCGACGACCTCGCCCGCGAACGCCCGGCCCTCCAGGCGGTGCTCGACCATCACCATCGGGTCGTCGAGGGCCCGCTGCGCCTCGAACGCCTGCTGGGCCCGCTCCATCGCGGACAGCCGTACCGCGGCGCCGACCGCGCTGTCGTGCCGGCCCCGGGGCGGCCCGCCCTCGGCGATGCGGATCGCCTCCCGGGTGAACTCGGCGCGGTCCCGCTCCCACCGGCCGGGCACGCCGCGCGCCTCGGGCAGGCCGCGCAGCAGCTCGACGGCCCGCCACATCACCCGCCAGGTCGGTTCGAGCTGGGAGCGTACGGCGTCGCGCACCGCCGCGGCCGAGCCGGTCGCCTCGTAGACGCGGATCGCGGGCGCGAGCACCTCGGCGTCGAACTCGGGCGCGGTGTCCGGGCCGGCGGGCGGGGACCACACCATGTCCTCGGCGGCGGCCGCCGCCTCCGGGCCGGTCATGCCGTCCGGCGGGGCGATCCACCCGACGAGCGCGGCGAGGTTGCCGTCCTCGACCCGGCTCTGCCCGGTGGCCCAGTGCGCGGCGAGCGCCTCGGTCATCGCGACGAGCAGCGACGAGCCGGGGAACTCGGCCCGGTCGGCGAGGAAGGTGAGCCACTGGCCGAGCACCGGCACCGACGGGTGCACCGGGTAGGGGCCGTCGGCGCGGCGGAACCGGCAGGACCGGCCGAGCAGCCGGGTGAACGCGATCCCGCGCGGGTTGGGCACGAGGATCTGCGGGGCGTCGAGGCTGCGCTCGTACGGGGTCTTCGCCTCGACCGTCTCGACGTCCTTGGCGTACCCCTCGATGTACGGCAGCACGATCGCGGCGAGCTCGGCGACGAAGGCGAACCGCTGGTCGCGGTCGCGGGGCTGCGGCACGACGAGCAGGTGGGGCTCGGCCGGGTCGGTGCCGAGCATCGCGCCGAGCGGGGCCGCGGCCTCACCGGCGAGGCGCAGCGGGATGAACACCATGGGCCGCGGCGACAGGTGCAGGTGCCGCACGGTGGCGATCGGCTGTGCCCTGCCCTCGCGGACCGCGCGCGCCCGGGCGTAGGCGGCGAGCACGCTCATGCCACCGCCACCTCCTTCGCCGCGGCGTCGAGGGCCTCGGCGTAGAACCGGTGCACGAGCCGGAGCCGGTCGGCGATCTCCGCCTCGTCCTCGGCCGGTTCGCGGGCGCCCTCGGCGAGGCCGAGCACCTCGGGGATGGTCGCCAGCCCGCCGAGCGCGTCGCGCACCGCCCGGCCGAGCAGGTCGGTGGCGGCCTGTTCCCGCGCCTCGGCCCGGCAGAAGTACGCCATGTCACAGGTGGACAGGCATTCGGGGGCGAACCGGGCGGGCACCTGCCGTACCGCGCGGGCGAGGTCGTCGGCGGGGCGGGTCGGGGTGCCGTCGGGGCCGGGCCGCAGGTCGAAGGTGAGGTCCGGGGGCAGCCGGTCGAGGATGCGGTCGATGCGGGTGAGCCGGGCGAGCTGCCGGGCGAGTACGGCGAGCTGCTGCCGGACGTCGACGAACGTGGCGGTCGGGGTGTTGGCGAAGTCCTTCGGGCAGACCAGCACGACGTTGTGCGCGACCAGGGCGGGGTCGGCGCCCTCGGCGGCGAGCAGGGTGCGCAGCGCGTGCACGTACACCGCGGCCTGCCGGGCGGCCGCGGCGACCTGCGCGGGCTCGGCCCGCCCGTCGATGATCGCGAACGACTTGATCGCGATGACGTGGAACCGGCCGCCCGCCTGCAGCGCGATCACGTCCGGCTCGAGGTGGACCTCGGTGCCGCCGACGTCGAGCCGGAGCAGCGGGTGGTCGACGAGCACGCCCGCGGCCCGCCCGTCCGCGGCCGCGCGGGCGGCGCCCCGCAGCAGCTCCCGGGTCCTGGCGTGCCGGGCCGCGTGCCCGGGCTCGCCGGTCTCGGCGACGTCGACGTAGGTCACCTCGCCGACGTCGAGGCCGAACAGCTCGCGCAGCAGCCGCAGCAGCTCGGCGCACCCGTCGGCCTTCACCAGCTTCTCGAACGCCCGCGCCCGGGTGATCGCGAACACCGACTGGCCGAACGGCGCGGGATGGCCGAGGTGGCGGGCGATCGCCCGCTTGTCCACCCCGGCGGCGTCGAACACCGCGCGGCGGTCGCAGCCGGGGTTGGCGGCGAGCGCGGCGATGGTACGGGCGTTGTGGTCGACGGCCGGGTGCGGGCCGCGCAGCACGTCCAGCCGGTTCACGTGGCCCTCCTCCTGTGGCGGGCCGGGCGACGCGACGGCCACACGGCGGGCCACGGGACGCGGCCGGCCGGTTTGGGTACGGCGGGCGCGGCGGCCGGGCCGTACCCGTCGACGGCGGCCGGAGCGGTCCGGGCCACACGACCGACGGCCGGCCGGCGTATGGCCGGGGTCGCGTCCGGGTTCCTCCGGCCCGGCCGCGCGTGCGCCGGCGGAACGGGACACACCGCGGGCCCATGACCCGGCTTGAGCGCGTCGTCGCAGGCCGGCCCGGCGGCAGGCGGCCCGGCGGACACCCGGCGAGTCCGGGCGCGCTCCCCGGCCGACGCCGCCCGGCGTACCCGTTGCCGCAGGTGAACGATGCGCTCCTTCAGCACGTCGCGTTTCACGCGCGGCACAGTAGCAAAGGCCACTCACAAAACCGGTTGCACAGCGTTCTCACCGGCCCCTCGCATGCGCATCGGATCCGCCCGGGCGACGGCCGTTCCCCTCCTCGGGCACGCGACGGAAGGCCGCGTTCGCGCGTGGCCTGCCGGAGCCCGCCACTCGCTCCCCCGCCGCAGGCTGCTCCCCCCGCCCGCGACGCACCGATGCGCGAAAGCCGTCGCGCGTGCTTTCGGCGCGCCGCTTACCGCACCTTTCGGGCCCGTCTATTCCGGCCGCGTGAATGTCCCGGGTCAACCCGTGGAAAAGCCGGGGTTAAGGGGGCATTTCACCGGTATGGGGGCTTGAACCGGTATGGGGGCATCAACCGGAACGCCTAGCCGTACCCGGGTGACGGGACGGCTTTTCCACGACATCCTGCTGGAGCAGTACCGCTACCCGCCCGGTCCCGGCGTCACGCTGCCGCGGCACGCGCACGACGAGTACCACCTGTGCCTCAACGTCGGCACCCCGGGCCAGTACCACTACCGGGGCGCCTGGCACCTCGTGCCGCCGGGCAGCCTGACGGTGATCATGCCGGACGAGGTGCATCAGGCGAGGGATCCGGCCGACCGGGAGAACGAGTCGACGTACGCGGTGCTCTACGCGAGCTCCGCGCGAATGCGCCAGGTGGCGGCCGAGCTTGGCGGCCCACGGGCGGGCCTGCCGTACTTCGGCGACCCGGTCATCGCCGACGACGACCTCGCGGTGCGGTTCGCCCGGGTGCACCGGCTGCTGCACGAGGACACCGCGCTCGCCCGGGACGTGCGCCTGCTGTCGCTGCTCACCCTGCTGCTGGAACGGCACGGCCGGATCCGTACGGCGGCGCCGCCTGAAGGCCGCGGCCCGGTGCCGGCGGTGGAGGCGGCCCGCGCCTACCTGCGCGACAACTACGCCGCGGACGTGACCCTCGACGAGCTGGCGCGGGTCGCCGGGCTGAGCCCGTTCCACTTCGCCCGGCTGTTCCGGCGGCACGTGGGCATGCCGCCGCACGCCTACCAGCTGCAGGTGCGGATCTCCCACGCGAAGCGGCTGCTGCTGCGCGGCATGCCGGTGAGCCGGGTCGCGCAGGAGACCGGCTTCTTCGACCTCAGCCACCTCACCCGGCACTTCAAGCGCCACGTGGGCGTCGCGCCCGGGAGTTATCCACAGCGCTGACTCATCCACAGGTCCGCAAGATCGTACATTACGCGGGCCGGTGGCCGACCTAGCCTCCTGGAACGAGCGAAGGAGGATCATGACCATCGAGGACCGCTACCAGGTGGAGACGGCGATCGGCCGCCTGGGCCGTCTCGTCGACGACCGCGACTGGGACGGGCTGCACGGCCTGCTCACCGACGTCGTCGAGGTCGACTACACGTCCCTGTGGGGCGGCGAGCCGGAGAAGCTCGCCCGCGAGGTCCTGATCGGGCGCTGGCGGGACCTCCTCGGCAGGCTCGAGGCCACCCAGCACGTCATCACCAACATCCTGCCGGAGATCTCCGGCGACACCGCCACGGCCACCGCGAACGTGGTCGCCGTGCACCGCCGTACCGTCCCCACCGGCGGTCCGCTGTGGACGGTCGGCGGCACCTACCGCATCCGGCTGGCCCGCTCCGGCGGCGCCTGGCGCATCGAGTCGATCACCCTCCGGGCCGCCTGGACGGACGGCAACACCGCGATCATGACCGACCCGGGAACGGAGGCGAGCTCATGACCGGCACCGTCACCATCCGCTCCACCGCCGACATCCTCGCCGCCGGCTCCGACCCGCGGTACTTCACGCCCGAGGACCCGGCCCTGCTGCTGCACGCCGACCCCTCCCGGCGCGAGCCGGTCACCTTCACCTCCCAGGGCGTACGGCTCGCCGGGCACCTCTACCGCCCGCGGTCCGGCGGGGTCACCCCGGGCATCGTCATGACCGGCCCGATCAGCAGCGTCAAGGAGCAGACCGTCCCGCACTACGCCGAGCGGCTCGCGGACGCGGGCTACACGGTGCTCACCTTCGACCCGCGCACCTTCGGCGAGAGCGAGGGCGCCCCGCGGGCCCACCACGACCCCAACTGGATCATCGAGGACATCAGCGCCGCGGTCGGCTACCTGCGCACCCGCGACGACGTCGACCCCGGCCGCATCGGCGGCGTGGGCGTGTGCATGGGCGGCGGCTACATGGTGTCCGCCGCGGCGCGCGACCGCCGGATCTCGGCCGTGGTGAGCGTCGCCGGCGGTTACAACGTCGGCGGCACGTTCACGAAGATCATGGGCGAGGAGGGGTTCGCCGCCTTCCAGCGCACCGTGATCGAGACCGTCGAGCGGGCGGAGCGCGCGGGCGAGGTGGCCTACATGCCGACGATCGCCAAGGAGCTCACCCCCGAGGTGCCCCTTGCCGCGATGCCGAACCCGGAGGCGTACAGCTACTACGACCGCACCTCCAAGACCGACGCGCCCACCTGGTCGCGGGAGATGACGGTCGCCTCGTTCATCCCGTACCTGGTGTACAACGCGCTCGGCGACGCGCGGCTGCTCGCGCCGACCCCGCTGCTGATCGTGCACGGCACGACCGACACCGCGCTGCTGCCCGAGTACGCCCAGGCCGCCTACGACGCCGCCACCGGCCCGAAGCGGCTGGTCTGGGTGGAGACCCACAACCACATCGAGCTGTACGACCAGGACCCGTACGTCAGCCGGGCCACCGAGGCCATCGTCGAGTGGCTGGGCGAGTACCTCCCGGTGAAGAAGAGCGAGTGAGCCGTCCCCGTCTTCGGCCGTAGGCCGGGGAGCCGGCCCGGTGCGCCGCCCCCGCCGCACCGGGCGCCCGACCGGGACGCGCCGCCGCCCAGGTGCCGCGTCCGGCGACTCCCGCCGCATCCGGACGCGGCCGCGCGGGTCATGGGCACGTCGCCGGCCCGCGTGTGCCACCCCGTGCCGACGGTGTACCGCCCGGACACGGCCCGCCGCGACCGACGGGCCGTACATCGAGAGGCTCGCGTCAGCGGGTCTTGGCGCAGGCGACGGCCGGGCCGCCCACGCCGTTGCCGCGGCCGGTGCCGCGGGTGACGGTGGCACCGGCCGGAGGCTCGGTGTCCTTGCCGACGCGGATCTCGCCGTCCTCCACCGACACGGTCAGCGGGGCCGTCCCGTCGCCGTGGACGCGGCCGACCTCCTTGCCGTTGTGGTAGATCTTGCCGTCCCTCACCTCCAGGCTCTCGACGGAGCGCCCGCCGGCGCCGGGAGCCGGGCACTCCCTGCCGGAGCCGGTCGTCCGGGCCGTCCCGCCGCCGGCCACGTCGGTCCCGCCGTCCTCGTGCGCCACGGCCACGGGTTCCGCGCCCGCGCCGGGCCGCACCTCGACCTGCGCCGCGGCCGTCTCCGTCGCCTCCGCCGGGGTCCGCCCGGCGGCGTGGGCGGCGGCGCCGCCGAGAACGGTCAGGACCGCCAGCGCCAGGCCCGCGATGACCACACGACGTCGCTTCATGTCGTTCCTCCTCCTTGAGACCTTGCCGGTCGTGCCCGTGCAGCCTCGCGCCCGGCGGCTGAAGCGAACCTGAACGCGCCCGAAATGATCTTCAGGTTGGCTTTAGCCGCGGTACGGCAGGGTGGGTGCCATGCGCCTGCTGCTGGTGGAGGACGAGGTGCGGCTGGCCGAGCTGCTGCGCAACGGGCTGGCCGAGGAGGGGTTCGCGGTCGACGTCGCGCACAACGGCCGGGACGGGCTGTGGCTCGCGGGCGAGAACCGGTACGACGCGATCGTGCTCGACGTGCTGCTGCCGCTGATGAACGGCTACGAGGTGTGCCGGCGGCTGCGCGACGGCGGCGACTGGACGCCGATCCTGATGCTCACCGCCAAGGACGGCGAGTACGACGAGGTGGAGGCGCTGGACAACGGCGCCGACGACTACCTGTGCAAACCGTTCTCGTACGCGGTGCTGCTCGCCCGGCTCCGGGCCCTGGTACGGCGCGGCGGCCGGGAGCGCCCGGCGGCGATCACCGTCGGCGACCTGGTGGTCGACCCGGCCGGGCTGCGCTGCCGCCGCGGCGAGGCCGAGATCGCGCTGACCCCGAAGGAGTTCGCCGTGCTGTACGCGCTCGCCCGGCGCGCCGGCGAGGTGGTGTCCAAGGCCGAGCTGCTCGAGGAGGCCTGGGACTTCGCCTACGACGGCGACCCCAGCATCGTCGAGGTGTACATCAGCGCGCTGCGCCGCAAGATCGACGCGCCGTTCGGCCGCGCGTCCCTGGTCACCGTGCGCGGCGCGGGCTACCGCCTGGACGCCCGGGAGACCACCGGCCGGAGCACGCCGAGGCGGGCCGGCGGCACGACCACGGGGCCGAAGCGGAGGCGGCGATGAGGCGGCTGTCGGTACGGCTGCGCGCGACGATCGTGGCCACAGTGACGGTCGCGCTGGCCCTCGGCGTGACCGCCGCCGTGCTGGCCGGCATCCTGCGCAGCAGCCTGGAGGCGAGCGTCGGCGAGGAGGCCGCGCGGCGGCTCGCGGAGGCGGCGCACCGGATCTCGGTCGCCACCGAGGGCGACCGGCTGACCATCACCCGGGACACCGCGCCGTTCCCGCAGGCGGATCCCGACGTGCGCATCTCGCCCGCGCCCGACCCGAGCTGGGCCGAGGGGTACGCCACGGCGACCCGCGAGGTGCCGATCGGGACCGGGACCCTCACCGTGCAGGCCCGCGCCTCGCTCCATCCGGTGCGCGACGCGCTCGACGCGCTGCGGCCCATGCTGCTCATCGGCGTGCCGGTGTTGCTGCTGCTGGTCGCGGGCCTGACCTGGATCCTGCTCGGCCGCACGCTCGCGCCGGTGTCGGCGATCCGCGCGAAGTTCGCCAGCATCACCGCGAACGACCTGCACGAGCGCGTGCCCGTACCGGAGACCAGGGACGAGGTGGCCCGGCTGGCCCGCACCATGAACGCCACCCTCGACCGGCTGGAGCAGGCCGTGGAACGGCACAAACGCTTCGTCGCCGACGCGGCGCACGAGCTGCGCAGCCCGCTCGCGACGCTGCGCACCCGCCTGGAGCTGGGCCGGCGCGAGGCCCCGCGGCTCGCCACCGAGGCGCTGACCGACGTGGAGCGCATCCAGCGGCTCGCCGAGGACCTGCTCCTGCTCGCCCGCCTCGACGCCGGGGAGCCACCCGCGTGCGACGAGGTGGACCTCGGTCAGGTGGCCACCGAGGAGGCGGTACGGCGCCGCGGCGGCCGGGCCCGCATCGAGCTCGACATCGCCGGCGACGTGGTGGTACGCGGCTCCCGCACCCACCTCGCCCGCATGATCGGCAACCTGCTCGACAACGCGGTACGGCACGCCGAGTCCACGGTCACCGTACGGGTGACCCCGCCCGCCCGGGTGGAGGTGATCGACGACGGCCCCGGCATCCCGCCGGAGCACCGCGAGTCGGTCTTCGACCGGTTCACCCGCCTCGACGAGGCCCGGGCCAGGGACGCGGGCGGCTCCGGCCTCGGCCTCGCCATCGCCCGGGACATCGCCCGCACCCACGGCGGCACCCTCGTCGTCGCCGGTGACCGGGGGTCGTGCCTGCGCGCCGACCTGCGGCCGTACCGGGAGGAAGAGGAGGCGCAGGCGGACGGCTGACCCCGCCGCCTCGCGCAGCAAAGGCCACGGGCCTCGGCCCGGCGGCGAAGGAGCGGGCCGGAACGCCGCCGGTCGCCGCCTCCGTCACGGCGGGCCGACGCCGTGACGGAGGCGAAAGCCGTACCCGGGCGGTCATGACCGGCCTGATCACACCGGCCGCGACCCGGGGAACGGCGCCGCCGGGGACGCCCCGCCGCGGGTCGCGCCCCGGCGGCGAAGGCCACGGCGTTCGTGGCCCGCCGGAACGCCGGAGCGCCCGTCACCACAGGGGGCGACGGGCGCTCCGCAGCTGTCCGCGATCGCGGCGTCCTCGTCAGGCCGTTCGGGAGGTGTCCGAACCGCCGCGGAGGCCCAGCAGCGTGATCGTCCTCGTCGGGGGGTGCGCCCGCCGGGCCGGCCCGGCGGCGCTCCGGCAAGGCCGGTCAGGCCGCCGCCGTCCGTTCCCGTTTCGCCGCCAACCTAGTGAACAGCGGCTCGATGAGACGCGCGGCGAGCGGGCCGAACGCGGCGAGGATCAGCACGTAGGTCGCGGCGAGCGGGCCGAGGTCGGGGTGCGCGCCCGCGGCCACGGCGAGCCCCGCGATGACGATGTTGAACTCGCCTCGGGGCACGAGCGCGATACCGGCGCGGATGCGACCGGCCTTGGCGATGCCGGCCCGGCGGGCGGCGATCACACCGGTCAGCAGCTTGGTGCCGAAGCTGACCAGCGCGAGCACCGCGGCGAGCCCGGCCACCGGCGGAATCTTCGACGGGTCGGTCTGCAGGCCGAAGAAGACGAAGAACACCGCCGCGAACAGGTCGCGCAGCGGGGCGAGCAGCGCCTCCGCCTCCTTGGCGATCTCACCCGAGAGGGCGATGCCGACCAGGAACGCGCCGACCGCCGACGACACCTGGAGCTCCTGGGCGATGCCGGCCACGAGCAGGGCCAGGCCGACCACCTTGAGCAGCAGCACCTCGGAGTTGGGGCTGGACACGAACGCCTCGATCCAGCGCCCGAACTTCAGCGCCACGATCAGCACGATGCTCACCGTGGCGAGCGCGATGGCGACCGTGGCCGCGCCCATGGCGAAGCTCACCCCGGCGAGCATCGCGGTGAGCACCGGCAGGTAGATCGCCATCGTGAGGTCCTCGAAGACCAGCAGGGACAGCACGACCGGCGTCTCGCGGTTACCGATCCACCCCAGGTCGGAGAGCACCTTCGCGGTGATGCCGGACGAGGTGGCGTAGGTGACGCCCGCCATCGCCACCGCCGCGACCGGCCCCCAGCCGAGCAGCAGGGCGCAGATCGCCCCTGGCGCGGCGTTGAGCACCAGGTCCACCAGGCCTGACGGGGCGTTGCTCTTCAGGCTGGTCACCAGCTCGTCGGCGTTGTACTCGAGGCCGAGCGTGAGCAGCAGCAGGATGACGCCCAGCTCGGCACCGGTGGAGATGAACTCCTCGCTGGTCGCCAGGGGAAGGATGCCGCCGGTGCCGAAGGCGAGACCGGCGATCAGGTAGAGCGGGATGGGGGATATTCCGGCCTTCAGGGCGAGTGCCCCGAGGACACCCAGCCCGAGCAGGACCGCGCCGAACTCCAGGAACAGGATCGCCGTATGGTGCACGCGCCGCCTTTCTGTTTATCCGTGGGAGAAGATGTCGGCGACCGCAGCGGTGCTTTCCGGACTGCCCACCACAACGACGATGTCCTGGCCGGTCAGCCTGAAGTCAGGAGCAGGGCTGGCGAACACCTGCGAGCCCCGCACCACCGCGACGATGGAGGCACCGGTACGGGTGCGCACCCTCGCATCGCCCATCGGGCGCCCGTCGTACGGGGAACCGGGCGGGACGGGGACCTTCTCGCTGACCAGGCCTTCGACGTCGCGGTGCAACGCGTTGAGCCGCTGCACGATCCGCGGGGCGCCGAGCAGCTCGACCAGCGCGTTGGCCTCCTCCTCGTTGAGCTGAATCGTCTCAGACGCCCTGTCCGGGTCCTCGGCATCGTAGATGACCAGGTCTCGGCGCCCCGAACGGTGCGAGACGACTCCGATCCGACGCCCGGAATGCGTGGTGAACTCGTGCCGTAGCCCGATTCCGGGCAGCACGGTCTGCTCGACTTCCACCCCGCTGATCCTCCGATTGTCCATTTGTCCAACTGTTACCGGGAAACCTACCAAGCATCGCATACCACCCCAGACCTGCGCCGACCCACTCCACCCCCGGGGATCGCGGGTTCCGCCGTGCCCGCCGGGCGGGCGCGCGCGGCGGGGCCGCCGCGGCGGTGCGGGGTCCGTCGGGGCCGGTAGGACCTAGGGCCGACGGCGCGGTGACCAAGGGCCCTGCCCGGTACTACGCCGAAAGCGAAAGGCTACCGGTGAGACCGCTGAGAAGGAGGGGGCCGCGATGACGAAGACGGCGCATGCCGCGCTGACCGCCGAGGACGTGCAGGTCGCGACGCGCGGCAGAGTGTCGCGCGCGGTGGTGGAGCGGGCGCGGGAGCGGATCGCCGCGCTCGCCGGGCACTGCGGGGAGCCGGTCCTGTCCGCGCGGGTGAAGCTCACCCGGCCCGCGGAGCCCGGCCCGGACCGCTTGCCGGCCGCCGAGGCGAGCCTCGACGTCAACGGTCGTGTGGTCCGCGCGCAGGCGGAGGGGCCGACCCTGCAGGAGGCCGTCACCGAGCTGCTGGGTCGCCTCCGGGTGCGGCTCGACCGCACCACGCGCGACTGGCGGTCGCTGCGCGGCCGTCGCCACCGGCACACGATCCGGACCGCGACGCCCGCGGGGGTGGGACCCCAGGCGGTGATCCGGCGCAAGTACCTCGAGCCGGAGCCGGTCACCCCGGAGCAGGCGATCTTCGCGATGGAGCTGCTCGACCACGACTTCTACCTGTTCACGGACGCGGCCACCGGGGCCGACGCCGCGGTCTGGCGCACCGAGGACGGGTACGGCATGGCCCGCCTGCGGCCCGGCCGCCCGCCGGAGACCTACCTGCCGGTTGCCCTCGACGAGGGGCCGGTGCCCGAGCTCACCCTCGACGAGGCGGTCGCGCGCCTCGCCGCGGCGCCGCGGCCCTTCCTCTTCTACGCCGACAGGCTCAGCGGCCGGGGGGCGATCCTCTACCGGCGGCGCGACGGCGGCTTCGGTCACATCGCGGCGGTCTCGCCGTGACGATCGGCCGGCACGGCCGCCGGTAGCGGAAGACCCGGGGGCCACCGCATCCGGCCTGCGGCCATCGGCAGGGCCGGGGCGGTGGCCCCGCCGTGTTCGCCGGCGCCGCCGGCCCGCCGTACGGTCAGCGCACCGGGGCGGTGACCGGCCGCCGGGCGGAGCGCAGCAGCCCGAGCAGCGCCATGGCCGTCGCCATCCCGCCGGCCATGGTCCAGGTCATGGCCGCGGCGGTGGCGCCGCCGGTCGCGACCAGCGGGGGCACGGTGGCGCCCGCGAGGAACTGGAGCATGCCGAGCAGCGCGGACGCGGTCCCGGCCCGCTCGGCGTGCGGCTCCATCGCCAGCGCCGTGGCGTTCGGCATGATCATGCCCATCCCGAAGACGGTGACGAAGATCCCCGGCAGCAGGCCGGGCAGCCCCCACCCGGCCCACACCGCGGCCACCGCGACGCACGCCCCGGTCAGGCCGACCAACACGCCGACGCCGAGCATGCGGCGCGGCGTGAACCGGCGCAGCGCCACCCCGTTGACGTTGCCGGAGATCATGAGGCCGACCGCGTTCACCGCGAAGACCACCGAGAACGCCTGCCCGCTCATCCCGTAGGCGTTCTGCAGCACGAACGAGCTGAACGAGATGTAGGCGAACAGGGCGCAGCCGGACGCGGACAGCACCAGGGCGTGCACGAGGAACCAGCGGTCCTTGGCCAGCGCGCCGAACTGCCGGAGGGCGTGGCCCAGGCCGCCGTCGTGGCGCCGGGACGCGGGCAGCGTCTCCGGCAGCGTGAAGGCCGCGACGGCGAGCAGCGCGCCGATGACCGCGAGCACGACGAACTGGCCCCGCCAGTCGGCGAACCGGGCGATCTGGGCACCGGCGAGCGGCGCGAGGATCGGGGCGAGCCCGGTGACGAGCACCATGAGCGAGAAGACGCGGGCCGCCTCCGCGCCGTCGAACAGGTCGCGGACGATCGCCCGGGCGATCACCAGCCCGGCGGCCCCGGCGAGGCCCTGCAGCAGCCGCAGCACGATGAGCGCCCAGATGGAGGGGGCGAGGGCGCACAGCACCGAGGTGACGGCGTAGAGCACCACGCCGACGAGCAGCGGCACCCGGCGGCCGGTACGGTCGCTCACCGGCCCGAGGAGGAGCTGCCCGGCGGCCAGGCCGATCATGCACAGGGAGATCGTGAGCTGGCCGAGCGCCTCGGTGGCGCCGAGGTCCTCGGCGAGGTCCGGCAGCGACGGCAGGTAGAGGTCGAGCGAGAGCGGCCCGAAGGCGGAGAGGGCGCCCAGCGTGACGAGGATCGCGAGGCGCCGGGCGCGGGTCAGCGTCACCGTGGTCATAGGGAGGTGCGTGGGAGGGTCGGAGTCACGTGGTTACGTTATCGAATCAGCTACAAATAATCTCATCCGGGGCGGATTATTAATTCAGCACTCCATCGTCACAAATCTCTGCCGCCCTTGGCCGTTGACGACGCACGACGCCGCACCGTACCCCTGTGCCGCCTAGGGAAACGTCCTGCGCCCGCACCGCGCATTCCCGCCTGTTCGCAACGTCACACTCCCGTCGCCGGCATGGGGCCCACGGCGCGGGCCGCCTCCCCCGCGGCGTACCCGGCACACCGGGCCGGCGGCCGTACGGAACCGCGGACCAGAAAGGCCCGGACGGCGGAGGAGGTCGCGGGTGGTCCCCGTGACGGCCTTCCCTCAGCCAGGACAGGTGGCGACCGCCCCGGCCATCGCCGCTCCTCCTCGACGTGGGCGGGCGTACCCCGCGTGGTGGCATGAGTCCCGAGGACGGCGGCGTCAGACGTTCAGGTTGGGCAGGACCAGGTGCCACGGGAAGGCCGCGACCGCCTGTGGTCCGGCGTTCGGCGGGTGCGGCTCGAACTCTCCAGGGCCCAGCAGTACGCGGACCCCCTCGGCGCGCAGCGTCTCCACGGCCTGCCGGAACGGCACGCGGGCCGCGAGGCCACTGTTGACGAAGGGCAGCACCACGACCGGTATGCCCAGCCCGGGCGCCTCCGCGAGCAGGCCCAAGGCGTAGGTGTCGGCGCTCCCCCGGGCGAACTTGTTGATCGTGTTGTACGTGGCGGGCGCGACGACGATCGCGTCCGCGCGCGGCGGCTTGGGATCGGCCGGCTTGCGGTACCGGCTGCGCACCGGGCGGCCGGTCTGCCGCTCCAGGGCCGGGACGTCGATGAAGTCGAGGGCCGAGGGGGTGGCCACGATCTGCACCTCCCACCCCTCCCGGTGGGCCAGCTCGACGAGCCGCCCCACGTCCCCCGCGGGCGCCGCGGCGCACACGATGACATAGAGGACCTTGCCCGCTCCCCGCACGCCCTCTCCCGACGATCCACGCCTGCCCGGTCAGCCTGCGCCCATGGTCCCCCGCCCGCTTCCACCGGGCAAGAACCCGTCCGTACGGCACGGCCCGCGGCCCCGTCGTACACGCCCGGCGACCCCGCCGCCCGGCCCCAACGCCGTACGACCGGCGTCAGCGCGCACACGCACGTGTCACCCGGCGTGCCGTCCGAGGTCGCCCGCGCCCCTTCCGCCCCGCTCACCTGCGACATCTCAGGATGCGAGAGGGGATTGAAAGCATGTATAACTTGTAGGAAATTAGGGGTATGCCAGGATCAGTCGTCCTGACCGTCCGCCGGGCGGTCGACTACATGCGAGTGGCCAGCGACCGCTGTACGTGACCGCCATCGCCATGCTTCGGCGCGCGTGACCAGCACGGCGATCCCTTCGACGACACCCCCTCCTCCACCCGCGGCACCCGTCCGCCGGTCCGCGCCACCAGCGGCCCGGCACGTCCGCGGGCCCTCCGTACGCCACCCCCATGCCGGGCCCGTCCGGCCGGCATCCCCAGGCACGCGGCACCACGTCCGGCGGGTTCGTCACGCCCGCCGCCGGTGCCCGCCCGACGACACGAAAGATCGGTCTCCTCATGTCTCGTACCGCCGCCCCATCCCTCCGGCACGCGACCGCGGACTTCGACGACCTCCGCAAACGGTTCAGCCCCATCTTCGAGCGCATCGCCGAGGGCAACCTGGAGCGCGAGAAGTCCCGCATCTTCCCCTACGAACAGGTCCGCTGGCTGATCGACGCCGGCTTCGGCGCCCTGCGCATCCCCGTCGACCTCGGCGGGTTCGGCGCCTCCCTGCAGCAGACCTTCCGCCTGCTGCGCGAGCTCGGCGCGGCCGACCCGAACGTCGCCCACGTCTGGCGCAACCACCTCGCCTTCGTCGAGGACCGGCTCAACGCCCCGCGCTCGGAGCGCACCGACCGCTGGATCCAGCGCTTCCTCGACGGCGAGTTCGTCGGCGGCGGCTGGACCGAGGCGAACAACGGCACGTACGCCAACATCCGGACCAGGCTCGTGCCCAACGGCGACCACTGGCTGATCACCGGCGCGAAGTACTACGCCACCGGCAGCCTCTACGCCGACTGGCTGGACGTGCTCGCGGTCGCCCCGGACGGCACCCCCACCACCGCGATCGTGCGCCGGGACCAGCCCGGCGTGCAGGTGCTCGACGACTGGAAGGGCTTCGGCCAGAAGACCACGGCGAGCGGCAGCGCCACCTACACCGACGCCCGGGTGGAGAGCGAGAACCTGTTCCCCGTCTCCGAGCGCTTCGCCTACCAGGGCCTCTTCTACCAGACCGCGCTGCTCGCCATCCTCGCCGGCATCACCGAGGCGACGCTGCGCGACGGCATCGCCGCGCTCAGGCGCCGCAAGCGCAACTACGCCCACGGCCTGTCCGCGACCGCGAGCGAGGACCCCCAGCTGCTGCAGGTGATCGGCAAGGTGTCCGCCGCGTCGTTCGCGGCCGAGGCCGCCCTGGAGTCCGCGTCGGCGAGCCTCGACGACATCGCCCACGCGCACATCGCGGGCGACGAGGAGGAGAAGAAGCGGCTCGTGGTCACCGGGCACATCGCCGTCAACCGCGCGCAGCTCGTGATCATCGAGGCGGCGCTGAACGCCACCACGATCGTGTTCGACGCGCTCGGCGCCTCCGGCACCTCCGAGGAGCTGCTCCTCGACCGCCACTGGCGCAACGCCCGCACCCTCGCCTCGCACAACCCGCGCGTCTACAAGGAACGCATCCTCGGCGACTGGCACGTCAACGGCGCGGACCCCACCCGGATCTACGGGTTCGCCGCGGGCCAGAGCGAGTAACCCGCACCCGGTATCGGAGGTCCTCTCATGTCCACATCCCGTACGGGCAGGGTCATCCTCGGGGTCAACGTCCTCGTGCTCGGCTACCTGCCGGCCGCCTGGCAGTCCCGGCGGCTGCACCCGGAGTCGTTCATCGACCCCGCCTACTGGCACCGGATCGGCCGGCTCGCCGAGCGGGCCACGCTGGACGCGGTCTTCCTCGCCGACGCGCCCGCCCTCGGCGACCCGACGTACGACGCGAACGCCGGCCGCTTCGACCCGACCGTGGTCTGGAGCCACGTCGCCGCGGCGACCGAGCGCGTCGGCCTCATCGCCACCGCGTCGACCACCCTCAACGACCCGTTCGAGCTCGCCCAGCGGTTCCTGTCCCTCGACCACCTGTCCGGCGGCCGGGCCGGCTGGAACATCGTCACCACCCGGCACGGCACGGCCGCGGCCAACTTCGGCCTGCCGGAGATCCCGGAGCGCGAGAACCGGTACGCGCGGGCGGCCGAGTTCGTCGACCTCGTGCTCGCGCTGTGGGACTCCGCGCGCACCGGCGAGGAGGTCCACCACCGCGGCGAGTTCTTCGAGTTCGACGGCAGGCTGCGCGTCCCGCCGTCCCGGCAGGGCCGTCCCGCGCTCCTCCAGGCCGGCGGCTCCGCGCAGGGCCGCGCCCTCGCCGGCCGCCGCGCCGACGCGGTGTTCGCCGCCGAGCTCACCAAGGAGGGCGCGATCCGGCACTACAACGAGGTGAAGCGGCACGCGGTCGAGGCGGGCCGGAACCCGGACTCGGTCAAGATCCTCCCCGGCCTGCTGGTGAGCCTCGGCAGCACCGAGGAGGAGGCCCGGCGGCGCAGCGACGAGCTGCACGACCTCGGCCCGGCCTCGTACTCGGTCCAGTGGCTCTCCCAGGCGATCGGGTACGACGTGTCGAAGCTCGACCTCGACGACAAATTCCCCGAAGAGGTCCTCGCCGCCATGCTCGACCCACGGCACCCGGGCGGCAGCATCGGCTTCCGGCAGTCGATCCACGAGCGGATCCGCAAGACCAACCCGACGATCCGCGAGTACCTGCGCGAGACCCGGTACACCGGCTCCGGGCACGGCGGGTTCGTCGGCACCCCCGAGCAGCTCGTCGACCACATCGAGGACTGGTGGCGGTCCGGCGCGGTCGACGGGTTCAACCTCCAGCCGGACCTCCTCGACGACGGGCTCGAGGTGATCGCCGACGAGGTCGTCCCGCTGCTGCGCAAGCGCGGCCTCTTCCGGCACGAGTACGAGACCGACACCCTCCGCGGGCACCTGCGGGCCGCCTCGGCCTGAGCCGCGGACCGGAACGAGCTGGAGAGACCACCATGGGTGACACCACCACCGCGGCGTACCTCGCCATCGGCCTGACCGGCGACCACCTCGCCGCCCTCGCCGGCGACCCGCTGCCGGCCGCCCGCCTCGGTACGGCGGGCGCGGCGTTCGCGGTCGCCGGGATCGACCGGATCGACGGGAGCGCCCCCGGCGAGGCGACCCTCGAGTCCACGGTCGCCGCCACCTTCCTCGCCGCGCACGCGCCGGGCACCGCGTTCCTCGCCGCGGCCGCCCCGCACCGCGACCACCCGTACAACCTCGCCCGCCGGGTCGCCTCGCTCGACCACCTCACCCGCGGCCGGTCCGGGCTCATCCTCGGCGTCCGCGACGGCTACGCGCCCGCGGACGGCGAGGGTCGGCGGGCCTGGGGCGGCGCCGGGCTCCCCGGCGGGATCGTCCCCGGGGTCGAGACCACCCGGGACGCGGCGATCGCGATCCAGAAGCTGTGGCAGAGCTGGCCCCGGGACGCGATCATCGCCGACCGGGAGAGCCGGATCTTCGCCCGCGGCGACCGGATCGTCCACATCGACCACGAGGGGATCTTCACCATCGCCGGGCCGCTCACCGTCCCGGCGACCGTGCAGGGCGCCCCGGTGCTCGCCTGGTACGCGGACTCCGCGGACGCGGTGCGGGCCGCGGGCGAGACCGCCGACCTCGTCGTGCTCGCCCCGCACGAGGACATCGGCGCCGCCGTCGCCGCGCTCGACGCGGCCGCGGCCCGCCGGTTCTCCGGGGACGGCCGCCGCGCCCTGCTGTTCGCCGAGGTCGCCCCGCCCGACGGGTCCCGAGGCGCCGACGACCTGGCCGAGCGGGCCGCGTCCGCCGCCGCCCACCCCGGGGTGGACGGCGTGCTGCTGCGCCCCGCCCCCGGCGGCGCGCCGGCCGTCGCGGCGTTCGTCGACGAGGTCGTCCCCCGCCTCGCCGCCCGAAGGGCCGTCCGGCGGCACGACGGCGGCACGCTGCGCGCCCGGCTCAACCTGCCCGGGCCCGCCCCGCTGCTCGAGGGCGCGCGCCCGGCCTTCCCGGCCCCCGAGCCGCAGCCGCCGCTCGCCTTCGCCCCCTCCATCTGACCCACCGCACCCCGGGCCGCCCGGGCGTCCCCCGCGACCGCTCCCGCCCGGGCGGCCCGACCCACGCTCCTCGGCTTTCGTGAAAGGGACACCATCGTGAGATCCGGAAACCGCCACCGGACGGCGGTCGTGGGAGTCATCCTGCTCCTCGGCGCGCTGCTGCTCACCGCCTGCGGCGGCGGGACCTCCGCCGCGGGGGCCGGTGACCGGGCCGGCGGCAGTGCCGGTTCGGGCGGCGCGCCGCGCACCGGCGGCGGCCTCGTCGTCGGCCTCTACCTCGAGCCCCTCGCCCTCGACCCGCACCGCCAGGGCTACTGGGAGACCTACCGCGTCTCCAGCAACATCTTCGAGGGCCTGGTCAAGGAGGACCTCTCCGACACCGCGGGGCCGACCAAGCTCCTGCCCGCCCTCGCCACCGACTGGTCGGTCTCCAAGGACGGCCGCACCTGGACGTTCACCCTGCGCCAGGGGGTCCGCTTCCACGACGGCTCGCCGTTCGACGCCGAGGCCGTGCACAAGAACGTCCGCCGGGTCACCGACCCCGGCTACGAGTTCTACGACGAGACGAGCGCGGCACGGCTGAAGAACTGGCTCGGCGACCTCGAGGAGGGCCGGGTGGTCGACGAGCACACCTACGAGTTCCGCTTCGCCAGGCCCTTCCTCGGCTTCCCGCGCATCCTCGCCCAGTCGATGAGCACGCTCACCATCGGCAACCCGGCCACCTGGGAGAGGTACGGCAACGACGGCTTCGCCGACCACCCGAGCGGCACCGGGCCGTACACGTTCGTCTCCCGCACCGTCGGCGACCGCATCGTGCTGCGCCGCAACCCGGACTACTGGGGCGACCCGCCGTACCTCGACGAGCTGGTCTTCCGCATCATCCCGAACCACCAGACGCGGCTGGCCGCCCTGCTCAACGGCGAGGTCGACCTGATCAGCTACGTCCAGCCCGACGACGTGGCCACCCTCGAGTCCCGCGGCTTCCAGGTGCCCGAGGGCCACGGCGCGGCGCTGCTCTACTTCACGTTCAACGCGCGGAACAAGGCGTTCCAGGACCGGCGGGTGCGCCAGGCGATCATCCAGGGCATCGACCGGGAGAGGCTCGCCCGCGAGGTGTACAACGGCCACGCGGTCGCGCTCGGCTCGCTGCTCCCGCCGGGCAACGAGGCGTACGACCCGCAGGCGCGGGACTTCCCCTACGACCCCGAGGCGGCGAAGTCCCTGCTGCGCCAGGCCGGGTACGGCCCGGGCGCGCTGGGCTTCACCATCGTCGCCGACGTCGCCAACCAGAACCTCGCCGAGTGGCTGCAGAGCCACCTCAAGGGCATCGGCGTGAACGTCGAGGTGGTCACCCTCGACCGCCCGAGCTACGTCGCCCGCGCGTTCGGCAGGCCCGAGCCGGAGGACGGCCTCAGCATCGACGAGTACGGCGGCAGCTACGCCGAGTGGCTCCAGCAGGTGATCAACACCAACGTGGTGCCGAAGGGCTTCGACCTCGACGCCCACCCCGACCTGCGGGAGGCCGTGGAGAAGGCCCGGTACACCGCGGACGCCGACCGGCGGATCGAGCTGTGGCGGAAGGCCGACGAGCAGGCCCGCAGGGAGGCGATCGCGATCCCGGCGGTCTCGCTCACCCGCTACTACGCGCTCGGGCCGAACGTGCGGGGCTTCGTCTTCCCGGCCACCAACTGGTACGACCTGACGAAGGTCTGGCTCGCCGACTGAGCGGATGCGGGACCTACCGGCGATGGGAACGCTCAGGCACATCCTCCGGCGGCTGCTCACCATGGTCCCGGTGCTGCTGGTGGTGTCGGTCCTCACCTTCCTCATCGGCAGGCTGACCCCCGGTGACCCGATCGAGGCGCAGTTCGCCCGGGACCACACCCCCGAGCAGATCGCGGCGATCCGCGCGTCGTACGGCCTCGACCTGCCGTGGTGGCAGCAGTACCTGAAGTGGGTGCGCGAGCTGTTCACCGCCGGCGGCGGCATGTCGATCGCGCAGCACCGCCCGGTCTTCGAGATCCTCTGGCCGAACTTCGTCAACACGCTGATCCTCACCGCGGCGGGCGTGCTGGTCTGCGCCATGTTCGGCGTGCTCATCGGCGTGCTCGCCGGGATCGGCCACCGGAGGCCGCTCGACCGGTTGACGATGCTGCTGGTCCAGGTCGGCGGCAACCTCTCGGTGTACTGGTTCGGCCTCGTCCTCATCTGGATCTTCTCGCTGCGGCTCGGCTGGCTGCCGACGAGCGGGATGTACTCGAGGAACGGCGGCGGCCTCGGCGACCTGCTCGCCCATCTGGTGCTGCCGGGCGTGTCGGCGGGCCTCATCTCGATGCTCGTCCTCGCCCGGTTCACCCGGCTCGGCATCATCCAGGAGTCCTCCAGCGACCACGTCCGCACGTTCACCTCGCAGGGCGTGCCCCGCCGGATCCTGCTCGGCAAGCACATCGGGCGGAACATCCTGCCGGCGGTGGTGAACATCATCGGCCTGGAGATCGGCACGCTCATCACCGGCGTGTTCTTCGTGGAGCACGTGTTCAACTGGCCGGGCATCGGCACCCAGCTGGTGAACGCGGTGCTGGGCAAGGACTACGCCCTCATCCAGGGCGGCGTCGTGCTCGTGGCGCTCTGCTACCTCGTGGTCAACCTGCTCACCGACATCGCGGTGGACGCGCTCAACCCCCGGCTGAGGAGGTGATCCGGAGTGTTCCTCACGGCGACCCCGAACGGCCGGGCGGTGCGGGCCCACCTCCCGCCGCGGCGGCGCAGGTCGCGGCGGCGGGCGAACGCCCAGGTCGTGCTCGCCGCGGCGATCATCGCGGCGGTGGCGCTGGTGAGCCTGCTCGCCCCGGTCGTCGCGCCCTACGACCCCGACCTCGCGGACGGGTCGATCAAGTACCTCGGCCCCGGCGAGCAGGGCCACCTGCTCGGCACCGACGAGCAGGGCCGCGACATCCTCAGCCGGCTGATCTGGGGCGGGCGCACCTCGCTGATCGTCGCGTTCCTCGCCTCCGCGGCGGCGACGGTGATCGGGAGCCTGCTCGCGCTCGTCGCGGGCCTGTCGGACGACCGGGTCGCGGGCCTGTCGGACGACCGGGTCGCGGGCCTGATCATGCGGACGGTCGACATCATGTTCGCCTTCCCGGTGATCATGATCGCGCTCGTGTTCGCGGTGCTCCTCGGCCCCGGCACGCCGGTCGTCGTCCTGTCGATCGTGTTCTCCGCGGTGCCGTACGTGGCCCGGGTGATCTTCGCGGAGGTGAAGCTGCAGCGCGGCCGCGAGTACGTCGAGGCCGCCGAGTCGCTCGGCTCGGGCTTCCTCGCCATCGTGTTCCGCGAGGTGCTGCCGAACGTCGCCGGCCAGATCGTGGTGTACGGCACCGGCCTCGTCGGCGGAATGATCGTGTTCTCCTCGAGCCTCAGCGCGCTCGGCATCGGCGTGCAGCCGCCGACCGCCGACTGGGGCCGGATGATCTCCGAGGGCGCGAAGGTGATCATCACCGGGAACGTCTACCCGGCGCTGCTCCCGGGCCTCGTCGTCCTCGTCGTGGCACTCGCGTTCAACTGGCTCGGAGACGGCCTGCGCGACGTCTTCGACCCGCACACCCGGAGGGCGGACCGATGACCGCACCCACCGTCCCGTCCGCCGCGGAGCCGCGGGGCGGGGCCGGCGAGCCGCTGCTCACCGTCACCGACCTGACCATCCGGTTCGGCCGGGGCCGGGACGCCGAGACCGTGGTCGACCGCGTCGGCTTCACCGTACCGGCCGGGGAGGTGGTCGCCCTCGTCGGCGAGTCCGGCGCGGGCAAGAGCCTCACCGCCTCGGCGATCCTCGGCCTGCTGCCGCCGGACGCCGAGGTGGTCTCCGGGACGGTCGCGCTGCGCGGCGAGGAGGTGCTCTCCGCGACCCGCTCCTCGGTCACCAGGTTCCGCGGCAGGCGGATCGGCATGATCTTCCAGAACCCGCTCACCTCGCTCGACCCGTCGTTCACGATCGGCAACCAGCTCCGGGAGATCATCGCGCTGCACCACCCGCAGGCCCCGCGGCACGAGCGGCGGGCGATCGCCGAAACCTGGCTGCGGAACGTCGGGATCGAGGACACCGCCCGGGTGCTCGCCGCCTACCCGCACGAGCTCAGCGGCGGAATGCGGCAGCGGGTGATGATCGCGCTGGCGAGCCTCGCCGGGCCGGCGCTGCTCATCGCGGACGAGCCGACCACCGCGCTCGACGCGGTCGTGCAGAAACAGATCCTCGACCTGCTCCGCGGCACGGTCGACCGGACCGGCGGCTCGCTGCTCCTCATCACCCACGACTTCGGCGTCGTCTCGTACGTCGCCGACCGGGTCGCGGTGATGAAGGACGGCCGGATCGTCGAGCAGGGGCCGCGCGAGCGCGTGCTCACCGCGCCCGCCGAGGAGTACACCCGGTCGCTCATCCGCGCCGTGCCCGAGCTCGGCGCCCGGTTCCGCCTCGCCGGGCTCGGCCTGCCCCGCCGCCTCGGCCTCGCCGGCCCCGGCGATCCGCCGCCCGCCCCGGCCGGGGCCGCCCCGGCCGGCCGTACCGGCGCGCCCGGCCCGGCGGACGGCCGGCCTCCGCTCGTTTCGCTGCGCGGCGTGACCAAGGAGTTCACGGTGGGCGGCCTCGGCACCGGGCTGCCGAAGCGGCGGTTCACCGCGCTCACCGGCGTCTCGCTCGACATCCGGCGGGGTGAGGCGTTCGGGCTCATCGGGGCGTCCGGGTCCGGCAAGTCGACGCTCGCCCGCCTCGCCGGCGGCCTGCAGCGGCCCACCTCCGGCGAAGTCGTCTTCGACGGCGAGGTGATCTCGGCGCTGTCGCGGGCGCGGCTGCGGCGGCTGCGGCCCCGGTTCCAGTTCGTGTTCCAGGACGCGACGAGCTCGCTCAACCCGCGAGTGCCGGTGGGCGAGCAGATCGCCCGCCCGCTGCTGCGGCTCGGCAAGGCGTCCTCCCGCCGGGAGAGCCGGGCCCGCGCCGCCGCGGCGCTCGACCTCGTCGCGCTCCCCGCCGCCTACCTCGAGCGGTACCCGCACGAGCTGTCCGGCGGCCAGCGGCAGCGGATCGGCATCGCCCGGGCGCTCGCGCTCGAGCCGGACCTGCTCATCCTCGACGAGCCGACGTCCGCGCTCGACGTGTCCACCCAGGCGGACATCCTCAACCTGCTCCTCGAGCTCAAGGAGAACCTCGACCTCACCTACCTGCTGATCGGCCACAACCTCGCGGTGGTCGAGTTCATGTGCGACCGCATCGGCGTGCTGCGCCACGGCGTCCTCGTGGAGACCTTCGACGCCGCCGAGCTCACCGACGACCGGCGCCACCCGGCCACCAAGGAGCTGCTCGACGCGGTGCTCCCGCTCGGCCGCGCCGAGCCGCGGAGGGTCCCGGCCTGACCGGCCCCCGGCCCTCCCCTCCTCGCCCCGCACCGCCCCGCTTCGGTCCCGTACGCACGGCCGGCCGCCCGCACGGCCCCGCCGTACCGGCGGCCGGGCCCGACAACCGGATTGGAACACCAGATGACCCACCACCGCACCCGTCCCGTCCCCGGCGGCCGCGCGGCCGCCGGGCGGCCCGCCCAGGGGGTGGCGGCATGACCCTGCACATCCACTGGTACCTGCCGACCAACGGCGACAGCCGCGACATCGTCGGCTCCGGCGACGGGTCGCAGAAGACCCTCGCCGCGGTCGCCGACACCTTCCGCCCTCCGACCATCGAGTACCTCGGCCAGATCGCCCGGTCGGCCGAGCAGCTCGGGTACGAGGCCGTGCTCACCCCGACCGGCCTATGGTGCGAGGACCCGTGGATCACCACCGCGGCCCTGTCCCAGGTGACCCGGCGGCTGAGGTTCCTCGTCGCCTTCCGGCCGGGCCTGGTGTCGCCCACGCTCGCCGCGCATCAGGCCGCCACGTTCCAGCGGATCACCGGCGGGCGGCTGCTGCTCAACGTGGTCACCGGCGGCGACTCGGCCGAGCAGCGCCGGTTCGGCGACCACCTCGGCCACGACGAGCGGTACGACCGCACCGACGAGTTCCTCGCGGTCCTGCGCGGGGTCACCGACCCGCCGCCCGGCGAGACGTTCGGCTTCACCGGCCGGCACTACCGGATCGAGGAGGCCCGGGTCGACACCGGCGGGTACGGCCTGCCGCCGCTGTTCTTCGGCGGGGCGAGCCCGGCCGCCGAGCGCGTCGCGGCCCGGCGGGCCGACGTCTACCTCGCCTGGGGCGAGCCGCCCAAGCTGATCGCCGAGCGGCTGGAGCGGATGCGCGAGCTCGCCGCCGCGGAGGGACGCGAGCTGCGCTTCGGCATCCGGCTGCACGTGATCAGCCGGGACACCTCGGCACAGGCGTGGGCCGAGGCCGAGCGGCTGCTGTCCCGGATCACCCCCGAGCGCATCGCGGCGGTCCGCGCCGACCTCGCCGCCTCCGAGTCGGTCGGCCAGCGCCGCATGTACGCGCTGCACGGCGGCGACCGCGACCGGCTGGAGATCTACCCGAACCTGTGGGCGGGCTACGGCCTGGTCCGCGGCGGCGCGGGCACCGCGCTCGTCGGCAGCCACGAGGAGGTCGCCGACCGGATCGAGGAGTACCACGCGCTCGGCCTCGACCACTTCATCCTCTCCGGCCAGCCCCACCTGGAGGAGGCGTACTGGTTCGCCGAGGGCGCCGCCGCCGTGCTCCGCTCCCGCGGCCTGCTGCCCGCCCCGGCCGCCGGCACCGCACCCGCCCTCGTCCCCTGACCCGACGGACCCCGGAAGAGCCCCACCGTGACCCAGAACCCCTACCGGAACCCCCGGCGCCGCGGCCGGCCGGCGGCCCTGCTCACCGCGGCCGCCGCCCTGCTCGCCGCCTGCGCCGGCCCGGTCACCCCCGCGGCCGGTCCGGGCGCGGGCGGCGGCGAGGCCCCCGCGCCCGGCGGCACCCTGCGCATCGCGTCCCTGCAGTCCGACATCGACGCGCTCGACCCGCTCACCGGGTACAGCACCGACTCCTGGCTGATCCTGCGCGCCCTCACCCGGCAGCTCGTCACCTACCGGGGCAGCGCCACCGAGATCAGGGACGACACCGAGCTCGTGCCCGACCTCGCCGAGTCCTGGGAGGTGAGCGACGACGGCAGGACCTACACCTTCCGCCTGCGCGACGGCATCCGGTACTCGGGCGCGACCGACCGCGAGATCGTCGCGGGCGATTTCGTCTACGCGATCAAGCGGTTCTGCGACCCGAACAAGCAGGTCGCCGCGATCAACTACTTCAAGCTCGCCTTCTCCGGGTTCACCGAGTACTGCGAGGAGTTCGCCAAGGTGCCGCCGGGCGACCCGGCGCGGTCGAAGCGGTTCATCGACACCCACGACATCCCCGGCGTCTCCGCGCCCGACGACAAGACGCTCGTGCTCCGCTCGGACACGAAGCACTACGACTTCCTGCACATCCTGTCGATGAACTTCGTCTCCCCGCTGCCGGAGGAGTTCGTCTCCCGCTACATCGGCGACTCGCTGGAGTTCCGCAAGAACTACCCCTCCAGCGGGCCGTACCGGATCGACTCCTACGAGCCGGGGCGCAGCCTCGTGCTGAAGAAGGTCGAGGGGTACGACCACACCAAGGACCCGGCGCGCAAGGCGTACGTCGACGAGATCGTGGTCGACTTCACCACGAACAGCGAGGACGCCGTGGTGCAGCGGATCCGGTCCGGCGACGCCGACCTGTCGCTCTACCTCGACGTGCCGCCGCTCGCCACGATCCGGCAGTACCAGGCGAGCGGGAGCCCGTACCTGCACGCCTCCGACAGCGGGGCGGCGAACTTCATCACGTTCAACGCGCGGCCCGAGGCCACCTCGCCGGGCGCCCAGGCCCTGCGCAAGCCGAAGGTACGGCAGGCCCTGGCGTACGCGGTGAACAAGGCGAACCTGGTGCAGGCGCAGGGCGGCCCGATCGCGGCGAAGCCGCTCGGCCAGATCATCACCTCGACGATCCTCGGCCACGAGCCGTTCGACCCGTACGCCACCCCGGGGCACACCGGCGACCCGGAGAAGGCCCGGCGGCTGCTCGCCGAGGCCGGGTACCCGGACGGGCTGAAACTCGACGCGGTCTACCGGGTCAACGCCCAGTTCGAGACGATCGCGGTCACGCTCAAGAACGACCTGGCGCGGGCCGGGATCGAGCTCAACCTCATCCCGGTGCCCTACGCCCAGTACCACCCGTACGTGCAGGACCCCAAGAGCCGCTGGGACGTGTCGCTGAGCGGGTCGTTCGCGCCCGACTGGCAGGGGCCGAGCACCCGGATGCTGCTCGGCGGCTGGCTCAACTCGGACGCCGCGCCCTGCGGCACCGGCAACGTGCACGCGATCTGCTACCACAACCCCGAGCTCAACCGGCTGGCGAGGAAGGCGTTCGCCTACGACGACCCCGGGCCGATCTGGGCCGAGGCCGACCGGCTGGTCTCCACCGACCTGCCGTGGATCCCGCTGTTCGAGAAGCGCAAGGTCGTGATCACCTCGGAGCGGGTGCGCAACTGGACCTGGTCGTCGCTCGCCACCCACGCCGACATCACCAACATCGCCGTCAGCCCGGCGAACTGAGCGGGGGCGACGCGCCATGGCACTGTTCTCCGTGGAGGACCTGAGCGTCACGTTCCGGCGCCGCGGACGGGTCACGGCAGCCGTCCGCGGCGTGTCGTTCGCCGTGGAGCCGGGCCGTACGCTGGCGATCGTCGGCGAGTCCGGCTCGGGCAAGAGCGTCTCGCTGCTCGCCGCCACCGGGCTGCTGCCGGAGACCGCCGAGGTGCGCGGGAGCGCCCGGTTCCGGGAGGCCGACCTGCTGCGCCTCCCCCGGGCCCGGCTGCGCGCCGTCCGAGGCCGGCACATCGGGTTCGTGTTCCAGGACCCGCTGAGCAACCTGCACCCGCTCAAGACCATCGGCGCGCAGATCGGCGAGGCGATCACGGCGCACGAGCGCATCGGGCGGGCCGCGCTGCGCCGCCGGGTGATCGACCTGCTCGCCGAGGTGGGCATCGACGACCCCGAGCGGCGGATCGACGACCATCCGCACCGGTTCTCCGGCGGCATGCGCCAGCGGGCGATGATCGCGATGGCGATCGCGCTCCGGCCCGAGCTGATCATCGCGGACGAGCCGACCACCGCGCTCGACGTGACCGTGCAGGCCGCGATCCTGCGGCTGCTGCGACGGCTGCAGGAGCGGTACGGCACCGCGCTGATCCTGGTCAGCCACGACCTCGCCGTGGTCTCCGAGATCGCCGACGACGTGGCCGTGATGCGCGGCGGCGAGATCGTCGAGATCGCGCCCATCGCGGAGATCACCACCGCCCCGGGCCACCCCTACACCCGGGAGCTGCTCGGGGCGGCCCGGCGCGGGGCCGCGCTCGCGGACGTGGCGGAGCCGCCCGCGGCCGCGCCCCGGGAGGCCCGCCCGCTGCTCGCGGCCACCGGCCTGCA
Organism: Thermopolyspora flexuosa; assembly: GCF_006716785.1. NCBI lineage: Bacteria > Bacillati > Actinomycetota > Actinomycetes > Streptosporangiales > Streptosporangiaceae > Thermopolyspora > Thermopolyspora flexuosa. The sequence continues at coordinate 527,486 of NZ_VFPQ01000001.1, read as the reverse complement.
CATGGCCTACCGCAGGCGGGGCCGCAAGGACCCGGTCACCGCGCTCACCGGCGTCTCGCTCGAGGTGCGCGAGGGCGAGATCGTCGGGCTGGTCGGCGAGTCGGGGTCGGGCAAGTCCACGCTCGGCCGGATCGTGGCGGGCCTGCTCCGGCCCACCGCGGGCACGGTGGCGCTGCGCGACGAGGTGTACAACGCGCCCGGCCGGGGGCCGCTGCGGCTCCGCCGCGACCTGCGCACCGCGATCCAGGTGGTGTTCCAGGACCCGTACGGCAGCCTCAACCCGCGGCGAACCGTGGCCGCCACGCTCGCCGAGCCGTACGTGGTGAACACCGGCCTGACCGCGGCGGAGATCCGCGACCGGGTCGAGGCGCTGGTGCGCCGGGTCGAGCTCCCGCCCGCGGTGCTGCACCGGTTCCCCGCGCAGCTCTCCGGCGGGCAGCGGCAGCGCGTCGCGATCGCCCGCGCGGTCGCGCTGCGGCCCGCGCTGGTCGTGGCGGACGAGCCGCTGTCCGCGCTCGACATCACCACCCAGGCCCAGATCGTCGCCCTGATCCGGCGGCTGCGCGCCGAGCTCGGCACGTCCTTCCTGTTCATCTCGCACGATCTCGGGGTCGTGGCCGAGCTGTGCGAGCGGGTGGTCGTGCTGCGGCGGGGCCGGGTGGTGGAGGCGGGGCCGGTCCGCCGGGTGTTCCACGACCCGCAGCACCCCTACACCCGCGAGCTGCTCGACTCGATCCCGGGGCGGGTGGCCCGTGTCTAGCCCGCCGGTCCTCGAGCCCGCCGGGCCGGCCGGGCCGTACGACGCCGAGAACGGCCGCCGGTTCCCGGCGCTGCGCGCGATCCTCGCCGAGCGGTCCACCCGGTTCGGCCTCGTCCTCGTCGGGCTCGTCGTGCTCGCCGCGTTGCTCGCCCCGGTCGCGGCGGCGCTGACCGGGCACGGCCCGGACCAGCAGTTCCGCGCCGAGGCGCTCACCCCGGAGGGGCTGCCGGTCGGGCCGAACGCGGAGTTCCTGCTGGGCGCGGACGGCAACGGCCGCGACGTGCTGGTCCGCACGCTCTACGGTGCGCGGATCTCCCTGCTCGTCGGCATCCCGGCGACCACCCTCGCGCTCGTCGCCGGGACCGCGGTGGGCCTGGTCGCCGGGTTCTTCCCGGGAGCCGCCGACCGGGTGCTCTCCTTCGGCACGGACATCGCGCTGTCCTTCCCGTTCGTGGTGACGCGCTCAGCCTGGTCGCGCTCAACCGCGGGGCCGACGGGCGGCCGGTGATCGACCCGGTCCTGCTCGTCATCCTGGTGATCTCGCTGTTCGCCTGGACCTACTTCGCCCAGCTCACCCGCGGGCTCGTCGTCGTGCTCCGCAACCGGCCGTTCGTGGAGGCGGCGCTGACGATCGGGGTGAGCCGCCGCAGGCTGCTCGTCCGGGAGATCCTGCCCAACGTGCTCCCGGTGGTGGCGGTCTACTGGGCGGTCCAGCTGCCGGCGAACATCCTCGCCGAGGCGACCCTGTCGTTCCTCGGGGTGGGCGTGCAGGCGCCCACGGCGAGCTGGGGCAACATGATCGCCGAGGCGCAGCGCACCTCGCTCTACCAGGTGCAGCCGTGGTTCCTGCTCGCCCCGGCGATCGCGATGTTCGTCACCGTGCTGGGGTTCAACGCGATCGGCGCCGGCATCCGCAACGTCCTCGACCCCCAGAGGTAGCCGCCATGGCACGACACCTGTTCGCCCACGCGGCCCGGGCGCTGCTCACCCTGCTCGCCGTACTGGTGCTCACGTTCGCGCTGACCCGGATCGCCTACCGCAACCCGGCCGCGGTGCTCGCGCCGCGGAACGCCACCCAGGAGACCCTCGACGGCATCACCCGGGCGCTCCGCCTCGACGAGCCGTGGTACCTGCAGCTCTGGCACTACCTGTACCGGGGGCCGGACGTCCAGGGCGCGCCGATGGGGCTGTTCCACTGGCCGCCCGCGCTCGGGTACTCGTTCCGGCGGCAGCAGCCGGTCACCGAGCTGATCCTGTCCAAGATCCCGGTGACGCTGTCGCTGGCGCTCGGCGCGCTGGTGATCTGGATGACGCTGTCGATCCTGCTCGGCGTGGCCGCGGCGCGGCGGCCGGGCTCCTGGACGGACCGGGTCATCTCCACGTTCTGCTCCGCCGGGCTCGCCGTACCGACCTTCGTCACCGGGATCCTGCTGTCGTACTTCCTCTACTTCACGCTCTCCACGTACGGCGTCCGCTGGTTCCCGAGCGGGGGCTATGTGGCGTTCACCGAGGATCCGGTTGAATGGGCACGGCATCTCGCGCTGCCCTGGCTGACGATCGCGATCGCCGAGATCGGGGTGTTCCAACGCGTGGTGCGGGCGAACATGCTCGACGTGCTCGGCTCGGACTACATCCGTACCGCGCGGGCCAAGGGGGTGAGCGAGCGCCGCATCCACTTCGATCACGCCCTGCGCGCGGCGCTCAACCCGATCATCACGCTGGGCGGGCTCGAGCTCGCCGCGCTGATGGGAGGGGCGATCGTGACGGAGCAGATCTTCGGCCTCGACGGGGTCGGACGGCTCGCCGTCGAGTCGGCGCTGAGCGGCGACTTCCCCGTCGTGATCGGCACCACGATCCTCGCCGCGACGTTCTTCGTGATCTCCGGGTTCGTCGTGGACGTGATCACGTATCTGCGCGACCCGGCCGCCTCCCGCTGAACCGTCCCGTGCGTTCGAGAAAGGACCACCGTTGAGTTTCGAGGTACGCGTGCTGAGCAGGGACGACGAGCTGCTCGCCGCGTTCGTGACGTTCCGCACCGCAATGGTCGGCCTGCCGCCGCTGCCGCCCGGCACGGACCCCATCCCGTTCTTCGAGCCCGGCCGTACCCTCGGCGTCTTCGACGGCGGCGAGCTGGTCGGCACCGCCGACTCGTACGCGAGCACGCTCGTGGTGCCGGGCGGGGAGCGGCTGCCGCACGCCGCGGTCACGCACGTCGGCGTGCTGCCCACGCACACCCGCCGGGGCGTGGCGACCGCGCTCATGCGCCGCCAGCTCGCCGAGATCGCGGCGAAGGGCGAGGCCGTCGCCACCCTGCGGGCCTCGGAAGGGGGCATCTACGAGCGGTTCGGGTACGGCGTCGCGGGCTCGTCCGCCCGCCGGGAGGTGTACCGGCGGCGGGCCCGGCTGCGCCCGACCGCGCCGCGCGGCGGCCGGGTACGGCTCGCCGACCCCGCCTCGTGGAAGCTGTTCGCCCAGATCTACGAGTCGGCGGCGACGTGGACCGGGGCGATCGGGCGGCCCGCGGTCTGGTGGCGGCAGCTGGAGGTGCGCCAGGCCGCGGACCCCGGCCCCTGGTACGCGGTCGTGCACGGGGACGACGGGGCCGAGGACGGGTACCTGCGCTACCACCCGATCGGCACGGCGGAGTGGTTCACCACTCCGGAGCGCACGATCGTGGTCGACGACCTCGTCGCCGGATCGCCGGAGGCGTACGCCGGGCTGGTGCGGTACCTGCTCGACCTGGACCTCGTCGACCGGATCGTGCTGCCGGCCACCGCGCCGGACGATCCGCTGCCGCTGCTGCTCACCGACGAGCGGGCGGTCCGGACGGTCGCCGTCCGGGACGAGACGTGGCTGCGGCTCGTCGACGTGCCCACCGCGCTGGCCCGGCGTCGCTACCGGGGCGCGGGCTCGGTCGTCGTGGAGGTCGCCGACGAGCTGCTGCCGCAGAACACCGGCGCCTATCTGATCAGCGCCGAGGGCGCGGCCCGCACCACGGCGCCGCCCGACCTGTCGGTGGACGTGGCCACCCTCGCCGCCCTGTACCTGGGCGGGTCGCGCTGGTGGCAGCACGTGCGGGCGGGACGGGTGACCGTGCACCGCGCCGAGGCCGTGGCGGTGGCCGACGAGCTGTTCGCCACGGACGCCCTGCCGTTCGCCGGCACGATCTTCTAGGCGGCACGGCCTTCGATTCCGCCGGGCACCCACCGGACGCCCGCCCGGCCGCCCCGGTGGGTGCCGGCGCCGCCGGCCGGGCGGGTGCGCCGGCAGACGCGCGAACTCCGGCTCGTCCAGGAAGGCCGCCCGCGGATGCAGGTACTCGGCGGGGACGATCGGGCCGGTGATCGTGAAGGCCGACAGCGGAGGGCGGGACAGGCCGGCCGTCAGGGCGCGCCCGCTGCTCGCCTCGTCCGATGAAAATCGCAGTTCTTTGCGGGTCCGGGCGGCAGGTCATCGGTGAATCAAGCCGGGCCAGAACCTCGTCCAAGGCCGGCGGATCGTTGCCCGACCGCCGCTCGGTGCTCCCCGCCGGGTTGAACGAGGTGACGATGCGGCCGTTCTCGGCGGAAATCGCCAGCCGCCCAGATCAATATTCCAGAAGGCGGTGACGGCGCCCCCTTCTCGGGAAAGCCTCCGGAATCGCCGGTCGAATCCTCTGGCCCAGCCGGGGCTCCACCGCCGCAGTCCACGCACCCGGCGACGCGAGGTGCGGGAATCCGGCCGCTACCAGGGCTGGGACGCCCGAGAGCCGGGGCCGCCCATCTCCTCGTCGCCGGATCCGCTGGGGCCTGCGGGCCATCTGCGCCACGTCACGGATTCGGCACCAGGTGGGACACACCCGCTCCGCAATCCCTGTTTCCACCGGTTCGGAATACCCGCCTCAGGCGCAATCCGTCCTCACCACCGCAGGTATGCGGTTGTGGAATTTTCATGTCCGGCAATCGCGTTACCGGCCGAGCTCCTTATCCTGCTACCGCGATAGGCTGAGGGCGGCATTCGGTCGCCATGGAGTGATTTGGGGGGCTGGGTGACGTGGTCCCGGATTACCGGCGGGAATATGCCGGAACAGATCGGGGAGTTCAGGGTCGTACGACAGCTCGGTGCCGGCGGGCAGGGGGCTGTCTACCTCGCCGAGTCCCCCACCTACGGCCGCGTGGCGATCAAGGTACTCCACCCTTCGGCCGTCGCCGACCCTGACGCCCGGCGCCGGTTCCTGCGCGAGGCGCAGGTCGCGGCCAGCGTGGCGCCGTTCTGCACCGCGCGGGTGATCGGCACCGGCATGCTCGGCGACCAGCCGTACATCGTGAGCGAGTACGTGCCCGGGCCGTCGCTGCTCACCATGGTGCGGGAGGACGGCCCGCGCACCGGGGGCGGGCTGCAGCGGCTGGCGATCAGCACGCTCACCGCGCTCGCCTCGATCCACCGCGCCGGGATCGTGCACCGCGACGTCAAACCGGCGAACGTGATCCTCGGCCCCGAGGGCCCCGTGCTGATCGACTTCGGCATCGCCCGGGCCCTCGACGCGATGACCACCTCCACCCAGGTGACCGGCACGCCCGCGTTCATGTCCCCCGAGCTGCTCGCCGGGGAGCCGGTCACGCCCGCCTCGGACATCTTCTCCTGGGGCGTCACGATGGTGTTCGCGGCGACCGGGCGGCTGCCGTTCAACGGCGACACGATCCCGTCGATCCTCAACGCGATCCTCAACAAGGACCCCGACCTGGCCGGGGTGCCCGAGCCGCTCCGCTCGCTGGTGGCCACCTGCCTCGCCAAGCACCCCGGCGACCGGCCGACCGCCGAGGACCTGCTGCGCAGGCTGACCACCGCCCAGGGCCCGTGGCCCGACCACCGGGTGCCGCCCGCCCCGGCGGTGGGGCCCGCCATGACCCGGTCCCTCCGCGACCAGGAGACGCGCCCCTCACGCCGTCCGCTGGTCCTCGCCGGAACCGTGGCGACCGGGGTCGCCCTCGTCGCGGGCGCGATCCTCCTGCCCTTCCTGCTCCCCGACGGCACCGGCGCCGACGGCCGCGCCGGCAACGGTCCCCAGGTCGCCGCCTCGGCCGGGCCGCGCCCGGCGCTCGACCTCAACGCGTACCCCAAGCGGGACACGATCGAGACGTTCGACGACCCCTCGCGCGGCGGGTACGAGACCATCCGGCCCAGGAACCCGCAGATCGCGTCCTTCGAGGCGCCGCCGACGCCCGGCTTCGGGGGCGGCCGCATCATCGCCGACGGCCAGGGGTTCTACGGCTGGTTCGCGCTGAGCGGCACCCCGTCCTCCGGCAGCACGGTCACCATCATCACCCTGGGCCCGTTCGCCAACACCGGGCGTCCGAGGACAGCGTGTTCGCCGGCCGGATCAAGGACGCGACCAACTACGTCGGTGCCTGGTACAACAACACCCGCAAGGAGGTCGGCATCGACGTGATCATCGGGGGCGTGCCCCGGCACAAGCCCAACAAGGCCCCGCAGCGGCTCAACCCCGGCGACAGGCTCGCCCTCGCGGTGTCCGGTGACATGGCGATCGCGTACGCGCAGATCGGCGAGGAGTGGCGCAAGCTCACCGAGGTCCGGATCGAGCCGCCGACCGCCCTCCAGAACCACACCGAGTGGCGCCACGGCTTCGCCCTGCGCGGCACGCGCGGCCCGATCGCCCTCGAGGAGATCGAGGGCCGCAGCGCCGACGGCTGACGGTCGCCGGTACCGCGGCATCCGGTGACCCACGTCCTGACGGGAGTCCTGGTCACACCCGTACGGCCGGGCGTTCACCCGCAGACACCGGAAACCGCCCGCGGCCCCTCGTGCAGGGGGCACATCCTGTCGTCCCGCGGCCTCGGCACCGGGACGAAAGCAGGCTCAGGACCGTCGCTGCCGGTACTCGATGTGTCTGAGGAGGTTGCGGAGCACGATCAGGCGCATCACGTCCGTCCGGTCCCGCAGGTTCAGGCGGATGGCCGTCATGGCCGCGCCCTCTGCCGCCGACACGGCCGGTGAACCAAGAGCCTCACCGAGCACCAGCAGCGGAAGCCCGATGCGTTCCATCCGAGCCGCCTCTTCCGCGGCCTCCGGCGTGTTCTCCCGCAGCAGCGCGCCGGTCCGCTCACGGTACTCATGGGCCTGCGTCAACAGCCGATTCCGTAGCGCCTCCCGCTCCCCCGGTGCGCGCTCCCCGTCCGTCACCAGCCGGATGACCTCCGGCACGAGCGGATGGTCGAGCCCGGTGGCATCGACGACGATCGACACGAGCGACCGGACGACGTCCGGGACCGTGGCCTCCGACGGGTCGGCGAGCAGGCGCGCGAACTCCGGCTCGGCGAGGAAGGCCGCCCGCGGATGCAGGTAGGCGGGAGGGATGATCGCGTCTAGGCGGGAGGGATGATCGCGTCCGGGAGCGGATCGGTGATCGTGAACGTCCGCACCGGGGAGCGGAACAGGTCCACCGTGAGCGTCTGCCCGCTGATCTCCTCGCCCAGTGCGAGTGCCCGTTCCTTGCGGGCACGGGCCGGCAGGCCGCCGTGCAGTCCTACCCGGGCCAGCATCCCGTCCAGCGCCGCGGGGTCGCTCCCCGCCCGCTCCCCGATGTCCGCCATCAGGTCGAACGTGGTGAGGACGCGGCCGTTCTCGGCGTACACGACATCGCTGCCCAGGTTCACGTTCCAGTAGACGGCGAACGCGCGGCCCTCGTCGCGGGAAAGCTCCTCGGCGACCTCTGGCCGCACCCCCTCGAGCCCATAGGGCTCGACGGCGAGCGTCCATCCGCCCAGCGGTACGAGCTGTACGGCGGCGCCCACCTCCGGGAAGTCGACGTCGAGGAAGTCCTCCCACGTCCCGGTCGCCGGGTCCGCGCCGAAGCGGCGCGCGACCTCCTCCACGTCCCCGATGCGACACCAGGTCAGGCACACCTGGTCCGATATCCCCGTTTCCAGCAGCTCGGCATATCTGTTTGCGGCGGACATCACAAAAGGCTCCTAACGGCCCTCGGTGGCGGTGTGCCACCATGATCCACTATCCGAGCGGGCTCGGGAAGCCTTGTCCTGGCGAGCGGCTCAGGATGCGCCTGGTGCCGAGAGAGGCCGGCGACGCTCTTGCTGCATGGCCGATCGACATGCTCTCCACACGCGCAGAGGCCCGGCCTCCGTTGCCGGAGACCGGGCCTCTTCTTCGTAGCGGGGGTAGGATTTGAACCTACGACCTCTGGGTTATGAGCCCAGCGAGCTACCGAACTGCTCCACCCCGCGTCGGTGTGCCTTTAGGTTATCGGCCCCGCGGTACCGGATGCAAATCGAGACGGGAGCGCCGTGAGTGCCCCGGAACGACACGGCCCCACACCTGTGCGTTCGAGGCGTGGGGCCGGTCGTCAGCCTGGGCTAGGCGCCCGGTGGCGGGGATCCCTCCGGGCTCGCCGTCGGCGAAGGTGACGGCGACGGGGACTCGGCCGGCTCGGGCGAGGTCGTCGGCGAGGGCGACGGGGACGGCGCGCTCTCGGCGCGGCGCACCGCCTCCTCCATCTCCTTGATCGCCTCGCTGAGCGCCTTCTGCGCCTCGCCGTACTTGGCCCAGTCACCGGCCTTGAAGGCCTCCTGGGCGTCCTCGTAGGCCTTCTTCACCTTGTCGGCGGCGTCCGCCACCGCGGTCCGCTCGGTGGCGGTCTCCTCGCGGGTCTCGGACTCCGACCGCTCGCCCTGCGCGTCGCTCCTGCCGAACACCTGCTGGAGCGCCTCCTCCAGGGTGCGGCCGTGGCCCACCTGGCCGCTGCCGAACATCACCATGACGCGGGTGAGCACGGGGTACTGCTTGACCGCGTCCTTCACCTGCACGTAGATCGGCTGCACGTAGAGCAGGCCGCCCCGGTACGGCAGGGTCAGCAGGTTGCCGAAGATCGGCTCGGTGGAGCCGCTCCGCTGGAAGGTGGGATCGTTCGCGATCGCCGCCTTGAAGTTCGTCTGCACCTGGACCGGGCCCTGGATCGGGCTACCGGCCGGCAGCTGCAGGATGCGGATGCGGGCGTTGGCGTCCTCGGTGGTCGCCTCCACGGCCATGAACGCCGCGAGCTGCGCCTCACCCTTGGTGAACGTGCTGGTGAGGGAGAACGTGGGCTTGTCCGAGCCGGGCATGCGCAGCGTCACGTAGTAGGGAGGCTGGCGGATGCCCTTGGCGTTCGGGTCGTCCGGGACGTTCCACACGTTCGTGTTGCTGAAGAACGCCTGCGCCTCGGTGACGTGGTACTTCGAGAGGATCTCCCGCTGCACCTTGAACAGGTCCGTCGGGTAGCGCAGGTGCGCCTTCAGCTCGGGGCTGATCTCCGAGCGGGGCTTGATGATGTCCCCGCCGAAGGCCTTCTGCCAGGTGCGCAGCAGCGGGTCGCTGTCGTCCCAGGCGTACAGGGTGACGGTGCCGTCGTAGGCGTCCACCGTCGCCTTCACCGAGTTGCGGATGTAGTTGATCCGGTCGGCGGGCTGGCCGACGACGCGGTGCGCCTCGGTGGAGGTGTCCCGGGTCATGTCCCGCAGGCTGTTGCTCTGCGAGTACGGGTAGGCGTTGGAGATCGTGTAGCCGTCGATGATCCACAGGATGCGCCCGCCCACGATCGCCGGGTACGGGTCGCCGTCGAGGGTGAGGAAGGGCGCCACCTGCTGCACCCGCTCCCGCGGGTTGCGGATGTAGAGGATCTTCGACTTCTCGTTGATCGCGCCGGAGAGGATGAAGTTCGGCTCGTTGTACTTCGCCGCGTACAGCAGGCGGTTGAAGAACGAGCCGATCGGCACGCCGCCCTTGCCGGTGTACTGCGTGCTGACCTGGCGGTTGGTGTCGTCGACGTAGTCGAGCTCGATCTTGCCGCCGCCGACCACGGAGTATTCGGGCGAGTTCTCGCCGAAGTAGATGCGCGGCTCGTAGGTGCCGAGCGCGTTCGACGGCGGGATGTTCGCCTCGACGAAGTCGGGGTTGCCCTCGTCGCTGACCTTGTTGCCGGGGGCCGCGACCATGCCGTAGCCGTGGGTGTACACGAGGTGCCGGTTGATCCAGTTGTTGGTCTCCGGGGCCTTCACCTCGCGGACCGCGACCACGGTGTCGGTCTCCACGCCGTTGATCGTGTAGCGGTCGATGTCGAGCTTGACCGGGAACTGGTAGTAGTCACGGAAGCCCTGCCAGCGCTGGTAGCTGGAGGAGATGAGCGACGGGTCGAGCAGCCGCACGCCGGGGACGGTGTCGTCCTCCTGCGCCTTGGCCTGCGCGGCGTTGGTGACCGCGTTGTACTCCTCGACCTGCGCGTCCTCTACGCCGTACGCCTTCCGTGTCGCCTCGATGTTGCGTTGGATGTACGGCGCCTCCATCGCCTGCTGGTTCGGCTTGACCTGGAACTGCTCGACCAGCGCCGGGTAGACGCCGCCGATCAGCACGGCCGAGAGCACGAGCAGGCCGAACGCGACGCCGGGCAGCATGCCGCCGGGCCGTACCACGCCGGCGAAGAACAGCGCCGCGCACAGCAGCGCGATGATCGCCAGGATCGTCTTCGCGGGCAGCACGGCGTTGACGTCGGTGTAGGACGGGCCGTGCACGAAGCCGCGCTCGGAGAACGCCAGGTCGTACCGGTCCACCCAGTAGGCCACGGCCTTGAGCAGGACGAACACGCCGAGCAGCGCGGACAGGTGGGCGCGGGCGCCGCGCGTGGCGTGCACCCCGCCGGGCTGCCCCAGCCGGAAGCCGCCGTACAGGTAGTGCACGATCGCGGCCGCGATGATCGACAGGATCACCGCGGTGAACAGGAAGTTCAGCAGCATCCGTATGAACGGAAGCGTGAACATGAAGAACGAGACGTCCAGGTCGAACTGCGGATCGCGCACGCCGAACGGCGTCCGGTTGAAGAAGGGCAGCCACGTGCGCCACTGCCCCGCGGTCGAGGACCCGGCGAACAGGGCGAGCAGCCCCATGCCGATGAGGAAGATGACCTTACGATGCGGGTCCACCGCCATGCGGTACCGGTCGGCGCCGGAGGCGCTGCCGAACATGCCGATGCCGAACCGCGGCCGGATCCGGTACGCCAGGAGCATGTTGCCCCCGACGATGCCGACCATGAGCAGGGCGCCCACCGCGAACAGCAGCACCTGGGTCCACACCACGGTGGAGAAGACCGTGGTGTAGTTCACCGACTCGTACCACAGGTAGTCGGTGTAGATCCCGGTGAAGATGTAGAACAGCAGCACGATCGCCCCGAGGGCGATCAGCACGGGAAGCAACAGTCTTGGCCGGCGGGGCAAGCGCATCGCCCGGCCGGCTCCGGGGGTCCGGAAGCTCAACGCCCACCCCTCGTCTCAGAGCATCGGTCCGTCAGTGGCAACGTACACACTGGGAGCGTCGTTCACGCCCCCTAACGACCCATCGGCCGCCGTGGTTCCCGAACGAGCTCCGTTTCGGTGTCGGAATGTGTGTCGGTCAGTGATGTCGGTCAATGGTACGTCCCGGCCGGTGGTGGTCCCACGTCCCGCACGAGGGCCTCACGCTTCCGCAAGCGCATCCGGCACCGGGCCGGATGCGCGGATCAGTCGGCGGAGACCGAGGTGCAGGTCGGCACCCGGTCCGCGGCGGCCTTGTCGCCGCTGTTGAGCGCCTCGATCGCGTCGAGCGCCCCGCGCAGCGTCTCCACCTTCACCAGGCGCAGCCCGTCCGGCACCGCCCTGACCGCCTCGGCGCAGTTCGCCGCCGGGGTGAGGAAGATCGTGGCGCCGCTGCGGCGGGCGCCCACCATCTTCTGCTGGATGCCGCCGATCGGGCCCACCCGGCCCTGCTCGTCGATCGTCCCGGTGCCGGCGATCGTCTTGCCGCCGGTGAGCGAGCCCGGGGTGAGCTTGTCGTAGATGCCGAGGGCGAACATCAGGCCCGCGCTCGGGCCGCCCACGTCGCCCACGGTGATGTCCACGGTGAAGGGGAACTTGAACTGCGGGGCCATCAGCACCCCGACCTGGACGCGGCCGTTCCCCGCGGCGACCGCGTTGAGGTCCACGGTGACCCGCTTGCCCTTCCGCTCCACCACGAAGCGCACCCGCTCGCCCGGCTGGTGCCGCTGCACCGCGGCCGCGATCTCGTCGGTGGTGGACACCTCCCGGCCGTCCACGGAGACGATCTCGTCGCCCACCTGCAGCCTGCCGTGCGCCGGCGAGCCCTTCTGGGTGCCCTGCACCGCGATCACGGTGCGGATCGGGATCTTCAGCTCGTTGAGCGCGGCGGCCGTGGCGAGCTGCTGGGAGTTGCTCATCTCCCGGGTGTTGCGCTCCTCGACCTCCTGCACGCTGTCGGTCGCCGGGAAGATCGTCTCCTGCGGCACCACGGCCGTGGTCGGGTCCACCCAGCCGCGCAGCGCGGTGAGCAGGTTGATGCCGCTGCCGGGGCCGCCCTGGTAGGCCACGGTGACGAGGTTGAGCCCGCCGGTGGTCGGATAGGTCTCGCGCCCCTCGATCCGGATCACCGGCCTGCCCTGGACCTCGCCGAGGGTGTTCTCGGTGGGCCCGGGGCTCAGCACCACGTACGGCACGGGCAACCAGGCGCCGACCGCACCGAGCAGGAGCGTCAGCAGGCCCGCCAGCAACAGGGTCAGTGCGCGTCGGGACATGAGGGAACTCTACGCGCGGGTCGCGATCAGGACGCCTCGCAGGCCCCGACCCACTCGCTCGTGCCGTCCGCGAAGAACTGGTGCTTCCAGATCGGCACCTGGGCCTTCAGGTCGTCGATGAGCCGCCGGGACGCGGCGAACGCCTCGCCGCGGTGCGGCGCGGCGACCGCGACGATCACCGCGATGTCGCCGAGGGCGAGCTCGCCGACCCGGTGGACCGCGGCGATCGCGGTGACCGGGAAGTCGGCGGCGATCTTCTCCGCGACCCGGCGCAGCTCCGCCTCCGCGGTGGGGTGCGCCTCGTAGGCCAGGCGGGTGACCCGCTTGCCGTGGTCCTCCTCCCGGACCGTGCCAATGAACAGCGTCGTGCCGCCGGCGGCGTGGTCGGCCACCGAGGCGACCACCTCGTCCACGGACAGGGGGGTGTCGCGAATGCCGAGCAGTCGGATGACGTCCACGATGTGCAGCCTACTCGTCCCGGAATCGGCGGGGCCGGGTGCTCAGGCGCGGCGCCTGCGCACCCGGCGGACGATCGCGGCGGTGCCGATGAGCGCCGCGGTGGCGCCGGCCGCGGTGGCCGCGGTGAGCGTCGCGTCCTTGCCGGAGACCCGGCGGCCCACCACCGCGTGCCTGCCCTCGCGCAGCTCGATGAGCTGCCGCAGCGCCGCCTCGTTGGTCCAGCTCGGCTTCCATCCGGCGGCGCGCAGCGTGGCGCAGTCCACCACCCACGGATAGACGACGTAGTGCAGGTCGGTGGCCGGGGCCGGGGTGAACCCGAGCCGGTGCAGCCGCTGTGCCGTACCGAAGGTGAGTCCCGCGGGCAGCTCCAGGCGGCGCAGCCCGGAGATCTCCTCGACCTGCTCCATCTCCAGCCAGCCGTCGCAGCCCACCGCCACCACGCCGGAAACCGCGCCGAGCGCGGCGAGCTCGAGCGCCGACACCAGGTCGTCGACGTGGCAGAACTGCCAGCGCGGCGAGCAGCCCTTCACGGTGAGCAGCCGCGGCGCCTCGAAGTGGCGGGTGAGCACGGTGTCCACGCCGGGGCCGACGAGCGTGGCCGGGCGCAGCACGGTGACCTCCAGCCCCGGGTGGCTGCGCAGCGAGCGCCGCGCCAGCGCCTCGATCTCCAGGTAGTCGCCGACGATTCCGGCGGTCGGCTCGGCCGCCACCGGCGCGTCCTCCGGCAGCGGGACCGGGTTGTCGGGGGCCGCGCCGTACACCATCGCGCTGGTGACGAGTACGGCCCGGCGCACCCGGGCGGCGGCGCAGGCGGTGAGCACGGTCTCGGCGGCGCGCAGGTTGTAGGCGCGGCGGGCCGCCGGGTCGGAGTCGAGCGCGAAGTCGCCGCCGAGATGGACCAGGACGTCGACGTCGGAGATCCGGTTCGCCAAGAGCGGATCCCGTACGTCGAGCACCCGCCAGGTCACCTCCGAGACGTCCCCCCGGTGGTCGTCGATCGCCACCACGCGGCGGAACTCCGCAGACGAGGCGACCCGGGCGAGGAACGCCCGGCCGATTCCACTGGCCGCGCCCGTCACGGCGACGACCGGGCGGCGATGACGTTTCGAGGTTGGCACGAGGTCCTCGCTTTACACTGATCCTGCATATGGCGGCTAACGTGGCGGTGTGGACTCCTCCATCCTGCACGAGGTAGAGCGGTGACAGACCTGCCAGGTCGCGAAAACGACCCCAACGAAAACCCGTTCTCCATGTTCGTCGACCTGGAGCAGATGGCGGCCGCCATGCGGCAGTTCGCCGACATGCTGTCCGCCCCCTCCTCCGGGCCGGTCAACTGGGACATGGCCAAGCACATCGCCCGCCGCGCGGTCGCGACCGAAGGTGACCCCAGCGTAATGGAGGGTGAGCGACGCGAGATCGTCGACGCGCTCCAGCTGGCGGATCTTTGGTTGAACGAGGTGACCACGCTGCCCAGCGGGATCAACTCTCCGGAGGCGTGGAGCCGGTCGGAGTGGATCGAGAAGACCGTGCCGGTGTGGAAGCAGCTGTGCGACCCGCTGGCGGAGCGCATGGTCGAGACGATGGGCGGCACGATCTCCTCGGCCGGCCTGCCCGAGGAGGCCAAGGCGATGGCCGGGCCGCTGATCGGCATGCTCAAGCAGATGAGCGGCGTGATGGTCGGCACCCAGATCGGGCAGGCGCTCGGCACGCTCGCCGGCGAGGTGGTCGGCTCCTCCGACATCGGGCTGCCGCTGTCGGAGAACGCCGCGCTGCTGCCCGGCGGCGTCGCCAAGTTCGGCCACGGCCTCGACATCCCGCCGGGTGAGGTGCGGATCTACCTCGCCCTGCGCGAGGCGGCCCATCTGCGGCTGTTCAACCACGTGCCGTGGCTGCGGGCGCGGCTGATCGGCGCGGTCGAGGAGTACGCCAAGGGCATCACGATCGACGTGTCCGCGCTCGAGGAGCAGCTCGGCCGGCTCGACCTCACCAACCCCGAGGCGATCCAGGAGGCCCTCACCGGCGGCGCGATGATCAAGCCGCAGGAGACCGAGCGGCAGAAGGCGGCGCTCGCCCGGCTGGAGACGCTGCTCGCGCTGGTCGAAGGCTGGGTGAGCACGGTCGTCGACGACGCGGCCACCGGCAAGCTGCCCGCCGCCTCCGCGCTCGCCGAGACGGTACGGCGCCGCCGCGCCACCGGCGGCCCGGCCGAGCGGACCTTCGCCACGCTCGTCGGCCTGGAGCTGCGGCCGCGGCGGCTGCGGGAGGCCGCGGCGCTGTGGCGGGCGCTCAAGGACGCCCGGGGCATCGAGGGCCGGGACGCGGTGTGGAGCCACCCCGACCTCATGCCGACCGCCGAGGACCTCGACGACCCGACGTCGTTCGTGCGCGGCGGCGGGGACTTCGACATCTCCTCGCTCGGCGAGGGCGGCCGGGACGACGAGGGCGACGGGCCCGCACCGGGCGGCGGGGACGCCGCGCCGTCCGCGTGAGCGTGGCGGAGGAGGCGTCCCGCGCCGGAGGGCTGCGCGCGGACGCGATCGCGGTGCTGGAGGCGTGGCGCGCGCCGTCCGCCGCCGAGGAGGAGCTGCGCGTGCGCTTCCTGCGGCACCTGCGCGCGCACGAGGACGGCATGTGGCGGGAGTGCGTGCCCGGGCACGTCACCGCGACCACCGCGGTGCTCTCCCACGACGGGGAGCGGGTGCTGCTCACGCTGCACGGCAAGGCGGGCATGTGGCTGCCCATGGGCGGGCACTGCGAGCGCGGGGACACCACGGTGGCGCAGGTCGCGCTGCGGGAGGCCGTTGAGGAGTCCGGCATCCCGGACCTGCGGCTGCTGCCGGGGCCGCTCGCGCTCGACCGGCACCGGGTGTGGTGTCACCCGCCGCACAGCTACCACCTGGATCTGGAGTACGGCGCGGTCGCGCCCCCGGGCGCGGAGGCCGTGATCAGCGACGAGTCGCTGGATCTGCGCTGGTTCCCGGTGGACGCGCTGCCGGAGCCGACCGACGACGCGACCCGGCGGCTGGTCGCCCGGGCGCGCTCTTTGCACGCGCGTTATGTCACGCCCAGGTAAAGTCGGTCGCCAGGGTGGCCGGGCGTGACGCCCGGGAGGGGATCCGGGAACGGATCCGGGAACGGGAGCCCGGGAGTGGAGCAGGGCAGCGTGGACGTCACGGAATCGCGGTCCGCGGTCGGCGGGGTGATCGTCACCCCGCGGAGCGGGCGGCCGAAGGTGTCCGCCTGGTTCGCCTGGATCGCGGTCACGCCGTTCGCCTGGTGGGCCGTGGTCCGGCTCGGCGGGCTGGAGAGCGGCTCGTTCACCGCCCAGCTCATGACGGCCACGCCGTACGCGGTCCTCGCCTCCCTCGTGGCGCTGCTGCTCGCGGTGCTGTCGCGGCGGCGGCTCGCGATCGCGGTGGCGGTGGCGGCCACCGCGTCGCTCGCGGCGGCCGTGATCCCACGCATGACGGCCTCGGCGCAGCCCGCGGCGGACGGGCCGACGCTGCGGGTGCTCAGCGCCAACCTGCTGTTCGGCCGCGCCGACGCCGAGGCGGTGGTGAACCTGGTGCGCCGGGTCAGGCCCGACGTGCTGAGCGCCCAGGAGCTCTCCCCCGCGGCGGTGGCGGAGCTCGACGAGGCCGGGCTGAAGGAGCTGCTGCCGCACCGCGTGCTGCACGACGAGTTCGGCGCCGGGGGCAGCGGCCTGTACGCGCGGTACCCGCTCACCGAGGTGACCGGCATGTTCCAGGCGATCGGGCACAACATGCCGGCGGCGCGGCTCACGCTGCCCGGAGGCGGCCAGGTGGAGCTCGTGGCCGTGCACACCTACCCGCCGCTCGGCCCGCGGATGACCGCGCTGTGGCGGGAGGGCCTGCGGGCGCTGCCGTCGGCGCCGTCCGAGGGGCCGTACCGGATCCTCGCCGGGGACTTCAACGCGAGCCTCGACCACGCCGAGTTCCGTGGCCTTGTGGAGCGTGGGTACGTCGACGCCGCCGAGGCGAGCGGCAAGGGGCTGATCCCCACCTGGCCGGCGAACCGGCGGGTGATGCCGCCGATCATCACGATCGACCACGTGCTCGCCGACCGGCGGCTCGCGGTGACCGGCTACGAGGTGCACACGCTGCCGCGCACCGACCACCGGGCGGTGTTCACCGAGCTCCGGTTGCCGCGCTGAGCAGGGCGCGGGTGCCCTCCCAGCCCTCCAGTCCGGGGTCGAGGCGGTGGATGTCGGCCGGGCGGCGCAGCCGGTGCCAGCCGGGGCCGGTGGCGACCATGCGGCGGCCGGGGGCGGCGGCGCGCAGGCGGCGGACGATGTCCGCCTCGTCGAGTTCGACCGCGGCCCAGTCGGGCAGCGGGAGCCGGGCGGCGACCGCGACCGCGGTGCCGTCCTCGGCGGGGCAGACCGTGACCGGGGCGCGGCCGAGCTCCCGCAGCAGCTTGCCGACGAGCAGCGGCGGCAGGTCGGGGGCGTCGCCCGCGACCACCACGGCCTCGTCGCCGTACGGCCGCAGCGCGGCGAAGGCCCGGGCGAGCACCGGGCCGCCGGGGGGCAGGCCGATCACCGGCGTGCCGGGCCAGGCGATCTCGTTCGCGAGCTCGTCGAGGCCGGTGTGCAGGATGACCGGCCGGACGAGCTCGAGGCCCGCGATCACCTCGTAGGTGTCCTCCGCGACCGCGGCGAGGAACGCGTCCGGGTCCACGCCCGGGGGCGCGGCACCGGCCGTCTCGGGTCGGATGAGCACGCCCGCGACGCGGCGTACGGTCGCGCTCCGCGGCGCCGGGCCGCCGGGCGCGTCGGCCTCGGGTCCGGCTGCGGGAGCGATCAATATTCCTCCGCTGCGGCGTTGGCGGCCATGGAAAATCCCTCCAGAAAACCGCGTGCCCGCTCGGCTCGGGGGTAACGTTCCACGAGCTTCCAGAAGCGCGGGCCGTGGCCGGGTACGAGCAGGTGCACCAGCTCGTGCATGATCACATAATCGACGACCCAGGCGGGCATGCCGCGAATCCGGGTGGAAATCCGGATCGTTCCCTGGTCGGGCGTACAGGATCCCCAGCGGTGCCGCTGATTTTCCACCCAGCGCACGCTGCGCGGCACGGCCTTCCCGTCGAGATAGCGGGCGGAAAGCTCCTTCGCCCGTTCCATGAGATCCTCGTCGGTGGGGCGTCTTCGCTGCTCCTTGGCCGCGAGCCGGTCGAGCATGCGGCGGACCCACCGTTCCTCGTCGGTCCTGCTCAGTCCGGCGGGAAGCAGCACTATTGTCTTGTCGCCATCGCGATACGCGGATACGGTCCGTCGGCGCCGTGCGCTCCGCCGAACCTCGACAGTCTCGGGGGACACATATGCACGGTAGCCCAGTCTCGCGAATTTCCACAGGGGGGCGATCACGTTTTCGCTGGTCAATCCCTATTTGTGTGACGCGGTCGCGGGCGGCGCGCCGAGTGGTCCAGACCGCCGCCACAACGGCGAAACGCAGCGGATTCGCGGCGGCCGCCCCGTGCGTGCGGCGCGATCGCCGCACGGCAAAAGTGTGATGTAAATCACAGTCGAGGAGTTATCCACAGGCGGGTGCCGACCCCGCCCCGGCCCGGGGCGCGGTGTGGCAGGGTCTCCGTCCATGAGGCCACGAGTCAAACCGGCGCTGCGCCGCCTCGACCGCGGCGGGCGCAGCCTGCAGTTCGGCGTGCACCCGGCGCGGGCGGTGGTGCTCGCCGACGTGGAACCCGCCGTCCGCGAGGTGATCGACGCGCTCGACGGCACCGCGACCGTGCCCGAGGTGGTCGCGCGGGCGCGGCGGCACGGGCTCGGCGAGGCGGCCGTGCGCGAGCTGCTCGGGCTGCTCGCCGGGTGCGGCGTGCTCGACGACGCCGCGGTCCGCCCGGACGCGCTCGGCGGCCTGTCGCTCGCCGAGCGGGACCGGCTCGCGCCCGACCTCGACGAGCTCTCCGTGGTGACCGGGGCCACCGACGGCGGGCTCGGCGCGATGCGGCGGCGCCGCGCGGCGCACGTCCGCGTGTACGGCGCCGGCCGGGTGGGCGCCCAGATCGTCGCGCTGCTCGCCGCGGCGGGCGTCGGCCACCTGTGCGTGGTCGATCCGGGCCCGGCCCGGCGGCGCGACCTGGTGCCCGGCGGGCTCGGCTGGGAGCACGTGGGGCGGCCGCGCGACGAGGGCGCGGTGGAGCTCGCCCGGCGCGTGGCGCCCGCCGTGAACGCCTGGCCGGGCAGGGCGGCGGCGCGGCCCGGCGACGGCGCGCCGCGGCCGGATCTCGCCGTGCTCGCGCCGGTGGGCCCGCTCGACCCGGTGCTCGTGGCCGAGCTCGCCGAGGCCGGGGTGCCGCACCTGCCCGCGGCGGCGTTCGAGGGGTTCGGCACGGCGGGGCCGCTCGTGCTGCCCGGGCGCACCGCCTGCCTGCGGTGCGTGGAATTTCACCGGCGCGACCGCGACCCGGGGCGGGCGATGGTGAGCGCGCGGCTCGGCGGCTACCCGGCGGGTGAGGTCGCGGGCGGAACGGTGCTGGCCACGCTGGTCGCCGCCTATACTGCGGGGCAAGTGTTGGCTTTCGTCGAGGGTCGTGCGAGTCATCTGATCGGCAGTTCGGTTGACCTTCCCCCCGACTCGCGCCGGCGGAAGTGGTCCTGGAAGCCACATCCCGAATGTGGCTGCTGTCCAATTGAGAGAGATTTACGGAGAATGGTCGCGTGAGTGACCTCCCCCGTCGTGCAGTCACCCGTTCGGCCAAGCTCGCGGCGCTCCCCCTCGGTTTCGCCGGACGCACCGCGATCGGCCTCGGCAAGCGCATCGGCGGCAGGTCCGCCGAGGTGGTGGCCGAGGAGATTCAGCAGCGCACCGCCGAGCAGATCTTCAAGGTGCTCGGCGAGCTCAAGGGTGGCGCGATGAAGCTCGGCCAGGCGCTGTCCATCTTCGAGGCCGCGCTGCCCGCCGAGATCGCCGGGCCGTACCGGGCGACGCTCACCAAGCTGCAGGAGGCCGCGCCGCCGCTGCCCACCGCGACCGTGCACCGGGTGCTGCGGGAGCAACTCGGCGACGACTGGCGCGACCTGTTCCTCGAGTTCGACGACTCGCCGGCCGCGGCCGCGTCGATCGGCCAGGTGCACCGGGCGGTCTGGCGGGACGGCCGCCGGGTCGCGGTGAAGATCCAGTACCCGGGTGTCGGCAAGGCGCTCATGTCCGACTTCAAGCAGCTCGCCCGGGTCGGCAAGCTGTTCGGGGCGCTGCTGCCCGGGCTCGACATCAAGGCCGTGCTCACCGAGGTGCGCGAGCGGGTCGCCGAGGAGCTCGACTACCTGCGGGAGGCCGAGGCGCAGCACGCCTTCGCGCTCGAGTACCACGACGACCCGGACTTCCACATCCCGGACGTGGTGGCGGCGAACGAGGCGATCATCGTCACCGAGTGGATGGACGGCGTGCCGCTGTCCAAGATCATCGCTGACGGGACCAAGGAGGAGCGGGACCGGGCCGGGCTGCTGCTCGCGCGGTTCCTGTTCAGCTCGCCCGCCCGGGTGGGCATGCTCCACGCCGACCCGCACCCCGGCAACTTCCGCATGCTGCCCGACGGGCGGATGGGCGTGCTCGACTTCGGCGCGGTGAACCGCCTCCCCGGCGGCTACCCCAAGGTCTTCGGCACCCTCATCCGCATCTTCAACGAGGGCGACATGGAGACCGTCATCCGGGGCCTGCGCCGGGAGGGCTTCATCCTGCCGCACATCACCGTCGACCCGGACGAGCTGCGCGCCTTCCTCGCCCCGTACGTCGAGCCCACCCGGGTCGAGGAGTTCACCTTCAGCCGGGAGTGGCTGCAGCGCCAGTTCGCGAGCGTCGCGGACATCCGGTCGAACGGCGTGGTGCGGCGGCTCAACCTGCCCCCGGCGTACGTGCTCATCCACCGGGTGCACGCGGCCGGGGTGGGCGTGCTGTGCCAGCTCGGCACCACGGCCCGGTTCCGCGACGAGGTGATCCGCTGGGTGCCGGGCTTCGCCGACGACGATCCGGAGCAGGACGCCGCCCTCGCCTCCGTCGGAGGCTGACCGGGGACGGCGCGGCGGACCCGCGACCGGCGGCACGACGGACCGCGTGGCCGGCAGGGCGGCCGGCAAAGCGCGAGAGGGGCGGGCCCGGTGGGGCCCGCCCCTCATGGGATCACGGACTTCGTCATGCACACCGCGCCATGCGTCACGCGCACCGCGGAACCGCGTCCACGTACGGCACGCCGACGGTTCCCGCACGGCGGCTCATCCCGGCGCCTCGCCCCGGCGCCTCACCTCGGCGCCCCGGCCCGGTGGGGCCGGGGTCCGGGCGGGCCGGCGGCTAGAGCCGGCTCTCGGCCTGGCGGAGGCGCTCGGCCGCGCGCTCCGCCCGGCGGCGCGCCCGGCGCAGCCGGCCGAGCCGCTGGGCGACGCGGAGCTCCTCCGCCTCCCGGTGGAGGCTATGTAGTCGCTCCCGCACCAGGTCTTCGTTGGCGAATAGCAAGGTCGTGCTCCTCAGGGGATTCAGTTCCATTTCCGGTTCGTCCTTTCCGTGCTGAGGGGTGGGATCGGTTGCCGTAGGAGGGTCAGGCCGCGACGGGGTTCTTGCGCGGGCGGCCACGCGGCCGCTTCCGGGGCACGATCGCGCCGCGGATGATCAGCTCGCCGCCCCAGACACCCCACGGCTCGGCGCGCTCCAGGGCCCGGTCGAGGCACGCCTTCCGGATCGGGCAGCCGCCGCACAGCGCCTTCGCGAACTCCACGTCCTCAGGGGACTCGGCGAACCAGAGGTCAGGGTCGCTGCGGCAGGGAATCTCGACCTCATCGATCAGGTCCGTGATCGATGCCGCCATCTGCGTCACCTCACAGAGTCGGTCGTGAACTGGTTGGTTGATCTTGGTTGGGCCACCTTGTGGGTCATCGATTTGCCGCCGACAACAACAAGGCCGCGAATCCTGTGCGGATCCGCGGCCCAGAGGCTCTACGCCGGTCAACAGAGTCTGACCGGGTCTCTCCAGGGATGCGGACCACGCACTCGTCCGGCAGGAACGAGCCGCTGCTCGCCGTGCGCGGTCATCGGTCGGTTGGCGTACACGCCGCTCTCGCCACGGATGCCGGCAGGCAGGCCCAGGGCAGCCTGAACCGACGCGTTATCGGCGGCGAAGCCGAGCACTTTGCGCTCAGCGGCGACCGACGCTTCGGCGACGAGATCGGCAGCGTTCGCGTTCGGGCACACAGAGGCGAGCCACGGCGTGGCGGCACGGAGAGTGATCGCAGCCACCGGAACTCACCTCTTTCCTTCGGTACAGAGCGGTACGGAATGTCCGACTGACTCGACCTAGACCCTAAACTGCGCCGGGTCAACTGAGCAACATATTTTCTACCTGCGGTTTTGCAGCGTCGTACTCAGTCGTGCTCAGTCGGCGGTGCGCAGCAGGCACTCCTGCACCACCGACACCGCGAGCTCCCCGGAACGGGTGAACATCTCGCCGCGGGCGAGGCCGCGCGCCGACCCCGACCACGGCGCCTCCTGGGCGTACAGCACCCAGTCGTCGACCCGCAGCGGCCGGTGGAACCACATCGCGTGGTCGAGCGAGGCCGCGGTGATGTCCGACGCGCCCCACGCCAGGCCCCGGGCGAGCAGCACCGTGTCCACGAGCGTGAAGTCCGAGGCGTACGCCGCGAGCACCACGTGGAGCAGCGGGTCGTCGGGCAGGTCGGCGTCGTAGCGGAACCACACCCGGGTCGAGGAGCCGCGCAGCGCCGGATCGGCCTTGGCCTCCCAGACGAGCGGGGTGGCGTAGCGGAAGTCCACCGGCCGGGGCCGGGACAGCCACTCGCGGATGCCCGGGTCGAGCCCGTTCGCGTTCCGCACGTGCTCGGCGTAGGTGGGCAGGCTCTCCGGGTCCGGCACCTCGGGCATCGCCGTGGCCTGGTGGCCCGGCCCGTCCTCGGCGATGTGGAACGACGCCGACATCGTGAAGATCGCCTTGCCGTGCTGGATCGCGGTGACCCGGCGGGTGGTGAACGACCGGCCGTCCCGGGTCCGGTCCACGTAGTAGACGATCGGCACGCTGGGGTCGCCCGGCCGGATGAAGTAGGCGTGCAGCGAGTGCACCTGCCGCCCCTCCGGCACGGTACGGCCGGCCGCGACGAGCGCCTGCGCGGCCACCTGGCCGCCGAAGACGCGCTGGATGCGCTCGGCGGGGCTGCGCCCGCGGAAGATGTCGAGCTCGATCTGCTCCAGGTCGAGCAGGTCGAGCACCTCCCTCAGCGCCTTGTTCACCGGACTCCCCCAGTCAGTCGGCCGCCGGTCACCCGGCGGCCCCGTCGAGATCGGCGAGCTCGTCGGGCTCGGCGCCGCGGCAGATGGCGAGCACCGCCGCGCCGTACCGGTCGACCTTGACCTTACCCATACCGGTGATGGCGAGGAGCTCCTGCTCGGTGGTCGGCACCCGCTCCGCGATCGACTGCAGGGTGACGTCGGTGAACACGACGAACGCGGGCACCTTCGCGCGGGCCGCCTCGGCGGCGCGCCAGGCGCGCAGCCGCTCGAGCAGCTCCTCGTCGTACGGCGCGGGGCAGTCGGCGCACCGGCCGAGCTTCTGCTGCGGGCCGCCGACGAGCGTGGCCCCGCAGACCCGGCAGGTGACGGGGAGGGCGAGCGTACGGCGCCGCCGCGCGGGGCGCGGCCCGTCGTCGTGGCGCTGCCACGCCGGGGCCGTGCCGCGGCCGGCGGTGGCCGGGACGAGGCCGTCGAGGAACCGGGACGGGCGCCGCACCCGGCGGCCGCCCGGCGAGCGGGCCAGCGCCCAGGACAGGTGCAGGTGCTCGCGGGCCCGGGTGATGCCGACGTACAGCAGGCGGCGCTCCTCCTCCACCTGCTCGGGCGTGGTGGCGTAGGTGATCGGCAGCGTGCCGTCGGTGAGGCCGACGAGGAACACCGCGTCCCACTCCAGGCCCTTGGCGGCGTGCAGCGAGGCGAGCGTCACGCCCTCCACCTGCGGCGCGTGCTGCTCGGCGGCCCGCCGCTCCAGCTCGGCGACGAACCCGGCCAGGTCGGCCGCGTCCCCGGCCTGCGCCGCGTACTGCTCGGCGAGGTCGGCGAGGGCCTTGAGCGACTCCCAGCGCTCCCGGGCCTGCCCGCCCGCGGGCGGCTCGGGGGTGAGCCCGGCGCCGACGAGCACGTCGCGCACCGCCGGGACGAGCGGATCGGCGGCCCCGGCGGACCGGGCGGCGCCGCGCAGCAGCACCACGGCCCGCCGTACCTCGGGCCGCTCGAAGAACCGCTCGGCGCCGTGCAGCACGTACGGGACGCCCGCCTCGGCGAGCGCCTGCTCGTACGTCTCGGACTGGGCGTTCACCCGGAACAGCACGGCGATCTCGCGGGCGGGCACGCCCGCGGCGAGCAGCTCGCGGATGCCGCGGGCCACCCCCTCGGCCTCGGCGGGCTCGTCGTCGTACTCGGCGAACACCGGCTCGGGCCCGTCCGGGCGCTGCGCCACCAGCCGCAGCCGGCGCGCACTCCGGGAGCCGGTCATCACCCGGTTGGCGAGCGTCACCACCTGCGGCGTGGACCGGTAGTCCCGCACCAGGTGCAGCACCCTCGCGTCCGGGAACTCCACGGTGAAGTTCGTCAGGTACTGCGGCGTGGCCCCGGTGAACGAGTAGATGGTCTGGTTCGGGTCGCCGACCACGCACAGGTCGTCGCGGCCGCCGAGCCAGGTGTCGAGCAGCAGCTTCTGCAGCGGGTTGACGTCCTGGTACTCGTCGACGACGAAGTACCGGTACTGGGCGCGGACCTGCGCGGCGACCTCGGGGTGCTCGGTCATCACCGCGGCCATGAGCTCGAGGATGGTCTCGAAGTCGACCAGGTGCCGCTCCCGGCGCAGCAGCTCGTACGCCTGGTACAGCCGGGCGATCTCCTCGGCCGGGACGGAGGTGGCGCGGCCCGCCTTCGCCGCCGCGTCGGCGTACTCCTCGGGGCCGACCTGCAGCACCTTCGCCCACTCGATCTCGGCGGCGACGTCGCGCAGCTCGGTCCGGTCCACGGCGCGCCGCAGCGTGCGGTACGCCTCGGTGAGCAGCGGCAGCTTCGACTCGACCACCCGCGGGGGCTCGCCGCCGATCACCTTCGGCCAGAAGTAGTGGAGCTGGCGCAGCGCGGCGGCGTGGAAGGTGCGCGCCTGCACCCCGGGCGCGCCGAGCGCCTGCAGCCGCCGGCGCAGCTCCCCGGCGGCGCGCGTGGTGAAGGTAACCGCGAGCACGTTGCGCGCGTCGACGACGCCGCTCAGCACGGCGTACGCGATGCGGTGCGTGATCGCGCGGGTCTTGCCCGTGCCGGCCCCGGCGAGCACGCACACCGGGCCGCGCACCGCGAGGGCGACCTCACGCTGCTCGGGGTCGAGACCGGTCAGTACGTCCTCGGGTTCCAATCAGGTCTCCAAACGTGCGCCGGGGGCGGGGTGCTGGCATCATCCTTCCAGCAACGGGTCATGCGAACGTCATTCGCAAGTAAAGAAACGGCCCGCTGCGGTTACCCGGAACGATCAAGGTTCCGCCACAATTGGGATGGAAGGTAGCTCGGGGAAGGGAAACGGACTCGTGCGCTCAGCGGTGACTGTGGGTTCCCTGGCGCTTGCCGCCGTCTTGCTCTCGGGCTCGCTCGTGCCCGCGCACGCGCAGCCGAGTCCGTCCGCCTCCCCCTCCGCCAGCGCGACCGCCAAGGCGGAGCGGACCCCGGAGCCGACGGCGACCATGACCGAGGTCCCGCCGGGCGTCGCGGTGCGCACCGTCCGGTACGGCCGGCACGTCCGGCAGCGCATGGACGTCTGGTACCGCGAGGACGGGCTGGCCCGCCCCGGCGTGTTCGTCATCCACGGCGGCTGGTGGAACAGCGGCGACAAGCGCGGCATGGCCTCGATCGTGCGCGCGTACGTCGAGCAGGGGTACACGGTCTTCAACCTCAACTACCGCCTCTCCCAGGACGCGCCCTGGCCCGCGCAGCGGTACGACACGCTGAGCGCGATCCAGACCGCGCGGCGGTACGCGAAGCTGTTCGGGTTCGACCGCAACCGGTACGCGATCATCGGGTTCTCCGCGGGCGGCCACCTCGCCGCCGCCGCAGGCACCTACCGCAACGGCCAGCCCGGGCTCAAGGCCGTGGTGGGCGTCTCGCCGGTGATCTCCCCGATGACCGCGTTCGTCGACGGCGACGAGGGCGGCACCGCCGCGCAGCAGCGGCTGCGCCGCGCCGCGGTGGCGCTCGCGGGCAACTGCCTGCCCACCCGCCTGCGGTGCGAGAAGGTGTGGCGCAGCATGGAGGTGCCCTGGCACGCCGGCCCGGGCGACGCGCCGATGCTCACCCTGCACTCGCAGGACGAGTTCGTGCCGCCGTACCACAGCAGGCTGCTGAAGGAGCAGCTCAACAAGGCCGGGGTGCCGATGACCGTCCGGGTGCTGCCGGGCTCCGCGCACAGCACCGCGCTGTACCGGCAGCCGGGCGTCGCCGAGGGCATCCAGGCCTGGCTCGCCGCCCGGCTCGGCCCGCTGCCGAGCGCGGGCCTGTGACGCCCGCCGTGTCCTGACGCTCCACCGCGCCCTCTTGCCCGGACACTGTGTGCCGCGCACCGGCCCGGAGCCGGGCGGTGGGCGGTCGCGGGAACATCCGGCACGTCCCGGGTGTTGCCACCGATCGCCAAAGCAGGCAAAAGGGACGTGAAAGGGATTCGGTCCTCATGACGCTCACGGTGTACACCACCAGCTGGTGCGGCCCCTGCAAGCGGCTGAAGAGCCAGCTCACCCGGGAGGGGATCAGCTTCCGCGAGATCGACGTGGAGCAGAACCCGGATGCCGCCGAGTTCGTGATGAGCGTGAACAACGGCAACCGCGTGGTGCCCACCGTGGTGTTCCCGGACGGCACGGCCGCGACGAACCCGTCGGTCATCGAGATCAAGGCCCGGCTGAACGGCCAGGCGGTCTCGGGCTGACCCACCGGCCGCCCACGGCGACGAGCGGCGCGTCGACCTCACCGGCCGGCGCGCCACCGGCCGCCGTCACCACTCGCCCGGCAGGTGCCCGCCGTACCAGGTCTCGATCAGCCGCCGCGCGATCGAGACCTGACCGGGCAGCAGCAGCTCGCCGGACTCCACCGCCTCGCGCAGCTCGGACCGGGTGAGCCAGCGCGCCTCGGCGATCTCCGCCGGGTCGGGGTGCAGCTCCGCCGAGACCGCGCGGGCGAAGAAGCCGAGCATGAGGCTGCGCGGGAACGGCCACGGCTGGCTGCCCATGTAGCGCGGCGCGGTCACCGTCACCCCGACCTCCTCGGCGACCTCGCGTACCACCGCCTGCTCCAGCGACTCGCCGGGCTCGACGAACCCGGCGAGCACGGAGAACCGGTTCTCCGGCCACTGCGGCCCGCGGGCGAGCAGGCACCGGTCGCCCTGGTGCACCAGCATGATCACCGCGGGGTCGACGCGCGGGAAGTGCTGGCTGCCGTCCTCCGGGCAGACCCGCATGTACCCGCCGGCCGCGATCTCGGTGCGGGCGCCGCACCGCGGGCAGTGCCCGTGGGTGGCGTGCCACGCCTCCAGCGCGACCGCGGTCACCAGCAGCCCGGCGTCCCGGTCGCCGAGCAGCGCGCCCGCGCGGCGCAGGCCCTCCCAGCGCTCGCCCTCCGGCGCCTTGGCGGGCACCGCGAAGTAGGCCGTGCCGTCCTCGTCCACGCCGAGCAGGTAGCGGTCCCCGTCCGGGGCCTGGGAGGGCGGCACCAGCACGAGCGAGGCGGCCTCCCCCTCGTGGCGCACCGGCGCGCGGCCGTCGGCGACGAGCAGCACCCGGGTGCGCTCGTCGGCCCAGGCACGTTCCAACCATTCGCCGTTCTGCCGCAGCGCGGCCGAGCGGTTGACGGTGCCGCGCGAGAGCAGCAGCGGCCCCAGCAGTCCCTCCCTGTCCTCCACGCGCCCATCTTGGCGCACCCCGCGGCGACTTGCGATGTCGGCCCACCGTTTGATCTTGGATTCGGGTTAGGATGCAGCGGGTTAGGTTAGCCTTACCTGCATTGGGGGCCCAGCGTGCGGCTGTACCTCACCACGCTCAACCCGACCGACTCGGTCACCGCCGGCTTCCTGCCCGCCGCCGCGGCGCTGGGCTGGGACGTGACGCTCCTCACCGACCGGCCCGGCGACTACGCCGACGGCCCCGCCGAGGTGATCGAGACCGACGTGCGGGACGCGGCCGCCGTGATCGAGACGATCGCGGCCCACCACGCCCCGGACGTAGTCTTCTCGAACTCCGACCACCTGCAGGCGGCGACCGCGCTCGCCGCCGCCTACTTCGGCCTGCCCGCCAAGGACTGGCGGGCCTGCCTCACCGCGAAGAACAAGGCGCTCATGCGCCGCGCGCTCGCCGCCGCCGGGGTCGAGACGGTCCGCTCGGTACGGCTGCGCCCGCACGCGCCGCCGCCGGACGGCCTGCCGTACCCGGTGGTGGTGAAGCCCCGCGAGGGGGTGGCGAGCGAGGACGTGGTGCTCTGCCGGGACAAGGCCGAGCTGATCCGGGTCGCCACGGACATCTGGACCCGGCGGCCGGGCGCCGTGCTCGTGGCCGAGGAGTACCTCGACGGCCCGCTGCGCACGTTGGAGACCCTCGGCGACGGGCGCACCCGGCACGTGCTCGGCGGCTTCGCCACGCGGCTCGGCGCGCCGCCGTACTTCGTCGAGGAGCGGCTCGACTGGGACCCGCGGGAGCCCGGCGACCCGGAGGTCGGGCACGTGCTGCGCGCCCTCGACGCCATCGGGGTGGGCCTGGGCGCCTGCCACACCGAGTACGTCGTGACCGGCGAGGGGCCACGACTGATCGAGGTGAACTACCGGGTCATCGGCGACAACTGCGACTTCCTGCTCGCCGACGTGCTCGGCGTGCCGCTGCACGAGTGGATCCTGCGGGTGCACGCGGGCGAGCCCGCCCCGGAGCCGCCCGCCCGGCCCGCCCGGCACGGCGTCGCGCTCAGCGTGGTCGCCGACCGGGAGGGCACGGTACGGCAGGCGCCGCCGGAGGGCGAGTGGCCGGGCGAGGTGCGGCTGTGGCACCGGCCGCTGCGCGCGGTGGGCGACGAGATCCGGCTCACCCACACCAACCGGGACTACCTCGCGGTGATCCGGGCCGTGGGGCCGGACCGGGCCGCGGTGGACGACCGGATCGCGCGCTTTCGCCGGGAGCATCCGTGGGTGGTGCGATGACCGCGGCCGACGAACGCTCCCCGCTGCCGGGCCGGGAGGCGTACCTCGCCCGCCGGGTGCTCGACGCCCTGCTGCGCGAGGACTACGGCAACCTCGCCGGGCGCGTGTCCCGGGACCGCACCGGGGTCGCGCTCACCCTGCCCTCGGGGCGGCGGGTACGGCTCGTGCCGGGCGGCCTGTTCCAGGACTTCGCCGTCGACCCGGCCGACACGCCCGGACTGGCGGAGGTGCTGGCGGCGCTGGAGGCGGTCGCCGACCCGGCGGACGCGGCCGGGGTGGGGGCGTTCGCCGAGGAGTGCCGCCAGGCGCTGCGCGCGCTCGAGGCGCACGACCGGGACCGGGAGCGGGTGCTCGCCCACCTCGCCGACCAGGGGCGGCTCGGGCCCGCCGGGTACGACAGCCTCGCCGCGTTCCTCGACCACCCGGTCTACCCGACCGCGCGCTGCCGGTTCGGGCTCTCCGAGGCCGAGCTGCGCGCGTACGCGCCGGAGTTCGCGCCGACGTTCCGGCTGCGCTGGGCCGCGGTGCCGGCCGATCGGGTGGTGCGCGGCCCGGGCCGGGCCGAGACCGAGCCGTGGTGGCCGTCGTTCCGCGACGCGGGCCTGCCCGAGCGGCTCGCCGCCACGCACACGCTCTTCCCGGTCCACCCGCTCACCGCCGGCACGGTGCGCGAGATCCCCGGCGTGGTCGTGGGCGCCACGCCGTACCTGCCGGTGCGGCCCACGCTGTCGATGCGCACCGTCGAGGTGGTCGCGTCCGCCGGTCCGCCGGTCCACCTGAAGCTGCCGCTGGTCACCAGCACGCTCGGGCTGCGCAACCGCCGGTCGATCAAGCCGGGCACGCTGCACGACGGGGCCGCCGCCGAGCGCATGCTCCGCGCGATCGCGGCGCGCGAGCGGCTGCCGGTGGAGCTCGCCGACGAGCAGGCGTTCGCGCACACCGGCCACGAGTACCTCGGCTGGCTGCTGCGGCGGCACCCGCCCGGCGAGATCGTCACGGTGGCCGCGCTGCCCGCCCCCGCGCCCGGCCCGGGGCGGGTGATCGACGAGCTGGCCCGCCGGTACCACGGCGGCGACGCGATGGCGCTGCTGCGCGAGTACCTCACCGTGCTGCTCACCTGGAACGTGCGGCTGTTCGTCCGGTACGGCGTGGCCCTCGAGGCGCACCAGCAGAACCTCGCCCTCGTGCTCGGCCGCGGCCCGCTGCGCCTGCTGATCAAGGACAACGACGGCCTGCTCGTCTCCCCGGACGCGCTCGCCGCGGCGGGCGTGCCGGTGCCGGAGTTCCGGGACGAGCGCATGCTCACCGACGACCCGCACGCGCTCGCCGACGTGTTCGTCACCATCACCCTGCACCTCGCCGCGGCGGCGATCGCGTTCGACGTCGCCGGGGCGCGCGGGGTGCGGCTGGTGCGCGAGGTGCTCGCCGACGCGCTCGACGAGTACGGCGGGCACCCGATGGCCCGGCTGCTGCGGGCCCGCACGCTGGACGCGGCCCGTCTGGTCGGCAAGTCGATGGTGACCGCGGGCACGCTCGTCGACAAGGCCCGCACCGGGGCGCGGGACGTGAACAAGTACTACGGCACGAGCGGCCCCAACTACCTGCGCCACCCACCGGCCGAGCCCGCCCGCCACCGCTGAGCCGGGCCGTACCGCGGATCCCCCGCACCGCGGCCCCGCCGCCACAGCCCCCTGCCCGCGACCCGGCCGTCGTCGCCGGCGGCACTACCCCGAGATCGCCATCCGTTCTTTACTTGGAGGGGTGCCTTCACCTATGGACAGCCTCGTGCTCGATTCGCCCGTCTGCGCCGCCGAGCGAGCGTCGCTCGCCGCCCTGCTCCGCTGCTGCGTCCGGGAGGTGGCCGGGCCGCGTGGCCGGGTCTGGCCCGCCCGGCCGTACCTGCTGTGCGAGATCGGCGGCACGCTGATCCGCGCCCGCACCCACGGCGGGACCGCGGTGCGGGTCGCGGGCACACCCGAGTGGCTGTGCGACGGCGCCTGGCGGCCGCTCGGCGCCGACCTGCTCACCCGGCTCGTCGTGGCCGAGCTCGGCGGGGGCAACGCCGAGTTCGCCGCCCAGGTCGCCGCGAGCCGGGAGACCACCGCCGTGCTGCTCAAGGAGCGCGAGGGCGCCGACCCGCCGGACGACCCCTGGCTCGCCTCGGAGCAGGCGCTGCTGTTCGGCCACCCGTTCCACCCGTCGCCGAAGGCGCGCGGCGGCACGGACGCCGAGTGGCTGCGCTACGCGCCGGAGGTGCACGCCAGGTTCCCGCTGCGGCTGCTCGCCGTACGGAACGATCTCGCCGCCGGGGAGGGCGACGCCGCGGTGCTCGACCGGCTCGGCGCGGCGCCCGACGGGTACACCCTGCTGCCCGCGCACCCCTGGCAGCTGTCGCTGCTCGCCGACGAGCTGGCCGCGCCGCTGCGCGACGGCCGCCTGCTCGACCTGGGGGACGCGCCCGGCACGGTGACCCCCACCTCCTCGGTGCGCACCGTGTCCGACCCGGTCACCGGCCACTGCCTCAAGTTCTCCCTGAACGTGCGCATCACCAACTGCGTGCGCAAGAACTCCTGGTACGAGCTGACCGGCGCGGTCGAGCTCACCCGGCGGCTGCGCCCGGTCTTCGCCGAGCTCGCCGAGGCGTTCCCGGGCACCCGCTGGCTGCCCGAGCCCGGGTACCGGTCGGCGTCGATCTCGCCGCGGCTGCTCGAGGGCCTCGGCGTGATCGTGCGGACCGATCCCCGGGCGGCCTGCGGCCCCGGGGTCACGCCGCTGCTCGCGGGCGCGCTCGCGCTCGGCGAGGAGGAGCGGCGGCTCGCCGGTACGGCGGTGCCGGAGTTCGTGGCCGAGGCGCGGCGGCGCGACCCGGAGGGCTGGTGGGCCGCGTACGTGGACCGGGTGGCCCCGCCGGTGCTGGAGGCGTACTTCCGGTACGGCGTGGTGCTCGAGCCGCACGTGCAGAACGTGCTCGTCGGCGTGGACGCCGCCGGCATGCCCGCCGAGGTGATCTTCCGCGACATGGAGGGCACCAAGCTCG
Source organism: Thermopolyspora flexuosa (assembly GCF_006716785.1). NCBI lineage: Bacteria > Bacillati > Actinomycetota > Actinomycetes > Streptosporangiales > Streptosporangiaceae > Thermopolyspora > Thermopolyspora flexuosa. Next base: position 495,404 of record NZ_VFPQ01000001.1, on the reverse strand, counting down.
TCGCGGGCCGCCACGACCTGTCCGGGCTGCCCGAGCGGGTCGCCGAGGCGCTCACCTACGACACCGTGCGCGGCTGGAACCGGGTCGTGTACTGCCTCGTGGTGAACCACCTCGCGGAGATCGCCGCGACCGTGGCCGGGCCGGACGCCGACCCCGCGCCGCTGTGGGCGATCGCGCGGGAGCGCCTCGCGCGGTACGCCGAGCGCGCCGGGTGGCCGCTGCCGCTGACCAATCTGCTCGCCGGGGCGCCGCTCCCGGCGAAGGCGAACCTCTCGGTGCGCTGGGCCGCCCAGGCCGACCGCGCCGCGGGCTACGTGCCGATCGCCAACCCGCTCGCCGGCGCCGCCTGATCCCCCTGGCCGCCCCTGCCCGCCGTACCCGACCGACGAGGAGGCACCCGCGCATGACCACATCCGTGCCGACGGCCCACCCGGACGCGCTCGCCGAGCTCGCCTTGCGGCTCGCCGCCACCGGCGCGCTGCCCGCGTACGTCTACGACCTGCCCGCGCTCGACCGGCACGCGGCGGCGGTGCGCGCCGCGCTGCCCGGCGTCGAGCTGTTCTACGCGGTGAAGGCGAACCCGGACCCGGAGCTGCTGCGCACGCTCGCGCCGCATGTGGACGGCTTCGAGGTGTCGAGCGGCGGCGAGGTGGTGCACGTGCGCTCGCTCTTCCCGGACGCCCGGCTGGCGTTCGGCGGGCCCGGCAAGACCGACGCCGAGCTGGCCCTCGGCGCCTGGCGGCTGCACGTGGAGAGCCCGCACGAGCTGCGCCGCCTCGCCCGGATCGCCGGTGCGGAGGGCGCGGACATCCTGCTGCGGGCCAACCTCAAGGCGTCGATCGAGGGCGCGGCGCTCGCCATGGGCGGCGGGGCGACCCCGTTCGGCATGGACGAGGACGGGGTGGCCGAGTGCCTGCGGCTGCTCGACGGCGCGCCGCACCTGCGGCTGCGCGGGGTGCACGCCCACCTGGCGAGCGGGCTCGACGCGGCGCGCATGCTCGAGCTCGCCGACCGGGTGCTCGGGTACGCCCGCGACCTCGGCCTCGCCGAAATCAACCTCGGCGGCGGCATGGCCGTCGACTACCGGAACCCGGCCGCGCGGTTCGACTGGGCCGCCTACGGCCGCGGGCTCGCCGTGCTCCGGCGGCCCGGCGAGGTGCTGCGCATCGAGCCGGGCCGCGCGCTCACCGTCTACTGCGGCCACTACCTGGCCCAGGTGATCGACGTCAAGCGGGTGCACGGCGAGACCTTCGCGATCGTCACCGGCGGCACCCACCACCTGCGCACCCCGGTCACCAAGGGCCACGACCAGCCGTTCACCGTGATCCCCGGCCCGGGCTCCGACGGCCCCCGGGTACGCGACGAGCACGTCACCGTGGTCGGCCAGCTCTGCACGCCGAAGGACGTGTTCGCCCGCCGGGTGCCGGTCGCCGAGCTCGCCGTGGGCGACGTGGTCGCGTTCGCCATGGCGGGCGCGTACGCGTGGAACATCTCACACCACGACTTCCTCATGCACCCCAAACCGGGCTTCCACTACCTGCGATGAGGACGGCTAGGCGAGCGGCACGGTCTCGATGAGCGCGGCGAGGCCGGCGGCGTCGAGCAGGTCGACCGGGCGCACGGTGCGGTTGTACCGGACGTAGTGGAACGCGGCGCTCACCCGGTGCAGCGGGACCTTGGCGAGGTCGGCCCAGGCGAGGCGGTAGGCGGCGAGCTGCACGCTCGCGGCGCGGGCGGCCTCGCCGCGGGGCGGCTCGCCGGTCTTCCAGTCGACCACGACATACCCGTCGCCCTCGCGGAACACCGCGTCCATGCGGCCGCGCACGAGCTGGCCGCCGATCACGGTCTCGAACGGCACCTCCTGGGCGATCGGGCGGCGGTCGGCCCACTCGCTCTCCTCGAACCGGGCCTGCAGCTCGCTCAGCTCGGCCTCGACGTCGGTGAGCTCGTCGGCATCGTCCGCGGCGGGCAGCTCCAGGTCGTCGATGAGCCGCTGCTGCCCCCAGCGGGTCTCCAGCCAGCGGTGGAACGCGGTGCCGCGCCGGGCGAGCGGGGCCGGGCGGCGGGGCACCGGCCGCCGGATCCGGCGGGCGAGCTCGCGCGGGTCGGCGGCGAGCGTCACGAGCGAGGACACCGACAGGTGCGCGGGCAGCTCGACCAGGCCGCCGCCGCGCCGGGCGAGCTGCTCGCGCTCGCGCAGCAGCAGCTCGACGTCCCGGGCCCAGGCGAGCAAAAGATCGGCCTCCTCGCCGACCGGGGCGACCGTGACCTTGTCGTCGGCGAGCGCCTCCTCGACCAGGCGGGCGCCCGCGAGCACCGCCTCGTACCGGGGACCGGACGGCGGGACCGGCCACGGCGCCTCGACCGGTTCGGCGAGCATCGGGTTGCGCTCATCCTCGGCGGCCTCCCCGGTGGGCTCGGCCCAGCATGCCACCTCGGCACCGGCCTCGACGATCTCCCGGAGGAACTCGGAGGGCTCGAGCGGCCGGGACGAGGTACCCCAGCGGTAGCCGGAGGCGATGAGCAGGTAGTGGGCGCGGGTGACCGCGACGTAGGCGAGCCGCCGCTCCTCGAGCAGCTCCCGTTCGCGGCACTGCTCCTCGAACGCCGCGAGGTCGTCCTTGTCGAGGCTCGCCAGCGCGGGCAGGTCGGCCGCGTCCCCACGCAGCGGGTACGGCAGGCGGCGCGGGTTCTCCGTCCACCGCGGGTTGGTCACCGGGGTGGCCGGGAAGACGCTGCCCTTGGCGAGCGCGCCCTTGCTCGTGGTGGCGCGGGAGAGCCCGGGCACGATCACGACCGGCCACTCCAGGCCCTTGGCCGCGTGCACGGTCATGAGCTTCACGCTGTCGCCCTCACCGACGCGGCCGCCCGTCTCGAGGCCGAACTCCTCGATCTCGGCGGCCTTGAGGTAGGCGAGGAACCCGCCGAGCGACGCGTCCTCGGAGTCCGAGGCGAAGCGGGCGGCGGCGTCGAGGAACGCGTCGAGGTCGGCGCGGGCGGTGAGGGTGCCGCCGCCGCGCACGGCCACCTCGATGTCGAGGCAGAGGCGGCGCTCGATCTCGGTGATGAGGTCGGGTAGCGGCTGCCCGGCGTGCGCGCGCAGCGCCCGCAGCTCCACTGCGAGCTTGGGCAGGCGGTCCCTGGCGATCGGGGAGAATCTGGCCAGCCAATCCGGGCGGTCGGGCAACTCGTCGAGGGCGTCGACGAGGCTGCCGCGCTCGGCGTTGAGCTCGGCGATCGCCTCCTGGAGGGGGTCTGGGCGCTCGGCCTCCCCGGACCCGTTCGCGGACGCCCCGGTGACCGTGCCCGCCGCGGATCCAGCGGCGGACGGGTCGCCACCCTCCTCCGTTTCGTCGTCCGGGCGGCCGCGCAGCTCCCGGTCGAGCTCGCGTGCGCACTCGCCGAGGATCCTCAGGTCCCGGGGGCCGATGCGCCAGCGGGGGCCGGTGAGCAGCCGCACCAGCGCGTCGCCCGCGCTCGGGTCGTAGAGCACCCGCAGCGTCGCCACGATATCGGCGACCTCGGGCACGGTGAGCAGGCCGCCGAGTCCGACCACCTCGACCGGGATGCCGCGGGCCTGAAGCGCGCGGCGCAGCATCGGGAACTGGGCGCGCTTGCGGGCGAGTACGGCGATGTCGCGGTACCGCAGCGGCTCGGTGCGCTCCTCCTCGGGCCTGGGCAGGCCGTCGGGGTCGGTCGTTCCGTGCAACGCGGCCACGCGCTCGGCGATCCACTCGGCCTCCTCCTCGGCCGTGGCATGGAACGCGGCGATCACCTTGCCGCGTCCGGCGCGCGACGATCCCGGCCGCAGCACCGGGACCTCGCTTGTCTCCCGGCGCAGCGGCTCCTGCACGCGGGCGGCGGCCCGCAGCACGTACTCGCCGTTGCGGAAGCTCATGGAGAGCTTGCGGACGGACGCGGGACTGCCGTCGGCCTTGGGGAAGTCCGTGGGGAAACGGCGCAGGTTCCCGGCGGACGCGCCGCGCCAGCCGTAGATCGACTGGCAGGGGTCGCCGACCGCGGTGACCGGGTGGCCGCCGCCGAACAGCGCGCGCAGCAGCACGAGCTGGGCGTGGCTGGTGTCCTGGTACTCGTCGAGCAGCACCACCTTGAAGCGGCTCCGCTCGATCTCCCCCACCTCCGGGTGCCGTACGGCGATGCGGGCGGCGAGCGCCATCTGGTCGCCGTGGTCGATCACCTCGCGCTCGCGCTTGACCCGGATGTACTCGGCCACGAGCGGGAGGAGCCGCTCGCGCACCCGCTGGGTGCGCAGCACCTCGCGCTGCGCCTTGGTGGGGCGGCGCACCGCGGCGAGCATGCGGTCCAGCCACTCGCCGATCTCGCGCACCCGGTCCACCTCGCACAGGTGCTCGGCGAGCTCGCCCGCGAGGTCGAGCACGGCCGCGGTCACCGAGGCGGGCCCGAGGTCGACCTCGTCCATCGGCCCGTCGTACCGGCCGACCACCCCGGCGGCGAGCTGCCAGGCGACCGCAGGGCTCACCAGCCGCATGGTGGGTTCCAGCGCCTCGCGCAGCGCGTGGTCGGTGACGAGCCGGGCGGCGTAGGCGTGGTAAGTGGAGACGGTCGGCTCGCCGTCGGTGGCCACTTGCTTGGGGATGAGGTCCGCCTCCTGGAGCGCGGCGAGCCGGGCGCGGACGCGGGCGGCGAGCTCGGCCGCGGCCTTGCGGGTGAAGGTGAGGCCAAGCACCTGGTCGGGCCGTACCTTCCCGTTCGCGACGAGCCAGACCACGCGGCCCGCCATCGTCTCGCTCTTGCCTGAGCCCGCGCCCGCCATCACCACCATGGGCTCGAGCGGGGCCTCGAGCACCGCCACCTGCTCGTCGGTGGGCGAGGGGAGTTCGAGATGCTTCGCGATCTCCTGCGCCCGCTTCAGCACACGTGCCCCCCGCGGTCGTTCACCGGGCAGCTCGTCTTGACCGCGCAGGTGCGGCAGCCATCGTTCACCCGCGCGGTGAACGTGGGTTGCGTCATGCCCGTGGCGACGTCCCGCACGAGGTCGCGCGCCCAGTCCGGATCCGGGTCATCGGCGAGCGGGCGCTGGCGCTGCTCCTTCACACCGCCAGTGCCCGCGGCCTTGCCCACCTGCACGAGCGCGGCCCCGCCCGGCTCGGCCGGGAGCCCCAGCCGGGTGAACGCGCCGAGCAGCGCGGCGAGCTGGTAGACGCCGAGCTGGGGGTGGCGTTCGAGCTCGGCCTCGGACGGCTTCGACGCGCCGGTCTTGATGTCGATGATCAGCGGGCGGCCCGTCTCGTCCCGCTGGATGCGGTCGACCCGGCCCTGGATGCGTACGTCGTCGCCGAGCATCACGGCGAACGCCTGCTCGGCGGCGACCATGCCGGAACGGTTCTCCTCGTGCCACCGGGCGAACCGGGCGACCATCTGCTCGGCGAGCTCGCGCTGTTTGCGGTTGAACCACACTCCGCCGAAGTCGAGCCGGTCCCACACCTCGTCGAGCCGCTTGGCGAGGGTCTCGGCCGGGTCGTCAGCGGCGGCGAGCGCGGCGAGCGCGTGGATCACCGAGCCGAGACCTCGGGCGGTGTCGGTGCCCGAGGCACCCACCGCGTGCTCGAGCAGCCAGCGCAGGCCGCACTTGGTGAAACTCTCCACCGACGAGGGCGAGATCACCACCACCCCGCCGGGCCACTCCAGCGGCCGGTCGTCGGAGATCGGGGTGAGCGCGTACCACTCGGACGGATCCGCACCGGGCACGCCCGCCTTCGCCAGCCGGGCGAGGTGCCGCGCCGCGGCCCGCCGTACCGGCTCGGGGCGGGTCGGATCGCACACGGCGGCGCGCAGGTCGGCGACGAGCGCGGACATGGTGAGCCAGCGGGAGTGCTCGTCCACCTTGGCGGGCTCGGTCTTGTCCGGCAGCAGCTCGGTGAGGAACCGGGACGGGCGCTGCTCGCAGTCCTCCCCGCCCACGGCGGTGACCACGAGCCTGCGGCGGGCGCGGGTGACCGCCACGTAGAACAGCCGCCGCTCCTCGGTGAGCATCTTGGAGATGAGCGAGACCTCGACCGGCCGGCGGTCCGCGCCGCGGTCCGGCGGCGGGGCGTCGGCGGGTCGGCGCGGGGCCACGCCGATCGACGATCCGGCGGCGAGTTCGACGAGTTCCTCGACGCCGAGCAGCGAGCCGCGCAGCCGCAGGTCGGGCCAGGTGCCCTCCTGGACGCCCGCGACCACGACGACGTCCCACTCCAGGCCCTTGGCGCGGTGCGCGGTGAGGATGCGTACGGCCTCGCCCTCGGGGGCGTGCTCGGCGAGGGTGTCCCCGGGGATCTCCTGGGAGGACAGGTCGTCGAGGAAGACCTCCACTCCGGCCTTGGGCATGCGGTCGGCGAACCGGGCTGCCTGGTCGAAGAGCGCGACCACCGCGTCGAGGTCACGGTCGGCCTGGGCGCCGCGCACCCCGCCCGCGAGGCTCTGCTCGGTCCACCGCTCGGCGAGGCCGCTCGCCTGCCAGACCTCCCACAGCACCTCCTCGGCGCCGGCGCCGCGGGCGATCGCGTCGCGGGCGGTGGCGATGAGCCGGGCCACGCGGCGGGCGGGCGCGACGACGTGCTCGCCCGCCTGGGCCTCCACGGTGATCAGCTCGCGCTCGTCGCGGAGCGCGGCGACCAGCAGCTCCTCGGGCGGCCGGGCGGCCGCCTCGCCGAACGCCTCGTTCTCGGCGGCGCGCAGCGCGCGGCGCAGCCGCCGTACCCCGATCGCGTCGGAACCGCCGAGCGGACCGGTGAGCAGCTCCTCGGCGGTGGCCGCGTCGAGCCGTTCGGGGCGGGCGGCCACGGTGAGCAGCGTGATGAGCGGGCGCACCCCGGGCTCGCCGACGAGCGGCACCTCGTCCCCGGCGACCACGACCGGCACCCCGGCCCCGACGAGGGCCCGGCGGAGCGTCGGCACCTGCCGTGCCGCGGAGCGCACCAGCACGGCCATGCGCGACCAGGGCACGCCGTCGAGCAGGTGGGCGCGGCGCAGCGTGTCGGCGACGACCGCGGCCTCCTGGCTCTCGCTGTCGGCGATCACCACCCGCACCTCGCCGGGCGCCGTGCCGGGGGCGGGCACGAGGTCGCGGTACCCGTCCCGGCCCGCGGGCACGCCCGGCGGCACGGGCAGCTTCCGCGCGATGCGGCGGGAGGCGGCGAGCAGCTCCGCGCCGGCGCGGCGGCAGGTGCGCAGCGCGACCACCGGCGCCGGTTCGCCGGTGCGGGTGGGGAACCGCTCCGGGAAGTGCATGATCGCGCGCACGTCGGCGCCGCGGAAGCCGTAGATCGACTGGTCGGGGTCGCCGACCACGATGAGGTCCCGGCCGTCCCCGGCTAGCCGGTGGAGCAGCTCCTCCTGGGCCGGGTCGACGTCCTGGTACTCGTCGACGACGACGAGGTCGTACGCGGCGCGCTCGCGACGCAGCACCTCGGGGTCGTCACGCAGCAGTGCGGCGGCGGCGCGGATCAGCTCGGCGTAGTCGAGCGTGGGCACCGGGTCGAGGTCGAACCGGGCGGCGTACCGGAAGGCGAACCGCCCGGCGGCGACCCAGTCGTCCCGGCCGTGGCTGCGGCCCAGCTCGATCAGGTGGTTGCCACCGAGGCCGCGCTCGGCCGCGCGGGCGAGCAGGTCGCGCAGCTCCTCGGCGAAGCCGCGGGTCTTGAGCAGCTCGCGCATGTCCGGCGGCCAGTGGCGGGCGCCCTCCTCCAGCTCGCCGTGGAGCAGGCGGCGTACCTCGAGCAGCTGCTCCGGGCCGGTGAGCAGCCGCGGCGGCGGCTCGCCGACGAGCACGGCCCGGCGGCGCAGCAGCGCGTAGGCGTAGCTGTGGAAGGTGAGGGCGAGCGGCGTGCGCGTGGTACGGCGCATGCGCGCGGTGATCCGGTCGCGGAGCTCGCCCGCGGCCTTGCGGCTGAAGGTGAGCACGAGCACGCGCTCGGGGTCGAGGCCGCGGTGCTCCACCCGGTACGCGACGCTCTCCACGATCGTGGTGGTCTTGCCGGCCCCGGGCCCGGCGAGCACGAGCAGCGGGCCGCCCGGATGCTCCACCACCGCCCGCTGGTGCTCGTCGAGCACGACGGTGGACTCATGCCCCAGGCCCCCGCGCCGCACCAGGCGGTAGGTCTGACCACTCACGACTCTGTATTCCAGCAGACCACGGCGGTTGATCGTGCAACTTCAGGGATAGCGGATCACCCTACTCCCAGCGGCAACGATCGACAGAACCGACACGCCGCCCACGCCAGACAAGAACGGCACGTAGGTCAAATAACGCAACCCCTGGCCGGCGCCATGTTCGGGGCGACCGCGGTGTCCATCGCTCCGGGCGGCGGACGACGTGTCCGCCACATCGCCACCCAACGGCACCGCCCCGCGCACGGCAGGAGGTGCACCACGGCGGCCGCTCGACGCGAAGCGCGTCGATCACCTGGAGCGGACGTGAAGGACGGGGGGCCGGACGAGCGGCCGCCTTCCGATGGTTCGTCGCCCCGGACGCGATCAGGGCGATCGGTGAGCCGGTTCGCACGAGCACTCGGTCACCGCCGCGGAGGCGCAAGGAAGCCACCTGCCGCCTCGGGCGAGACCGCGACGACGGTCCGAGCGGCGCAGACCGGCGGGCACCCCGGATCACGGGCAGGACCTCGGCATGCCGCTCACGTACGCCACGCGACGGCCGAGGTGGGTCTCACGGCGGGGTGGAACATCGCCGAACCAGGTGAACGCCGCAAGGCGCATCGCGCCCCCGCCGGCGGACCGGGCGACCGGCGCGCGACGGCCTCCCTGCCGCGGCGACGCCATGACGCCACCGGCCCACGGCCGCGAAGGCGCCGCGGGCGTGGCCGAACCCCACCCGCGGCGCGGTGGTCAGCTCGGACGCCAGACGTGGTCGACGAGGCGGACGGTGGCCTTGCCGTCGTCGTGCGGGGCGTAGCGGCGGGCGAAGGAGGCGTAGCGCTCGGCGTACGCGGCGGTGATCCGCTCGATCGAGCGCAGCGCGTCGACCACCTCGGACTGCTCGAACAGCAGCGGGCCCGGGGCCTGGGTGGACAGGTCGAGGTAGAGGCCGCGGATCTCCTCGAAGCGGTCGAGGTCGGGGGCGTACAGCAGGATCGGCCGGCCGGTGACGACGAAGTCGAACATCACCGCCGAGTAGTCGGTGATGAGCACGTCCGCCACGAGCATGAGCTCGGTGACGTCCGGATAGGTGGTGACGTCGAGCGCGAACGCGGCGTTGCCGGTCCTCGCCTTCTCCCTGGCCTTCGCCATCGCGGCGCGCCGGGCGAGCAGCTTCGGGCTGGGCCGCGCCCCCTCGGGGCCGGCGGGCGCGACCGGCAGCGAGTCGGCGGCCATCGCCTTCGCCGCGGCCGAGTCCGGGGCGGCGAGGCCCGGCGCCGATGGGTACGCCTGCAGCATGTGGCCGCGCACCAGCAGCACGTGGTCGTGGCCGATCGCGCGGCGCAGCTCGGCGAGGTCGAGCCGGAGCGAGGAGTTCTTGCGGTCGTTGTCCCGGGCGGTCGGCGCGTACAGCACGATGCGCTTGCCCTCGGGCACGCCGAGGCGCCGCCGTACCGCCGCGGCGAGCGCGTCCCGGTCGCCGTCCGCGAGCAGGTCGTTGCGCGGCAGCCCGCACTCGAGCACCTCGCCCTCGTACCGGAACGCCCGGCGCAGGATGCGCGCCGCCCACGGGCTCTGCGCCACCAGCAGGTCCCAGTTGCGCACCTCGGCGGCCTGCCGGTACCACACCGGCGGCCTGGGGGTGCGCGACATGTGCGGCTGGTCCACGCCGATGCGCTTGACCGGGGTGCCGTGCCAGGTCTGCACCACCACCTGGTCCTCGCGGGCGCGGAACCACGGCGGCAGCATCGAGTTGGTCACGATGTACCTGGCCCGGGCGAGCGCCTCGTAGTGCTCGCGGCCGCCCTCGCGCACCACCCGCGGGGTGATGCCGTGGGCGAGCCCGAGCGCGGCCGAGTCGGGCGGGGTGAACGCGCCGTCGCGGACCACCCAGATGTGCTCGCGGTCGTCGCCGCGGCGCAGCCGTTCCTCGTAGATCGCCCGTGGGCTGTCGGCGTAGCACCGGCCGTCGAAGCTGACGTACACGGTCGCGTCCCACAGCTCCCGGGAGCGCTCGGCCGGGTAGAAGACGCGGCGCAGCGCCCAGTCGCCCGCGGCGCCCTTCTCGTCGTCGGGGATCTTCTCCGCGACGACCAGGATCGGCACGTCGAACCGGGTGGACACGATCCGGTAGGTACGGCCCGCGATCTCCACCGGCGACTCGTCGAGGCCGGCGAGCGCCGGGTGGGAGAACCGCATCGGCACGATCAGCGCCCGGCCCTTGGCGGTCGTCCCGGTGACCGACATGTGCCACACGCCGCTCGGCAGCACCGTCGTGCCGCCGAACCGCGGCATCGCCCCGGGGGCGAACCGCGCCGTGAACCGGGTGCCCTCCCGGGTCAGCGGCACGTGGAAGACGAGGCCGGAGGTGTGGCGGAGCACCAGCTCGCGCGGGCCCGGGTCGGGGTCCGGGTAGTCACCGGTGAGGGTGAGCGTGCCACTGCGCCCGTCGCGGTCCACCTCCCAGGTCGCGGAGGTGATGAACGGGCGGATGCGGTACGAGGCGATCGTCGCCCGGTCGCGCCGGTCCCGCAGCACCGCGATCTCCCGGTCGCCGACCAGGAGCCGGGCCTCCGCGCCGTCGGTGAGCTGGACGGACGCGGCGGGCATGCCCTTCGGCTCCACCCACAGGCGGCGCACCTCGCGCTCCTTGAGCAGGGCCTGCGCGGGCAGCGTGAGGGAGAACCGGGTGCCGCCGGTGACCGGGGTGAACTCGGCGGCGACGCGGTACCCGCCCAGCCGGGCGCGGCCCTTGGTGATCGGGCGGCCCGGCAGGAAGCCGACGATCTCCACGGTGTCGCCGTCGAGCGAGGCCGACAGCAGCTCGGCCCGGGTCGGCTGCAGCACGATCTGCAGCGCGCGGTCCGAGGTCCACACCGGCCGCACCCACAGGCCGGGCTTCACCTCGCGGCCGTCGGGGCGCTCGGTACGGCCCTGCGCCGGGCCGCGCAGCAGGCCCTTGGCCCGGGCCGCGCGGCTCCAGATCACGATCTCGGCCCGCCAGGTCGCGGTGTCGCGCACGATCGGCCGGCCGCGCAGCAGCCGCATGGCGCCGCGCACCACCGCGCGGACCCCGGCCCGCCAGCGCAGCGCGAACGGGTTGACCTCGGCGACGAAGCCCGCCCAGTCGTAGTTACAGCCCGGCTCGGCCGCCCCGTGGGTGACCTGCGGCCGGTGGATCCGGGTGGTCCGCATCGCGATCGGCGGCAGCCACCGCGGGCCGTACAGCATCACCCGGGCCCGGTTGAACCGGCGGCTGCGCACCGACAGGCCCGCGAGGTAGGCGTGCCCGGTCACCCGCAGCCGCCCGTCCGCGGTCCAGGAGATGTCGTCGACCTGGGTGACCGGGACGAGGTCGGCACGGCGCAGCCGGGTCAGCCGCGGCGCCTGGTCCTTGGGCAGCTCCACCGGCGACTCGGCGTACCAGCGCAGGCCGCGGCGCACCCGGCGGAACGGCTCGGTCTGCGCGGCGGCGAGCTTCGCCAGGTCCTCGCCCTCGGCGAGCTCGGTGGGATCCCGGGTCTCGATCAGGTGATAGGCGAGGCGGCGCATCACCGGCAGGTTGCGCTTGACCCGGGGCTCGACCGTGGCGAGAAAAGGGCGCAGCGCCTCGATCGCCTCCCGCCGCCGTTCCGGGCCCCGCCGGGCCGCGCTGTCGAGCCGGGCGCCGAGCGGGCCGCACAGCACCTCGGTGTGCAGGCGGCGGCGGTCGGCGCGGGAGAGGCCGGTGGTGTCGACCGCTAAGATCAGCCCCTCCAGCGCCTCTCCCCGGTCGAACAGATCCTGGACGGCCCGGATTCGCTCGGCGAGCAGATCGCCTGGGCGCACGGGCGTCGCGCCGGTGGGCATGACGGAGGGGCACCACCTTTCGGAAACGCTCGGCTATACCGGTATTCCTCCGATGGTAATGCCGGTACCTCCGTTCACGCCGGATCGGCGTGCCACCGGGCCCGGGGCATGTCGGCGCGTTCTCCGCGCAGCGGCGTCCCCTCCTCCCGCCACCTGCGCAGACACTGCTGCTCGTGGCCGCGCGGAGGGCTCCCGTCACTCCGCACGACACGCCACCAGCAGACCGCGCCGCCCCACAGCGCCATCACCCGGCCGACCTGGCGGGGGCCGCCCTCACCGAGGTACTCGGCGATGTCGCCGTACGACATCACCCTGCCGGGCGGGATGCGCTCGACCACCTCAAGCACCCGCTCGACGTACTCCGGTCGCACGCCCCCGTCCTCCCCCGGTGCCCCGGCCGCGCCGGCCGTCCGCCGCCGGTCGGCGGCCCGTCACTCGCTCCACTGGGCCGGACCGGCCGCGAGGATCTCCTCGATCTTCCCGAACTCGTAGACGTGGGAGCCGCTCACCTGCTCGACCACGCCGTCGCGCAGGCGGTAGAACTCGCCGTCCTCCCCCACCAGGCGTCCCCCGAGCGCCTCCGACAGGCGGACGAGCTGGGCCACCTGCCAGTCCGACACCGGCTCGCCGGTCACCGACCCGGAGCCGGCCTCCTGCCGCCAGGAGGCGACCAGGTGCTCCCCGTCGGCGTGGCGTGCCACGATCTCCACGCCGTCCTGAGATCCGCGCACCGCGAACCCCGCCTCGGTCACCGCCGGTTCGGCGAGTTCGGCGTAGGCGAGCGGAGAATCACGTTCCACGCGCAGCTGGTATCCCATGTGCCGCGACGATAGCGAATGGCCGCAACCGGCCACGCCGGAAAAACGGCACGCAGGAGAAACGCAGCAGAACTGGTTTCAAACCGCCACCGAAGAGCGCCCGAATCGCGTCCGCATTGTGATCAACCGCGTTCCGAACGCCGGACGAGCACGAGCACGCCGCCCGCGAACGCGGCGAGGCCGAACGCCACGCCGATGCCGTACGCCCACATGCGGAACGGGTCGGGGCCCGGGCGGGACGGCTCCGGCGCGGCCGACCCGCCGCCGAACCGGTGGCCCTCCTCCACCGGCAGGCCGGCCTGGTACCCGGCGAGCTGCGCCGCCCGTTCGAGCGCGGCCGCGGCGTCCACCACGCCGAACCCCACCCGGTCGTCGTACCCGGCCTCCGGGCGGTGGCGGGTGGACGAGGCGAGCGCCTGGGCGACCAGCTCGGGCCGCAGCGTGGGGTGCCGGGCCTTGATCAGCGCGACCACCCCGCCGACGAGCGCGGCCGCGGCGTCGGTCGAGCTGACCGTGGTACGGCCGCCGCGCGAGCTCGCCGCCGGCACGTCCACGCCGGGCGCGGCGACCAGCACCGAGAGGTTGTCGCTGCTGAACTCCGCGGGCTTGCCGTCCCGGTCCACCGCGGCCACGCCGATCACGCCGGAGTAGCCCGCCGGGAACCGCCAGTACGAGGTGCCGTTCTCCTTGCTCGCCTCGCTCGCGCCGTCGTCGCCCACCGAGGCCACCACCGGCACGCCGCGGGCGAGCGCGTAGGCGACGGCCTCGGCGCCGATGCGCTGCGCGCCGTACCGGCCGCTGGGCACCACGATCACCGCGGCGTTGTGGCTCACCGCGTGCCGGACCGCCCGGGCGAACTCGGCGTCCGCGGCGCTGCCCGGAAGCATGCTGGTGTCGCCCCGCTCCACCGCGATCGGGATGGACAGGATGTGCGCGTCGGGCGCGACGCCGGAGAGCGCGCCGTCCCGGCCCGAGCCGGCGATGAGCGAGGCCATCTGGGTGCCGTGCTCGCCCACCGGCGACGGCAGGTCCCCGTAGAAGAACCCGGACAGGTCGGGGCCTTCGGTGATCTTGCCCTTGAGCTCCTTCACCGAGGCCTGCACCCGGGTGTCGAGCAGCGCCACGGTCACCCCGGCGCCCTTGCCCGACCTCCAGGCCCGCTCGATGTTGAGCGCGTCGAACACCCACCGCTGCTCCTTGCGGATGTCCGCCCGCCCGCGGGCGTCCGCGGCGGCGGAGGGCACGCCCGCGACGAGCGCGGCGAGCGTGGTGGCGGTGAGCGCGGCGAGCGCCCGCCGCAGGCCTGATCGGGTCGGCACGCCTGTCCTCAGCACACTCCTCAGCACACGTTCCCCTGGGTGCAACGCGGTACGTCGGGCGGCCGGCCGAGCGCGCGGGCGATCTGGCCGCCGATCGTCTGGGCGACCGGCCACAGCTCGCTGTGCAGGATCTCCTCCGGCGGCACCGCCTCCCGGGTGCGTCCGTCGGTGTACCCGGAGGTGGTGAAGACGATGTACGGCCCGGTCGCGACCCAGCCGGTGCGCTGCCGCTGGGCCGCGCCGAAGTTCTCGGTGACCGTGCCGGGGAACGCCACCGGGCGCACCCCGACCCGGTCGTCGACCGGAAGCCTGGTCGCCGCCTCGGCCCGGGCCTCCTCGTCCCGCAGCACGGCGACGCCGACGGTGATCGCGTAGGCGGCGGACTGGTCGACGTAGGTGGCGCGCAGCAGGGTGCGGCAGCCGTACTCCTCGAGCACCCCGGCGACCGGGGAGTCGAGCCCGCCGCGGCAGCTCGTCTCGGGGGCGATGCCGACCCGGCGGGCCACCCGCTGGGTACGGCCGAGCCCGGTGTACTCGACCTCGGAGGGGAAGATCCGGGTGGCGGGCCAGGTGTGCCAGCGGCGCGCCACGTCCTGGCGCACGTACTCGGCGCGCTCGGCCGCGGTGAGCGGCCGGGACCGGGTCTCCCGGAGCAGGCCGAGGGTGCCGAGCAGCACGTTGGTGGCCGCGACGACGAGGATCACGCCGATGAGGGCGAGGAACAGGCCGCGGCGGCGCATCCCCCGCTCCAGCTCCTCGCGCTCGCGCGCGGCCTGCGCGGCCCGGGCGGCCTCGCCGCGCCGCAGGCCGGCCGTCCAGGCGCGGCCGCCGGCCGGGCGGTCCCGGCCGCGCCGGTCGGGCACGAGGTTCGGCGCCCGCGTGCCTGAGCCGCGAACGGGCCACGGCGCACCCCGCCGGCCCTTCGCACCCTCAGGCTTCATACTCCGATGCTACGTCGATAGCGCGGGCCGCTGGGGTTCCGGAATCTCCTGTGGTAGACGGTGTTCTTTTCGCCTCATGCGGCGGATGAGCACGAGCATCACGAAGAAGCAGGCGAGCGATCCGATCCCGGCGGCGACCGCGATCCCGCCGTACAGCGCGATCTTCCCCCGGTCCCGGTGCACCACCCGGATCGGGCCGGTGCTCACGGTGGGCACCCCGGTCTCCGGCCTGATCGGCTTCTCCGGGTCCTGCACGCCGGGCCCGCTCGCCACGTGCCGGTGCCGGGCGAGCAGCGCCGCGTGCCGCAGCGCCAGCGCCGCGTTCACCACGCCGAACCCGGTGCCCGGGTCGTAGCCCCCGGCGGGGCGGCCGCGCGCCCCGGCGGTGATCGCCTGCGCCACGAGGGCGGGCGACATCTTCGGGTACCGCGACTTGATCAGCGCGGCCACCCCGGAGACGAGCGCGGTCGCCTGCGAGGTGCCGCGCCCGATCCAGTACTCGTCGCCGGGACCGGCCCCGAGCACGTCCACGCCGGGCGCGGCCACGGTGACCAGCGAATTGCGGTTGGAGAACGAGGCCCGCCGCTGCGACTTGTCGGCCGCCGCCACCGAGATCACCCCGGGCAGCGACGCCGGGTAGGAGTAGGGGGCGTTGCGCTTGCCCGCGCCCTCGTTGCCCGCGGCGGCGACGAGCACCACGCCCTTGGAGATGGCGTACCGGATCGCGGCCCGCTCGGCCCGGGTGGGCTGGTCCTTCGAGATCGACATGTTGATCACGTGGGCGCCCCGGTCGACCGCGTACCGGATGCCGCGCGCCACCACCTTCTCGAAGCGCGGCTCGGAGTTGAAGGCGCGGAAGCCGGGCTCCTCGTCCTCGAGGATCACCCGGACGGAGAGGATCTTCGCCTCCGGCGCCACCCCGATCACCCCGTTGCGGCGGCCCGGCCCGTGCCCGTGCCCGGCGATCAGGGAGGCCATGTAGGTGCCGTGCAGCCGCTTCGGCGGCACCCCGGGCGGGTTGGCGCCGACGGTGAAGTCCCTGCCGGTGATCACCGAGCCGACCAGGTCGCGGTGGCGCGGGTCCACCCCAGAGTCGAGCACCGCGACCAGCACGCCCTTGCCCCGGGTGATCCTCCAGGCCCGCTCCACGTCGAGGGTGCGCAGCACCTCCTCCTGGGATCCGCGCACCTGGTCGGCGTACGCCGTGGCGGCGAGCAGGCCGTCCGCCCCGCCGTACGGCACGGCGCCGCAGAGCACGGGGGTGAGCACGAGCAGCGCGGCGAGGACCGCCGTGACACGGGCGAGCGCACGACGGATCGGCGCGGTACGGCTCAGCACAGCCACTCCTTGGCGGTGCAGTCCGGCACGACCGGGGTGACGAGGTTGCGCAGCACGCCGTCGGCGAGATCCGCGGTGAACGCGAACAGCGTCTCCCGCTGGTGCCCGACGGCCCGGGCGGGACGGCCGTCCACCTGCCCGGCGGTGACCGCCACCACGTACGGCCCCTCCTGCCGCGCGTAGCCGTGCTGCCGGCCCGCCGCGGTGAACCGGTCGGCGACGGTGCGCGGGAAGGACAGCGCGCGCAGGCCCGGCGAGGGCCTGCCGCCCTTGGGGAACGCGGCGTGCGCCCGCGCGGCGGAGGCGGCGTCGGGGAAGGCGGCGACGCCGATGGTGACCACGACGCCCTGCAGCGCGTCGAGGTAGGTCGCCCGCAGTACGGCCCGGCAGCCCGCGGCGCGGAACGTCGCCCGGAGCCGGGCGTCCACCGCGGCCTGGCAGTCGGTGCGGGTGGACACGCCCACGCGCCGGGCCCGCTCCTGGCCGCCCTGCTCGGTCACGTACGGCAGCGTGGCCGGGAAGATGCGCTTGACCGGCCACACCTGCCAGCGCCGGGCGATCTCCTCGGCGGAGGCGCGCTGGATCTCGGCCGCGTCCGGGCCGCGGGTCAGCTCGGCCCCGGCCACGCTGCCGGCCACCCCCGCGACGATCGCGCAGCCGAAGGCGAGCACGGTGACCACGACGAGCGCCGACCACGAACGCGGGCGGGTGGCACGCCCGCCGCTCCGCTCCCAGTGCTCGCCCACCTGCACGACTTTAACCGGCAGACCGCCTCTCATCTGGCGATCCGTCCCGATTGGTCCTCCTGAATTGACTCTCGTGAGACAGGAAAGTACTTTCCAGTCAGGAAAGTAGATGCCAGCAGGAAAACGGAGGGAGCCCGGCATGCCGCCCACCGCGAACGACGCCGCCGGAACCGGGCGCACCGGCCGCGCCGCGCCGGTGACGTTCCTCGCCTGGTACCCGGTCGCCCTGTGGGGGTTCCTGTGCGCCGCGCAGGCCGCCACCGAGCTCCTCGACGGCGCCGCCTCCGCCCTCGCCATGACCGGGGCCGTCCTCGCCTTCGCCCTCGTGGTCGTGCTCTTCGTCCGGGTCGTGCGCGGCCAGGGCGGATCCGGGCGGGCGGCGGTCAGCGACCCGTGGGCCTGGGCCGGGTTCACCGTCTGGCTCGGCGCCTGCACGGTGCTCAACGTCGTGGCCGCGATCACCCTGGCAGGGACCGGCTTCGCCCCGCCGCGCACCGGGGGCACCCTGCTGACCTTCCTGCTCGTCGCCGTCACGGCCCCGGCCCTGGGACAGTGGATGGCCGCACGCATCGCCCGCCGGGAACAGGCCGCCCGGGGGGAGACGAGGGAGGCATGGCGCCCGAACTGGACCCGGTGATCCACGCGCCGACCCGGCTGCGGATCACGGCGCTGCTCGCCGCCTCCGAGGAGGTCGAGTTCGCCTTCGTCCGCGACACCCTGGAGATCAGCGACTCGGCGCTGTCGAAGCAGGCCGCCGCGCTGGAGGCCGCGGGATACGTCCGGATCCGCAAGGGGTACGTGGGCAAGCGGCCCAAGACCTGGTACAGCCTCACCCCCAAGGGGCGGAAGGCCTACGAGGCGCACGTGGCCGCGCTACAGGCGATCGTCGCGGGCTCCGGCCACAGCGTGCTGCCCCGCTGAGCGCCCGCCGCGGCCCGGCGCACCCCTGTCCCCCGCTCGCTTCGTGCCGCGCGCTCCCCGGAGCCGGCACGGCCGTACGGCACGGCGGCACCGCCCACCTTGGTGTCCACCTTGCCGCCCCGGCGCGCGGCACCCACGTTCCACGGTCAGTCAGAGGAGGCGGTCATGAACATCTCGCCCGAAGAGGCGGCGCGGGCGCTGGAGGAGGTCGAGCGGACCCGCCGCCGG
The DNA here is from genome assembly GCF_006716785.1 of Thermopolyspora flexuosa. Classification (NCBI taxonomy): domain Bacteria; kingdom Bacillati; phylum Actinomycetota; class Actinomycetes; order Streptosporangiales; family Streptosporangiaceae; genus Thermopolyspora; species Thermopolyspora flexuosa. The sequence goes on along the minus strand of NZ_VFPQ01000001.1, from coordinate 477,129 downwards.
ACGCTGCGCAACGCCCCGCCCCTGTTCCCCTCCTGGTACCTCGTCGCGATCTGGGCGGGCGTCGCCGTCGTGCAGTTCTCCACCGAGGTGCTCACCGGCCCGGTGGCCTGGGCCGGCGTCCTGCTCACCGCGGCCGGGTACGCGGCGTTCATGGTCAAGTTCTTCCGGGACGTCTCCCGGTGGCCGATGCGGCCGCACCGCTCGCTGATCGATCCGATGGTGTGGGTGGCCTTCGGCGCCTGGCTGGTGGGCGGCATCGTGGCCGGGTACGCGCTGATCGCCGCGTTCTCCGCCGCGGGCCTCGCCTACCCGCGCACCACCGCCTCCTGCTGCCTGCTGCTCGTCGTGGCCGTCACCGCGCCGCTGCTGCCCCGGTGGATGGCCACGCGCAACGCCCGCACGGCCGAGCGCCGCCGCGAGGGGGCGGCCGCGCCGGCGCCGGACGACCGCTGACCGCCGGCGCGCCCGCGACCGTACGGCACCGCCCGCAGGACGCGAGCGACCCCGCACCCGGGCGGCCGGGCACGGGGTCGCGCGGACCCGCCTCGTCAGTACTCGGGGAGGCTGGGGTCGACGTTCTTGATCCAGCTGAGGATGCCGCCGCCGACGTGCACCGCGTCGGAGAAGCCCGCGTTCTTCACCACCGCGAGCGCCTCCGCGCTGCGCCCGCCAGACTTGCAGTGCAGCACGATCTTCTTGTCCTGCGGCAGCCTCTCCAGGGCGGAGCCGTCGAGGAACTCACCCTTGGGGATGAGCACCGAGCCGGGGATCCTGCAGATCTCGTACTCGTTCGGCTCGCGCACGTCGACGAGGAAGATGTCGTCGCCGCGGTCGATCATCTCCTTGAGCTCGAGCGCGGTGATCGTCGAGCCCTGGGCGGCCCGCTCCGCCTCGTCCGAGATCACGCCGCAGAACGCCTGGTAGTCGTCGAGCAGCGAGGTGATCGTCGGGTTCTTGCCGCACAGCGCGCACTCGGGGTCCTTGCGGACCTTGACGTCGCGGTACTTCATCTCCAGCGCGTCGTAGATCATGAGGCGGCCGACCAGCGGCTCCCCGATCCCGGTGATGAGCTTGATCGCCTCGTTCACCTGGATCGACCCGATCGACGCGCACAGCACGCCGAGCACCCCGCCCTCGGCGCAGGACGGCACCATGCCCGGCGGCGGCGGCTCCGGGTAGAGGCAGCGGTAGCACGGCCCGTGCTCCGCCCAGAACACGCTCGCCTGGCCGTCGAACCGGTAGATCGACCCCCACACGTACGGCTTGCCGAGCAGCACCGCCGCGTCGTTGACCATGTAGCGCGTGGCGAAGTTGTCGGTGCCGTCGACGATCAGGTCGTACTGCGAGAAGATCTCCATCACGTTGTCCGTGGTGAGCGAGGTGTTGTGGGTCACCACGTTCACGTACGGGTTGATCTCCCGGACCGTCGCCGCGGCGGACTCGACCTTGAGCCGGCCGATGTCGGACTGGCCGTGGATGACCTGGCGCTGCAGGTTGGACTCGTCGACCACGTCGAAGTCGATCACGCCGAGCGTGCCGACCCCCGCCGCCGCCAGGTACATCAGCGTGGGCGAGCCGAGACCGCCCGCGCCGACGCACAGGACCTTGGCGTTCTTGAGGCGCTTCTGCCCGGTCATCCCCACGTCGGGGATGATCAGATGACGTGAGTAGCGTCGGACCTCGTCAACCGTCAGTTCGGCGGCCGGCTCTACCAGCGGTGGCAACGACACAGTTCTACGCTCCCGTTTCAGGGGAAACCTCGTGATCCGACCAGCCGTCACGGGTACGGCTCGCCGTCTTCATCGACAACCTAGCCCGGCCGTTCCGGCATTCCCTCCCAGGGTAGGTCACGCGCATCGGCCGCCCGCGACCTCCCGTTCCAGCACGCGGGCGTGCCGCAGCAGCCCCCGGAACTCCCGCGCCACGACGTCGGGGAACTCGGACTGGGCGGTGTGCCCGGCGTGCGGCAGCATCACCACGCGGATGTCGGGGAAGGTGCGCGCGGCGCGGACCGCGGAGCGCGGGTGCACCAGCCGGTCGTGCAGGCCGTACACGGCGAGCGTGGGCGCCTGCACCCGGGCCGCCTGCCGCCACAGCGACCCGTCCATGCCGCCCCGGTTGGCGTACCAGGGGGCGTACTCCTTGAGGTACTCGAACACGATGCCGCGTGCCGACTCCACCAGGGCGGGCCCGGCGTACGGCAGCTCGTCGCGGCGGCGCTGCTCGGCCACCGCCTCGGCGACCCGCGCCGGGTGCACCCGGGAGGGGTCGGCGTAGCACATCGCCATCGTGGCCCGTACCCGCTTCTCCGGCGACATGTGGCGGAAGAGCTGGCTCACCACCCAGTCGCCGATGCGCGGGGTGGCGGAGAACGCGATGCGGGCCGGGCCGCGCCGGGGGACGATGTGCGGCAGGGCGGGCGCGACGAGGGTGAGCGTGCGGACCAGGTCGGGGCGGGTCGCGGCCACCCGTACCCCCACCGCGCCGCCGAGCGAGTTGCCGAACAGGTGAACCGGCCGGCCGCCTCGCTCGGCCACGAGGTGCTCGAGGAACGCGATGACGGCACGGGCGTGCCCGGTCACCGAGTAGTCGTTGTCCGGAGGGGGTGGTGAGTAGCCCGCGCCGGGCAGGTCGACCGCGTACCCGGTGATCACGTCGGAAAGCTCGGCCATGAGGTCGGTCCAGTTCGTCGCCGAACCGGCAAGGCCGTGCACGAAGACCCCGGTCTCCGACGGGCCATCCGGGGTCGATCGCACGTGCATGGTGAGCTTGCCGAGGTCGATGAACCGCCCCGGCCACGGCGCGATCGGTTCCTTCATCACCCGTTTCCTTCCGGTCCATCACCTGTTCCACCTAAGCGGTACCTAATCGCCCGCCACGTGAGCAAACAGCCCGGCCGTGTCGCCCTGTTCTGATTAGGCCCGCACAGGCGAGTCAACGGAAGTTTGCCCGCATATCATATGGCGGCCATTAACTCTCCGCATTCAGGAGATCTCGGTACGTATCGGTTTTTGGCGTGACGAGTCCGGACATCACGCTCATAGCCCCCCTCGAACACGAGGAGTGAGGATGAAGTTCAAGCGTCTCGCCAGTACTCTCGCCGCCGCGGCCATTGCCGGCGGTGGCGCGCTCACCGCGATGGCCGCGCCCGCCCACGCGGACGACGGCTGGGGGCACGACCGTCACGGCCGCCACGGCCACTTCATCGGCCACGGCCACGGCCACGCCGGCGCCGCCAGGCTCTGCGTCGCCCGGTCGCACAAGAAGTACGTCAAGAAGCGCGGTGGCGGTAAGTTCGGCCGCTACTTCGGCAAGGGCAAGGGCCACTACGTGGTGAAGAAGGTGGCCACGCGGGTCGTCAAGTGCGGCGCCTGGGCCCAGCACCACCACAAGCACTTCAACCACAAGCACTTCGGCCACAAGAAGTTCGACAAGTTCGACTTCGGCCACAAGGGCTTCGGCCACAAGGGCTTCGGCCACAACAAGCTGAGCTGGGGCTCGGACGACTGGGGCTGGTGATCGGCTCCCTCGCGTGAACCCGTCTCCGGGCCGCCCGGCCCGGGGACGGTGAGCGCACCGTCGTGACGCCCGCCCGGCGCGGGCGTCACGGCGAACCTTCGCACCGCGTCGTCGCCGGGGCCCGGTGACCGGCCCCGGCGACGATCAGGCGGGACTCCATGCCGCGAGTCCGCCGGACCGGTGGAGGACCGCCGCCCCTTCCGACCGCTGCGTTCACGTCCACACGATTCGATTCGCACTCCCGACACCCGTACGCCGGGGAGCCACGGCCACCGTGGTCCCCCGGCGTACGGCCGCCTGAGCGCCACCGCGCCGCCGGGGCCGCCGCGGGCCGTGCGGGAGGCATGCCGGGGCGGCCCGCCGTACCGGACGAGCGCGGCGAACGAACGGGCGGCCGCCGATCACGGGGTGTTCGTGAAACTTTCACGCGCGGAAATCGTGCGGGCGACGCGGCGGAAACGCCGCGGCATTCACGCCGTTTTCCGGGTACGGCGCTTCGGCGCGGCCTTCGCCTTTTCCGCGGCCTTCTTCTCCGTGTCCTTTTCCGCGGTGTCCTTTTCCGCGCCCTTTCCGGCCTTCGCCTTTCCCGCCGGCTTACCGGCGGACCTGCCGGTCCCGGCGGCCTTGGCGGTGGTCTTGCCGCCCTGCGCCGGCGCCGCGGCGGCCTCGCCGGCCACGGCCGCGGCCTCGCCGCCGGCGGCCCGGCTCTTCTTCGCGGCCTCGACGCTCGCCCGCAGCGCGGCCATGAGGTCGACGGCCGGGCCCTCCTCCGGCGCGCGCTCGGGCTGCACGACCTCCTTGCCCGCGACCTTCGCCTCGATGATCTGCTCGAGCGCCTCCCGGTAGGCGTCGTGGTACTGGGAGGGGTCGAAGTCGGCGGTCATCGTGTCGATGAGCGAGTGCGCCATCTGCAGCTCCTGGGCGCGCACGTCGATCTTCTCGTTGAGGAACGAGAAGTCGGCCTGGCGCACCTCGTCCGGCCAGAGCATCGTCTCCATCACGAAGACGCCGTCGCGTACCCGGAGCACGGCGAGCGACTCGCGCTGCCGCAACGCCACCTTGACGATCGCCACCCGGCCGGAGGCCTCCAGCGCGTCGCGCAGCAGCACGTACGGCTTGCTCGCGGCGGCCTCGGGCTCCAGGTAGTACGACTTGTTGAACAGGATCGGGTCGATCTGCTCGGCCGGGCTGAACTGCAGCACGTCGATGCGGCGCGAGGTGGACAGCGGGAGCTGTTCCAGGTCCTCGTCGGTGAGCACGACCATCTCGCCGGTGGGCAGCTCGAAGCCCTTGGCGATGTCGGCGTACTCCACCTCCTGGCCGTCGATGCTGCACACCCGGCGGTACCGGATGCGCCCGCCGTCGGTGCGGTGCACCTGGTGGAACGCGACGTCCCGCTGCTCGGTCGCCGAGTACAGCTTCACGGGGATCGTGACGAGCCCGAACGAGATCGCACCCTTCCAGATGCTGCGCATTCGTTCCTCCCGGCCCTATCACGTTCCCGCATATGGGCAGGTACCCGGGAGAGGTGGGGCAATACCGGCCGAGGGGGAGACATGCGGGTACCGGTGACCGTCGGCGGGCGGCAGCTGCTGCTGAGCAACCTGGACAAGGTGCTCTACCCCGAGGCGGGGTTCACCAAGGCGGAGGTGATCGACTACTACACGCGGATCGCCCCGGTCATCCTCCCCCACCTCGCCGGCCGCCCGCTCACCGTGAAGCGCTATCCCGACGGCGTGGCCGGCGAGTCGTTCTACGAGAAGAACACCCGCGGCCACACCCCCGACTGGGTACGCCGGGTCACCCTGCCCGTGCCCGGCAGCACCAAGGACCGGGAGACGATCGACTTCGCCGTCGTCGACGACCTGCCCACGCTGATCTACTTCGCGAACCTCGCCGCGATCGAGCTCCACGTGCCGATGTGGCGGGTGGACCGGCACGGCGACCCGCTGCCGCCGGACACCCTCGTCTTCGACCTCGACCCCGGCCCGCCCGCCACGATCGTCGAGTGCTGCCGCGTCGCCTGCCTGCTGCGCGACCTGCTGGGCGACGACGGGCTCGACCCGCTGCCCAAGACCAGCGGCAGGAAGGGCATGCAGCTGTACGTGCCGCTGCGCGGCCGTTCGGGCGCCGCGGTCGCCGACCCGGCGGGGTACGCCCGGGACGTCGCCCGCCACCTGGAGTCCCGGTACCCCGACCGGGTGACCAGCGTGATGGCGAAGAAGGCCCGGCCCGGCAAGGTGTTCATCGACTGGAGCCAGAACAACCCGGCCAAGACCACGGTCGCGCCGTACTCGCTGCGGGCGAACCCGATCCCGACCGTGTCCACCCCGCTGCGGTGGGCGGAGGTGACCGCCTGCGCCGAGCACGGGGCCGCGCCGCCGCGGGCCCCGTCCGGCACGACGCCCGAATCAGGCGGTGCCGCGTCCGAAACCCGGCCTGTCCCGCGGCCCGGCGTGCCGCCGATAATGGTGTTCACCGCCGCGGACGTGCTGAAACGGGTGGCCGAGTACGGCGATCTGTTCGGCGCCCTCGCCGAGGGGTGATCGCTTGTCGGGCCACCTCACCGCTGACCGGGGCGATTGGCCGTAGGCTGGTGTCGACAGAGGCGACGGCCTCGGGCGATCCGGAAACGAGAGGGACGACAGATGTCGGAGATGGATGTTCGTGGCGATTCCTCCCTCGGCGAGGCGGCGTCCGCTGAGCTCTCGTCCGACGAGCTCTCGATCGAGGCGCCGGAGGCCGACGCGGCCGAACAGCAGCGCTCGGTGCGCGATCGGGAGGAGGAGCAGCGGTCGTGGCCGCGGCGCTTCTCCCTCGAGGTGGACCCCTCCGCCGTGCTCAACGACGATCGCACGGTCGACCTCGACGAGGACGACTACCGGTAGCGGGCGCGGCGACGCACCTACCAGTGCGTAGGATTGCGCCGCTGGTGGTTGCGGGCGGCCTGGGCGGGCACTCTCGTCCTCGTCGGCCCGTTCGGAGAACTCGTCCTCGCAAGGAGACTGTCGTGACGGCTACCCCGGACGCCAAACCACGCACCACGCGTCTGCCCCGCATGGTGCGGCGCCGCCAGTTGCTCACGGCGGCACAGGAAGTGTTCGTGGAGAACGGCTACCACGCGGCCGCGATGGACGACATCGCCGAGCGTGCCGGGGTGAGCAAGCCCGTGCTCTACCAGCACTTCCCGGGCAAGCTCGAGCTCTACCTCGCGCTGCTCGACATGCACGTGGAGGACATGATCGGCCGCATGCGCGCGGCGCTCTCCTCCACCACCGAGAACAAGCAGCGGGTCCGCAACACCTTCCGCGCCTACTTCGACTTCGTCTCCAGCCAGGGCGAGGCGTTCCGCCTGGTGTTCGAGTCCGACCTGCGCCACGTCGCGCCGGTACGGGAGCGGGTGGAGCGCGCGCTGCAGGACTGCGCCGAGATGATCGCCCAGGTGATCCAGGAGGACACCGGCGTCTCCCGCGACGAGGCCCACCTGCTCGGCGTCGGCCTCGTCGGCATGGCCGAGGTGAGCGCCCGGTACTGGATCAGCACCCAGGGCAAGATCCCCAAGGATTCCGCCGAACAGCTCATGGCGCGCCTCGCCTGGCGGGGGATCAGCGGTTTCCCCCGCACGAGCTGATTTGGACCGTCCCACCGACCCGGCCACCCCGGCGCGACCCCCCACGGCCCGTGCGCGCCGTTTCGCCAGGCGCGATAACGTCGCGCGCATCGGGACGGCGCGGTGAAGCATGGCCGTACTCCGCCGGCACGACAGGTGCCAGGAGACCCGCGACGGTACGCCGCCACCGCGGCGGGCGTCGCGACCGACAGGGCCGAGAGAGGGAGCAGCATGGAAGTGAAGATCGGCGTGCGCTCGGTGCACCGCGAGCTGGTGGTCGAGACCGACCTCGAGCCCGAGCAGGTCGAGCAGCGGCTCATCAAGGCGATCAGCGGGAACGGCGTCTTCACGCTCACCGACACCAAGGGCCGCAGCGTGCTCGTCCCGGTGTCGGCGCTGGGCTTCGTGGAGATCGGCGAGAAGGAGCAGCGTCCCGCGGGCTTCGGCAACTCGCTCTGACCGGCGACCGGGTACGGCGTGCCGCCGCGCCGGCGTCCGAGGCGGCCGGGCCGAGGCGGCGGGCCGCGCGCCCGCCGTCCCGCCCCGGCCGGACGCCGGGGCGGTGCGCGTCGTCGTCCCGCCGCGGCACGGATCGCGGCGCCGTACCGGACCCGCCCGGTGGCGCGCCCGGTACGGCCGGCCGGGCGCGCCGCCGTACCCGCGCGGTGTGCGGACGCGCGGCGGGCTTGATCGGCAGGATCGATCAGGCGTACGGCCGGCGCGAACGGTCAGGAGCTCGCGCTGAGCCCGAGGGCGCTCATGCGCTTGGCGTGCTGCTCGGTGAGCCGGGCGAACAGCCGGCCGACCGCGGGCAGGTCCTCCCCCTCGTCCGCCTCGACCAGCAGGGCGGCGAGCGCCGGGCGCGCCGCGGCGACCCGGTGCGCCTGGCTCAGCGCCTCGCCGACGAGCCGGCGGGACCACAGCGCCAGCCGCCCGGCCGCCTTCGGCTCCCGCTCGAGCGCGGCGCGCACCCGCTCGACCGCGAACTCCGAGCGCCCCTCGTCGGCGAGCGCCTCCTCCACCAGTCCGGCGATGTCGGGGCCCACCCGCCGGGCGGCCTCCCGATAGAAGTCCATCGCGATACCCGTGCCCACGTACGCCTTGACCAGGGCCTCCAGCCAGTCGGACGGCCTGGTCAGCGCGTGCCAGGAATCGAAGGCGTCGACGAACGGGGCCATCGCCTCCTCGGGGTCGGCGCCCAGCTCGACGAGCCGGTCGCGCAGCAACCGGAAGTGGCGGTGCTCCACGGCCGCGAGATCGCTGAGCTCGGCCCGGTCGGTGAGCGTGGGGGCGAGCGTGGCGGCGTCCTCCGCGAGCCGCAGGAAGCCCGTGAGTTCCGCGTACGCCAGCGCACCCAGTAGATCGACGACGCCGCTTGAGGTATCACTCATGTGTGCAGACTAAACACGGGAGGGGAACATAAAGACATCGGCCCGGTGTTGTGGTATCGAGTAGAGTGCAAGGTAGGTGCGACCGCACTGTGTTAATCCGGGAACCGTGTCATCCCCGGGGAGTCTCCCCCGGCCCCCCACGGTGCTCCCGGAGCCCCGAAGAACGGCTCGACTCCACGGCGGTCGCTGGAACCGTTGAAGGCGTCACTCCGCGCGGACCCCACAGGGGGACATCACGGTGCAGGGTCCCGGAGGCCCGCCTTCGGCAGAGGATAGGCAGGCCAAGCTGACGACGTTCCGAGACCTCGGAGTCATACCGGAGATAGCGGATGCCCTGGAGACCGAGGGCATCGTCACACCGTTCTCCATCCAGGAGATGGCGCTGCCGCTGGCGATCAGCGGTCAGGACGTCATCGGACAGGCCCGTACCGGGACCGGCAAGACCTACGCCTTCGGCGTGGCGATGCTGCAACGGGTGGGCAAGCCCCGCAAGAACCGCAAGAAGCCGCGGGGCCTGGTGGTCGTGCCGACCCGCGAGCTCGCCCTGCAGGTCACCGAGGACCTCACGCTCGCCGGCGGCAAGCTCGGATCCCGGGTGCTGTCGGTGTACGGCGGGCGGGCCTACGAGCCGCAGATCGAGGCCCTCAAGCTCGGCGTGGACATCGTCGTCGGGACGCCGGGCCGGCTGCTCGACCTCGTCAAGCAGAAGCACCTCGACCTCGGCCAGGTGCAGATGCTCGTGCTCGACGAGGCCGACCGCATGCTCGACCTCGGCTTCCTGCCCGACGTCGAGCGGATCATCAAGCTGATCCCGGAGAACCGGCAGACGCTGCTGTTCTCGGCCACGATGCCCGGCGAGGTCGTCGCCCTCGCCCGCCGGTACCTCAACCGGCCGACGCACGTGCGGGCCGAGGACCCGCTGCTGGAGTCCGACGTCCAGCCGCAGGTGGTGCAGCACATCTGGCGCGCCCACCGGATGGACAAGATCGAGATCCTCGCCCGGCTGCTGCAGGCCGAGGGCCGTGGGCTGACGATGGTCTTCTGCGAGACCAAGCGCGCCTGCCAGATGGTCTCCGAGCAGCTGCTCGAGCGCGGCTTCGCCGCCGCCGCGGTGCACGGGGACCTCGGCCAGGGGCAGCGCGAGCAGGCCCTGCGGGCGTTCCGCAACGGCAAGGTCGACGTGCTCGTCGCCACCGATGTCGCCGCCCGCGGCATCGACATCGACGACGTCACCCACGTGGTCAACTACGACTGCCCGCAGGACGAGAAGACCTACGTCCACCGGATCGGGCGCACCGGGCGGGCCGGCCGTACCGGCACGGCGGTGACCTTCGTCGAGTGGGAGGAGCTTCCCCGGTGGAAGCTCATCAACGCCGCGCTCAAGCTCGGCGTCCCCGAGCCGAAGGAGACCTACTCCACCTCGCCGCACCTCTACGCGGACCTCGGCATCCCGGAGGGCACCAAGGGCGTGCTGCCGCACGCGCAGCGCTCCCGCGCCGGGCTCGACGCCGAGGAGCTCGAGGATGTCGGCGAGACCGGGCGGGCGCGGTCCCGCAAGCGCGAGGACCGGCCGCGGCGCCAGCGCCGCCGCACCCGCGGCGGGCGGCTCGCCGAGCGTGCCGCCCACCCGGTCGAGGCGACCGAGGCCGACGCCGGCGCGACCGGCCCGGTCGTCGAAACCGTCGCGCCGGCCGTCACCGAGGAGGTCGAGGCGTTGCCGCCCAAGCGCACACGCCGAGGGGCCAACAAGGCGGCCCTCGCCAAGGCACTCGCCGACACGCAGCGGCTGCCGGCGGTCGAACCGGACCAGGACGTCCGGGACGACGAGTACGTCGGCGGCTCCGACGGGCACGCCGAGGAGCCGATCGACGGCTTCACCGGCGAAGAGCCCGCGCCGCGCCGTCCCGAGCCGGAGCGGATCATCCCGCCGGACCCGTTCACGGTGATCTTCCGGGCGCCGGACCTGGGCGTGCCCGACGACGATGACGACTACGTCGCGCCGTCGGTCCCCGAGCGCAGCGGCTCCCGCCGCCGGCGCCGGCGCCGCAACGGCGGCTGACGCCGTCCCGGCGAGCGCCGGGGAGACCGGCGAGACGGGCCGGGAGAATCGGACGCGCCGAGGGTCACCCGCACCGCGGCACGGCCCTCGGCCGCTCCGCGCGCCCTGCCGCCGGACGCCGCGCCCGTCGGCGCGCCGGTTTCCACCCAGGGCGTACCGTTCCATGGTGTCCCGGAGATGCGGGCTGGGTATTGTGGTGCCACGTGAGTACGCCGCGCTTCCTGACGTTGCCGCCCGGGGTGACGCCGATCCGGATCGAGACGCCCGCCGGGTGGTTCGCCGCTCTCGAGGCACTGCCGGTGAGCGGGGTCGCCGAGCGATGGCCCGCGCTGCTCGTGCCCGGGTACACCGGTAGCAAGGAGGACTTCCTCGCGGTCCTGCAGAGCCTCGCCGACGCGGGACGCCGCCGGGTGATCGCGATCGACATGCGCGGTCAGTACGAGACGCCCGGGCCGGACGACCCGGCCGCCTACACCTGCGCCGCGCTCGGCGCGGACGTGGCCGCGGTGGCCGGGGTGGTGGGCGAGGGGGAGCCGGTGCACCTGCTCGGCCACTCCTTCGGCGGGCTCGTGGTGCGCGAGACCGTGCTCGGCGGCGCGACGAAGGCGGCCTCGCTCACCCTGATGAGCTCCGGGCCGGGCGCGATCGTGGGCCCGCGCGAGCAGGCCGCCCGCTCGCTGCTCGGCCTGGTGCCCGAGGTGGGCCTGGAGCGCATCTGGGAGAACCACCTGGAGCCCGAGGCGATGGCGCAGGGCGTGCCCGACGAGATCATCGCCTTCCTGCGCAAGCGCATCTTCGCGAACAACCTCGTCGGCATGCAGACCATGGGCGAGCAGGTGCTCACCGCCCCCGACCGGGTCGACGAGCTCGCCGACGCCGACGTGCCCAAGCTCGTGCTGTACGGCGAGCACGACGACGGCTGGCCGCCGCACCTGCAGGCCGAGATGGCCGACCGGCTCGGGGCGGAGTGCGTGGTCGTGCCCGGCGCCCTGCACAGCCCGGCCGTCGAGGCGCCGGAGACCACCGCGGCCGCGCTCACCCGGTTCTGGAACGCGTCCGAGCACCGCTTCGTGCAGTCCTGATCCCCGGCCCCGATCCGCGGCCCGGGCCGGGCGGGCGTCAGCCGGCCTCGATCTCCTCCTCGGCCAGGCCGTCCCACGGCCGCCGGGCCGGGGCCGCGGCCTGCCCCTCCGGGCAGTGCCGGCGGTAGTCGCACCAGGAGCACAGCGGGCCGGGCCGGGGCGCGAACAGGGCGTCGAGCTCGGGCGGCACGTCCGCCGGCGCGCCGTCGCCGCGCCGGCCTGCCGTACCGGGGCGGGTTCGGGCCCACTCGCGGTAGCGCTCGTCGGCCTCGGCCGCCTCGGCCGCGATCCGCTCGGCCCGGCGCATGTGCCGGTCGAGGGACTCGGCGGTGTGCTCGGCGGCGGCGATCCGGCCGGTCGGCAGGTGGTGGAGCTCGACCCGGCGGCAGGGCAGGCGCATCGTGCGGGCGGCGGCGACCGCGTAGACGGCGAGGGCGAGCGAGGCGCGGGCCTCGTCGGCGTCCGGGGCGCGGCGGCCGGTCTTGTAGTCGACGATCACCAGTTCGCCGCCGCGCCGGTCGATCCGGTCCACCCGCCCGGTCACGGCGATCGTGTCGGTCCTGGTGGCGACCTGGCGTTCCACGCCGACCGGCTCGGCGGACGGGTCGAGGCCGCCGACGTACGCGGTCACCATGGCGCGGGCGCGCTCCCGCCACCGGGCCGACTGCTCCGCGTCGCGGAACCCGTCACCGATCCAGCCGGTGGCCACGAGCCTGCCCGCGACCTCGGGGGTGCGCCGCTCGTACGGCTCCCGCCACCACGCGGCGAGCGCGTTGTGCACCGCGGCGCCGACGCTGTTGTGCGCCCACGGCGGCCCCTTCGCCGGCGCCGGGCGGTCGAGGTAGGTGAACCGGTAGCGGCGCGGGCAGTCGAGCCAGGTGTTGAGCCGGGACGGCGTGCACGCGTACAGGCGGCGCGGCATGCCGTCGAGGGCGAGCTGGTGCACGCCGGCTCAGTCGTCGTCGAGGGAGAGCTTGATGCCCGCGACCTTGGTGCCGTCGACGAGCGGGGCGGCCTTCGCCGGGTCGGCCTCGCTCTCGTCCTCCTTGCGGGTGAGCGAGCCGGACACCCAGTCGTCGAAGTGCGGCTCCAGGTCGCCGATCGTGGCCTCCTCGCCGTGGTTCGGCAGGATCCGGGTGGCGCCGGGCAGCGTGAACAGGCGGGAGCCGATCGAGGTGAGCTGGTCGGGCAGCGCCGGGTACACGCCGCCGATCTTGCCCGGGCCGTCCGCCTGCAGCGACTTGCCGGTGAACACCACGTCGAGCGCCTCGCAGTAGAGCGAGATGCCGCCCGGCGTGATCCCCGGGGTCTCCAGCACCTCCAGGCGCACCCCGGCGACCTCGAAGAAGCCCTCGTCCTCGACCTCGATGTCCGGCCAGGTCTCCGGCCAGGTCTCCCGCCAGATCTTCTTGTCCTTGGGGTGCAGGCAGACCATGGCCTCGTCGCGGGCGGCCACCTCGATCGCCGCGCCGACGTGGTCCGGCAGGCCGTGGGTGCAGATGACGGCGAGCACCTCGCGCTCGCCGACCTTCTCCATGATCTTCTCGGCGTCGCGGGCCGGGTCGATGACGATGACCTCGTCGTCGTCGCCCACGATCCAGGTGTTGTTCTCCACCTTGTGCTCGGTGCCGTCGATGTCGACGACGCCCGACGTCACCACTCGCTCGATACGCGCTGTCACGCCTGTAAACCCTACCGACTGCGGTGCGGTCCGTGGCCGTCCTCGGGCGCCGCGCGCCGACCGGCCGGCCGGTCAGCGATCGATCTGCAGCCGCGGGGAGAACGCGCCGTACGGCAGGTCGAAGATCTGGTCGGGGTCACTCAGGTCGCGCAGGTCGAACTCGGTGAGCGCGATCAGGCAGCCGACCTCGGCCGGCCAGGCGATCGCCCACAGCCAGTTGCCGAGCGCCTCGCCGACGTAGACCGCGCGGTCGGGCGGCACCCCCTCCACGCACCACAGCGGGGTGGGGTGGCCGCGGATGTCCACCTTGGCGTGCGGCGGCCCGTCTCCCACGCCGTCCCCCGGGTCGGGCCCGGACAGGCCCGCGTACGCCGCGCCGAGGCCGACGCCCGGCTCCTCGGCGACGAGCAGCATGTCGGCCGGCCCCCAGGTCACCGACGGGCCGGACAGCGCGACCACGGTGGCCACCCCGCCGGAGCGCTCGTCCCCGGCCTCGGCGAACCCGGTGACGAGCCAGCCGGCCGGGAGCGGCCAGGGCATCCACACCGGGACCCGGGCCATGCGGCGTACGGCGTCGAAGGCGGCGTCCGACGGCCGGTGGGTGTGCAGGGGCGGGACGTCGCCGTGCACGCCGCACCGCCAGGCGCTCGACCAGGCGCTCGGTTCGTGCAGCGGGCCGAAGCACCGCGGGCAGACAGGCGCGGCTCTCACAACTCCTCACCGTGCGGCGGGACGCGCCCATAAGTCAAGGCCACCGCCGTTATCCAGCCGTAATCTTGGTCATGTGCGGATAAAGTGTGTCGGCGCGATCGTCCTCGACGACGCGGGCCGGCTCCTGCTGGTACGGCGGGCCCGCCCGCCCGGCGCGGGGCTGTGGTCGCTGCCGGGCGGCCGGGTGGAGCCGGGTGAGACGGACGCCGAGGCGGTGGTGCGCGAGGTGCGCGAGGAGACCGGCCTGGTCGTCCGGGTCGGCCGCCTCGCCGGAACCGTGGACCGCCCGGCCCCGGGCGGCGGCGTGTTCGAGATCAACGACTACCTCGCCACGGTCGCCCACGGCACCCTCACCCCGGGCGACGACGCGGCGGACGCGGGCTGGTACCACCCGGACGAGCTGCGCCGCCTCCCCCTCACGCCGGGCCTGATCGACGCGCTCACCGAGTGGCGCGTCGTCCCGCCGGGCTGACGGCGTCGCCCGCCCTCCGCTATCGGGTCACCGTGGTCCGCCACAGCGTGAGGTGGTCGTCGGTGTAGGTGGTGGAGCGGCCGATGGCGACCACCCGGTCGCCGAGCGCGGCGACCGTGCCGAGCCACTGGCTGCCGTCGCCGGACAGGCCCGCGCCGCGCAGCTCGCGGTACCGCCAGTCGCGGCCGTCCGCGGAGATCCACACCGCGCCGTCGCCGGGCGCGCCGTACGAGCCGACCGCGACGAAGGCCGACCCGGCCACGGCGAGGTCGAGCACGGTCGCGGAGGCCTCCGCGGGCAGCCAGGTGAACGCCCAGGTGCGGCCGTCGTCGGTGGAGTGCGCGGCGAACGGGCGGCGCCCCTCGCCGGTGACCGCGGTGCCGACCGCCACCAGGCCGGTGGAGGTGGCGAGCACGCGGCGCAGGTGGGCCGAGCGCGCGCCCTCCGGCATGGGCCGGGCGCGGCCGGTCCAGGTGCGCCCGTCCGCGGACGTCCACACCACCCCGGTCTCCCGGTCGACCGCGCCGGAGCCGCCGACCGCGACGTAGCCGGAGGAGGTGGCGGCGACGTCGTGCAGCCGCACCCCGGCCCCGGACGACGGCAGCTTCCCGGCGCGCTCGAACCGGCGCAGGTCCCGGGTGTACCACAGCACCGCGGTGCCGTCCGCGCCGGACCGCTGCTCCCCGGCGATCACGTAGCCGTCGCGGCCCGCCGCGACCGCGTGCGGGACGAGGTGGTAGACGCCCAGCGGGACCTCGGGGACGGCCGACTCGCCGACCCGGCGCCACCGCGCGCCGTCCTGCGAGGTCACCAGCAGCGGCCGGGCGACGGCCGGGTCGGGCATGGTGCCGCCGACCGCGAGCCAGCCCTCGGGCCCGTGCGCCACGTCCGCGAGCGCCTGCCGCCCGGGGCCGCCGAGCGCGTCCGCGCCGATCGTCGTCCACCGGTCGCCGTCCGGGCTGGTCCAGATGCCCGCGTCGCCCTGGGCGGTGCCCACGGCGACGAACAGGTTCGCCCCGGCGGCGATCCGGGCGATCTCCCGCGCCGACCGGGTGAGCCCGGCGATCTCGTCCGACGGTACGGCCCGCGCCTTCCCGCCCTTGCGCGCGGTCATCAGCACCGGCAGGTTGTCCACGTCGCCGACCGGCTCGTCCCCGCCCGCGACCAGGGTGCCCTGGTCGGTGATGGCGACGCCGCGCAGGGTGCCGGGGATCTTCCCGAGCTCGGCGCCCTTCGCCCAGGTGGTGCCGTCCTCGCTGGTGAAGACGGTGTACTCCTGCCAGCCGGTCTCGGCGACCGCGGCGAGGCCCGCCGCCGAGGAGGCCAGCCCGCGCACCCCGAGGCCCTCCGAGCCGAGCGGCCCGATCTCGCCGCAGGAGCGCCAGGAGTCGCCGGTGCGCGAGCAGTACACCTTCACCCGCCCGCCGGTCACCTGGCGGGTGGGCACGAGCACGAAGCCGTCGCCCGCGACCGCGAGCGCGCCCGACCCGATCCGGCCGTCCGCCGGGGGCTCGGCGCTCCGCCAGCTCCGGCCGCCGTCCGCCGAGCGCAGCACGGCCACGCCGGACTCGCCCGAGCCGGCGTCGGCGAGCGCCACGACCTGGTCGCCGTTCGCCACCACCGCGCGCACGCCGCGCACGCCGGAGCCGAGCCCGGTCAGGTCGACGCGGGTCCACTCCTGCCCGTCCGGGGAGACCCAGGCCGCCGGGCCGGTACGGTCCTCGCCGAGCCGGGTGGAGCCGACCGCGACGAAGCCGTATGCGGTGCGGGCGAGGTCGGCGATGCGGTCGCCGGGGCCGAACACGGTCAGCCGCGCCGGGTCGACCGCGGTCCAGGAGCGGCCGTCGGCGGACGTCCACATGCCGCGCGCGGTCACCCCCGAGGGACCGGCGAGGCCGAGGCCCGCGCCGCGCGCGCCCACGCTCGCGGGCGCCTCGGTGCCCGCGGCGAGCCAGCGCCCGCCGCCGCCGGTCACCCGGCCCGCGGTCCCCGCCCGGGCCTCGACCCCGGCCGGGCCGGTCACCTGGCCGAGCTCCCAGGTGGCGCCGCCGTCGGTGGAGACGAGGAAGAGCGGCCGGGGCACCGGGCTGGTGGTGTCGCTCCCCACGGCCACGACGGTGGAGCCGACCGAGGTGACCGCGTTGAGCACCTGGCTGGACCCGCTGCCCGCCGCGCCCGGCGGGGCGCGGAACACGTCGTCGGCCGCGGTGCCCGCACCGGCGGCGAGCCGTACCCCCGCGGGGGCGGGCCGCTGCAGCATGCTCACCACGGAGAAGCCGAGGGCGCCCGCCCCGGCGATCACGGCGAGCACGAGCACGGGCAGCAGCAGGCGACGGCGGCGCCGCCGCAGCGGGCGGGGGTCCTCGCGGTGGTGGCGGCCCCGGCCGCGCAGGCCGCGCCGCCCGCGCCGGGGCGAGTCCGGCCGCGACCGCCCGGCGGGCCGTACCCCCGGCGGCGCGCCGATCCGGCGGATCGGCGCGGTGGGGTCCGCCTCCTGTCCGTGGCCCTCCGCGGGGACGAAGGTGGGCTCATCCGTGGGCGCCGTGGGCGCGGCCGGGGCGGGGGCGGTGACGGCCGTGGGGTCCGCCTCGCGCCCCGGACCGGCCTGGGCCTCCGATCCGGCGTACGCCGCGGCCTCCTCGCGCGCCACCGCCTCGGGTGGCCACACCGCGCGCATGTATCCGGGCCCGTACCGGGGATCGCCGGGCGAGGGCTCCGGCCGGGCCTGCGGGCCGGCGTCCGGAAAAGGGCCGGCGGCGCGTCGCCTGCGCCCTCGGCGTCCGGTGCGGCCACCGGCGGCGTCCTGTGCACCTTCGCGGGCCCCCTCGCCGGGCCCGGACGCGCGCCGGTCGCCTTCCTCCTCCCCGGGGAGGGGGTTCCAGGTGGTCCCTCCCCCGATGTCCTGTTCTTGCCGCGGGTCCGCCTCGGCCGGGCCGGGGTCCCGGGCGTGGGCGGGCGGGCGGCCGGGATCGTGCACCCCCCTCCGGGGCTCCTCGGCGCCGGTGTCGGGGGGTTTCGCGGTGAGCCCGCCCTCGGGCGCCCGGCCGGAGAAACGTTCGGCGAGCTCGTCGATGGGGATCGGGGTGCCCGGCGACGGATAGGGGTGGCGGCCGTGCGGCGCGTGGGACCGCGGCTGCGCCCCCGGCGACGTCCCGGGCGGCGTGCCCGGTGGGGGCGGTTGCGGCGGCGCCTGGGCCGCGGGCGGCTCGGCCGGGACGCCGTCCCGCTCCCCGGGCGGACGGTCCCGCCGGACGGGCGGGTCACCGGCGCGCGGGTCCTCCCCCTCCGGAACAGGCCCTTCCGGGATGGGCCCCTCCGGAATCGGCCCCTCCGGAACGGGCCCCTCCGGAATGGGCGCCGTGAACGGCGGGAGCGCCCACGGTGAGGCCGCGGGAGCGCGGCGCGGCGCGTCGTCGGCGGGGTTCGGCGGCAGATGGTGCAGCGTCGGCGGAGGTGGCGGAGGTGACGTACGGGGCGGATGTGCGTCCCCGTGTGCCGTCCTCCCCCCGGGATCGGCACTCTCCTGGGGCGACCACTCTGGTGAGCGCGGTTCTTCGGGACCCGAGGCCACGCTCAGCACCTCCTCGTCGGCAGTTTACCTGGACCAGAACAGCGCAACATGCCGAGGACCGTTATGGCGAGACCTCTCTAGTGAGATTTATCGAGAGACTGTCTGAATTGCCCTCTTTCGCGCAAAAAACAGCACTATTACGGTGAATGTCACAAGCTGTACGGCGGTGCCGACCAGCGACTGCCACGGCACGGAACCCTGGCGCAGCGTGTTCTCCAGTTCCCCCGTCGCGCTGCTGACCAGGAAGGCCACGAGGTTGTTCACCGTGTGGATCGCGATCGCCGCCTCCAGGCCGCCGGTGCGCACCGAGATCCACCCCATCAGCGCACCGAACGTGAACACGTCGACGATGCCCCAGTCGGTGTAGGCGTGGAGCGCGGTGAACCCGGCGGCGCCCAGCAGGATGCCCGGCCACGGCGAGCGCAGGTAGGCCCCGAACGCCTGCAGCAGCCATCCCCGGAAGATGTACTCCTCGGCGGCGGCCTGGAACGGCACGAGCACGAGGGTGATGACGAGCGCCGGGCCGAACGTCTCCCAGCCGACCCAGCCGAGCAGCTCGCCGCCGTCCTCCCCGGTGACCGCAAGGGCGATGCCCAGGGCGAGCTGGCCGAGCACCCCCGCCGCCACCGCCACCAGCAGGCACAGCCCCAGCCACCGCCAGCGCAGCCGCCCGGCCACCGAGGAGAGGGTGCCCGGCGGGCGGCGCTGCACCAGCGCCGCCGCGCCGTACGCGATCGGGAGCACCAGGGCGATCGACAGCAGCAGCACCGTCAGCGTGAGCAACGGGTCGCCGAGGAACGACGCACCCGCGGGGTCGACCGGCAGCCCGGCGAAGATCGCGACCAACATGCCGGCCACCACCACGAACCCGCCGATCAGCACGAACCCGGCGGCGACGAGCAGGGTGCCGAGCAGCGGGCGCCACCAGCGGTTCACCGGGGTGCACGCGAGCCGGTGGTAGGGCAGGCCGGGCGGTGGCGGCACCAGCCACGGCCGCCGTGGTGGGCTCAGCGGGGCCGGAGGGTGCGGCGGAGGGCCGGGAAAGGGCGGTTGATCCATGTGATCATTCTCCGCGTGGTCGCACCCCCGGCCCTACGAGGCTCGGGACGGATGCCAGGAGAAGTCCGCGCGCGGCGGCAGGTTGCGCCAGGTCGCGCGCCCGCGCAGCAGCGCGTGGTCGGACACGTCCTTCTCGACGACCGCGTCGCCGACGACCCCCGTGAAGTGGCGGCGGCTGAGGAAGATGTAGTCGAGCTTCTTGGGCCCGTCGGTGCCCTCGCCGGACCGGCAGCGGGCCGCCGTCGCCGCGCACCGCTCGCCGAAGTACGTGCGGTCGGTCTCGTCGACCTCCTGGAACACGCCGCGGCCGCCGGAGTGGTCGTAGAACAGGGCCATCGACCGCTCGTCCGGCTCGGCGTTGAGGTCGCCGCCGAGCACGACCGGGATGTGCGCCGCCCACGGCGAGACGAGCCGGGCGACGAACTCGGCCTGCACCTGCTGGGTGTCGTCGTGCCAGTCGAGGTGGGTGTTGCACACCCGGACCCGGCGGCCGCGCGGCTCGGCGTCGACGCAGTGCAGCGCCCGCGGCTCGTTCGTGCCGTGGTTCGGCAGCCACCAGACGCGCTCGGCGACGATCGAGCCGGAGCCGCGGACGAAGGTGGCGAGCCCGAACCCGCGCCGGTTCGAGGTGGCGTCCGCGCCGGCCCCCCACTGCTTGCCGCAGCCCTCGTTGTCGCCGACGGTGCCGGCCCACCGGCCCTCGTACCGGCCGCTGAGCGTGCGCCGGAGCGCGTCGAACTGCCCCCGGCACAGCTCCTGGAAGAGGATCACGTCGGCGTCGTTCTCGGTCAGGTGCCGCTCCATGCGGCGCGCCCACGCCTCGACCGTCAGGTGGTTCTTGCAGCTCCCGCCGCAGACGTTGTAGCTGAGCACGGTGAGGTGCGCGGCGGCGGCACGGCGCCTGGCCACGCCCTTCGCGGTGGTCTTGGCCTTCTTCCGGGCCGCGCCCGCACCGGCGTCCCGGGTGGTGCTCCTGGCGGTGGAGCCGGCGGAACCCGCGCCCTGCTTCGCGGTGGGCTCCGGCGAGGCCGCGGCGGGCACGCCGAGCCCGAGCACCGCGGCGCCGGCGACCGTCAGCGCGGCGAGCGATCCGACGGAAAATACCGACGATTTCCTGTGGGCGAACTGACTCCGGTTCATTCCTGAAGCGTGTCAGATCGCATGGATAGCCGGGATACAGGACACGTGATCCTTCGCCAATACGGAACGACGCCGCCCATCACCAGGGCAAAGTGAACTGCATTTCCCGACAAAGCGCCGGTGCATTCCTCGCGGCCATAACGAGCGCGATTTGTCGGAAATGCAGGAGAAATCGCGGGAAGCGCGACGCGGCGGCCCGGCCGTACAGGTCCGGCCGTACGTTCGGCGAACGGCGATGCGACGAGATCCCGTCACCCGAGGGCGCGCCAAGGGGTGACGACCCGCCGCCGTGGGCGGGCGTCCCCTCCCCCCGGCCCGGACCCGGCGGGCCCGGAGACCGGGGATGCGGGGATGTCGGGTCAGCGGCCTGCCGGCGAGAGGCCGAGCCGGCGGCCGACGAGGCTGCCGGACCGCTTGGCGAGCCGGTCGGCGATGCGCCGCAGCTCCACCGCCGCGGGCGAGTCGGGGTCGGTGAGCACGAGCGGCTTGCCCGCGTCGCCGCCCTCGCGCAGCCGGGTGTCGAGCGGCACCTGGCCGAGCAGCGGCACCTTGGTGCCGATGATGCGGGTGAGCCCGTCGGCCACCGCCTGGCCGCCGCCCTCGCCGAACACCGGGATGCGCTCGTCGCAGTGCGGGCAGGCGAGCCACGCCATGTTCTCGATGACGCCGACGATCTGCTGGTGGGTCTGGGCCGCGATCGACCCGGCCCGCTCGGCCACCTCCGCCGCGGCGACCTGCGGGGTGGTCACCACGACGATCTCGGCGTTGGGCAGCCGCTGCGCCACCGAGATCGCCATGTCGCCGGTGCCCGGCGGCAGGTCCATGAGCAGCACGTCGAGGTCGCCCCAGTACACGTCGGTGAGGAACTGGTGCAGCGCGCGGTCGAGCATCGGGCCGCGCCACACCACCGGCATGTTCGCCTGGGGCTTGAACATGCCCACCGAGATGACCTTGATGTCGTGCGCGACCGGCGGGAGGATCATGTCCTCCACCTTGGTCGGCCGCTCGGACACGCCGAGCATGCGCGGCACGCTGTGGCCGTAGATGTCGGCGTCGACCACGCCGACCTTCAGCCCGGAGGCGGCCATCGCCGCGGCGAGGTTCACGGTGACCGAGGACTTGCCGACGCCGCCCTTGCCGCTGGCGATCGCGAACACCCGGGTGAGCGAGCCGGGCTTGGCGAACGGGATCTCCTTCTCCGGCGCGCGGCTGCCGCGCAGCTTGGCCTGCAGGTTCTTGCGCTGCTCGGCGCTCATCACGTCGAGCTCCACCTCGACCGCGGTCACGCCCTCGACCCGGCCGACGGCCTCGGTGACCTGGCGGGTGATGGTGTCGCGGAGCGGACAGCCCGCGACCGTGAGATAGACGCCGACCCGCACCACCCCTTCGGGGGTGATGTCGATGCTCTTGACCATGTCGAGATCGGTGATGGGCCGGCGGATCTCAGGGTCGTTGACCGTGGCCAGCGCCGCCCTGACCGCTTCTGGAGTGGGAGCCATGGCTCCATGGTATGGACCGCCCCGGGTGCCGGGAACGGCGGCACCGGCGGTACGGCGGAGCCACCAGGGAGCCTGGAACACGCGGGCACGGCGATCACGAGAGCTATGTGCCACACGTGGCGAACGTTCTAGGATGCCGGATGTGACGGTGACGGCCGGCGGCGGAACCGCCCTCACACCCGAGGAACTCACCTTCTGGCGCCTGCTCCAGCGCGTCCAGGTCCAGATCACCCGCGCCCTCGAGGCCGAGCTGCTGCTGGAACACGGCCTGTCCCTGCCGGCCTTCGAGGTGCTCGCCCACCTCCACGAGGCCCCGGAGCGGCGGCTGCGCATGAACGACCTCGCCGACCGGGTGCTGCTCTCCCGCAGCGGCCTGACCCGGCTCGCCGACCGGCTGCAGAGCGAGGGGCTGCTGCGGCGCGAGGCCTGCCCGAGCGACGCCCGCGGCCTGTACGCCGTGCTCACCGACGAGGGGGCGGCCCGCCGGGACGCGGCGGCGCCCACCTACCAGCGCGCCATCCGCGGCCACTTCCTCGACCTGCTCGACGACGACGAGCTGCGCAGGTGCACCGCGGTGCTCACCAAGCTGCTCAGCCGTGGCGGCGCCTGCCCGCCGGACCGCCGCCGCTCCTGAGCCCGCCGTACCGCGGGCCGGGCCGTACCGGCGGCCGCCGGGGTCAGCCGGAGCGGCGCTCCGGGACCCGGTCGCGCAGCTCCTCGACCAGGTGCTGCAGCTCCGAGCGCAGGTAGTCGCGGGTGGCGAGCTCGGCGAGCGCCATGCGGATCGAGGCGATCTCCCGGGTGAGGTACTCGATCTCGGCCTGGTTGCGCGCCGCGGTGAGCCGGTCCTCCTCGGCCTGCACCCGGTCCCGGTCGGCCTGCCGGTTCTGCGCGAGCAGGATGAGCGGCGCGGCGTAGGAGGCCTGCAGGGAGAGCATGAGGGTGAGGAAGATGAACGGATAGGGGTCGAACCGCCACGGCGTGAGCGTGTTCCACGCGATCCACACCGTGATGAACGCGGTCATGTAGACGAGGAACCTGGCGGTGCCGAGGAACCGCGCGATCCGCTCGGAGAGCCGCCCGAACGCCTCGGGATCGTAGTGCGGGCGCAGCCGTACCCCGCGGGTCTCCCTGGGCAGATCGAGTCGGTCAGCCGCCATCCGTCGCTCCTTGCGCCTTACGAGGGTGACGTCCGGGTGTCCGGGTCCTCCCCATCCTCCGGATCGTTGGCGCCCTCCGGCATCTCCGCCTCGCGCTCCCGCCAGTCGGCGGGCAGGAGATGGTCGAGGACGTCGTCCACGGTCACCGCGCCCACCAGGCGCCCGAGCTCGTCGACCACCGGGGCGGCGACCAGATTGTACGTCGCGAGGTAGGACGTGACCTCGGCGAGGCTGAAGTCCGGGTGGATCGGGTCGATGGTCCGGTCGATCGCCGCGCCGACGAGCGAGGAGGGCGGCTCGCGCAGCAGCCGCTGGAAGTGCGCCACGCCGAGGAAGCGCCCGGTCGGGGTCTCGTACGGCGCGCGGGTGACGTAGACCTGGGCGGCGACGGCCGGGGTGATGTCCTCCTGGCGGATGTGCGCGAGCGCCTCGGCGACGGTCGCGGTCGGCGGCACGATCACCGGCTCGCTCGTCATCATGCCGCCCGCGGTGTCCTCGGCGTAGGTGAGCAGGCGGCGCACCGGCGCGGCCTCGCGCGGCTCCATCAGCTCGAGCAGCGCCTGGGCGCGGTCGGCGGGCAGCTCCTGCAGCAGGTCGGCCGCGTCGTCCGGGGCCATCGCCTCGAGCACGTCGGCGGCGCGCTCCGCGGCGAGCGTGGTGAGGATGCCGATCTGGTCCCGTTCCGGCAGCTCCTCGAGCACGTCGGCGAGCCGGTCGTCGTCGAGCGCGGCGGCGACCGCCTCGCGCCGCTTGGGCGGCAGCGCGTGCAGCGCGCTGGCGAGGTCGGCGGGCCGCATGCGCTCGAAGGCCGCGAGCAGGCTCGCCGTACCCTGGTCCGGCTGCAGGCTCTCGAAGCCGGTGACCTCCTCCCAGTCCGCGACGATCGTCTCGCCGCGGCGCAGGCCCCGCCCCGGACGGCGCACCGCGACCTTGGTGAGCAGCCAGTCGCCGGCGCGGTCCCGTTCCATCGCCACGTCGAGCACGCTCCCGGTGATGCCGGGGTCGTCCGGCGCGCCCCGCCGCCGCACGGTGACCTCGCGGTCGAGCATGTCGGCGAGCACGAGCGTCTCGCTCGCCCGCTGCTCGAACCGCCGCAGGTCGAGCCGCCCGGTGAACACCACCGAGCCCGCGCCGAAGCTGCGCACCCGGGTGATCGGCATGAACACCCGGCGGCGCGGCTGGACCTCGACGACGAAGCCGTGCACCCGCGGGGGCCGCGGTCCGGGGAGCGCGACCACCGCGTCCCGGATCCGGCCGATCTGGTCCCCGTTCGGGTCGAACACCGGAGTCCCGGCGAGGCGTGCGATGAAGATCCTCACATCGGCAGCGTAGGAGACCATCGCACCTCCCGGTCACCCGTCCCCGGTTCGGGGTCTTTTGCCCGATTGCACATGGTTAATCAACTTGCCGCCGTATCGGCCGCTATGACAGCATCCAAGACGTTTGACGGTACTTACAGGGTGGTGACGCATGCGGCGCACGAGTCTCGCGATCGCCCTCTTCTCCTCCTGCTGTTTCGGGTTCTCCGGGCCGATGGCGAAGTTCCTCGGCGCCGCCGGGCTCGCCCCGCTGGAGGCCGCCTGGCTGCGCATGGCCGCCTCCGCGGTGCTGCTGCTCGCGATCCTCGCCCTGGTACGGCCGCGCGCGCTGCGCATCCCGCGCTCCCGGATCGGCCTCGTCGCGGCGTACGGGCTGATCGCGGTCGCCGGGGTGCAGGCGCTGTTCTTCGTGGCGATCACCCGCATCCCGGTCGGGGTCGCGCTGCTGTTCGAGTTCACCTCGCCGGTGCTCGTGGTCGCCTGGGTCCGGCTGGTGCGCCGCATCCGGCCCGGCCGCGCCGCCTACCTCGGCGCGGTCATCAGCGTGGCCGGGCTCGCGGTCGTGGTCGAGGTGTGGCAGGGCATGCGGCTGGACGGGCTCGGCCTGCTCGCCGCCGCCGCGGCCGCGGCCGGGTGCGCCGGGTACTTCCTGATCAGCGACGGCTTCGGGGACGAGATGGACCCGCTCGGCCTCATCGCCTGGGGCTTCGCCGGGGCCACGGTCGCGCTCGTCCCGCTGAGCCGGCCGTGGGACATCCCGTGGGCCGCGCTCGGCGAGACCGCCACGATCAACGGCACCACGCTGCCCGCGTTCGCCGCCGCGGCCGTGCTCGTCGTGGTCGCCACCGTGGTCGCGTACATCACCGGGGTGACCGCGGTGCGCCGGCTGTCCGCCGCGGTGGGCTCCACGGTCGCCTCGCTCGAGGTGGTCGCCGGGGCGGTCATCGCCTGGGTGCTCGTGGGCGAGGCGCTCGGACCGTTCCAGATCGTCGGCGGCGCGGTGGTGATCGCCGGGGCGCTGCTCGCGCAGACCGCCGCCCGGGGCGCGGGCCGGAGCGGACGGCCGGCCGAGGACGGGGCCGCCGCGCCGGAGCAACCGCACCGGCCGCTCGCGGGCACCGCGACCGCCACCACCGGCGCGGACTCCTGATCTCCGCTCCGCTACCGTTGGCCTCATGATGCGTTCCCGGCGTTCCTGCCTCGCGGTCCCCGGCAGCAACCCGCGGTTCCTGGAGAAGGCGCAAGGGTTGCCCGCCGACGAGGTCTTCCTCGACCTGGAGGACTCGGTCGCCCCGCTCGCCAAGGAGGAGGCGCGGCGCAACGTGGTGGCGGCGCTGCGCGAGGGCGACTGGTCCGGCAAGGTGCGCGTGGTGCGGATCAACGACGCCACCACGCACTGGGCGTACCGGGACGTCATCGAGGTGGTGGAGCGCGCCGGCGACCGGATCGACTGCCTCATGCTCCCCAAGGTGGAGGACGTCGCGCACGTCGCCTGGCTCGACACGCTGCTCACCCAGCTCGAGCGCGGCCTGGGGCTGCCGGTCGGCGGCATCGGCATCGAGGCGCAGATCGAGAGCGCCCGCGGGCTGGTGAACGTGGACGCGATCGCCGCCGCCTCGCCTCGCCTGGAGACGCTCGTGTTCGGGCCCGCCGACTTCATGGCGTCGATCAACATGCGCACGCTCGTGGTGGGCGAGCAGCCGCCCGGGTACACCGAGGGCGACGCCTACCACTACGTGCTCATGCGGCTGCTCATGGCCGCCCGCGCGCACGGCCTGCAGGCGATCGACGGGCCGTACCTGCAGATCCGCGACGTGGACGGCTTCCGGCGGGTGGCCCGGCGGTCGGCCGCGCTCGGCTACGACGGCAAGTGGGTGCTCCACCCCGGCCAGATCGAGGCGGCGAACGAGGTGTTCTCCCCCAGCCAGGAGGACTACGACCACGCCGAGCTCATCCTCGACGCCTACGAGTACCACACCACGGTACGGCGGCGCGGCGCGGCGATGCTCGGCGACGAGATGATCGACGAGGCGTCGCGGAAGATGGCGCTGGTGATCGCGGCCAAGGGGCGGGCCGCGGGGCTGCGCCGTACCAGGACGTTCACCCCGCCGGAGGAGTGACCGGCCCCGGTCAGGTCGCCTCGTGGTCGTACGGCGGGATCTCGCCGTAGTTCAGCGAGCGCTGCGGGGTGAACGACGGCGGCGTGTAGAGGTCGTCGAGCGGGTCGTCGGCCCGGGACGACCCGGGCAGGGCCGGGCTCGGCGTGCGGTACCAGTCCCGCTCGATGTCATCGAGCAGGTGCTTGCGCACGAAGTGCTTCGGGTTGAGGTCCGCCGGGTCGAAGTTGCGGAACTCGGGGCCGAGGTGGGCCTGGAGGTCCGCCCGGGCGTTGTTCGCCATCCTGCGCAGCCGCCGCAGGGCGCGCCCGGCCTGCTGGGCGGCCTGTGGCAGCTTCTCGGGGCCGAAGACCAGCAGCGCGATGACCACGAGCGCCAAGACCTCAGGCCAACCGAGTCCGAACACCGCGTTCTCCTACGACGAGCGCCAGTACGCAACCAGACTAACGCTCGCCCTGCCCTGCCCGGCCCCGAGCCGCCGTCAGGACGGCTGCGGGTTCGGCACCGTCGCCCCGACCTCGACCTCGGTGGTGTGCTCCTTGCCCGCCCGCCGGTAGGTCACCTTGATCTTGTCGCCCGGCGCCTTGCTGCGGATCGTGACGATGAGCTGGTCGCCGCTGAGCATCGGCTTGCCGTCGATGGCGAGGATGATGTCGCCCGGCTTCAGCCCGGCCTTGTCCGCGGGGCCGCCCTCCTCCACCGGCGCCTGGCCCTGGAAGACGCTCGTGGCGATGCGCACGCCCTCGCCGGTGTAGGTCTGGTCGATGCTGATGCCGATGCGCGGGGTCTTCGCCACGCCCGTGGTGATCAGCTCCTGGGCGATGCGGCGCACCTGGTTCGACGGGATGGCGAAGCCGAGGCCGATGTTGCCGCTCTGGCTGCCGCTGCCGAGCGACGCGATCGCCGAGTTCACCCCGATCACCTGGCCGGAGGCGTTGACCAGCGGGCCGCCGGAGTTACCGGGGTTGATCGCGGCGTCGGTCTGGATCGCGTTGATCCAGGCGACGTCGGAGCCGCCCTCGCCACCGGCCTGCACCGGCCGGTTCACCGCGCTCACGATGCCGGTGGTCACCGTGCCGGTGAGACCGAGCGGGGCGCCGATCGCGATCACCGGGTCGCCGACCACCACGCTGTCGGAGTCGCCGAGGGTGATCGTCGGCATGCCGTACAGGTTCTCGGGCTTGACCACCGCGATGTCGGAGCTGGGGTCGGTGCCGACGAGCTTCGCCGGGGAGGTCTTGCCGTTGTTGAAGCTCACCGTGATCTGGCCGAACCGGCCCGCCGGGGCGACCACGTGGTTGTTCGTCACCACGTACCCGCCCTGGATGATGAAGCCGGACCCGGTGCCGCCCTCACGCACCCCGCGCACCTCGAGCGAGACCACGCTCGGCAGCACCCGGGCGGCCACGCCCGCGACCGACTGGGGGTCGCGGTTCACGTTGCCGGTGGGGGCCGGCTCGATGGTGTACGACGGGTCGGTGACCGACGCGCCGTCCCGCTGGGCGAGCAGGTAGCCGCCGACGCCGCCGAAGCCGCCCGCGATCAGCGCGACCACGACCGCGAGCACCACGAGCACGCCGAGGCTCGGCAGGCCGCGCAGGCCGGGGCCGCCCGGGTTGCCGCCGGGCGGGGCCGGCGGAGGCGCCCAGCCGGGGCCCATGCCGACCGCGTTCTGCGGCGGCGGGGGCGGCGGCATGCGGAAGGTGATGCCCGGGTTGCCCGGCGGGGGCACCGGTCCGGTGCCCGGCGCGCCGCCATCCATGGGCGGCCGGTCCGGGCCGCCCGGCTCCTGCCAGGACGCCCGCCCCGGCGCGTCGCCCTCCTGCGGCCGGTCCGGCGGGCCGTACGGCTGGGTCGGCGGAGCCTGCGGCGGGTGGCCCGCGGGCTCACCCAGGCCCTCCCACCGGGGCGCGTCGCGGGTGATCGGCGGACCGTCCTCTGCCGGGAAGAACTCCGGACGTCCCCGCCGCTCGGTCCGTTCCTCGGAGGTGGCGCCCGACCCGCCCTCGGTGCCAACGGGCGCGCCCTCCCGGCCGTCGCGGGTCTCGTCGGTCATCGATGCGTCACTCCCCTGCACCACAACACGCGGTCCGCGGCACGGGTCACGGCCGCGACGGTAATACTGCTCAAACCGGCATACGCGGGCCGTAAAGGACGTGGATCAGCCGAGGCGTCCCATCCAGGTGAGGGCTCGGTCCACATTGCGCGCCAGCCGCTCCCAGAGGCCGGGCTCGGCATCGTGCGGCAGCGCCGCGACGGCGGCGTCGACCACGTCCGCCGGCGCGTCGGCGAGCACGGTGTAAACATAATCGCCGCTCGACCAGATCACGTTCCCGGGGTCCCGGACCCAGATCGTATGCCCGAAACGCTCCCGTACATGCCAGTCCGACAGAGAGGTCGCATCGAGGCGTCCTTTCTGAATGAAGACTGATACCACCGATTCGCCGTCCGAGTAGCCGAGGTGCACGTAGGTGCCGTCGGTGTCCTCCCCGCCGGTGACCGGGCGGCCGTCGAGCCGCCGCTCCTCGGCGAGCACGAGCCGCAGCCGGCGCGGCAGCGTGCCCGGGACCGGCCAGCCCCGGGCGCGCAGGTGGCCCACGTCCGGGCCGTCGCCCGCGGCCGGCGAGGGCGTGCCCGCGCCGACCGGCACGGCCGTCGTCAGGCACAGCGCCAACGCCGCGAGCAGGAGCAGCAGCGTGCCGCCGCGCCCGGGCGCGGCCGGTCGTGCCCGGTCCGTCACCGCGGCGACTGCGTCGGCGTCACCGTGGGCGGCAGCGGGGTGTACTGGCCGTACTGGACGCCCCGGTGCTGGTTGGCGAACATCTCCACCGGCGGCGCCACCGGCTGGCGGGTGTCGGGGCCGCCCAGCATGAACAGCGTGCCGAGCGCCATCGCGGCCGACGCCACGCCCACCGCGACGTAGCCCATCCGGCGGGACCGGCCCGGACGGCCCGGGCCGGATGACGCCGCACCGCCCCGGCGCGGCCGGTTGTCGAGCGGGGCCGTGCCGTACCCGAGGCCGCCCCTCGGCTCGAACGGGCGTACCCGTGGCGGGAGCGGGCCGCCGGGCTCGGCCATCCGCAGCAGCGCCATGGTCAGGTCGGCGGGCACCGCCGGCGACTCGAGCGACCGCAGGCGGGACTTGAGCGCCCGTGTCGCCTCCACCTCACGGCGGCAGTCGGCACAGAACGTCAGGTGCGCCAGCGCGCGCTCGCGCTCCCGGTGCCCCAGCTCGCCGTCGACCAAAGCCGAGACGAGTTCTCCCAGATGGCTCATCGTTCCTCCCCACGGGTCATCGACGGGGGGAGCTGATCGCCGCGTTCGGAGTCCCGCGGTGCCCGGTGCTCCAGGGCCTCGCGAAGCTGGGCACGACCACGGTGGATGCGGCTGCGAACCGTGCCCAGCTTGACGCCGAGCGTGGCCGCGATCTCCTCGTAGGACAACCCCTCAATATCACACAGCACGACCGCGGCGCGGAACTCCGGCGCGAGGGCGTCGAGCGCGGCCTGGATGTCCGGCTCGAGGTGCGCGTCGTCGTACACCTGTGCCGGGGTGGGCTCCCGTCCCTTGATGCGCTCGGCCGCGTCCTCGGCCAGCCCCTCGAACCGGATGCGCTGCTTCCGCCGCGCCATGTCGAGGAAGAGGTTGGTGGTGATGCGGTGCAGCCAGCCCTCGAACGTGCCAGGCGTGTAGTTCGACAACGACCGGAAGACACGGACGAAGACCTCCTGGGTGAGGTCCTCTGCGTCGTGCACGTTTCCGGTCAGCCGGTAGGCGAGGCGGTACACCCGCGCCGAATGGGTCCGGACGACCTCTTCCCAGGTGGGCGGCGTCCACTCCCCCGCGGGATACGCGTCATAGGGAGCACCCGCCTGGTGGGCGTAATCCACCGGCACTCCTCTCGTCGGGGCCACCGCTACTGCCATGGTGCCTGGTTTCGTCCCCTCGTGCACGGCCACTGCCTGTCCTCGCCTGCATAAAACCCATCCAAAGCGTGCAACGTCCCCGTTGTGGCGCGAGTTCCCGTTCGCAGCCGTCTCCCCTAGGCTGCGAGCCATGCGAAGCGGGGAGGAGATGGACCAGATGGCCCCGACGCCAGCCGGTCCGGCGGAGGCGAGCCTGGCCTACGCCGATGGGTTCCACACGGAGGACGAGACTCTCCAGGAGGCCAGAAAACGCGCGATCGAGTGGGGGGCCGAGCCGCTCCCACCGGGCGCCGGCGCGGCCCTGTGTTTCCTCGCCACCGCGATCAACGCCCGGGCGGTCGTGGAGATCGGCACCGGGTGCGGCGTGTCCGGGCTGTGGCTGCTCCGCGGCATGCGCCCGGACGGCACGCTCACCAGCGTCGACGTGGAGGTCGAGCACCAGCGGCTCGCCCGGCACCTGTTCTCCCAGGCCGGGTTCGCGGGCAGCAAGGTCCGGCTCATCACCGGGCGGGCGCTCGACGTGCTGCCGCGCCTCGCCGACGGCGGGTACGACCTGGTGTTCTGCGACGCCGAGCCGCAGGAGTACGCCGACTACCTGGTGGAGGCGCTGCGGCTGCTGCGGCCCGGCGGCATCGTCGCGTTCGCCCACGCGCTGCTCGGCGGGCGGGTGACCGACCCGATCCGGCGCGACCCCGACACGGCCGCGATGCGCGAGGTGGGCCGGTTGATCCGGGACGACGAACGGCTCCGGCCGCTGCTGCTGCCGCTCGGCGACGGCCTGCTCGCCGCCGTCAAGCTGCCCTGAGCGCACGCGGCCGGCGCCCATGCGGCCGTCAGGCCGCGGTGAGGTAGCCGAGGAGCAGGCGCACGCCGTACCCGGTGGCGCCCTTGGCGTGGATGCCCTCGTCGGAGGTGGTACGGCCGACGGCGGCGATGTCGAGATGCGCCCACGGGCGCCCGCCCGCGAACTCGCGCAGGAAGAGCGCGGCCGTGATCGACCCCGCGCCGTAGGTGCCGTCGGTCTCCACGTTGGCGAGGTCGGCGACCTCGGAGTCGAGCGCGGGCCGGTAGTCCTCGACGAGCGGCATACGCCACAGCCGCTCCCCGGTCGCCTCCCCGGCGCGCAGCAGGTCGGCGGCGAGCTCGTCGCTGCTCGCGAACACCGCGCCGTACTCGCGGCCGAGCGCGATGCCGATCGCGCCGGTGAGCGTGGCGATGTCGATGATCGCGTCCGGGTCCAGCCGCTCGGCGGCGTAGGCGAGCGCGTCGGCGAGCACGAGGCGGCCCTCGGCGTCGGTGTTGCGCACCTCCACGGTGCGCCCGCCGTAGTGGGTGATCACGTCGCCGGGGCGCTGGGCGGTACCGGACGGCATGTTCTCGGCCGCCGCGACGAGGCCGGTAACCCGCACCGGTACGGCGAGCTCGGCGAGCGCGCTCATGATCGCGATCACCGCGCCGCCACCGGCCATGTCGGTCTTCTGGAACTTCATGTTGTCGTTCGGCTTCAGCGACAGGCCGCCGGAGTCGAACGTGATCCCCTTGCCGACGAGCACCACGTGCCGCGCCGAGGCGGCCTCGCGCGGCCGGTACTCGAGCTTGATCAGGCGGGGCGGGCGCGCGGACCCGCGGCCGACCGCGAGGATGCCGCCGAAGCCCTCGGCGGCGAGCCGCTCGGGGTCCCACACCTCCGCCTCCAGGCCGGTCTCCGCCGCGATGCGGACCGCCTGCTCGGCGAGCCACTCCGGGTTCTTGATCGACGACGGGGTGTTGGCGAGGTCCCGGTTGAGCGCGGTGGCCCGGGCGAAGACCTCGCCGCGCCGTACCGCGTCGCGGGCCGGCTCCGGCCCGGTGAACCGGATGCGCTCCACCGGCCTGCCCTTGCCCTCGCCCACGCCCGGCTCGCCGCCGCTCGAGCCGAGCATCTTGAACGCGTAACAGGCGAGCAGCGCCCCCTCGGCGAGCGCCGCCCAGGCGGCCGGCTCCGCCTCGGGCAGCGCGATGGTCAGCTCGGCGCGCCCCCGCGCGCGGCGGGCGAGCGCGGCCCCGGCCCTGCGCAGCGCCTGCGGCCCGGCGTCGCCCACGCCGTACAGCAGGACCCGGCCCACCCGGTCGCCGCGGGCCACCGGCACCTCGACGATCTCGCCCGCCTCACCCTTGGCGTCGTACTCGCGCAGCAGCGCCTCCGGCGGCAGCGGCAGCGGCACGTCCGGGGCGAGGTCCGCCCCGTACGGCACGGCGAGCAGCTCCGCCGCCTCGGGCTCCTGCCGGGTCGCGAACTCCGTCGAGGTCTGTATCGGCACCGCGTCTCCACTCCGTCCGTGCACTCTCACGCCGCGCGGGCGCACCCGGCCCACGGGCGCACCGGTGGCCACCCGGGATGAGCACGCAGAAGGTGGCCACGCACGGCGACCGCGCGGACCGGCCGGGCCGCGGCGTGTCCGAAACATGCCGACGGCCCTGGCGTGACCCGCTTCCCGACGGCCACCCGAGGGGAGAGCCACCCGAGGAAGCCAAAACAGCCAGGGCCGTGACGTATCAGATCAAAGCCGACCGACCAGGGGTGTCAGCTGACGACATTCTTCAGAGCATCGCCCAGGGCACTGGCCTCATCCGCCGAGAGCTCGACGACGAGCCGCCCGCCACCCTCCAGGGGGACCCGCATGACTATGCCCCGTCCTTCCTTGGTGACCTCCAGCGGACCGTCGCCGGTCCGCGGCTTCATCGCCGCCATGCGTGCTATCCCTTCCTGCTACTGGACTGCGTGTTCCCAACCACGACCCGTCAGTGAGACCGGCCTCAGTTCACACGTCATTCTGTGATGTCCTATTATCCCGCGTCCGACACCCAGGTAGGTAACGATCTCCTCCCAAGATGCGTTGTCGCGGCCACTAACTTGCCGCCAAACTGGGGCGTGTGAATGCCCGAGCCGCGCTGTTCGACCTCTTCGGCGACCACTTGCGCTCTCGCGGCGGACGGGCCTCGGTGGCCGCCCTGGTCCGGCTGCTCGCCCCGCTCGGCATCGCCGCGCCGGCCGTACGGACCGCGATCTCGCGCATGGTACGGCAGGGCTGGCTGGTGCCGGAACGGCTGCCGCAGGGCCCGGGGTACGCGGTCACCCCGAAGGCGGTGCGCCGCCTCGACGAGGCGGCGGCGCGGGTCTACCGGGCGGGGGCGATCACCTGGTCGGGCCGCTGGCACGTGGTGGTGCTGGAGCCGGTGCGCGAGCGGTCCAAGCGGGAGCGCATCCGCGCCGAGCTCGCCTTCCTCGGCTACGCGCCGCTGTCGGACTCCACCTGGATCGGCCCGCGTCCCGCGCCCGAGCTCGACCAGCTGCTCACCGGGGAGCGGGTGCACGCCGACCGGTTCGACGCGCGGCTGGAGGACGACCCGCGCGAGCTGGTGGCCCGCGCCTGGGACCTGACCGCGATCGGCGCGGCGTACGAGGAGTGGCTCGACCAGGCGGTGCGGCTCGTCGGGTCGCTGCCGCAGGACGCGCTGCGGGACGACCTGCCCGCCGACGACCCGCGGCGCGTGGAGCTGGAGAGCCGGGTGTTCGCGGTGCGCAGCAGGCTCGTGCACGGCTGGCGGAACTTCCTGTTCCGTGACCCCGGCCTGCCGGCCGAGCTGTTACCCCCCGGGTGGCCGGGGGACAAGGCGAGGGCGTACTTCGAACAGGAGGCGGCCCGGCTGCTGCCCGCCGCGGCGGCCTTCGTGGACCGGTGTCTCGCCGGTGAGCCGACCACATCGGGCGCCCCGGGCTCGGGTGCCGAGGACAAAGGAGTCTCATGACGGTCAGCTACGCGGTCGCCGACGCGGTGGCCACGATCACGCTCAACCGCCCGGACGCGATGAACGCCCTCTCCCTGGAGATGAAGCTCGAGCTGCTGGGCGCACTGGAGCGGGCCCGGGACGACGCCGGGGTGCGGGCGGTGCTGCTCACCGGGTCGGGCCGGGCGTTCTGCGCGGGGCAGGACCTGCGGGAACACTCCGCCGGGATGGCGGGCGGGGCGAACGGCGTGGCGGAGAAGCCGCTGATGAACACGGTCCGGGAGCACTACAACCCGATCGTGCGGCTGCTCGCCGGCATGGGCAAGCCGACGGTGGCCGCGGTGAACGGGGTCGCGGCCGGCGCCGGGGCGGGGCTCGCGTTCGCCTGCGACCTCCGGATCGCCGCGGAGGGGGCGCGGTTCGTGATGGCGTTCGCCGGGGTCGGCCTCGCGCCCGACAGCGGGGTGTCGTGGACGCTGCAGCGCCTCGCCGGGCCTGCGGTCGCCCGGGAGCTGCTGCTGCTCGGCGAGCAGGTCGACGCGGAGCGGGCGCTGCGGCTCGGGCTGGTGAACCGGGTGGTGCCGGGCGACGAGCTGCCCACCGTCGCGGGCGAGCTCGCCCGGCGGCTCGCGGCCGGGCCCACGGTCGCCTACGCGGCGACGAAGCGGGCGCTCGACTTCGCCGCCGTCCACACCCTCGACGAGGCGCTGGAGCTCGAGGCCGAGCTGCAGGCGGGGTGCGCGGCGACCGAGGACCACCGCGCGGCCGTCAAGGCGTTCCTGGAGAAGCGGCGGCCCACGTTCAGCGGCCGGTGACGACCGCGCGGTCGCGCACCCAGCAGTCCGCGAGGTGGTCGTTGACCAGGCCGATCGCCTGCATGAGCGCGTACGCGGTGGTGGGGCCGACGAAGCGGAAGCCGTAGGCACGCAGCCGCTTGGCGAGGGCCGCGGAGGCGGGCGTGCGCGCCGGGACGTCCTGCGGGGTGCGCGGGGCCGGGGCGTCCGGGTCGGCGTAGGACCACACGAGCTCCGACAGGCCGCCCGGGACCTCGAGGGCCGCGCGGGCGTTGTGGATCGTCGCCTCGATCTTGGCGCGGTTGCGGACGATGCCGGGGTCGGCGAGCAGCCGCGCGACGTCGTCCTCGCCGAACGCGGCCACGGCGGGGATGGAGAACCCGGCGAACGCGGCGCGGAAGTTCTCCCGCTTGCGCAGGATCGTCAGCCAGGAGAGGCCGGACTGGAACGCCTCGAGGCTGATGCGCTCGAACACCCGGTCGTCGCCGTGCACCGGGCGGCCCCACTCCTCGTCGTGGTAGGCGACGTAGTCGGGGGCCGAGGTCGCCCAGGAGCAGCGCACCCGGCCGTCGCCGGGGCCGCTCACCAGTCCTCCTCCCCCTCCAGCGGGTCGGCCACCGCGGCCTTCGCGGCGCCCTTTCCGGCACCCGGCCTCCCGGAGCCCTTCTCCTCGGAGGCCTTCCCGGCGGCGCCCGGCTTTCCGGCGTCCTTCTCCCCCGCGTCCCTCTCCCCGGGGTCCTGCCGCGCGGCGTCCTGCGGCGCGCTCGCCTCCGCCGCCGGGTCCTCCTTGGGCTCCCCCTGCGCGGCGGCGTCCTTCGCCGCCTCGTCGGGGGCGTCCGGGGCGGCGGGCAGGTCCTCCGTCGGCTCCTGCCGCGCCGTGCCGTTCCGCACGGCCTGCTCGCCCGTGGGCGGCGTGGCCACCGCGTCGGCGCCCTCGGGCGGCGTCAGCGGCCGGGTGGCGTCGCGGGCCGCGGTGGCGGGGGTGTGGAGCTCGGTCGGCTCGCCCTGCGGCGGCCGCGGCAGGTGCTCGGTGTGCGGCGGCCGCGCCCCTCCGGCGTACGCCTCCTGGCGGGCCGGCAGGCGGGTGCCGCGCAGCTCGGCGATCTGCTGCTCGAGGATCGCGATCCGGGTGTCCCGCTCGCTCAGCGCGGTGGCGACGCGGCGCAGCGTCTCGTCCACGGTCTGGGTGTGGTAGCCGACGAGCGCCACCGGAAGCCGCAGCGACATGAAGTCGACCGCCGTGAGCCGCCCGGCCTCGGGCAGCTCGAGCGGCGGGACGTCCGGGGGGAACTCGGCCATCTCACCGCCGTGGCCCAAGGCGACCGCGACCACGCACCCGAGGACGGCGAGCGCGGCAACGGCGAGTACGACCAGCACATAGGCATCGTGCCACAAGTCGCGGGCCGGTACCCGCCGCCCGCCGCACTCGGACGGACCCCGGGGCCCGGGCTCAGGGAGCGGCCTCGCCGATCTCTCCGGGGGTGGGGTGGAGGGGGATGCCGGGGCGCTCCAGGTGCGTGAACGCCTCCTCCACGGTGGTGGTCCAGCTGATCGCGTCGAACACGTCGGCGCGGGTGAACCCCGCGTCGTACATGCCCTGGACGAGGGCGCGCAGCGGCTCGTACAGGCCCCACGGGTCGAGCAGCACGAGCGGCCGGTCGTGCGCGCCGAGCACGCGGGTGGTCCAGATCTCGAACAGCTCCTCCAGGGTGCCGATGCCGCCGGGCAGCACGAGGAAGGCGTCCGAGCGGGCGTCCATGATCGCCTTCCGCTCGCGCATGTCCCTGGTGATGATCAGTTCGTCGGAGTCGTGGTCGGCCACCTCGATGTCGACGAGCAGCTGGGGGATCACCCCGATCGTGCGGCCGCCGCCGCGGCGTACCGCCCGGGCCACCGCGCCCATGCACGAGACGATCGCGCCACCGCTGACGAGGGTGTGCCCTCGCGCGGCGAGCACGGCGCCCACCTCGTCGGCGAGGTCGAGGTACTTCTTGTCGATCCGCTGACTCGACGAACAGAACACGCAGATGTGCACACCAGCTCCCTGACGCGATTCGGGCTCCGGGTTCGGGGTGCCCGAGACCGCCCGCGGGCCAAACCTTTACCGGAGGAGGCGGTACGGCGGCGCCGCCGGGACCGCCGGGGGCCGCGGCCCGGCCGGGCTCGGCGGGCGCGGTCAGTCCTCGCCGTCGCCGCCGGAGCCGTTCCGGCGCACGCTCCAGCCGCCCTCGCGCCGTTCCCGGTGTGCCCGGTCGGCGTCGACGATGATCTGCACGGCCTCGTCCACGTCGTCGGTGAGCGAGATGAGGTCCACGTCCTGCGGCGAGATCTTGCCCTCCACCGCGAGCGTGCCCTTCACCCAGTCGACGAGCCCGCCCCAGTACGAGGTGCCGAGCAGCACCACCGGGAACGAGGTCACCTTGCCGGTCTGCACCAGGGTGAGCGCCTCGAACAGCTCGTCCAGCGTGCCGAAGCCGCCCGGCAGCGCCACGAAGCCGCAGGCGTACTTCACGAACATCGTCTTGCGGACGAAGAAGTAGCGGAACTCCACCCCGATGTCGACGTACTCGTTCATCGCCTGCTCGAACGGCAGCTCGATGCCGAGCCCGACCGAGATGCCGCCCGCCTCGCGGGCGCCCTTGTTCGCCGCCTCCATGCAGCCCGGCCCGCCGCCGGTGATCACCGCGTAGCCGGCCTCGGCGAGGGCGCGGCCGAGCCGTACGCCGAGCTCGTACTCGGCGGAGTCCCGCGGGGTGCGGGCGGAGCCGAACACGGTCACTGCGGGGGGCAGCTCGGCGAGCGCCCCGAAGCCCTCGACGAACTCCGCCTGGATGCGCATCACCCGCCACGGGTCCATGTGCAGCCAGTCGGCCGACCGTCTGCGGTCGAGCAGGCGCTGGTCGTGCGTGGTCTCCGGAACGAACCGGCCGCGCAGCACCGCCTGCCCTTGGCGTCGTTCACGTCGTCGGATGCTCATACCGTCACGCTAGTGGCTGTGTGATCGTGCTGCCGCCGTCCGACGCGCCACACGCGGTCCCGGTCGCGGCCGTCCCCGCCCGCGGCCCGCGTCGCCGCAGGCCGGGCGAGGTTGACCCGGCCCCGGAAGGGCGCCGGAACGCCGCCGGAAAAATCTTGAACCCGCCCCGGAACCTGCGGCGCGCGCGGCCGCGTCTAAGAGGCGAGGGTGCTGCTCGGGACTGAAAGTGGCTTTCCCCGCCAGATGGCCGGCGAGGAAGGCCACTTTCTTTTTCTCCGCCGGATTCCCGGACCGCCCGGCACACCCGGCGGGTACGGCTAGCCGAGCCAGGCGAGCATGCGGCGCTCGCACTCGGCGATCGCCTCCAGCCGCACGTGCTCGGCCTGCTGGTGGGCGAGGGTCGGGTCGCCCGGCCCGTAGTTCACCGCGGGCACGCCGAGCCGGGAGAACAGCGACACGTCGGTCCAGCCCAGCTTCGCCCGCGGGGTGCCGCCCACCGCGGCGGTGAACGCGGCCGCCGCCGGGTGGGTGAGGCCGGGCCGCGCGCCGGGGGCGGCGTCGGTGAGCCGTACCTCGTAGCCGTCGAACACCTCGCGCACGTGCGCGAACGCCTCCTCCACGGTGCGGTCCGGGGCGAACCGGTGGTTCACCGTGACCACGCACTCGTCGGGGATCACGTTGCCCGCGACCCCGCCGCGGATGAACACCGCGTTGAGCCCCTCGTGGAACTCCAGCCCGTCCACCACCGGCCGCCGCGGCGTGTACCCGCGCAGCCGGTCGAGCACCGGCCCGGCCTCGTGGATCGCGTTCACCCCGTGCCAGGACCGGGCGCTGTGCGCGCGCTTGCCCGGCACCACCACGTCCGCGCGCAGCGAGCCCTGGCAGCCGCCCTCGATCACCCCGTCGGTGGGCTCCATGAGCACGGCGAAGTCGCCCGCGAGCCAGTCGGGGTGGCGGCGGCTGATCCGCAGCAGGCCGTTGCGCTCGGCCTCGACCTCCTCGCAGTCGTAGAACACGTAGGTGACGTCGCGGCTCGGCGCGGTCAGGTGGGCGGCGAGGCGGAGCGCCACCGCCACCCCGCTCTTCATGTCGCTGGTGCCGCAGCCGTACAGCAGCCCGCCCTCGACGCGGGAGGGCAGGTTGTCCGCGACCGGCACGGTGTCGATGTGCCCGGCGATCACCACGCGCTCGGGCCGCCCGAGCTCGGTGCGGGCCACGATCGCGTCGCCGTCGCGGAACACGCGCAGGTGCGGCAGCGGGGTGAGCGCCTCCTCGATCGCGTCCGCGAGCTCGCGCTCGGCGCCGCTCACCGACTCGATGTCCACCAGCCGCGCGGTGAGCGTGCCGACGTCCGCTGACAGGTCGAGTGAAGCGCCCATCTCCCCCACGCCTCTTTCGCGTCGATCTTCTGGCCGGGCGGCCGGGAATCGTCCCTGGCAGCGGCCGCTGCGGCGGCCCCGCCCGCGGATGTCAACGAAGCCTAGCGGCACCGGGAGGGCCGTAGGCCGGGTACGGTCATGACCGTGGCGTTGCGTGTGTCCCGTGGGGTTCTGGCGGTCGTGGTCGTCGTCGCCGTGCTCGGCGCGGGGATCTACGCCGGGGTGTACTTCCTGCTCCGCCGGGCCGAACCGCTGATCATGGTGGAGCAGTGCCTCGTGCGCACCCCGCAGGGCGAGCGCGTGCTCGACATCGAGCAGGCCCGCATCTCCGCGATCATCGCGACGGTGGCGGCGCGGCGCGGGCTGCCCGAGCGGGCCGTGCAGATCGCCTACGCCACCGCGATCCAGGAGTCGAAGCTGCTCAACCTGCCGTACGGCGACCGCGACTC
This sequence comes from Thermopolyspora flexuosa, assembly GCF_006716785.1. NCBI lineage: Bacteria > Bacillati > Actinomycetota > Actinomycetes > Streptosporangiales > Streptosporangiaceae > Thermopolyspora > Thermopolyspora flexuosa. The sequence goes on along the minus strand of NZ_VFPQ01000001.1, from coordinate 437,446 downwards.
GCTCGGCGTGTTCCAGCAGCGGCCGTCGCAGGGCTGGGGCACCAAGAAGCAGCTGCTCGACCCGGTGTACGCCACCCGGCGGTTCTTCGCCGCGCTGGAGAAGGTGAAGGACTACCAGCGCATGCCGATCGAGGAGGCCGCGCAGGCGGTGCAGCGCTCCGCGGACGGCTCGGCGTACGCCGACCACCAGGAGGACGCGGAGATCCTCGCCGCCGCGTTCACCGGGCGGGTGCCGCACGCGGTCCACTGCACCTACCCGGCGAAGGCGACGCCCGCCCCGGCGCGGGTGGACGCGGCGCGCCGGCTGCTCACCCGGACGCTCGGCGCGGCCGGGGCGCGCGCCCTGGTCGAGGAACGCTCCACCGGCGGCACCGGGTTGCGGGTGACCGCGACCGGCAAACGCGGCTGGCTCATCGCCTCGTTCGCGGTCGCCCACGCCCAGCAGTACGGCATCGCCCACGTGCGCCTCGGCGGGCTGATCTGGCGGGCGGAGTCCGGGGACGACGGGTGGACGGAGTCCGGCGCCGCGGCCACGCGCCGGTCGGAGGCGGCGGCGATGGCCGCGCCCGCCCGTCCCGCGGCGGCGCGACGCGGCCGGGCGGGACGGCTCAGGGCAGGCGCTCGACCTTGATCGAGCCAGGCGGCAGCGGCAGCGCGTACGCGGCGGTCCACGGCTGGCCCTGCACCCGCTCGAACGACAGCCGCCGCCCGTCCGTGGCGCGGTAGTCGGCGTAGTCCATGAGCCCGCGGTCGGGGTGCATGGTCATGCCCTCGGACCGGAAGGCGACCGTGCCCCGCTCCAGCGGGGCGAACTCCACGCCCTCGAGGATGAGCGTGCTCTTGGCCGGGACCATGCCCTGGGTGGGCACCTGGGTCCAGAGCATGACCTCCAGGTGGGCGGGCGAGTCCGGGTCCGGCCCGGTCTTCTCCCGCACCGACAGCCGCTGGTAGACCCTGCTGCCGTCGTCGAGCAGGTACTCGGTCCAGTGGTCGCCCTGGCGGGTCGACTTGTGCAGCGCGCCGAGCACCCGGGAGCGCGTGCCCTGGCACTCGATGAAGTCGCCGACCTTGATGGTGCGCGGGTCGAAGTAGTCGGGTGGCGGCTCGGGCACCGGGGCCGGGTTCGGCATGGCCGGTTCGGCCGGTGTCCGGCGTGCGGCCTTCGCCGCCTGCGCCGCCTCCCGGCGGTCCTGGCGGGTGGTGGCGATGTACGCGCCCAGCACGACGACGAGCGTGGCGATGCTCAGGATGAGCACTACCGCTGCTGTCATGGCGCGCGATCCTACTGGAGTCGGCTCACCGCCGCATCGATCCGTTCGTCGGTCGCGGTGACGGCGATACGGACGTGTTTCCGGCCTGCCGGACCATAGAAGTCGCCCGGCGCCACCAATATCCCTTTTTCTGCGAGATCGCGCACCTGTTCCCAGCAGTCCGCGCCGTTCGTGGCCCACAGGTAGAGCCCGGCCTCGGAGTGCTCGATGCGCCACCCGGCCCGCTCCAGCGCCGGGCGCAGTCTCGCCCGCCGCGCCGCGTACCGGGCGCGCTGCTCCTCCAGGTGCGCGTCGTCGCGCAGCGCCGCGGTCATCGCGGCCTGCACCGGCGCGGGCACCATCATCCCGGCGTGCTTGCGGACCTCGAGCAGCTCGCGCACGAGCCGCGGGTCCCCGGTGACGAAGCCCGCCCGGTACCCGGCGAGGTTCGACCGCTTCGACAGCGAGTGCACCGCGAGCAGGCCCTCGTGCGAGCCGCCGCACACGTCCGGGTGGAGGATCGAGATCGGCCGCTCCTCCCAGCCCAGCTCGATGTAGCACTCGTCGGAGGCGACCACCGCCCCGCGCTCGCGCGCCCACGCGACCACCTTGCGCAGGTGCTCGGGGGGCAGCACCCGGCCGGTCGGGTTCGACGGCGAGTTCACCCACACCAGCGGCACCCGCTCGGGGCCGAGCGCGAGCAGGCCGTCCGTGGCGACCGGGGTCGCGCCGGCGAGGCGCGCCCCCACGTCGTAGGTCGGGTAGGCGAGCTCGGGGAAGGCCACGCGGTCGCCGGGCCGTACCCCGAGCAGCGTCGGCAGCCACGCGACCAGCTCCTTGGAGCCGATCGTGGGCAGCACCGCGGCCGGGTCGACGTGCACGCCGAGACGGCGGCGCAGCCACCCGGCGGCGGCCTCACGGAGCTCCGCGGTGCCGTGCGTCGTCGGGTAGCCGGGGCTGTCGGACGCGGCCGCGAGGGCCTCCCGCACGACGGTGGGCACCGGGTCGACGGGGGTGCCCACCGAGAGGTCGACGATGCCGTCCGGGTGGGCCTGCGCCGTCCGCTTGTACGGCGCGAGCCGATCCCACGGGAAGTCCGGCAGCGCCCGGGAGGGTGCGGACACGACGGTCAGTGCCCCTCGCCCTGCGGGGGAAGCGCGGCCACGATCGGGTGGTCCTTACCGATCTTGCCGACCTTCGAGGCGCCGCCGGGCGAGCCCAGGTCCTCGAAGAACTCGACGTTGGCCTTGTAGAAGTCCTTCCACTGCTCGGGAAGGTCGTCCTCGTAGTAGATCGCCTCGACCGGGCAGACCGGCTCGCACGCCCCGCAGTCCACGCACTCGTCGGGGTGGATGTAGAGCATGCGCTCGCCCTCGTAGATGCAGTCCACGGGGCATTCCTCGATGCACGCCTTGTCCAGGACATCCACGCAAGGCTGTGCGATGACGTAGGTCACCTCGGGCTCCTTCTCCTGCGCCACGGCACGGCTCGACCGCGGGTCTTAGCCCTAGTATTGCGGTGCAGGCCATGTAATCGAAACGCGAGGGGGTCGCCTGTCCGTGTCCCCCCACTACGGCGCAAGACTAGTGGTAAGGATCACGCCGGGGGACGTCGGTCGGCGTGTCTCGGTACGGCGCCGCGTTCCCGAGGGCTTCCGCGACGCGGTCGGCGTGCTGGAGTCCTGGCGGGACGGGACGCTCACGGTGCGCCGCCGGGACGGCTCGCTCGTCGAGATCGCCGAGGAGACCGTGGTCGCCGCCAAGGTCGTGCCGGACCCGCCCGCGCGCCGGCCGTCTCCTTGACGTTTTCCTCGAGATTCTTCCTGGAAAGTTCCTGCTCGCCGTGCCGCCCCGGGGCGCCGCGACCGATCACGGCGAGTATGTGGTCCGTGACGTCGCATGCCAGCCGTACCGTCCGGGCGCTCGCCCTGCTCGGGGCGTGCTCCCTCGCCGCCTGCGCGCTCGCCGCCTGCTCGGGCTCGGGATCGGGCGAGCAGCGCCCCGCCGCCACGTCGCCCGCGAGCGCGAACCCGCAGGCCACGACGCTCCGCGAGGGGTTCGGCGACCTCGACGGGCTCGTCCGGGCCGCGCGGAAGGAGGGTGAGCTCACCCTCATCGGCGTGTCCCGGGACCGGAACAACTTCGGCGCGCTCATCGACCGGTTCCGCAAGGAGTACGGCATCAACGTCCGGCTCGCCGAGCCGGACGCGCCGAGCGGGCGGCAGATCGAGCTCGCCAAGAAGGTCCGGCCGGACGTGTTCGACCTGCGGCTCGACGTCGCGGTGGCGAACGCCGGCCGGTTCCGGCCGTACCGGGTCGCGGTCTGGGACGAGATCCCCGACGACCTGAAGGACCACAAGGGCGCCTGGTACGCCGCCTACGGCGGATACGTCTCCATCGGGTACGACTCGCGCCGGGTGAAGCCGCCCGCGACCTTCGCCGACCTGCTGCGGCCGGACTCCGGGGCGAAGGTGGCGCTGCCGGGCGACCCGCGGCAGGTCGCGGCGGCGTTCGACGCGGTGATGGCCGCCTCGCTCAAGGGGGGTCGGCCCCAGGTACGGCGCGGCGTCGAGTTCTTCTCCGACCTGCGCAGGCTCAACGCGCTCGCCCCGCCGGGGCGCGCCACCGTGCTGATCGACTGGGACTACGCCCACCTCGCCCGGGGCGCCACCACCTCCCCCGACGGCTCGGCGTGGAAGGTCGTGGTGCCGCGCGACGCCGTGCTCGCCGACTACCGGGTCCAGGCGATCAACAAGGACGCGCCGCACCCGGCCGCCGCGCGGCTGTGGCAGGAGTTCCTCTTCTCCGACGAGGGGCAGAACCTGCTGCTCCAGGGGCACGTCCGGCCGGTACGCATGGAGGCGATGGAGATGCGCGGCACGCTCGACGCCGAGGCGGCGGCGCGGCTGCCGAGGGCGACCGGCGAGCCCGTGGTGCTCACCATCCCGCAGATCGACGAGGCGCGCGAACACCTGCGCGCGAACTGGGCGGCACACATGCGCTGAGGGTCCCGGGTGACCCCCGGTGACGGGGTGATCACGCAGGTCAGCGGGGTCGGCGCGACACCCCGGCGAAGAGCACGAGTTCGGCTCACATAGCCCTAGAGTGGCAGCCATTACAGACGGCGGTCGGACCCGGTGTCCGAGATTGTGAGCTGAGCATGCTGCGACACGACACACCGGCCCCCACCCGGTGGAACGAACGCGCCTACGACAGCTCCTTCGGCTACGTGTCCGCGCACGGGGCGCCCCTGGTGGAACTGCTCGACCCCCGGCCCGGCGAGCGCATCCTCGACCTCGGGTGCGGCACCGGGGTGTTCACCGCGGACATCGCCGCCCGGGGCGCCCAGGTGCTCGGGATCGACGGCTCGCGGGCGATGATCGAGCGGGCGATCGCCACCTACCCCGGGCTCGACTTCATCGTCGCCGACGGGTACGACTTCGTGGTCGCCGAGCCGTACGACGCGGTGTTCTCCAACGCGGCGCTGCACTGGCTCAGCCGGGACCCGGACGCGGTGATCCGGTGCGTGCGCATGGCGCTGCGGCCCGGCGGGCGGTTCGTGGCGGAGATGGGCGGGGCGGGCAACTGCGCGGCGCTCACCGCCGCGATGTCCACGGCGTGGCGCGAGTACGGCCTGCGCGAGCCGGAGCTGCCGTGGTACTTCCCGTCGCCCGCCGAGTACGCGCTGCGCCTGGAGAAGGCCGGGTTCACCGTGCGGCTGCTGGAGTACTTCGACCGTCCCACGCCGCTCGACGAGTGCCCGAACGGCGCGGCCGACTGGGTGCGCATGTTCGCGGGCTACCTGCTCGCCGAGGTGCCCCCGGCGATCGTCGAGCCGCTGCTGCACCGGGTGAACGAGCTCGCCGCCCCGGCGCTGCGGCGCGGCTCGGAGTGGGTGGCCGACTATGTCCGGCTGCGCTTCGCCGCCGTGCTCGACTGAGCCGCCGCCCGGCCGGGCCCGTGCCACGTCGCGTGATCACGTGGCGATGCTCTGTTCACCAGCAGGTTATTGACAGCGTTCACCCCGCGGCATCCGGCCGGGCTGGTCGTGCGGCGGGTTCGTCCCGGCGGCCGTTTCGGCGTACAGTCAGTCGTTCACCGGGTGGCCGCGACGCCCGCGCCCGCCCCGCGCGGTGCGCCACGTGGAGAGGCGCGTGGAGAGCCGCGTCGGCACGGCGGGCGGGACACCCCCACAGCGACGCCGGGTTTGCCAGACTATGGTCTGGTCTGCGGGCTGTCACCCGTGGGTCGAGAGTGAAGAGCCGGATGGGGAACAGATGAACTTCTGCCTCAGTGACCTTGTCCCACCCCTGCGCTGGAGTGACGCCGCCCGCATCCGGACCCTCACCGAGCCGGTCGAGCGCGACGGACTCCCCGACGCCTGGTGGCGGTCGCTGCCGATGGCGCGCGTGCTCGCCGTGCTCTCCGCCGACCGCCTCGCCGAGCTGCTCACCGAGCTCGCGCTCGAGCACTGGCCCGCCGCCGCGATCGGCGACATCCTGCCCGCGCTGTACGTGGCCGGCCCCGACGACGCCGACGACCCGCAGGTGGAGATCGCGCTCGACCGGGCCGGGTCGTGGGCCGGGCTGCTCGCGCTCACCGGCCGGGAGCTGCTCGACCAGCCGTTCATCCAGGCCCGCCCGATGCTGACCGCGCTGTTCGGCGCGGTGTTCGGCAAGCTCGCCGAGGGGCCCGGGGCGGCCGGGGAGCGGGCCGAGCCCGCCGGCCGGGCCGAGCGCGAGGCCAAGGCCGAGCCGCTGCCCCCGGCGATGTTCCCGCCCGCCGGGCCCGCCGCGTTCCCCCCGGCCTCCTCGTCGCTGCCCGCGTCCGCGGTGGAGTCCGCGCCCGCCGCCGAGCTGCCCGGCCAGGAGTCCCCGACCCCGGCGCCCGGCACCCGCAGGCGGGACCCGTCGGACCTGTTCGCGCTCGTCGACGCGGCCTTCGCCGACCTCGACGACCAGGCGTGGGCGGTGGCCCAGAACCGGATCTTCACCGACCAGCCCTCCGAGGCGGACCAGCTCGCCAAGCTCTTCGCGGTGCCCACCGAGCGCATCGTGGAGCTGGAGGAGCGGCTGCGGCGGCGGCTCGCGGACTGGCTCGCCGGGCCGGACGCCGAGCCGTACCGGCGGCACCTGGAGACGGTCGCCGAGTCCCTGGGCGCGGCCGCGCCGAAGTCGCGGCTGGTCGCCGCCGCCGACTGGCACTCCCGCGAGCTGCGCTCCCTCGACGTGCCCGCGTGGCAGTTCGTGCTCGCCACGCTGCCCGAGCACCGGCTCACCGGCGACTGGCTGGTCACCGGTGACCTCGCCGAGCTGCAGGAGAAGACCCGCAGGCTCGTGCTCGACGCCGAGCGGCCGCCCACCGTCGCGCAGGCCACCCGGCTCGTCGCCTCGCTCGGCATCCACGCCGAGGTGGCGCGGGAGTGGCTGGAGAGCGTGCCCGGCCTGCGCATCGAGGGGCCGGGCGGCAAGCCGGCCGAGGCGACCGACCCCGACGCCGAGGTACGGCCGGAGCCGGAGCGGCCCGAGCCGGAGGCCGCCGGTCAGGATGCCGCCGACCGGCCGGAGGCCCCCGGACCGGACGCCGCCGAGCGGCCCGAGGCCGCCGAGCCGCTTCCCGAGGCGGCCGAGGCGGCGCCCGCCGTACCCGCGCCCGCCGCGGAGCCCGACGTGCCGCCCGCCGAGCCCGAGCGGCGGGGCGAGATGCCGGCGGACGCGCTCGAGCCCGCCTTCCCCGGCCTGGGCGGGCCGGAGGCCGGGCCCGAGCCGGTCCCGGCGGCCGAGCCGCCGCTCGGCGACCGGCCGGCCAAGCCGCTGCGGCCGCCGTACGGGGCCGGGCCGGAGCCCATGCCGGAGCCCATCCCGTGGGCGGACCGCCCGCCGGTGCCGGACGCCCCCGCGCCCGAGCCCGCCCCGGCGGGCGCCGGGGCCGACCCGCTGCCGAAGCGGGTGCCCGGGGCGTCCGTGTCCGGCGAGCCGCGGCTCGACCTGGTCTCCTCGCCGTCGCGCCCGGTGGTGCGGGACGGCGGCGACGGCGGCGCGGGGCTGAAGGACGTCGCGCTCACCCGGCGCTGCTTCAAGCAGCCGGACGGGCGCTGGTGGTTCCGCATCGACGTCTCCGAGGACCACCTCGCGGGCGGGCCGTGCGCGATCCCCAGCGGGTTCGCCGCCTACCTCGGCATGCAGCCCGGCGAGAGCCGTACCGTGCGGTGCGCCACCGGGGAGCTCACCCTCGCCTGGCAGGCGCGCCCGGCGCTGGAGACGATCCGCCCGCTGCTGATCGAGGCGGGCGCCCAGGTGGGCGGGCACCTGTTCGTCACGGTGACCGAGGACGGCATGCTGCGCGCCCGGCACCTGCCCGCGGTGGCCGGCGGCGACAAGGCCGCCCAGGCGCTGCGGCTGGTGGGCTACACCGCGCCGGGAGGCACCATGGACCAGGCGCTGCGGGTGATCGCCACGCGCGTGGGCATGGACGGCGCGACGCCGCGCGCCGACCTGCTCGGGCGGCTGCGTGAGCGGGGCGACCGCGACCTGCTCTCGCTGCTCGCCACCCCGGTCACCCACTGATCACTGTTCGGCATCGCGAGCCACCCATGTCCCCACCCCGGTAGCGCAGCCACCCGGCACATTCCGTCCCTCGTGACGCGCAGCCCCACCGAACCCCGTACCACCCAGCCGAGGTGTCCGTGCCGCGACTCGCGATCTCCCCAGAGTTCCCCAGGGAGCTGAACGGTCTGGCGTGGCCGGCGCGCAAGGACGTCCTGGCCGCGGTCCGCCGGTTCCTCGCGGGCGCCCCCGACGCCCCGGTCCCCGAGCGGGTACGGCACGCCCGGGACCGCCGCGTGGTGACGTTACGGCTCGCCGACGGGCTGCGGGCGGTGGCGCTGCGGGTGGGCGACCTCTACTGGTTCATCACCGTGCTGCCCGACGAGCAGGCGTGGACCTACGCGCGCCGCCACCGGTACACGGTGAACAGCGCGATCGGGGTGGTGGAGAGCTGGGACGCCGAGGCACTCGACGAGATCGAGCCCGCGCTGCGCCGCGCGGCCGCCGCCACCGACCGGCGGCTGCTCGCCCACGTGTGCGACGGCGACCTGCTCCACCTCGGCATCGACCTGCGGCTGCTGCGGCTGGTCCGGCTGATGAGCACCGAGTCCCACCTCGCGGCGGCCGAGCCGCTGCTGCCGGAGAGCCAGTACGCCCCGCTCGCGGTGCTCGCCCAGGGCGGCAGCATGGCCGCGGCCTGGCGCGCGCTCGACGCCCGGCGGGCGGTCCCCGCCGGCGACATCGACCCCGACGACTTCGTCGCCGCGCTCGCCCGCAGCCCGGACCAGGCCGCCTTCGCCGGCCCGGCCACGCTCGAGCGCATCCTCACCCGGCCGGCGTGGTGCACCTTCCTCGACCCGCCGCAGCACCGGCTCGCCCACGGCGACGGCTACCCCGAGCCGGTGCTCGTCACCGGCGGCGCGGGCACCGGCAAGACGCTCGTCGCGCTGCACCGGGCCGCCCACCTCGCCCGGCGCGCCGAGGGCACGGTGCTGTTCGTCACCCTCTCCCAGGGGCTCGCCGCCGACCTGTCCGCGCGGCTCGACCTGCTCATCGACGACGAGGAGGCGCGGCGCCGCGTCGAGGTGGTGAACATCGACCGGCTGGCCCACCGGATCGTGGCCGACGCCGAGGGCAGGCCGCCGAAGCTCGCCCAGCCGGGCGAGCTCGCCGAGCTGTGGCGGCAGGCCGCCGCGGCGGTGGGCTGCGGCCGCGGCCCGGCGTTCCTCGCCCGCGAGTGGGAGCAGGTGGTGCTCGCGCAGAACCTGCGCGGCCTGGACGAGTACCTCGCCGCCCCGCGCGTCGGCCGCGGCGTGGAGCTCGGCCCGGACGAGCGCCGCACGGTGTGGGCGTGCATCGAGGAGTTCCAGGCGCGGCTCGCCGCCACCGGGCGGCGCACCCTGCTCCAGCTCGCCGCCGAGGCGTCGCTGGTGCTCGGCCGCAGCACCGGCGACCTGCTCGAGGCGGGCGGGCGGCGGCGCGAGCCGTACCGGTATCTCATCGTGGACGAGGCGCAGGACCTGCACCCGGCGCAGTGGCGGCTGCTGCGCGCCGCGGTGCCGCCCGGGCCCGACGACGTCTTCGTCGTGGGCGACCCGCACCAGCGCATGTTCGACACCCACGTGTCCCTCGACGACGTGGGCATCCCGGCCCGCCGGGCGCACCTGAGCACCTGTTACCGGGTGCCCCGGGAGATCCTCACCTGGGCGGTACGGCTGCGCGGCGGCGGCCCGGCCGACGGGCTGGTGGCGGGCAGCACCGGGTTCGACGGGCTGCGGGCGATCCGCGGCGGCGAGCGGCCGGTGGTGCGCGGGTACGTGTCGCTCGAGGCCGAGCTCGCCGGGCTCGTCGCGCAGGTGCGGCAGTGGCTCGCGGAGGGCGCCGCGCCGGAGGACGTGGCGGTGGCGGCGCGCTCGCCCGAGCTGGTCCGGGCGGCGCGGGCCGCGCTGCGCGAGGCGGGCGTCGACGTGAAGGTCACCAGCCTGCACGGCATGAAAGGGCTGGAGCTCACCCGGGTCGCCGTGATAGGGGTGGCGGACGGGGTCGTCCCCGCGCCGGAGGCGCTCACCCCGGCCGAGGAGGACGCCGCGGCCCGCGCCCACGACATGCAGCGTGAGCGGGGCCTGCTCTACACCGCCTGCACGAGGACGCGCGAGGTGCTCTACGTTTCCTATACGGGACGGGCCAGTCCCTTCCTGCCGCCCTGATCCCCTACGCTAATCCGCACATCTCCCGATATTTGATGATTTCTTCTTCATATTCCGTGTCCGGTTGGAACCGATGAACCTGAGCCTGTGCGACATCGTGCCTCCCCTGCGCTGGACCCCGCCCGGACAGGTGGAGCCGATCGCGAACGACCCGCGGCTGCCCGACGCGTGGTGGCAGGCGCTCCCGCTCGACCGCGCCTGCGCCCTGATCGGCACCCCCCAGGTGGCGGCCCGGCTCGCGGACCTCGCCATCGCCAACTGGGGCCATATCCCGCTCGGTGACGTGCTGCCGCTGCTCAGGTTCGTCGATCCGGCGGAGAGCCTGCGCACCCCCGGCGACCGGGAGACCGTGCAGCGGCTCTTCTCCGAGGTGCTCGACCGGCTCATGGCCTCCGAGACCGGCAGGCTGCCGGAGACGCCCGCCCGCCCGGACCGGCCGCTGCCCGAGCTCATCGACGAGCTGTTCGCCGACCTCGACGAGCGGCAGCTCGCGATCGCCCGGGACCGGGTGTACGCCGAGCACCGGGTCACCCTCGACGAGCTCGCCCAGCGGTTCTCGGTCACCCGGGAGCGCATCCGGCAGATCGAGCGCGACCTGCGCGACCACGTCGACGAGGCGCTCACCCGGCCGGAGGCGGCCCCGCTGGTGGCGCACCTCAACTGGCTGCGCGGCCGGCTCGGCGCCGCCGTACCGGCCGACGACCTCGCCGCGGCGGTGCCGTGGCACCGGACCGAGCTGCGCACGCTCGGCGTGCCCGCCTGGCGGTTCGTGCGCACCCTGCTCGCCGGTTACGAGCAGGTGGACGGCTGGCTCGTCGCGGGCGGCGCGGACGAGCTGCGGGAGAAGACCCGGCAGCTGTTCACCGACGGCCCGGTGAAGCTCGACGACGCGGTCGCGCTCGTCGCCCGGCTCGGCATCCGCGAGGACGTGGCCGAACGCTGGCTCGCCTCGGTGCCGAACCTGCGCATCCTCGACGGGCACGTGGTGCCCTGGCCGCGCAGCGCGGGCGACAAGGCCGAGGCCGTGCTCGCCGTGGCGGGCGAGCCGCTCACCCCGGAGGAGATCCAGCGGCGCATCGGCGAGGACTACAGCCTCGTCGGCATCCGCAACCAGCTCGCCTCGGACGAGCGGTTCCTGCGCGTCGACCGCGACCGGTACGGCCTGCGCCGCTGGGGCGGCGAGGAGTACGCAGGCGTGCCCGAGATGCCGGAGATGGGCGCCCGCGAGGCGGACCGTCCCGCCGCCGAGCAGCCCGCCGCGCCCGCGGGCCCGGAGGTGCCCGGCCGGTACGGCATGGCCGGGGCGGCCGGGCGCGGCTACCCGGGCGCGCCCGGCTACGAGACCGCCCAGCCCGGGTGGATCCGGGTGGACCAGCCGGACCCTTACCAGACCCGCAAGGACGTCGCGCTCTCGGTGCGCTGCTTCCGCAGCCGGGACGGCCGCTGGTGGCACCGCATCGACGTCACCGCCGACCACCTGCGCGGGGCGAGCTTCCCGCTGCCCCCGGGGTTCGCCGCCCACCTCGGCCTCGCCCCCGGCGGCGGGGTCACCACGAGCACGCCGAGCGGCGACGTGCCGATCACCTGGACCGACCGGCCGACCGTGGGCTCGATCCGGACGATCCTGCAGGAGTACAACGCGATGGAGGGCGACCACGTCTTCCTCACCGTCTCCGACGCCGGCGAGCTGCTCACCCGGTTCCTGCCCGCGGCCTCCCCGCAGCTGCCGCCGCTCGCCCGCGCCCTCCACCTGATCGGGTACACCGCCCCGGTCGCCTCGGAGGCCGAGGGACTGCGCCTGATCGGCGCCCGGCTCGGGCTGCCCGAGGGCACGATGAAGGAGGAGATCCTCGCCGTGCTGCGCGAGCGCGGCGACACCGACATCCTCTCCTTCCTCGACCCCACCGCCGCCTGAGCCCCGCCGTACCGGATGCCGCTCGCCGCGCGCCTGGGCGGGTGCGGGGCGGTCGTCTAGGCTCGAGGCATGCTGCGGCTGTACGACACGAAGGCGAGGCGGGTGGAGCAGGTCGTGCCGGACGGGGCGCGGGGACTGCGGATGTACACCTGCGGGCCCACCGTGTACCGGTACGCGCACGTGGGCAACCTGCGCTCGTACCTGCTGTCGGACATGATCCGGCGGGTGTGCGAGCGGCACGGGTTGCGGGTGGTGGTGTGCCAGAACATCACCGATGTCGGGCATCTCGTGGACGACGCGGAGATCGATCCGACCGGCGAGGACAAGATCCTGCGGCAGGCGCGGGCCGAGGGGCGGTCGGCGCTCGACGTCGCGCGGTTCTACGAGGACGCGTTCCGCCAGGACATCGCGGCGCTCAACATCCGGCCGCCGGAGTACACGCCGCGGGCGACCGAGTCGATCGACCTCATGATCGAGCTGATCGCGAAGCTGATCGAGAAGGGCCACGCGTACGTCGTGGACGACGGGTCGGTCTTCTTCTCCGCCCAATCTTTCCCGGATTATGGCGAGATTTCGGGAAATCGCCTTGACGAGCTGAAACCCGGCCACCGGTTCGACAAACCCGACCCGCGGAAACGGTTCCACGCCGACTGGGCGCTGTGGAAACACTCCCACCGGGAGCTGACCTGGGAGGCGCCGTGGGGACGCGGCTTCCCCGGCTGGCACGTGGAGTGCTCGGCGATGTCGCTGCGCTACCTCGGCGACCGGTTCGACATCCACACCGGCGGCATCGACCTGCGCTTCCCGCACCACGAGGACGAGCGGGCGCAGTCGAACGCGGCGGTGGGCCACGAGGTCGTCGCGCACTGGGTGCACGGCGAGCACCTGCTGTTCAACGGGCGCAAGATGGCCAAGTCGGCGGGGAACGTCGTGCTCGTCCGCGACGTGGTCGAGGCCGGGCTCGACCCGCTCGCCGTACGGCTGGCGATGCTGGAGCACCGGTACCGGCAGCAGATGAACCTCACCTGGGACACGCTGCGCGCGGCCGACCGCACGCTGCGGCGCTGGCGGCGGCGGGTGGCGGAGTGGGCCGAGCACCCCAGCCGGCCGATGGCGGCCGAGTACGCCGCGCGGGCGAAGGCCGCGCTCGACGACGACCTCGACACGCCGGCCGCGCTGCGCGTGCTGCGCGAGCTGGAGCGGGACGAGTCGGTGCCGCCCGGGTCCCGGTTCGAGACCTTCCTCGAGCTCGACCACGTCCTCGGGCTCGACCTGTCCCGGGACATCGGGGCCGCGCCCACGCTCCCGCCGGGGGCGGCCGAGCTGCTCGAGCGGCGCGAGCGCGCCCGGGCGGCACGCGACTGGGCCACGTCCGACCGGCTGCGCGAGGAGCTCGCCGCGATGGGCGTGAAGGTCGCCGACACCCCGGAGGGGCAGAAGGTGGTCCTCGACTGAGCCGCGACCGAGTCGCGAGCGTCAGCCGGGCAGCAGCCGGGTCTCGCCGACGGCGAGGTCCCACAGGTCGGCCGGGTCCCGGCCGTGCGCGGCCCACGCCCGGCGCGCCTCCTCGACCGGGGCGAGCGGCGGCTCGGCGGAGAGCGCGAACGTGCCCCAGTGCATCGTGGCCATGCGCCGCGCGCCCACGTCGAGGCAGGCCTGCACCGCCTCGGCCGGGTCGACGTGCGCGCCGCTGAGGTACCGGCGCGGCTCGTACGCGCCGACCGGCATGAGCGCGAGGTCGATGCCCGGGTGGCGGTCGCCGATGTCCCGGAAGTGGTGGCCGTAGGCGGTGTCCCCGGCGAAGTAGACGCGGTGCCGTTCGGTGTCGAGGACCCAGCCGCCCCACAGGGTGCGGCAGGTGTCGAACACGCCGCGGCGGCTCCAGTGGTGGGCGGGCACGAAGGCGAAGGTCACCCCGCCGAGCTCGGCGCTCTCCCACCAGTCGAGCTCGGTCACGTTGGCAAAGCCCCGGCGGGTGAACCAGCGGCGCAGCCCGAGCGGCACGAAGACCGCGACGTCCCGGGGCAGCCGGCGGACCGTGGGCGCGTCGAGGTGGTCGTAGTGGTTGTGGCTGATCACGATCGCGTCCACCGGCGGCAGGTCGCTCCACGCCACGCCCGGCGGGGTGAGCCGCGGGCGCACGCCCGGGATGCGCTGCGACCAGACCGGGTCGGTGAGCACGGTCAGGCCGCCGATGCGCAGCACGTAGGTGGCGTGGCCGACCCAGGTGACCGCGGTGTCGGTGGCGGTCACCGGGGGCAGCCCGGTGCGTTTCACCGGGATGCGGTCGGCGTCCCCGTTCTCCCGGCGCAGGGCCCCGTACCAGGCGACCAGCAGGACCTCCCGGAAGCCCGGCGCCGGGTGGGTGAGGCGGTCCCTGAAGTGCGACGGCCGGCCCCGTTCGCGGGGCGGGGCCGGGGCGAGGCTTCCACGACGAACGGTCTGCGACATGGACGCTCCTGTTCGTAGCGCTGTCTGGTCTGGACGAACGCCGCCGGACGCGCGTCGCCCAACCTTGATCATTCCCGCTCGGTGGAAAACATGCGTCGCTCAGCCGATTTTCAGAATGTCTTCGCACACATCGGGAAATCAGCCGCAAAAAGCCGCGGAATCCGCGGCGCGACTCACCCGGCGGCCCGGCCCGGATCGCCGCCCGCGCGCCGCCGCGCGGCCCGCCACCACGGGGGGACGTCCCGGTAGCCGCCGTCGGCGAGGTTCGCGCGCCGCTCGAACACGTTCCACGAGCCGGGGTTGCCGCAGATCGCGACGGAGGCGGCCGAGGCGAGCAGGTAGAGCACGATCATCGGCAGGCCGAGGCACCAGGCGTACTGGGTGGCGTGCCGCGACTCGTGCTCCAGCAGCCGGCCGGTGAGGTAGCCCTCGTCCCGGCCGGTCAGCACCACGTTCCCGACCGTGAACGCCCCGGCCATCGTCGGGATGCGGAATCCGCAGGCGAGGATGAGCCCGTACGCGCCGCGCCGGATCCGCGCCCGGCCCACCACGGCGATGAGCAGGCCGAGCGGCGTGGACAGGTTGAGGAGGTTCACCACCTGCCGGATCCGGAGCCAGGCGCCCATGGCTCGATTGTCCGCGCCCGCGGCCCGGCGGGAAAGCCCGGGCCCGCCTAGTCCGGCCGCCCGCCGTCCCGGTCCGGCGGCGGGGCGCCGAACCGCGGGGTGAGCAGCCACGACCCGTTCGACGAGGACGGCGCGAGCACCACGGCGACCGCCACCGCCACCATGCCGCCGTACAGGTAGACGTAGCCGGGCAACGTGCCCGCGATGACGAGGTCGCCCTCGGCGCGGTGCACCGCGAGCACCGCCGAGATCATCCCCCAGCCGACCGCGACCATCACCGCGGCGAGGCGGGTGCCCATCAGCCGGGCCATCGCGTACGGCACCGCGAACAGCACGGCCAGCCAGGCGATCGCGACCGTCGGGAAGCCGCCGGTGAGGTACCAGGAGTGCTCCAGCGCGCCGACGATGCCGAGGAACACCCCGAGCACGAACAGCACGCCGTACGTGGCCCCGGTGAGCATCGCCTGGCCGACCTCCTCGGCCGCGGAGTCCGGCACCGCTTCGCCCTCCCCCGGCGGCTCCTGGCCGTCCTTGCCGTCGGCGCCCTCCGTGCCGTCCGCGTCGCTCGCGTCCGCCGGGCGATCCGGTGGCTCCGGCGCGGCGCCCGCCGCGTCTCCGGCGCCTCCCGCGTTCCCGGCGCCGGCCACGGCGGGCTCGGCCGCCCCCGGCGGGACGGCCCGCTCGGCCGTGCCGGGTCCCTCCCCCGCTCCGGGCGGCTCAGCAGGCATGTTGCGCATCGATCACCCTTGGTCGACCCCGGCGAACAGATCGTCTTCCCGGTCGTACGGCTCGCCGAGCCCGCCGGTCTCGTACGGCGCGCCGACGCCGGCCGGCCCGCGCACCCCGGCCCGCAGGATGAAGTACTCCACCCCGAGGGCCTCCTGGCCGATGTTGTTCGACAGCGCGAACCACTGTCCCCGCACGGTGACCTGCGTGGCGTGCGCGCGCAGCGCGGCGAGCTTCGCCGCGACGTGCTCCCGCGCGTCGATCTCGGTGGTCACGTCCTCGTCCGCGCAGCCGTACGACGGCTCGTCGACCGCGTCGGCCGGGAGGAACCCCACGTCGCTGCGCCGCAGGTCGTCGGCCATGCGCTTGATCACCGACCGCGGCAGCGCGGTGTGGTAGAACTTCGCGATCGGCCACGGCTCGCCCTCGCCGTAGGCCGGGTCGGCGGCGAGGTGGAACGCGCGCCAGGCCACCCGGTGCGCCTGGATGTGGTCGGGGTGCCCGTAGAACCCGTTCTCGTCGTAGGTGACGAGCACCTGCGGCCGCACCTCGCGGATGATCTTCACGAGCTCCCCGGCGGCCTCGTCCACGTCCGCCCGCCAGAAGCAGCGCGGGTGGTCGTTCGAGGCGGCGCCCATCATGCCGGAGTCCCGCCACCGGCCGGGCCCGCCGAGGAACCGGTGGTCCCGCACGCCGAGCGCGGCGCACGCCGCGGCGAGCTCGCCGATGCGGTGCTCGCCGAGCCGGTCCTCCCGGTCGGCGGCGAGGTGCGCCAGCTCGGGCGGGATGATCTCCCCCTCCTCGCCGAGGGTGCACGTGACCAGCGTGACGTGCGCGCCCTCCGCGGCGTACTTGGCGATGGTGGCGCCGGTGGTGATGCTCTCGTCGTCGGGGTGGGCGTGCACGAGAAGTAACCGCCGATCACTCATGTTTCGAGCGTATCGGCACTGGCAGGATTGGTGTCCATGACCCAGAGCTTTCCGCGCCTGCACGCCCGGACCCGCCGGTTCACCCTCGGGGTGCCGCGCGACTTCACGCTCAGCCCGGACGGCGGCCGCATCGTCTTCCTGCGTACCACCTCCGGCACCGATCCGGTGACGGGCCTGTGGGAGTTCGACGTCGCCACCGGGGCCGAGCGGATGATCGTCGACCCGCGGCGGCTCGCCCCGGCCGAGGAGGACCTGCCGCCCGAGGAGCGCGCCCGCCGCGAGCGCGCCCGCGAGCAGGCGGGCGGCATCGTCGCGTACGCCACCGACCGCGAGGTGACCGCCGCGGTCTTCGCCCTCTCCGGCACGCTGTACCTGGCGGGGCTGCGCGACGGGGAGTTCGGGGTGCGCCGCCTGGAGACCGCCGGGCCGGTCGTGGACCCGCGCCTCTCCCCGGACGGCGGCCGCGTCGCGTACGTCACCGGCGGCGCGCTGCACGTGATCGACCTCGCCACCGGCGAGGACCGCGCGCTCGCCGAGCCCGAGACGGAGACGGTCACGTACGGCCTCGCCGAGTTCATCGCCGCCGAGGAGCTGAGCCGGTTCCGCGGCTACTGGTGGTCCCCGGACGGCACCGCGCTGCTCGTCGAGCGCGCGGACGACGCGCCGGTGACCCGCTGGCACATCGCCGACCCGGCGAACCCGGACCGCGAGCCCACGGCGATGGCCTACCCGGCGGCCGGCACCGCGAACGCCGAGGTCGGCCTGTTCGTGATCGGGCTCGACGGGACGCGCGTCCCCGTGCCGTTCGAGGACGAGTACCTGGCGAACGCCCGGTGGAGCAGGCACGGCCTGGTCATCGTGACCATGCCGCGGGACCAGCGGACGATCCGGCTGTGGCGGGTCGACCCGGCGACCGGGGAGACCACGCTGCTGCGCGAGGACACCGACCCGGCGTGGGTGGACGTGCACGCGGGCGTGCCCGCGTTCCTGTCGGACGGGACGCCGGTGTTGATCGCGATCGACGGCGACACGAACCGGCTGTTCGCCGGGGACCGCGCGGTCACCCCGCCCGGGCTGCAGGTGCGCGGGGTCAGCGACGTGGACGGCGACACCGTGCTGTTCCGGGCGAGCGAGGACGACCCCACGTCGATCCACCTGTACACCTGGTCGCCGCAGGGCGGCGTGGAACGGGTGAGCCCGGCGGGGCCCGGCGTGCACTCCGGGCGGCTCGCGGGCGGCACGCTGCTCGTGGTCCGGCAGTCGCTCGACGAGGAGGGCGTCGCGGTGCGGGTGCACGCGCCGGGACGGCCCGCCGTACCGATCGCCTCGTTCGCCGAGCGGCCCGGCCTCGACCTGCGGGTGTCGCTGCTGCGCGCGGGTGAGCGGGAGCTCGCCACCGCGCTGCTGCTCCCCTCCTGGCACAGGCCCGGCTCGGCCCGGCTGCCGGTGCTCATGGACCCGTACGGCGGGCCGCACGCCCAGCGGGTGCTCGCCGCGCAGGGGGCCTTCCTGGTGTCGCAGTGGTTCGCCGAGCAGGGGTTCGCGGTGATCGTCACCGACGGCCGCGGCACGCCCGGCCGGGGCCCGGCGTTCGAGCGGGCGGTCCACCTCGACCTCGCCACGCCGGTGCTCGAGGACCAGGTGGACGCGCTGCACGACGTGGCCCGGCGGTACCCGGACGACCTCGACCTCGACCGGGTCGCGATCCGCGGCTGGTCGTTCGGCGGCTTCCTCGCCGCGCTCGCCGTGCTGCGCCGCCCCGACGTGTTCCACGCGGCGATCGCGGGCGCGCCGGTCACCGACTGGCGGCTGTACGACACCGGCTACACCGAGCGCTACCTCGGCCACCCGGACGAGCACCCGGACGCCTACGACCGGTCCTCGATCATCGCGGACGCGGAGAAGCTGACCCGCCCGCTCATGCTCATCCACGGGCTCGCCGACGACAACGTGGTCGCCGCGCACACCCTGCGGCTGTCGTCCGCGCTGCTCGCCGCGGGCCGCCCGCACACCGTGCTGCCGCTGTCCGGGGTCACCCACATGACCCCGCAGGAGGTCGTGGCCGAGAACCTCCTGCTGCTGCAGGTGGACTTCCTGCGCCGGGCGCTCGGCGTGCCCGCGCCGGACGCCTCCTGAGCGCTCAGGCGCGGCAGATGAGCTCGCCGTGGGGGACGACGAACCAGCCGTCCTCCGCGGCGGCCCACTCCCGCCACGCGGCCGCCATGCGCTCCAGGTCGGCGTCGGTGGCGCCGTGCCCGCGGGCGTGGCCCGCGAACGCGGAGGCGCGGACGCGGTCCGCCCACAGGCCGCCCCACCAGGCCCGGTCCTCCGGGGTGGCGAAGCACCACACCGAGGCGGTGGGCGTGATCTCGGTGAACCCGGCGGCCCGCGCCCAGGAGAGCAGGCGGCGGCCCGCGTTCGGCTCGCCGCCGTTGCCGCGCACCACCCGCGAGTTGAGCTCCGCCCACTCCGCCAGCCCGGGGAGCTCCGGGTACCAGATCATGCCGGCGTAGTCGCAGTCCCGCACCGCGACCACGCCGCCGGGCCGGCACACCCGGCGCATCTCGCGCAGCGCCTGCACCGGGTCGGCGAGGTGCTGGAGCACCTGGTGGGCGTGGACCGCGTCGAAGGCGTCGTCGGGGAGGCCGAGCGCGTGCGCGTCGCCGACCGCGAACTCGATGTTCGCCCGGCCGCGGGCCGCGGCCTCCGCCCTGGCGAGGTCGAGCGCGTCCTCGGTCGCCTCCAGGGCCGTCACCGTGCCGGGGGCGACGATCGCGGCGAGGTCGGCGGTGATCGTGCCGGGTCCGCAGCCGACGTCGAGCAGCCGCATCCCCGGGGTGAGGTATGGCAGCAGGTAGGCCGCCGAGTTCTCGGCGGTGCGCCAGCGGTGTGACCGCAGTACCGACTCGTGGTGACCGTGGGTGTAGACCCCGCGCGCCGTCATGGTCCGCGCCTCCTTTCGCACGGCCACCGTAACAAGCGCCGCGGCGCCCGCCTCGGGGTGTTTCACCGCCTGAGACGTCAACCAGGGTTGACAGCTTCGGCGAGGCAACTTAGGTTGACACCATGACGGACACCACCAAGGTCGCCGCGGACGCGAGCAGCCGGGATCCGGCCATCGGCCTGCGGGCCGTACGCGCGCTGCGGGAGCTCGCCGACCGGCTCGAGGAACTTCAGGTGCGCAACGCGCGCGAACAGGGCTGGACCTGGCAGGAGATCGCGAACCTGCTGGGCGTGACCCGGCAGGCGGTGCACAAGAAGTACGCCGCCAAGCGCGGACTCTTCAGATCACGAGGGGACGACTGACGATGTTCGAGCGATTCACGAAGCAGGCCCGGCAGCTCACCACCGCCGCCCAGGCGGAGTCCCGCAGGCTCGGCCACGGGCACATCGGGACCGAGCACCTCCTGCTCGCGATGCTCACCATGCCGGACACCCTCGCCGGCCGTACCCTCATCCGGCACGGGCTCGGCCACGAGGCCGCGGTCGAGGCCGTGCGGCGGCTGAGCGGGCAGGACCGGGATCTCGACGCCGAGCTGCTCAGCGAGATCGGCATCGACCTGAACGCGGTCCGGGAGAAGGTGGAGGCCGCGTTCGGCCCCGGCGCCCTCGACCGGCCCGCCCGGAGCAGGCGGTCCGCGCTCGGCCACGTCCCGTTCACCGGCCGGGCGAAGAAGGTGCTGGAGCTCGCGCTGCGCGAGGCGATCGCGCTCAAGCACAACCACATCGGCGACGGCCACGTCCTGCTCGGTTTGATCCGCGAACGCGACGGCCTCGGCGCCCGCGTCATCGCCGAGTCGGGCCTCGACCTCGCCGCCCTCCGCCGCGAGGTCATCGAGGAGCTCGGCTGAGCGGGTCAGGTGGACGGCAGCCGCACGGTGACGGCGAGGCCGCCCTCGGGCCGGGCCCGCGCCTCGACCGACCCGCCGTGCACGGTCACGATGGCGCGCACGATCGACAGGCCGCGACCGGCCCCGCGCGACGAGCGCACCCGCTCCCCCTGCGTACGGTGGAACGGCTCGAACAGGTCGTCCACCTCGTGCGGGGACACCAGCGGGCCGGTGTTCTCCACCGTCACCACCACCTCGCCGCCCTCACCGTGCGCGCCGGACCCGGAGCCCGGACCGGCGCCGGCACCAGGCGCGGCGCCGTCGCGGACCCTCGCCGCGCGCACCGTCACCCACACGTCTCCCCCGCGCACGTTGTACTTCACCGCGTTCTCCAGCAGGTGGTACACGCAGCGTTCCAGCAGCAGCGGATCCCCCTGCGCGACCGCGGGCGCGAGATCCCGGTGCACGGTCACCTGCCGTTTGCGGGGCTGCATGTCGAGCTGGTCGAGCACGGACAGCACGTCCGGCCGCAGGTCCACCGCGCGGCGCACCGCCGGCTCCTGCTCGGACTGGGCGAGCAGCAGTAGCCCCTCGATCGGCCGCTCGTAGCGGGCGTTGGTGGCGAGCAGCGCGCGGGCCATCGCCTTCAGGTCCGGCGACGCCTCGGGATCCTCCAGCGACACCTCGAGCACCGTACGGTTGATCGCCAGCGGGGTGCGCAGCTCGTGCGAGGCGTTGGCGATGAACCGGCGCTGCGCGTCGAACACCCGGTGCAGCCGGTCGAGCATCGCGTCGAAGGTGTCGGCGAGCCGCTTCACCTCGTCGTTCGGCCCGCGCAGCGCGATGCGCTCGTGCAGCGTGCTCTCCGACAGCCGCTCGGCCGTCTCGGTGACCCGGTTGAGCGGGCGCAGCGCCCGGTCCGCCACGAGGTGGCCGAACGCCAGCGCCACCACGCCGACGACGATCATCACGAGCACCGGGTAGCGCAGCACCTCGTCGTGCACCACCTCGGCCCGCTCCTGGTAGGCGGCGGCCACCTCCTGCGCGTACTCCGGCGGCGGCACCTCCTCGACCGGCATCGGGCTCGCCGTCGGGGCCGGGCTGCTCTCCGGCACCGGCGTCGAGGGCGGCAGCCGTACCGCGCCCACCTTGACCACGAACCGCTGGCCCAGTGCCCGGGCGACGAGCAGGTAGCCGATCCACACCAGCGTCGATCCGGCCACGAAGAACAGCACGCCGTACAGCAGGGTGAGCCGCGCGCAGGCCCAGCCGGTGCCACAGCGGCACCCGGGCGGCGGGCGGCGGACCGCCTGCGGCGGATCGTCCGGCGGGCCTGGGAACGTCCCGGGGACGCTCCCGCCGTACCCGCCCGAGCAGGCCGGGGGCGATCGGCACGCTCGCGGGCATCTATCCGGCGATGCGCGCCGCGCGTCTCTCCCCGACCGTCGCCCTCGCCACCACCTGAGGCCCAACGCGGGCGCGGCCGGGTCACTCGGCCGTGTCACCCTCGGCCGCGCCGCCACGGCCGGAGCACCAATCCGCCGCCCCGGGAGTGCCGGGGCGGCTCTCCTGTCACTCCTGTCGCACCCCCGCGGGGCCGCGAACCGGCGAATTTTCCTCGATCCGCGCGTGTCGCGCAAGAACCGTTCTGCGATGCGGGCGCACAGTTCGCTAGAATCGGATTCTGATTGTGATTCTGGCCACGTGAGAAAGACCCCGCCCACCCGCCGCGGCGGCGGCCCGCATGCGAACTCCGGCCTTCCGGGGCCGGTAGACTTCGACCGGTTCAACCAGGTAGAACGCCGGATTGACGAGTTCCGCGTCACGATCGGCAGGCACCCCGCACCGGGCGACGGCCACCGGCCGCCCCCGGCGGCGCGGCGTCCGACGTGACCGAAATCACATGAAGCGCTGCACCTAGGTGAACCCCCTCTGCACTACGAGGGAGACGGGCGTCGTAACGTATGCCCCACCAAGTCGCGTGCCGAGTAGGCTGTGCGGTCCGCGACGATGACAAGGCATTCAGTAAAAACTCACCAGGACCACTCATAGCGGAGTGAGGTCCCGGGGAGGTGGAGAGGTCGCCGATGACCCAGATGGTGGCCGGGCCCCCGGCCAGAGAACCCACGACGCAACGGAAGCACCGCGCCCAGATCCGCGCACGTACCCTCCGGACCGATCGCTGGTGGCTGGGACCACTGGCCACCTTCCTAGGCCTGACGGGCTTCGTCGTGTACGGCCTCTGGGCGGCCTTCGACCCCGACTACTTCGCCGAGCCGTACATCGCACCGTTCTCCTCGCCCTGCCTGGCCTCAAGCTGCCCGGAGGGCGCGCGTCTTTTCGGGTGGGCCCCGGTCGGGGACTGGTGGGTACTGCCACCGGCTCTGCTGATCCTCGCCTTCCCCGGCGGCTTCCGTCTCACCTGCTACTACTACCGCAAGGCCTACTACCGGTCGTTCTGGCTGTCGCCGCCGGCCTGCGCGGTGAACGAGCCGCACCGGAAGTACACCGGTGAGCGCCGGTTCCCGCTCATCATCCAGAACATCCACCGCTACTTCTGGTACGTGGCGCTCCTCATCGGTGCCATCCTCACCTTCGACGCGATCCTGGCGTTCCGTGACGAGAACGGGAACTGGGGTCACATCGGGCTGGGGACGGTCATCCTGGTGGTGAACGCCGCCCTCATCGTCCTGTACACGATCTCCTGCCACTCCTGCCGCCACATCGTCGCCGGGCGGCTCAACCACTTCTCCAGGCACCCCCTGCGCTACAAGGCCTGGACCTACATCTCCAAGCTGAACGCCAAGCACCAGCAGCTCGCCTGGGCCTCGCTGGTCTCGGTGATCGTGGCCGACCTGTACGTGCGCCTCGTCGCAAAGGGCATCATCGACTTTCCGTTCGCGTAGGGAACTGAAGAAATGGATATCGAACGTCACCAATATGACGTCGTCGTCATCGGCGCCGGCGGAGCCGGACTGCGCGCCGCGATCGAGGCCCGGCAGGAGGGCAAGCGTACGGCGATCGTGTGCAAGTCGCTGTTCGGCAAGGCGCACACGGTCATGGCCGAGGGCGGCGCGGCCGCGGCGATGGGCAACGTCAACCCCAACGACAACTGGCAGGTGCACTTCCGCGACACCATGCGCGGCGGCAAGTTCCTCAACAACTGGAGGATGGCCGAGCTGCACGCCAAGGAGGCCCCGGACCGCGTCTGGGAGCTCGAGATGTGGGGTGCGCTCTTCGACCGCACGCCGGACGGCAAGATCAGCCAGCGGAACTTCGGCGGTCACGAGTACCCCCGGCTCGCCCACGTCGGTGACCGTACCGGCCTGGAGCTGATCCGCACCCTGCAGCAGCGGGTGGTGGCGCTGCAGCAGGAGGACGAGCGCGTCCACGGCGACCCCGAGGCGTTCATCAAGGTCTTCGCCGAGTGCACGATCACCACGCTGCTCAAGGACGACAACCCCGCGTTCGGGCCGAAGGGCGCGATCGCCGGCGCGTTCGGCTACTGGCGGGAGACCGGTAGGTTCGTCGTCTTCGAGGCCCCGGCGGTGGTGCTCGCCACCGGCGGCATCGGCAAGTCCTACCGCGTCACCTCGAACTCCTGGGAGTACACCGGCGACGGCCACGCGCTGGCGCTGCGCGCGGGCGCGAACCTCATCAACATGGAGTTCATCCAGTTCCATCCCACCGGGATGGTCTGGCCGCCGTCGGTGCGCGGCATCCTCGTCACCGAGTCGGTGCGCGGTGACGGTGGCGTGCTCCGGAACTCCGAGGGGAAGCGGTTCATGTTCAACTACATCCCCGAGGTGTTCAAGGACAAGTACGCCACCACCGAGGAGGAGGCGGACCGCTGGTACACCGACCAGCAGAACAACCGCCGCCCGCCCGAGCTGCTGCCGCGTGACGAGGTCGCCCGCGCGATCAACGCCGAGGTGAAGGCCGGCCGGGGCAGCCCGCACGGCGGCGTCTTCCTCGACGTGTCCACCCGGCTCGCCCCCGAGGTGATCAAGCGGAAGCTGCCGTCGATGTACCACCAGTTCAAGGAGCTGGCGGACGTCGACATCACCAAGGAGCCGATGGAGGTCGGCCCGACCTGCCACTACATCATGGGTGGCGTGGAGGTCGACGCCGACACCGCGGCGGCCTCCGTGCCCGGCCTGTTCGCGGCCGGCGAGGTCGCGGGCGGCATGCACGGCTCCAACCGGCTCGGCGGCAACTCGCTGTCCGACCTGCTGGTGTTCGGCCGGCGGGCGGGCGCGGGCGCGGCCGCGTACGTCGACGCGCTGAAGACCCGGCCCAAGGTCTCCGCCGACGAGGTACGGCGGGCCGAGGCCGAGGCCCTGGCGCCGCTGGAGCGCAAGGGCGGCGAGAACCCGTACGAGGTGCACGCCGAGCTGCAGCGCACGATGAACGACCTCGTCGGCATCATCCGCAAGGCCGACGAGATCACCGAGGCGCTCGAGATCATCGCGAAGCTCAAGGAGCGCGCGGCGAACTGTGGCGCCGAGGGCGGCCGGATCTACAACCCCGGCTGGCACCTCGCCCTCGACCTGCGGAACATGCTGCTCGTCTCCGAGTGCGTGGGCAAGGCGGCGCTCCTCCGCGAGGAGAGCCGCGGTGGCCACACCCGCGACGACTTCCCGGCGATGTCGCCCGAGTGGCGGCGCAAGCTGCTTGTCTGCTCCCTCGCCGACGACGGCTCGGTCGCCGTCGAGGAGCAGCCCCAGCCGCTCATGCGGGACGACCTGCTCACCCTGTTCGACCGGGAAGAGCTGAGCAAGTACCTGACCGACGAAGAGCTGGCACACTACGACGCCGTGGCGGGGAAGAAGGGCTGAGATGAGCTACAAGGCGAAGTTCCGCGTCTGGCGTGGCGAGGGCGGCGAGGGCAGGCTGGAGGACTACACCGTCGAGGTGAACGAGGGCGAGGTCGTCCTCGACGTCCTGCACCGGCTGCAGGCCACCCAGGCGCCCGACCTCGCCGTGCGGTGGAACTGCAAGGCGGGCAAGTGCGGCTCCTGTGCCATGGAGATCAACGGCAAGCCGCGCCTCGGCTGTATGACCCGGATGTCCACCTTCTCCGAGGACGAGACGATCACCGTCACGCCGATGCGGACGTTCCCGGTGATCAAGGACCTGGTCACCGACGTCTCGTTCAACTACGAGAAGGCGCGGCAGATCCCGTCCTTCACGCCGCCGAAGGACGTCAAGCCGGGCGAGATGCGCATGCAGCAGGTCGATGTGGACCGCTCGCAGGAGTTCCGCAAGTGCATCGAATGCTTCATGTGCAACAACGTCTGCCACGTGATCCGCGACCACGAGGAGAACAAGCCGCACTTCGCGGGCCCGCGTTTCCTCATGCGGATCGCGGAGCTGGACATGCACCCCTACGACGTCGAGGACCGCAAGGACCTCGCGCAGGACGTGCACGGCCTGGGCTTCTGCAACATCACCAAGTGCTGCACCGAGGTCTGCCCCGAGCACATCAAGATCACTGACAACGCGCTGATCCCGATGAAGGAGCGTGTCGTGGACCGCCGTTACGACCCGCTCGTCTGGCTCGGCAGCAAGATCTTCCGGCGCTCGGAGAAGACGGAGAAGGCCGGCCGCTGATGCCGCCCGGACCGCCACGCGTCATCACGGGCGCGGATCCTCGTCACGGGGATCCGCGCCCGTTTCCCTTTTTCCGGAAGGTCGCGCGTACGGCGTGCGCGAGGGGATGCGAGGTCCGCGGCGGTGTGCCGTACGCCGGGGGCGCGTGGGCCGGGTCAGGGCTTGGCGTGGCGGCCGCGGCGCCTGCCCTCGGCGCCCTTCTTCGGGCCGGAGTCCGGCTCGCCGGACTCCTGCTCGTCCTCGCGCCCGATCGGCCGTCCGTCGGGACCGAGGCGCTCGATGGAGACCGTCTCCACCGCCGGGCCGGGGATCGACGCCGAGGGACCGGGCTCGAGCGCCCCCGCGGGCCGCCGGCGGCCGAACAGCACCGAGGTGGCCTCGGCGTCGGGATCGGCCTGCCCCGCTCCCCCGCCGGACGTCCGGGCGCGCGGGGTGAACCAGCCGCCGGAGGGCGCGCCGGAGCCGGGCGTGGCCGCAGCGCCCGCCGCCGGGTCCCCGCCGGGCCACACCGGGCCGGTCGCGGGCGGGGCGGCCTGGTGGCCCTGCGGCACGTTCGCCTGGGGCTGCCAGGACGCGGCCGGGCCCGCCTGGGACACGCCCTGGCCGGGATACCCGGCGCCGGGCTGCGCGGGCGCCTGCGGGAAGGCCTGCGGGGCCGCGCCGGGCGGCATCGGCCCGCCCGGCGGCACCGGGTACGGCAGGCCGGTGCTCGGATCGACGTACCCGGGCGGATGGCCGAAGTAGCCCGGCTGCATCATGATCGGCTGCACCGGGACGAACCCGATGACCGGTGCGTAGGCGGGCGCGAACGGGTACGGCGCCGGGCTCGCCGCCGCGGTCCCGGCGGACGGGGCGCCCTTGCCGCCGCGCACCGCCGCGTGCGCCATGCGCTGCAGCCGGCTCTGCACCAGGAACACCGCGAAGATCACCAGCAGCACGAGCAGGATGCCGGGTACGGCGAGCTGCCGGCTCACCCCGATCTCGTCGTACTCCGGCGAGGCGTTCCGGATCTCGATCGCCACCGAGTCCGGGGTGGGCTCGGTGAACTCGGTGGAGGTGTCCACCGGCGTGGCGCTCTGCGTCTGCTCCGGCGACGGGGACGCCGACGGCAACGTGATCGGCGGCTCGGTGGGCTCCCCGCTCGTGGTCGTGTCCGGCGGCGAGGCCGGGGGCTGGATCGGCGCCTGCGTGGGCAGGACGGGCTGCTGGGTGGTGCGCGAGGTGGCCGGCGGGTCGCTCGGCGGGGTCGGCGACGGGCGTACGGTCCTGGTCCGGGTCACGGTCGGCACCGGGGTGACCGTGGTGGTGACCGTCACCACCGGGTCGGCGGTCTCGGTCGGCTGCGCCGTCACCGTGACGGTCATGGTGACGTCGACCGTGGGCTGGGCGGGGTCGATCCGGTCCCCGCCCGGCTCGGTGAAGCCGGGGGCGGTGGGGGCCGCGGCGGCCCGGCTCGACGCCTTCGCCGCGAACGTGGGGGCGGCCGCGAGCAGCACCGCACCCGTCAGGCCGAGCGAGGCCACGACGGCGGTCACCGCCGTCATTCGGGTGGATCGGATCACCGCCGTTCCTCCGCCGTCCTCGCTTCGCAATTCGGGTCAGAGGAATACTAGTTTGGGAAAGCAACTGCAAAGTAGAAATCGCGCCACGAGTCGTCAACACTCCCAGTCAGGCGCTTTGGTGCAATTCGTGGCGCGTCCTATTCGCGGCGTCATTCACCCAGGTCGCGCGGGTTTTGGTACCCCGGCGCCCGGTTCATTCGCTCAGGCCGAGCAGGTCCGGCAGCATCTGCCGCACCCGCCGTACCACGGGCAGGTCCCCGGGCAGCCAGGGCACGTCGAACAGCTCGTCCGGGGCGAGCCAGCGCAGCGCCAGGTGCTCCCGGGCGACCGGCGTGCCCGCGACGACCGTGGCGAACCACACCCGCAGCACCATGTCGTCGCCGAGCGGCCAGTCCCCGCCCACCCGCTCGCCGAGCGAGACCACGACGCCGAGCTCCTCCTGGCACTCCCGGATGAGCGCCTCCTCGTCGGTCTCCCCGTGGTGCACCTTGCCGCCGGGGAACTCCCACCCCCCGGCGAGCTCCGCGGGCGCGGCACGCTGCGCGGCGAGCAGCCTGCCGTCCGAGATGATCGCGGCCCCCACCACTATGCCCATGAAAGAAGACCCTAAAGGACGGCGGCGACCGGCGAACGACCGCATTGTGGTCGATGGGCAGCCGTTACCTTTCGTATGCGCGGCGAATGCCCGCCGGCGCATTGGGTCCCCGGTACGGCACGGCCGGGGAAATGCCGGAACCGGGCCGGGGCGGGCCGGACGAGGACACCGTCAGGCGAGGCCGAGGCGGCGCACCTGCTCCTTCACCTCGGGGTTCTCCAGCGGCCGGGTGAAGCCGACCAGGGCCGGCCGGTCCCGGTACGTGGTCACCTTGATCGGCCCGCAGTTCGTGCACCGCGCCTCGATCATCTTGCCCGGCGCGACCACGAGCCCGACGTGCCCCGGGCTGTCCGGCCGGGTGCCCGGGCCGGTGTTGAAGAACACCAGGTCGCCCGGCTGCTCCTCGCCCGGCTCGATCCGCACCCCGAACGGCCACTGGCCGAACGTGGTGCGCGGGATCGTCAGCCCGGCGTGCCGGTAGGCCATGTAGACGATGCCGGAGCAGTCGAACGCGTCCGGCCCGGTGCCGCCCCATCGGTACGGCTTGCCGCGCTGGGCGAGCGCGTAGTCGAGGATCTTGGCCACGAGCCGGCTGGGCGCGCCGTTCACGTACGACGGGTCGCACAGCGGGTTCGAGTCCGGCAGCGTCTCCACCTCGCCGGAGGCCGCGTACCGCCGGGCGATCTCGAGCACCTGGTCGACGTACCAGGTTGCGTGGTTGTAGGCGAAGATCGCGCGCCGCAGGTCGTCGGGGGCGCCGTTGCGCTTGAGCATCTTCGCCGCGCCGAGGATCGCGTCGGCCGGGTTGTACACGTCGCCGATGCCGTCGCCGTCGCCGTCCGAGGCGTACCCGTTGAACTTCTCCGACCGCACGTCGATCTGCGGCTTGCCGCCCCAGGTGCTGATGAGGAACTGCATCGGCCCGGCCGCCCCGGCGTAGTTGGTGCCGCTGCGCACCCCGGGCAGCGTGGAGCGGCCGTGGTCGGTCTCGCGCTTGCCGATCGCGGCGAGCACGTTCCACTGCACGCCGATCCGCGCGCCGTGCTCCTTGTACAGCTTCAGGTAGTCCTCGGGGATGTCGTCCCGCGCCGTCTTCGAGAGGTCCTCGCGGTCGGCGGCCGCCTCGGCGCAGTCCGCGCCGAAGCCGAGGCCGCCGAACGGCAGCGTGAACGTGGTGAGCAGCATCGGCGCCACGACGAGCACCACCAGCAGCAGCCCGGACAGGGCGAGCACGACGATGAGCAGGTGGCCCCGGGAGCGGCCGGAGCCCATGCCGCCGGCGGTCATTCCGCCCGCTCCTCACCGCCGGAGCCGCCGGGGGCCGGACCGGCGGCGTCGCCCTCCTGCCCGGCCTCGGCGAGGTTGAAGTCGTAGACCTTCCAGGCCTCACCGACCTGGATCGTGGTCACCGCGTACTCCTGGACCACCTCCCGCCGCCCGCTCGCCGCGGTGATGCGCTCGGTCGCGGTGCCCACCCAGGTGATGGAGTTCTCCCCGAACGTGCGGATCTGCCGGATCCGCGCGGTGCCCTCGGACACCACCTGGTCGGCCCGCTCCTGCTCCACCCGCCGCGGGTCGGTGACCGTGCGGGTGAGCGAGGTGGCGAGCTCGGTGGTGGTGAACGACTTCAGCCGTTCCGCGTAGCTGATCGGGTCCTCGTCGTGCCGGTGGGTGGCGTACTGGGCGAGGAACCGCCGCGCCACGTCCGCCGAGGCCGCGAGCTGCTCCCGCGACCACGGCAGGTAGGCGTAGATGTCGAACTCCTGCGGGTTCACCGAGGCGGGTGGAGAGGGCGCGGCCGAGCCGGAGGCACGCGGCGCCGCCGTGCCCTCCCCGCCGCCCGCCGCCGGGGTGCCGGCCGGGCCCGCCTCGCCGTCCTGCGGGTCGGGGGCGACCAGCAGGTAGACGCCGAGGGCCGCGAGCACGGCGACCACGGCGGCGAAGACGACCCTCCTGCCGTCGATACCCTGCGACATCGCGGCCGGTCCCTAGTCGTCGGAGTCCCGCTTCGCCGGACGCAGCCAGAACGGCCCGGTGTCCTCCTCGGAACGGCTCGGCAACCACAGCGGCGGCGGCTCGGGCCGCGACCCGTTGCGCGCCCACGGCCCGCTCTCGTGCACGGTGGCCGCGGTACGGCGCGGCGCCGAGGAGCCACCGCCGAACAGCCCGCCGCCGCCGGACGACGAGGAGCGCGACCGCTCGGTGCCGGAGCTCCGCGACGAGCCGCCCGACCCGCCGGAGCCGCGCGAGCCGCCACCGAACCAGCCGCCGGACGAGCCGCGCGACCGCCCGCCGAACCAGCCCCCGCCGCCGGAGCCGTTCCCGGAGGACCGGGACGACCCGCCGGAGGACCGGTGCGACGCCCAGCCGCCGCCGGACCCGCTGAACCAGCCGCCGAGGCGCGACGAGCCGCCCTCGGTGGCGCGGGTCGCCGCGGCCCGGGTCACCCGCGTCGCCGCGCCGGCGCCGGACGCCGTGGCGCCGCCCGAGCCGCCGGACAGCCGCAGCGGCGGGGCCGACCCGGTCCGCGGCGCGGCCCCGGCGAGCCTGCGCCGCCCGGCCGCCTCGGTCTCCAGCGGCGCGGGCCGGCCGCCCTCGGCCACCCGGACCCCGGCCGCAGCGCCCGCCGCCGCGCCCTCCTCGGCACGCACCCGGCCCTGGGCCACCCCGGTGGCCGCCGCGGCCGCGGCCGATCCGGCGGCGTGGCCGCGGGCCGCCGCCGAGATGAGCGGCTCGGCGCGGCGCAGCGTCCACCGGCCGACCCGGTAGCCCATGACCGGCGGCAGCACCGC
The DNA here is from genome assembly GCF_006716785.1 of Thermopolyspora flexuosa. NCBI lineage: Bacteria > Bacillati > Actinomycetota > Actinomycetes > Streptosporangiales > Streptosporangiaceae > Thermopolyspora > Thermopolyspora flexuosa. The sequence goes on along the minus strand of NZ_VFPQ01000001.1, from coordinate 406,406 downwards.
CGCGGCCCGCGACAGGGTCGGGGCGGTGGCCGCCTCGCCGAGCACCCGCGTGGTGATCGTGTGCCCGTCCATCGAGGCGAACAGGTGCTGGAACGGCCGCCGGTAGAAGAACGTGGCGATGGTGAGCAGCGCCATGAACGTGATCTGCATGCCCCACGGCAGCCCGGTGGACATGATCAGCGCGTAGCCGTACACGAGCACGCCGAGCAGCAGCGCGAGCAGGGCCTGCCGCAGCAGCGTGCCGATGAGCATCTCCAGCCAGCGCATCGCGATGATCCGCCCGGTGCCCGGGTGCACGCCGATGAGCAGGAAGACCGGCCCGAGGATGAGCAGGATCAAAAAGCCGATCTTGAGCACGAGCAGGGACACCGCGACGAGGAAGATCAGCAGGCCCGCGACCACCGCGGCGACGAGCGCGCCGAACGCGATGCCGAGCCGCGACGTCCAGTCCTTGCCCTGGAACAGGAAGAACGTCGGGGTGCTCCGCATCGGGGTGACGATCTCCTCGACGTACCGGGCCTGGTGCGCCGCGGAGTTCTGCGGCTGCGCGCCCTGCTCCTGCACGTCGATCGCCTGGATGTCGAGCAGCTTCGCGCCGAGGGTCTTCACCTGGGTGGTCGACGGGTCGGCGGTGCCGAACACGCCCATCAGCCACGGCTTGCACACGAACGTCGACCACAGCTGGTCGGCGTTGCGGTCCACCACGGACACCCCGTCGTAGGACGCGGGCACCGCGTCCGGCCCGTCCTGGCCCTTCAGCGGCAGGCAGGAGGAGCCCGCCGCGCCGGGCAGCCCGGCGAACGCCGAGGTGACGATCTCGCCGGTCTTGTCGGTGACCGTGGTGCCCATGCCGGTGAAGTCGCCCGGGCGGCTGAAGAACCACACCGCGACGGTGACCGCGCACACCATCCAGATGACGCCCTCGGTGGTGACGGTCGCCCGCTTGCGGATCAGCCCGTACCAGGCGAGCCAGATCGCCGCGAGGATGACGATCACCCGCAGGTACGGCCAGTACAGGGCGTTGGCGAGGTTGGTGACGATGTCGTCCACCACGTCCTTGATCGCCCGCAGTGGCCCCTCGGTGGCGGCGGCCTGGTAGGTGGTGATGGTGAGCCGGTTGAGCGCCTTGGCGGTGGAGAAGATCGTGTTGGCCCAGGCGTTGCCGAGCACCGCGCCCATGTCGGTGCAGCCGAGGTCGTAGGTGTGCCAGAACTGGCCGGCCATGCCGTACCGCTCGTAGTTGGTCTTCGGCTCGGGTCGGCCGGCCGAGCCCTGCTGCGGCCCGGTGCCCGACGGGTCGCCGGCCCCGCCCTCGGGCTCCGGGGCGGCGATGGTCGCCGGGGGCGGCTTGATCAGGCCGTCCACGCCGCTGCCGACCACCGCCGGGGTGAGATCCCCGGACATGTCGCACGGCGCGGCGACCGCCGCCGAGTTCGGGAAGGCGAGCGGCGCCAGCGCGAGGCCGATCGCGGCGACGAGCGCGAGCGCGACCCGCCGCACCAGCCGCCTGCGCCGCCGTACCGGTTCGCGCGCCCTCGCCGCGGTGCCCGCCGTGCCGCCCACCCGGTTACGCCGTTCCCGTACGGGAACCCTCATGACCGCACCTCCTGCGTCACCGCCCCCGAACCGCCGGTGCCCCCGCCTTGCACGCCGCCGAGACGAGCGTCCGTGACGTCCGCACCGCCGTGCGGATCGTCGGCCTCGCCGACGGGCTTGTCATGCGTCGGATTCGTGTCGAGCCACCGCAGCAGCTCGTCGGAGATCAGGTCGACCCCGATGCGGCCGGCGCGGCCGTCGAGGTCCCGGAAGATGCACTCGCCGTTGCCGAGCGACCGCAGCACGGCCTTGTGCTCCTCGGTCGGCTCCACGCCGAGCAGCGCCATCACGTTCTCCACCTCGACCCGCTCGGTGGAGCGGAACGCGAACACCGACGACAGGCAGTTCGTCACCTGCTCGTTGAGCAGGTCGCCGGCGTTCTGCGAGACCAGCACGAGCGCGGTGTTGCGGGACCGGCCCATGCGGCTCACCTCGGGCACGAGCTTGGCGCCCTCGGGCGTGGAGGTGATCGCCCACGCCTCGTCGAGGAAGATCGCCTTGGGCAGGCGCCGGTCGAGGCCGTTCATCAGCCCGCGGGCGAACTGCGCCACGAGGTAGAGCAGCGCGACCGAGAGCCGCTGCTCGTAGCTGTAGTCGTCGCGGTTCGTGGCCACGTCCGGCAGGGTGAGCCCGCCGAGGGTGAACACCGTGGTCCACCCGGCGGTCTCGAACCGCTCCCCGCCCGACGGGTCGAAGCACAGCCGGGCGAGGTGCATCTCGGACATCGAGCGCAGCACCGCGCCGAGGTTCTTCGACGCCGGGTCGTCGGACCGCTCGAGGTACTCCACGACCTTGCCGAGCGACGGCGACGGGCCGTTCGCCACCGCGGCCACCGCCTGGATCATCGCCGACTCGCGCTCCTCGGACATGCGCGGCAGCAGCAGCCGCAGCGTCTCGGTCGCCATCGTCTTCTTCGTGGCGAGATCGTCGCCGAAGGAGAACGGGTCGAGCAGGCCCGGCGCGGCCGACCCCAGCGGGACGACGCGCGCCTTGCGGCCACGCCTCTGCAGCAATCGCACGAGCGACTCGGCGTCTCCTTTCGGGTCGATCACCGCGATGGTGACACCTCGGAGCGCCATTTGATAGATGAGGAGCAGGGCCAGAGTCGTCTTACCCCCGCCCGGCTCGCCGGTGATCGCGATCGCCGTGGGGCGGTTGCGCACCGCCGCGACGAGCGGGTCGAAGTGCACGATCGACCGCGCCCGGCCGAGCGTCTCCCCGATGTACGGCCCGACCCAGCCGCCCTCCTCCGGCCGGTCGCCGAGCTCCACCGTGGCCGTGGCCATGCCGCCCGCGATGGTGCGCAGCGGCTGCCGCTGGGCGTAGGCGTTCACCCGCACCCGGTCGCCGGGCAGCGACTCGCAGAACAGCGACCACTGGTCGCCGGTGGAGTTCACCACGTCGATGCCCATGTCGCGGTAGTGCTCGATCACCGCCTCGATGCGCTGGCGGCAGATCTCCTCGGTCGGGGCGGACACGATCAGCCGGTGCCAGCCGTACACGAACGGCAGCCGCTCCTTGGTGATGCCGTGCTCGAGCATGCGGGCGGCGTCGATCTGCTCGGCGAGCGCGAGCGGCGCCTCCGCGCCCGCCTCCCGGATGTGGATGTCCATGTCCCGGGCGTGCGCGAGCTTGCGCGCCACGTCGCGGCTCGCCCGCACCGGCGGCACCAGCCGCATCCGGCTCGACACCTCGACCGGGAACGGCAGCTGGTCGGCGAAGTGCAGCCACGGCTCGCCGTCCGGGAACGGCATGAGGTCGGGGAAGCGGGCGAACGACAGGTGCGCCACGTACGACTCGCCCGCGGGCTGCTCCACGCACAGCATGGACCGGCCGTTGTGGATCTGGCCCTCGACGAGCATCTCGATCTCGCCCCGGCCCCAGCCGCGGGACCGCGACGCCGGGGGCGGCGGGTCGCCGATCGAGCCGTGGACCGCGTGCTGGAACAGCCAGGCGATCTCGGTGGCGGTGGCGTGCCGGGCGTGCAGCGCGCTGGAGGCGAGGGCGCGGCCGAGCCGCTCGGCCGCGTCGGTCCACCGGTCGATCTCCCGCTCCGGCACGTGGTCGTCCTCGAGGCCGAGGATCCGCTCGCCGCGCCGGTACGCGCCGAACAGCTGGGCGAGGAAGCCGGTGCCGAGCTGGGCGCCGCGCTGGCCGAGCCGTACCCCGAGGTAGACCTCCTTGGTCCAGAAGTCCTTCGCCCACACGTGGCGGTACATCTCCTCGAGGTACTCGCGCCAGCCCGGCCCCTGGTCGGAGGTCTCGTTGAGCTGCATCGCCCACTCGGCCGCCGGGTAGGCGCGGTGCGCGACCCGCAGGTGCACCTCGGCGTCCGGCATGCGGATCGCGGCGAGCGCGATCGTGATGTTGTTGGCGAGGGCCTCGCGCTCCTCGGCGGTGATGAACTCGTAGCTCACCGTCGGCAGCCGGAAGTACGCCCAGGCCGCCGTGTCGGTGAGGAGGATGCGGTCGTCGAAATACCGTACGGCCAGCCTGCTTCGTGCCCTCGACGCCCTGGTCACCGGTTCACCACTTCTCTCGCCGCGTCATCGGTCCTCGTTCGCCGCCCGTGCCGCGCGGTCCCGCAGCCGCTCCGCGCCGAGCCCGCTCGCCACCACGCCGGCGAGCGCCACGTACGCGCGCCGGGTCGCGGCCCGCAGGTGGCCGAGCTCGAGCGGCTCGGTGCCGCCGGGGGCGAGCTCCTCGTCCCACGGCACCCGCACGATCGCCCGGCACCGGCCGCTCGCCACGCTCTCGGCCTGCTCGACGTCCTCCTGGCTGCGGCGGCTCACGCCGTTCACCACGAGCACCGCGCGGCGGCGCAGGTCGCTGCAGCCGTGGCCGTCGAGCCAGTCGTAGGTCATCGCGATCGCGTCCGGGGCGTCCGCGCTCGCCGGGGCGACCAGGATGAGCTGGTCCGCGTACGGCAGGACGCGGGCGGCCACGGCCGCGGCCGGGTCGATCAGGATCAGCTTGTAGTGCCGGTCGAGCATGCGGATCGCCTCGGCGAGCCGCTGGTCGGAGAGGATCGACCGGTCGGCGAGCCGCTGCGTGGCGTGCTCGTCGGTGTCGGCGGCGATCACCTCCAGGCCGGAGGCGCAGCGGGTGGTGTAGGCGCGCATGCTCAGGTAGCCGCTCACCTCGTCGAGGCCTTCGAGCAGCGAGGTGAGCGTCTCCGGCGACTCGGCCGCGATCATGTGCGACAGGGTGCGCGGGCCGGTGTTGGCGTCCACGGCGAGCACCCGGTCCTCGCGGTAGGTGGCGAGGGTGTGGCCGAGCATGAGCGCGGTGGTGGTCTGCCCGGCGCCGCCGGTGCAGCCGAGCACGACGATGCGCTTGCTCGTGCTGATCGCCGACCGGGCGCGGGCCTCGTCGATCTCGCTGCCGTCGCTGCGGCCGGTGCCCACGCCGACCACGACCTGGGCGAGCCGCCGCCAGCCGCCGGAGGTGTCGCGGCCGACCACCGCCTCCACCCGGCGCACCTTGGGCTCGGGGAACCGGCGGACCGCCGGGTCGGGTACGGCGGGCGCGGCCGGGTTGGTCGCCTCGGCGGGGTCGGGGGCGGGCACGGCCCGGATCGTGACCGGGGTGGCCGGGCCGCGCCGCTGCGGCGGCCGGCTGCGCCGGGGCGGCCTGCCCCTGCGGTGCTGCCGCCGCGCCTCGGCGAGGTCGTCGTCGGCCGCGGCGTCCTCGGCCGCGGCGCTCGTCCGGCCCGCTTCCGGCGGCCGGGCGTCCTGCTGCGGTGCGGCCGTCGGCGCGGTGCCGCCGACCGCCGTGCCGTGCGCCGTGCCATGCGCCGCGGCGGCGTCCGTGGTGGCGCCGCTCGGCGCGGTGCTCGCCGCAGTGCTCGCCGCGGTGACGGGCTCGTCCGCCGTGGCGTCGGCGGGCCGGTCCGGGCCGCCGGTCGCCGGGGCCGTCGCCGCACGATCCGGCGCGGCCTCCGCCCGCCGCGCGGTGGTGTGCGCCGTCTCCGCGGCCACCGGCGAGGGCTCCGCGGACGGCGACGGGGTCGTGGGCGCCTCGGCCGGGCCGGTCTCCGCCGTGCGCTCGGCGCCGGTGGCGAGGCGGCGCAGCCTGCGCAGGGCCTCGACGCCGAGCCCGGCGGGCGTGGCGGGCCGGTCGCCCGCCTCCGGCGTGGACCCGGAGGCCGCGGGCCCCCGCTCGCCCCTCCGGCGGGCAACCCGGACATCGGTGCCCAGCACGGGCAGCAGCCGTACCACGCCGCCTCCCGGCGAGGTGACGGCGTCGTCCTCCCGCGTCTCCACCGAGGCACCGGTCTCGTCCGCCGCGGCCGCGGCGCTGCTCCACGGCGGGGTGGTCACGTCGCCCCACTGCAGCGGCCGCTCCGCGCCGGCCCCGTCGTCGGCGGTCCGGGCGGCATCGGTGCTCGCGCTCGCCACGGGCACGGGCTCGGCCACGCCGCGCTCGGCGTCATCGGGCCGCCCCGCGGTGACGGCCTCCTTGTGCCGGGCCGCGGTGCCGTCGTCGGCACGTGCCCGTCCGCGGTCGCGCCGGGCGGTCGCGCCGTCCCCGGCCGCGTCCGCGTCGGCGCGTGCGCCGGTGACGGCGGCCGCCGCGGCCGCGACGGCGGGGTTGATCTCGCCCACCACGTGGCGGTCGGCGGCGTCGTCACCCGGCACGGCGGGCGTGGCGGCGACCGGCGTCGGCTCCGCGGGCCGGAGGGCCGGTTCCGCGGGCGCGCCCGCCCGGGCCCGCGCGCCGTTCCCGGACCCCGCCGCGGGCTCGCCCGCCCCGATGGCGAGCGGCGGTGCGGCCGAGGTCGCGGCGCGGCCCCGCAGCGCCCGCGCCGGGGAGGGCGCCGGGGACTTCGCCGCCGGCGCCGCCGGGACCGTGGCCGGGGAGGTCGCACGGCCGCGGGCGCGCTTGCGGGCCGCCGCCTCCGCCTTGGCGCGGCGCTTCGCCCGCTTCGCCGCGAGGGCGTGGGCGGCCTCCGGAGGCAGACGCCAGACGCGGGCCTCGAACCGGATCTCGTCCGGCTCCGTGGCGGGGGCCATGCGGCACCAGGTGCGCGGCTCGCCCAGGTACCGGAGCTGCGACTGGAGCAGCTCGGTGAGCCGCTTGTTCTCGATGACCGGGCGGGTGGACAGCCACGTCACCACGCCGGGCGGCACGAGATAGAGCACGTGCCAGGGGGTTTCAAAAGGGACGCGGAGTAACCGGAGAAGAAGTGTCCAGACGGCCAGAACCCCAAGAAAGACACCGATCCAGACGACCGGAAGCGGCATTGGCAGGCGAAGGTCGTACAGTTTGTACAGCCGCTTCTCGATCCGCCAGATATTGGTGTACGTGGGCAGATCCACCTGGTTCCCCCTCCTCTCCCGCTACTCGATCCCGGCTACCTGATGCCAAGCGCCCCCGCGATCGCCCGAGCCGTCACCTCGATGATGTTGGGTACGTAGAAAATAATGCCGATGCCGATCGCCAGAATAATGAACTGCACGAACCTGGTGATTTCACGGGTAAAAAGGAAAAAAATCGCAACGACCGAGACGACCACCAGGAAGAGCGGACCGAAGAAGCCACGCAGGAAATCGGCGAGGCCCTGGGTGTCCACTCCGGTGGGGCTCGGGGCCGGGGTGGCAAGACCTTCCAGCGTCTGCACCATGGTCTGCACGATCAATGTGGGTCCTCCTGCTCATGGCCGTCACGACCACCGGCCCGGCCACCGGCCTCACTCCACGGCCCGGCTCGCACCGCGGACGTCCTTGACGAACCACTTGTCACCCTGCTTCTCCACCGTGAGCCGATAGGCCTGCTCGAGCGCGCCGGGCGGGTCCACCGGCGCGTCCGTGGGCTGGGCCGCGGGGTCGGCGGTCGGCGTGCTCGCCGGGATCGCCCACACCACGATCGCGGTGACCGACCTCGTGTTGCCGCCCGGGGGCACGATCACCTGCTTGAGCTGGGCGAGTGTGAACGCCCCGTTGAAGCCCTGGATGTCGACGCCGGCGGCGACGTACCGCCGCAGCTGCTCCGCGTCGCCGGACGCGAACGCCTCGAAGAAGCCCTTGAGCTGCGGGGTGAGCTCGGCCGCCGTCGCCTCGTCCTGCTCGGTCTGCGGCGCCGGGGGCAGCTCCGCGGGCCCCGGGGCGGGAAGCAGGGCGGGACGCTGGGAGACCACGAACCGGCCGTCCCTGGCGTACACCGGGACGGAGAACAGCCAGCGGCGCTCCCCCGAGTGCACCATGAACGTGATCACGCCGTTGTTGGCGTCCTGCACCTCGACGTGGGAGAGCTGGATGCCGACGACCTGCATGCGGCCGAAGCCGTTCCAGCCGAACTGGTCGTGGGCCGCTTCGGGCAGGAACGGCTTGAGCTTCTGGGCGCGCACGGCGGGGTTGGCCGCGTCGAAGTTGAGGTAGGCGGCGGCGAACTGGTTGGCGAAGGAGACGGCCTGCTCGGTGGGGAACCCGGCGCCCGGCGTGGCGGTCGGCTCCGCCGGAGCGGGCTCCCCCTGAGTGAACCTTTCGAACGGCGCCCGCACCCCGTTGAACAGGATCACGATGATCAACGCCCACAGCACGGCCCGTCCGATCCAGACGAGCCACCGGCCGCCGCTGCCGCTCCAGCGCAGCCGGCGCCCGCGACGCCCCCGGGGCACCAGGTCAAGATCCGGCGAAGGGTACGCCGACTGCTCGTGGTCGCCAGCGACCTGCTGGACGGTCGACCTGCGAGCCATCACGCCTCCGCTCGCGCCTGTCCTGCGGGCCGGCGCGCTCTAGTCCGAGTACTTTCAGTCCTGCTTATGCCCGATGAAGTGTTCACCCTAGCGGCCTTGCCAATTGTTACAGGAAAGCCACGCCCATGCTGCAAGCATCGCCGCAACTACGCAAACCGGGTATGCATCACCGTCGACGCACCGCTATCCCGGTGGGACGCCGATGTGAACAACGCACATTACGCCCGGTCCGCGACATCCGCCGCGCCACATAGCGTTCCCCCGAAGGTCAGACCTCCCTATCCTTCACGCCACAGTCGTCCCGAAATACGGGACGTCAGGTAAGACGCACCACGGGTGGACGTCGGCTCCGGACCCGCGCCGCGTGAGGCTCCTCACACCCGTGCCGTCCGGCCGTCCGGGCCGGGGCGGCGGGCGTGCGGAGGCCCCGCGAATACTTTCCCTTACCGCCCCGCCGCCCCACCATCAGGGACACGGACAACGTGGGCCGCCGCCGTGCCGGCGGCAGGTCATCACGCATCGGAAGAAACCGCCCAAATACGCGATGACCTGCACATTCGCATCACCCGCCACTCGGACACGGTGTCAGTAAGTGGACAATTCGGGCGACACTCGCGGCAATGTCCGCTGCTAGCGAATGCCGCCGCGTTTCTGACGTTTGTCCAGCTCGTCCCGGATAACGGGCGGCCGCCGTCGCCGAACGTTTCCCCACCGCACCGGACGCCACCGTCGGACACACCACGTCGGACACGCCATGCCGTACGCCGTGCCGGGCGCCGTGTCCACGGCCGTGGCCCGTGCCCCGGCCGGCCCGCCGTACGTCCCGGGGTCATGCGGGCATCCGCGCGATCGCGCACACCAGCGGGATCTGTCTCAGGGCCGCCTGGTCGTAGACGGAGCCGAGGCCGGCGCTCTCGTCGCCCTCGAGCCATATGGAGATGTGCGCGACCCCGTGGGCGACCGGCTCCATCCCGTCGAGCAGCTCCGCGATCCGCTCGGCGGTACGCGCGGTCACCGGCACCACCGCCTCGCCGTACACCGCCCGCGCCAGCCACGTCTGGGGTTGCCCGTCCTCGAGCAGGTGGGAGAGCACGAGGAACGAGCCCGGCGGGAGCATCTTGCGCAGGATCCGCACCACCTCGCACGCCGCCGCGTCGCGCACCAGGTAGTGCAGCACCGCGAGCAGCAGCAGGCCGATCGGCCGGGAGAAGTTCAGGTGGCGGCGGATCACCGGGTCGGTGACGATGCGCCACGGGTCGCACATCGTGCGCCGTATCGCGATCGTGCGGTCGTCGGTGGCGAGCAGCGCCCGCGCCTGCGCCACCACCATCGGATCGATGTCGAGGTAGACCACCCGCGACCCGGGCGCGGCGCGCTGGGCGACCTCGTGCGTGTTCTCGTCGGCGGGCAGCCCGCATCCGATGTCGATGAACTGCCGTACCCCCGCCGCGGCGAGCCGCCGTACCGCCTGGCGCAGGAAGGCACGGTTGGCCCTCGCCGCCAGCCGTGCCTCCGGCATCACCTCGAGCAGCCGGGCGCCCGCCTCCCGATCCGCCGCGAAGTTGTCCTTGCCGCCCAGCAGCCAGTTGTAGACCCGGGCGGAGCTCGCCACGCCGGGGGTGAACCGCGTACGCGGCGCCGGCGCACCGGTATGAAAGAAAGGCACCGCCGCCTCATCCGCCCACCCGTCCTCCGGGGGCCACGTCGCGTCGTCGCCGTATCGTCGGTAGGGCACGGGCCGCACCTCCAGATGAGCCGGGGGATCCGCGCACGCCGGACGGGCCGGTCGCGAATCCCACGCTTTACTCCCGCATCGGCTGTCCTTGACGTCATGCCGGTAGTCGCAAAGCGTACTCGGTGGAACACGGAGAGTGTCGTCACTGTCCACGGCCGGGTCAGGATTCGTGCCCGGCGCGGCCGTACCCGGGCCCGTGACCTGCGGCGGCGGCCCTGAACACACGAAAGGCGCCGAGAGCCGCCGGTCCGCCGAGGCGGACACGGCTCTCGACGCCGGTGTGCCGGACGCGACGCGGGCGGCGCCGCCGTCACCGGGACCGGGAGGTCCCGTCCGGGTGCCCGCGGCCCGCCCACCGGGGAGCCCGAGGCCGCGGACCCGCGCCGGAGGGACGGCCCTTCCAAACCGCTCCCGCACGGCGCCGCGCGGTGTCAGGGAACGCGGCCGACCCCGCCCATGCTGTCCACGTGGGGCAGCGTGTCGAGGGGCGCCTCGGGCCGCCACTCCTGGATGTGGACCACGCCCGGCTCCACGAGCTCGAGTCCCTCGAAGAAGCCCTTGATCTGCTCCGGCGGGCGGACGATGTAGGGCAGGGTGTCGGAGTCGTTGTAGACCTCGGCGCTCCGCACGATCTCGTCCCCGGAGGCGCACCCGTCGTAGATGCCGACGTAGCTGCCGGACGGCAGGCCGTCGATCAGGCGGCGGACGATCGAGCGGGCCTCGTCGTAGTCCGCGATGTGCCCCAGGATGCCCATGAGGGTGAGCCCGATCGGCCGGGTGAAGTCGAGCGTCTCCGCGGCCCGGGCGAGGATGACCTCGGGCTCCCGCAGGTCGGCGTGGATGTACTCGGTCCTGCCCTCCGGCGTGCTGGTGAGCAGGGCCTCGGCGTGCACCAGCACGAGCGGGTCGTTGTCGACGTAGACCACCCGCGACTCGGGGGCGACGCGCTGGGCGATCTCGTGGGTGTTGTCCGCGGTGGGCAGCCCGGTGCCGATGTCGAGGAACTGGCGGATGCCGGCCTCCCCGGCCATGAACCGCACCACCCGCGCGAGGAAGTAGCGCCCGGCCCGGGCGAGGGTCACGATTTCCGGGTAGACCGCCTTCACCCGGTCGCCGAGCTCCCGGTCGACGGGAAAGTTGTCCTTGCCGCCCAGCCAGTAGTTCCACACCCGGGCGGAATGCGGCACGGACGTGTCGATCGCAGGCTTACCAGGCTGACCGGACATGCCAACCTCTCTTTCCCCTGCGCCACGGATGGGCGGTTAGCGGCGGTACGCGTCGGCAACGCCATGATCCATCAAAAGGATCTTCTTGTCAGGAATATTCGACATATTCCTGACCACAGGGAAAGAAATGCCTGATGGCACGCCCGGTCGGCGGTGAAATCACACGTTGAACCGGAACTCCACGACGTCGCCGTCCTGCATCACGTAGTCCTTGCCCTCGATGCGCGCCTTTCCGGCGGCCCGGACGGCGGCGACGGAGCCCGCCTCGACGAGGTCGTCGAAGGAGATGACCTCCGCCTTGATGAACCCGCGCTGGAAGTCGGAGTGGATGACGCCGGCCGCCTCGGGGGCGGTGGCGCCCTTGCGGATCGTCCAGGCGCGGGCCTCCTTGGGCCCCGCGGTCAGGAAGGTCTGCAGGCCGAGCGTCTCGAAGCCGACCCGGGCGAGCTGGGCGAGGCCGGACTCCTCCTGGCCGACCGACTGCAGCAGCTCCATCGCCTCGTCCTCGGGCAGCTCCACCAGCTCGGACTCGAGCTTGGCGTCGAGGAACACCGCCTCGGCCGGGGCGACGAGCGCGGACAACCGGGCGCGCAGCTCGGTGTCGGCCAGCTCGTCGGTGTCGAGGTTGAACACGTACAGGAACGGCTTGGCGGTGAGCAGGTGCAGCTCCCGCAGGTCGTCGAGGTTGATCGCGCCCTGCTTGCCCGCGCTGTACAGCGTGGTGCCGGAGTCGAGGATCTTGACCGCGGCCTCGGCGGCGTCGAGGACGACCTTGCGCTCCTTGTTGAACCGCGCCTCCTTCTGCAGCCGGGGCAGCGCCTTGTCCAGGGTCTGCAGGTCGGCGAGGATGAGCTCGGTGTTGATCGTCTCGATGTCGCGCTCCGGCGACACCTCGCCGTCCACGTGGGTCACGTCCGGGTCCGAGAACACCCGGATGACCTGGCAGATCGCGTCGGTCTCGCGGATGTTGGCGAGGAACTTGTTGCCCCGGCCCTGGCCCTCCGAGGCGCCCCGGACCAGGCCGGCGATGTCGACGAACTCCACCTTCGCGGGCACGATCCGGGCCGAGCCGAAGATCTCCGCCAGCTTCTGCAGCCGGGGGTCCGGCACGCCGACGATGCCCACGTTCGGCTCGATCGTCGCGAACGGGTAGTTCGCCGCCAAGGCGTTTCCGCTCTTGGTCAGCGCGTTGAACAGGGTGGACTTGCCGACGTTGGGCAGGCCGACGATGCCGATGCTGAGGCTCACGTAGCCCGATTTTACGTGCCGCGGACGACCGGGCGTGTCGGCGCGCTCGCGCAGCGGTCGCCTTGGGATGATCGCGAGCGTGGACCTCCTCGCACTCGTACTGCTCGTCGTCGGCCTCGCCGCGGGCATGGCGATCGGTTTCGCGCTGGCCCGGGCCCGGGCCGCCGCCGAGTCGGCGGGCGCGGCGGCGCGCGCCGCGGCGGCCGAGGCGCGGGCCAAGGCCGCCGAGGAGATGGTCGGCTACGTCGAGGAACGGCTCGCCGACCGGTTCCAGGCGCTCGCCACCCGCGCGCTCGACGTCAACAACCTCCGTTTCCTGGAGCTGGCCGAGAACCGGCTCGCCGCGGGCCGGGCCGAGGCCGCCGGGGAGCTGGAGCGGCGCAAGCAGGCGGTGGAACACCTCGTCACCCCGCTGCGGGAGACGCTCGCCAAGGTCGAGGAGCAGCTGCGCGAGGCCGAGGCGCGGCGCCGGGAGGCCCAGGCCGAGCTGGTCAAGCAGATGGAGTTCGTCCGGCAGAGCTCGCACGAGCTGCGCGACCAGACCGCGGCGCTGGTGCGCGCGCTGCGCCGCCCCGAGGCGCGCGGCCGGTGGGGCGAGCTGCAGCTCCGCCGGGTGGCCGAGATCGCCGGGATGTCGCGATTCTGCGACTTCGACGAGCAGGCGACCGCGGCCACCGTCGACGGCACGGTCCGCCCGGACATGGTGGTACGGCTCGCCGGGGGCAAGAACATCGTCGTCGACGCCAAGGTCTCGCTCGCCGCGTACCTGGAGGCGGCCGAGGCGGACGACCCGGCGGTGGTCGCCGAGCGGCTCGACGCGCACGCCCGCCACCTGCGCGAGCACGTGGACCGGCTAGCCGCCAAGGCGTACTGGCAGGCGTTCTCGCCCGCGCCCGAGTTCGTCGTGCTGTTCATCCCCGGCGAGGCGTTCCTCGCGCCCGCGCTGGAGCGCGATCCCGGGCTGCTGGAGCATGCGCTGGGCCGCCGGGTGCACATCGCCACTCCGACCACGCTGATCACGATGCTGCGCACCGCGCACTACGCCTGGCAGCAGGCGGCGCTCAGCCGCAACGCCAGGGCCGTCTTCGACCTCGGCCGGGAGCTGTACGAACGGCTCGGCAGCCTGGGCCGCAACGTCGACGCGCTGGGCCGGGCGCTCACCCGTGCGGTGGCCGCGTACAACACCACGGTGGGCTCGCTGGAGAGCCGGGTGCTGGTGAGCGCCCGCAAGATGCGGGACCTCGGGCTCGTCGAGGGCACGCTCCGCGAGCCCGCCCTCGTCGAGGACCTGCCCCGCGGCCTGGTCACCCCCGAGCTGCTCGAGTCGATCGGCGATCCGCCGGACCGCCCCGGCGAGATCGGCGGCGACGCGAACGGCGAGTTCAACGGCGGGCTCAACGGCGCGGCGCCGGGTCACAACGCGGCAAGTGACTCCCCCACCGACCGGATGAACGGTAGGTTGTCCGGGTAGGCCGAGGCGGGTGGTGAGGAGCGGTGGGAGCGCGGGTCAGGCTGACGGCACGCGGGGCGATCGCGCTGATCTTCGTCGTCACCCTCGTCGCCTGCGTCACCGGGGCCCCGGCGGTGATCGGCATCGCGTTCATCGCGGCCTGCGTGACGGCGGTGCTCTTCATCAACCCACGCCAGCTGCTCACCCTCGTCGTCACCCCGCCGCTGATCTACTTCATCGCGATGCTCGTCAACGAGCTGCTGCGCTCGCTGGGGGCGGCGTCGTTCCTCCAGGCGTTCGGCCTGGGCATGTTCACCTCGCTGTCGGGCGGGGCGCCGTGGCTGTTCGCGGGGACGGCGCTCGTCCTCGTCCTCGCCTGGTTCCGCGGCCTGCCCGCCAACGTGCGCGCGCTGCGCGACGAGCTGCGCGCGGCCAAGGCGCCGCGCGGCGAGCGGCCGTCGCGTCCCCGGCGGCCGGGCGACCGGCCGCGGCCGGGCCGTACCGGGCGGGACGGCGGGCCGGGCATGCCGCGACCCCGCCGTACCGGGCCGGACGGGTACGCACCCGAGCCCGAGGGCTACTTCGAGCCCCGCGTGTACGGCAAGCCCCGCGGCGACCGGTCAGCGCGGACCGGCGAGGAGCTTGGCCAGCAGGGCGCGTAGCTCGCGTTCCCCGTCGGGGCCGAGCAGGCCGAGGACCTCGGCCTGCATGCGGTTCACCGTGTCGCGGAGGAAGCCCAGGCGGGCCCGGCCGAGGTCGGTCAGCTCGAGCGCGTAGCGGCGGCGGTCGCGCGGGTCCCGGCCGCGGGTGACCAGGCCGAGCCGTACCAGCTCCTCGACGATCGGCACGGCGGCGGGCTCGGAGACGTTGATCTGCCGGGCGAATTGCTGCTGGGAGCAGGGGGCGAGCGTCTCGAGGGCGGCCATGGCGCCGAAGTGGCGGGTGCGCAGGCCGGTTCCGGCGAGCAGCGCGTCGCCGCGGCGGCGCAGCCGGTAGTGGGCCTGGGCGACGAGGTAGGCGACGGCGGGCAGCGGCTCGGGCTCGGGCAGCAGGCGGCCGAGCAGCTCGGTGAGGCGTTGCCGCTCGGCGGGGGTGAGCGCGGCGGTGAGGCGGGCGTCGCGCTCGGCGACCGCCCGGCCCAGCTCGTCCCGGGCCGCGCGGCCCGCGGGGGTGATGGACAGCAGGTACGAGCGGCGGTCGGCGGGGTTGCGGGTGCGCACCACGTGGCCGGCGCGCTCCAGGCGGTCGACCAGCCCGACCATGATCGTGCGGTTGATGCCGAGCCGCTCGGCGAGCTCGTGCTGCGAGTCGGCGTCCTGGTCGGCGAGCGTGTCGAGCACGACGAAGTCGCGGACGCGCGGGTCGTCGCGCAGCGCCGCGGCGGTGACCTCGGCGTAGACCCGGCGCAGCAGCGCGCCGAGGGACGCGGCCAGCGCCGCGGCGAGGCCGCCCCGCTCCGCGGGCTCCGCCACGGCCTTCTCCGGGGCCTTCTCCAGGGCCTTCTCCGCGGCCTCCTCCACCGTCTCCACCTCCCGACGGGAGCCTATCGCCGGGCTGATAGTTATACGAGTTGACGATTTATCGGTTGAACGGTTAGCGTCATTGACGATTTCAGGAGGCGGAGATGACCTACACGCTGAACATGACGATGATGTTCGCGGTGCACGACGCGCTCCGGCGGGAGCTGGAGCGGCTCGCCCGGGTGGCGGCGCGCACCGGCGACGACCCCCGGCGGGTGCTGCGCACCGCCGTGGGCTGGGAGCTGTTCAAGAAGTTCCTGCGGGTGCACCACACGACCGAGGACGACGTGCTGTGGCCCGCGATGCGGCACGTGCTCGCCGGCCGCCCCGACGACCTCGCGCTGCTCGACGCGATGGAGGAGGAGCACGCCGCGATCGACCCGCTGCTCGCGGCGGTGGACGCCGCGGTGCTCGACCGCGAGGACGGGGCCGGGCGGCTCGGCGACGTGCTCGACGCGCTCGCCACCAGGCTGCGGCACCACCTGCGGCACGAGGAGGCCGAGGGCCTGGCGCTGATCGACGCCACCCTCTCTCCGGAGCAGTGGGCGGAGTTCGGCCGGGAGCACCGCGCCCGGATCGGCGACGACGCCCGCCGCTACCTGCCGTGGGTGCTCGACGAGGCGAGCGACGAGACGGTGGCCGCGATCCTCGCCGGCCTGCCCGCCGAGATCCGCGAGGCGTACCGCGACGTGTGGCGGCCCGCGTACGCGGCCACGCCGCTCTACCCGTCCCCCGGCGAGTCCCCCGACGCCGCGGCGTGACCCGGTCAGGCCCGGGGCACGGAATGCGCCCGGCCGTCGGCCGTCCCGTCCGCGGGGGGCGGCGGCGCGGTCCGGTCGTGCGGGGGCACGCCGTCCACCGCGTCCGCGGCCGCCGGTTCCGCCGGGGCCAGCGGGGCGAAGCGGCCGTACCCGCCCTTGCGGAACAGCAACGGGGGTTCGTCGCCGGTGACCCGCATGTCGCGTACCCGGCCCAGCACGATGTAGTGGTCCCCGCCCTCGGTGATCGCGTCGTAGTCGCAGTCGATCCAGGCAATGCCGCCCTCGATGATCGGCGCGCCCGAGGGCGCCGGCGTCCACGGCACGCCGTGGAACTTGTCGGTCACGTCCGGGTCGGTGAACCGGCGGCACAGCCACACCTGGGTGGCGGAGAGCACGTTGACGCAGAACGTGGCGGCGGTGCGCAGCCGGGCGAACGTGCGCGAGTCGCGGCGGGGCAGGAACGCGACGAGCGGCGGCGACAGCGAGACCGCGGTGAAGGTGCCGACCACCATGCCGACCGGCTCGCCGTCCTCCGCGATCCCGGTCACGATCACGACCCCGGTCGGGTAGTGCCCCAGGGTCTCCCGGTACCGTCGCGGGTCGACGGCCTGCTCCGTCACGGCTCTCCTCCGTTGCGCTGCGGCGGCGTGCTGTCCCGCGTCATCTCATCCCACCCGGCAGGGGTGATCCAGAGCTGTTTTCCACCAGACGGCACGAATTATCCGGATGGTGAGCATTGCTCACGTCTATGGGTCCCTGCGAAACATGTCGGTAACGCGCCCGTTGCCCTCGTGACAATTTCTGTAGTGCTTACTACAGTGTGGTCACGCGCATGTGAGCTATCTCACCGCGCGGTCCACGGCGGGATGCGGCCGCCTCACCGCGTCCCAGGACGAGAGGGCAGCCTTGATGAGCGCAACGACCACGAACAGCTCCCCCGCTCTGCGCGCGACCAAGGGCACGCCGAACCGGAAGGGCCTCGGCTCCAACGGCCGTGACCTGTCCTCCACCTCGGTCGGCAAGGCCTTGCACCTGCTCGACTCCTTCCGCAACGCCGGCCCCACGCTGGGGGTGACCGAGCTGGCCCGCCGCGCCGGCGTGCCCAAGTCCACCGCGTTCCGCCTGCTCGCCTACCTGGAGCAGGGCGGCTTCGTGGAACGGGCCGGCACCAACTACCGGCTGGCCTGGCGGCTGTTCGAGCTCGGCAACCGGGTCCAGCACTGCCGCCCGCGCGGGCTGCGGGACGTCGCCGTCCCCCACATGAGCGACCTGCACGCCCGCACCAACCACACGGTGCACCTCGCCGTGCTCGAGGGCAGCGACATCATCTACCTGGAGAAGATCCACGGTAAGAGCTCCGTGCGCACCCCCACCAATGTAGGGTCCAGGGTCCCCGCCGCCTGCACCGGCCTGGGCAAGTCGATCCTCGCGATGAGCGACCCGGAGACCGTGCAGCGGGTGCTGCGGGAAGGGCTCACCCGGCGCACGCCGTACACGATCGTCGACCCGAACCGGTTCCTCGCCGAGCTCGCCGCGGTGCGCGCGAACGGCGTGGCGATCGACCGCGAGGAGGCCGCGCTCGGCCTCTCCTGCGTGGCCGCGCCGATCATGGTGAAGGGCGAGGTGATCGGCGCGGTGTCGATGTCGCTGCCGAGCGCCCGGCTCAACCCGGCCACGAACGTCCCGCTGATCCGCCGCACCGCGGAGAACATCGCCGCCGACTACCGCGCGCTGTGACGCACGGGGCCGTCACCCACACCGTGTGCCGCCTGGTGGAACACGCCGGGTTTGCGTCTTTCGCACCGCGAGGAAAGCTGGTCGTGGTCGGTCCCTGAGGCCCGCCCGGCTCCCCGCCGGATCCCGGGCGGGCGGGCGGAGAACCGCCGGCGCGACTCCTCACGAAAACATTTTCTGGAGGGGACACTACAGACGCACACGGCGTGCGCCGTGCCGCGCCGCGGCGGCCACCTGCCGCCGGCGGAGGGTGCGAACGCACGATCTCGTACGGCCGGCCCGCGCCGTCCGGCCGGTGCGGGCGTCGCGTCGGCCGACCAGGTGCCCGAACGAAACGAGCCCGCCGTACCGGTGCGTGATGTGCGGCGGGCGCGGATGGGCACGGCATGCCGATGCCCTCTCCGATGGCGTCGTCCGGCGCGCGGGACGCACGCGGCGCCCCTCCGGTCCGGCCGGGGCGGCACCCGATGCCGGGCCGTGCAGGGCGTGCCGCGTGCCCCGCGGCCGTGGCGCGGCGCGCTCAGGCCTGCGCCGCCAGTACGGCGAGGCAGTCGAGCTGCAGCCGCATCCCGGTGAGCTGCTGCACCAGGGTGTGGCAGACCGGGCGGCTCTCCGGGTCGGGGAACATGGCGAGCCATTCGCGGGTGACGTGCTCGCGGATCGACCGATCGGTGGTGAAGATGGTGATCTTGGCCACGTTCTCCGGGGTGCAGTCGGCGGCGTCGAGGATCGCCCGCAGGTTCGCGAACGCCTGCGCCACCTCGTCGGCCGCCTTCTTGGGAATCTCGCCGGTCTCCGGGTCGTGCCCGCTGATACCGCCCGTCACGAGCAGTCCGCCGATCGCTCCGGTGACCGTCACCGCGGCGGGACCCGGCTGATCGTCGTGATCGAGCCCGGGAACCGAGATCGATTTACGCCGCACGTGCGTCCTTTCCCTCCTTGTGGCCATGACCGCCCGCGCGGGACGGCCAGGCCGCCGACGGCGGCCGCGGCGGGGCCGGGTGCCCGGCGGGTGCGTCGCGGTCGTCCGTCGTGCTCGATCCGTGGTCGGCCGTCATAGCGTTACATTCCATTACGCTCTGTAACGGCCGTTAATGATCTGTATTGTGCCCCGTTGATCGCCTTTGGTCCATCCATGGTCATCGTCTGCCCACGGCCGGCCGTACTGAATCCCGGTCGTTCCCCGGAAACCGGCCACCGACTCGGGCGATCATGGCGTAATGGACCCGGGCACGACGATCCCACCGCGCCGCCGCGGCCGGTCACCGGCCGTCGCCGCGGCCCGGTGCGTCGGCCGGGACGGTCAGGCGAAGGGAAGAGGCCCGACGGAACGGAACGATGAAAGCATCACAGCGGTAGGCGACGCGGAGCCGTACCGCAGGTCAGGCCGTGGTGGCGGCGCGCAGGTCCTTGCGCAGCTCGTGCGGGAGCGCGAAGCGCATGTGCTCGGCCACCGACTCGACCTCCTCGACGTCGGTGAAGCCGTGGGTGGCGAGCTTGGCGAGCACGCCCTCGACGAGCTCCTCCGGCACGGAGGCGCCGCTTGTGAGGCCCACGGTGGAGACGCCCTCGAGCCAGGCGTCCTCGATGTAGGAGGCGTCGTCGACGAGGTACGCGGCGGGGGCGCCGGCGTCCTTGGCGACCTCGACCAGGCGCTTGGAGTTGGACGAGTTGTTCGAGCCGACGACGATGACGAGGTCGGACCGGGCGGCGATCTCCTTCACCGCGGTCTGCCGGTTCTGCGTGGCGTAGCAGATGTCGTCGCTCGGCGGGTCGATCAGGTTCGGGAAACGTTCCCGCAGCCGGGCGACGGTCTGCTTGGTCTCGTCCACCGACAGCGTGGTCTGGGAGAGCCACACCACCCGGTTCGGGTCGCGGACCTGGACCTTCTCCACGCCGTCGGGGCCGTCCACGAGCCGGATGTGGTCGGGGGCCTCGCCCGCGGTGCCCTCGACCTCCTCGTGCCCCTCGTGGCCGATGAGCAGGATGTCGTAGTCCTTGGCGGCGAACCGCTTCGCCTCGTTGTGAACCTTCGTGACCAGGGGGCAGGTGGCGTCTATGGTCTTCAGCGAGCGGCGGGCCGCCTCCTCGTGGACGGCGGGCGAGACGCCGTGGGCGGAGAAGATGACGATCGCGCCCTCGGGCACCTCGTCGGTCTCGTCCACGAAGACGGCACCGCGCTTTTCCAGGGTGCGCACCACGTGCGTGTTGTGCACGATCTGCTTGCGCACATAGATCGGCGGGCCGTACTGCTCGAGAGCCTTCTCCACGGTCGCGACCGCGCGGTCCACCCCGGCGCAGTATCCGCGAGGGCGGGCCACAAGTACGCGTCGTGTCGTGGGGTTCTGAGCAGTCATGTCTCTATGCTACGGGGAACGCCGCAGTTACCCGTTCGCCGATCTCTTTACCGCCTAGAGTTGCGAACCGCCAGGCAATCGCCGCAAACACCCGCCTGAAGGAGCCTGAGGTGTCCCTCCCAGACTTCATCAAAGATATCGGAAGGTCGATCCGCGCGAAGCTCTGCGATCGCGGGGGTCCTGAGGAGAAGGCGAAGGACGTGCCCAGAAAACTGCTGCAGACGGCGGTGAGCGCCGTCGGCGTCATGCTCGAGCTGGCCGGCCGGTTGCGCCAGGCCCTGTCGCGGACGGGCCGGGAGGAAAAGGACGAGGAAACGCTGCACGAGCCGCGCGCCGCGCGGGACGCGGGCACCGCGGCCGCGGAGCAGGAACGGCCCGCCCGGCGGGAGCCCGTCATCTTCGCCCCGCGCCCGTCCGAGGCGCCGCCGACCGCGGAGGCGAACGGCGGTACGGCACGGCGTGAGCCGGTCATCTACGCGCCCACCCGGCCCGCGGAGAAGCCTGCGGAGAAGGCCACCGAGAAGCCTGCGGAGAAGGCCGAGGAGGAGCGGCGCGAGGAGGACGCGGAGCAGGCGCGCGAGCAGGCCGAGCAGGCGGCGGCGAAGGCCGCCGAGCCGGCCGCGGCCGCTGAGGAGGTCCGTGAGCGGCCCGCCGAGGCCGTCGCTCCGGAGACCGCACCGGCGGAGGCGGAGAAGGCCGAGGACACCGGGAAGAAGGCCACGGCCGAGGAGAAGCCCGAGGTCACCGCGGCGGAGACGGTGACCGAGACCGCCGCGGCGGCGAAGGCCGAGCAGGCCGAGAAGGCGGAGACCCCGGCCCCGGCGGAGGCGAAGGCCGGGCAGGCGGTGGACGTCGAGCGGGTCGAGAAGGCGGCCGAGGAGGCCGTCGCGCCCGCGCAGCCCGCCGCCGAGCCCGCCGCGCCCGCGCCCGCCGCGCCCGCGCCCGCCGCGGCCGAGGGCGAGGAGCTCGCCAAGGCCGCGCGGACCGCCGAGGAGCCCGCCGCCGAGACCGAGACGCCGGTCACCGCCGTACCGGCGAGCGCCAAGGCGCCGACCACGACCGGGCCGGCCGAGCCGATCCCCGGGTACGCCACGCTCACCATCGCCTCGCTGCGCGCCCGCATGCGGGGCAAGTCGGCCGAGCAGATCCGCGAGCTGCTCGAGTACGAGCGGGCGCACCACGGTCGCGAGGCCGTGATCCGCATGTTCGAGAACCGCCTCGCCAAGCTCGAGCAGCAGGCCGGAAAGTAGCCGCCCGGCGGACCCGATCGCCTGGATAGGCTGCCCGGCATGGCCGCGAAGAGCTCTCCGGAGCAGCCGCTGCCGCTGCGCAGCGTGCTGCAGATGGTGGCGCAGTGGATCGGCAGGCTGGGGACGGTCTGGGCCGAGGGCCAGATCACCGAGCTGAGCGCCCGCGGCGGCACCGTGTTCCTCACGCTGCGCGACCCGGTCGCGAACGTGTCCGCCCGGGTGATGTGCCCGCGGGGCGTGTACGAGGCGACCGCGCCACGCCCGGTGGACGGGGCGCGGGTGGTGATGCGCCTCAAGCCCGACTTCTACGTCACCCGGGGCTCGTTCGCGTTCACCGCGCTGGAGATCCGCCCGGTCGGCATCGGCGAGCTGCTCGCCCGGCTGGAGCGGCTGCGGCAGCTCCTCGCCGCGGAGGGGCTGTTCAACGCGGAGCGCAAGCGCCGGCTGCCGTTCCTGCCCCGGACGGTCGGGCTGATCTGCGGGCGGGACTCGGCGGCCGAGCGGGACGTGCTGGAGAACGCGCGGCGGCGGTGGCCCGCGGTGCGGTTCACCGTGGAGCAGGTCGCCGTGCAGGGACCGTACGCCGTGGGCGAGGTCACCGAGGCGCTGCGCAAGCTCGACGCCGACCCCGAGGTCGACGTGATCATCATCGCGCGGGGCGGCGGCTCGCTCGAGGACCTGCTGCCGTTCTCCGACGAGTCCCTGGTCCGCGCCGTCGCCGCCTGCCGTACCCCGGTGGTGAGCGCGATCGGGCACGAGCAGGACACCCCGCTGCTCGACCTCGTCGCCGACGTGCGGGCCTCCACGCCGACGGACGCGGCGAAGAAGGTGGTGCCGGACGTGGGCGAGCAGCTCGCGCTGATCCGGCAGCTGCGGGACCGGGGCCGCCGGGTGCTCACCGGCCTGATCGACCGGGAGTCCGCCTGGCTCGCCGCGGTGCGCAGCCGGCCGTCGCTCGCCGACCCGGTGCGCGAGATCGACCGCCGCCTGGAGCAGGTGGACGCGCTGCGCGAGCGCGCCCGCCGCTGCCTCGCCGCCCACCTCGACCGGGCCGCCGACTCGCTGGAGCACCTGCGCGCCCGTCTGGTCGCCCTCTCCCCCGCCGCGACCCTGCAGCGCGGCTACGCGATCGTGCAGCGTCCCTCGGGCGAGGTGGTACGGCTCGCCGCCGACGTCGCCCCCGGCGAGGAGCTGAGCGTGCGCTTCGCCGACGACCGGATCCGCGCGATCACGGTGCCGGATCCACCCAGGTGAGCGCCGGGTAGTGGGCGTCGAAGCCGAACGCGCGGTACAGCGGCTCGCCGTCCGAGGTGGCGTGCAGGTCGACCCGGCGCACGCCGTTCGCCCGGTACCAGTCGAGCAGCGCCTCGAGGATCGCCCGGCCGTACCCGCGGCGCCGGTAGGCCGGGTCGGTGGTCATGCCGAGCACGTAGCCGAACCTGCCGTCGGGCAGCACCGGGCCGGGGAAGCGCTCGTAGATGAACCCCATGCCGCAGGCGGCCAGGCCGTCGCCGTCGGGCCGGTCGATGACGAAGACGGCCACGTCGGGGGCGCCCATGCGCTCGCGCAGGCTGCGCGCGTACGCCTCCTGCCAGCCGTCGTATACGGGGTAGCCGCCCTCGTCCGCGCGCATGCGCCGGTCGAGGATCTCGCGGAGCCGTACCAGCTCGGGGATGTCGTCCACGGTCGCGGCGCGCACCTTCACGCTCGCGCCGCCGTTCACTGTGTCCTCCACGCAGCCCATGACTAACGGGCCGAGCCGCGCCCGCCAAGTGGTTTTGCGCGCCGGATCGTCGGCGCGACGCCGTAAGGTGGCCTCGTGGCAGAGGAGAACGCAGCCCAGGACGCGGCACACGACGCGCCGGAGCGGAAACTTTCCTACGAGCAGGCGCGCGAGGAGCTCACCGAGGTGGTGCGGCGGCTCGAGGCCGGCGGGCTCACCCTGGAGGAGTCGATCCGGCTGTGGGAGCGCGGCGAGCGGCTCGCCGCGGTGTGCGAGGAGTGGCTGCAGGGCGCCCGGGTACGGCTCGCCGCCGCGATGGCCGAGCGCGAGGAGCGCGACGGGCGGGCCGGGAACGGCCCCGCCGAGGCACCCTTCTAGCCGCTCAGCCGTCCTGCCCGCCGGACGGCGTCGCCGCCGCCTCGGCCGAGGCGGACACCGACGGGGACGCGGACGGCGTGGGCCCGGGGGTGTCCTCGACCTTGGGGTACGCCTTGAGGCTGGTGGCGAGGGTGGTGAGCTCGTCCCAGTCCGCGGTCCCGGTGACCACGACCGTGGCGCCGTCGAGGAACCGGATCAGCGTGCGCTGGTTCTTGTCCGGCCGCTCCCGCTTCTCCCATGTCGCCCCGGCGATCTCCACGGTGCCGACCGGCTTGTCGCTGTTCGCCATGCGGTTGGCGAACTCCGCGGCGGGCTGCTCGTCGCTCTGCGCGAGCATGGCGTGCCTGCGCTTGGCGGTGGCGAAGCCGAGCCGCCAGGTGAAGAACGCCTGGTCCGGGGCGATCCGGGAGCTGTTCGGCACCCAGTTCGCGGGCACCGGCTCCGGCGCCCACACCTCGAACGAGGCCTGGCGGCGCGCGTTCGCCAGGTCGATGGAGAAGTTCACCTCGGGGATGCGCTCGGTACGGCTCTGCGGCGTCACGAGCAGGAACAACCCGACCGCGCCGAGGCAGACCAGCAGCGCGAACGCGTAACCAACGAACCCTTGGGTGAATCGGCCCACGTCACGCGAGACTACCGCCTTCCCCCGACGCCCCCGACCGCGCCCGCACCGCCGCCGGGCGCCACCGGTACGGCTACGCGGACGCCGCGGCCGGGCCCTCCGCGGGCGGCTCGCCCGAGGGCCTGCGGATGCCGCGGATGATGACGAGCGCCTCGTCGGCGAGCCTGCGGGCGGCGGCCACGTCCTCGGCGAGCGAGACGTGCTGGGCGACCGCGGCGAGCGCGCCGGTGATGACGACCGCGAGCGCGCCCTCGTCCTCGTCGAACAGCGCGGCGTTGCGCCGTACCCACTGGCCGAGCTTCTCCCGCATGTAGACCTCGAAGCCGGGCGGGCCGTCGCCGCGCAGGAACAGCGCGGACAGCTCCCGCTCCTCGAAGCAGCCCTCGAGGTAGGCGCGGGCCCCGGCGATGAGCAGCTCCATCGGGTCGGTGACCCCGGCGGCGCGGGCCGCCTGGGTGGCCTGCTTGCTGCGCTGGATCTGCCGGTCCTGGAACTCGTCGAAGAGCGCCGTGTAGAGCTCGGCCTTGCCGCCGGAGAAGTGGTGGTAGAGGCTGCCGACGCTGGCCTTCGCCCGCGCGACGACCTCGGTCACGCCCGCCTCGGCGAAACCGCTGGAGACGAAAACCTGTCTGGCGGCCTCGAGGAGGGCGCCGCGGGTGGCCGCGCCCCGCTCCGAGGTGCGCGTGGTGACCGGCCGATCCGTGTCGCTGCTCATGGTGGCGACATTATCCCTCCCGGCCGCCCTCGATGGGCGGGTGCGCGTTGTTGATCTTCCGGTCGGCCTTCGATGCGATCTTCCGGCTTTCCCGCCCGGGGACGCCCGCGGGGCCGATCGGGATCAAAAGTTCCGCAGCAGGGAAGGAATGTCGTCATTCAGGTGCACGGCGTACCACCCTGCAAGCAGTTGGCAGGCGCCTGAGATTCTTGATTACGGCAGTTTCGCGAAGAAGGGCTCCATCATGTCCGACCAGAATTCGGTACCGCCGCCTTTGGCCACGAAGGAGCACGCGCCCGACCGCAACCTCGCGCTTGAGCTGGTACGTGTGACCGAGGCGGCGGCGATGGCAGCGGCCCGGTGGGTCGGCCGCGGCGACAAGAACGGGGCCGACGGCGCGGCCGTGAACGCGATGCGCCAGTTGATCAACACGGTGTCGATGAACGGTGTCGTGGTGATCGGCGAGGGGGAGAAGGACAACGCTCCCATGTTGTACAACGGCGAGCGGGTCGGCTCCGCGGACGCCGACGCCCCCGAGTGCGACGTCGCCGTGGACCCGATCGACGGCACCCGGCTCACCGCGATGGGCATGTCGAACGCGATCTCGGTGATCGCGGTGAGCGAGCGCGGCTCGATGTACGACCCGTCCGCGGTCTTCTACATGGAGAAGCTGGTGACCGGCCCGGAGGCGGCGTCGGTGGTGGACATCAACGCCCCGGTGGCGGCGAACATCGCCGCGGTGGCCCGGGCGAAGGGCTGCGCGCCGCAGGACGTCACCGTGGTCATCCTCGACCGGCCCCGGCACGAGCAGATCGTCAAGGAGATCCGTGAGACCGGCGCGCGGATCAAGTTCATCACCGACGGCGACGTGGCCGGCGCGATCATGGCGGCCCGCCCGGACACCGGCATCGACCTCATGCTCGGCATCGGCGGCACCCCGGAGGGCATCATCGCGGCCTGCGCCCTCAAGTGCCTCGGCGGCGTGATCCAGGGCAGGCTGTGGCCGCGGGACGAGGACGAGCGCCGCCGCGCGCTGGACGCCGGGCACGACCTCGACAAGGTGCTCACCATCGACGACCTGGTCAAGTCCGACGACGTGTTCTTCGCCGCCACCGGCATCACGGACGGCGAGCTGATGCGCGGCGTGCGGTACCGCGGCGGCTGTGCGATCACGAACTCGCTGGTGATGCGCAGCCGCTCCGGCACCGTCCGCAAGATCGAGAGCGAGCACCGGCTGTGGAAGCTGCGCGCGTACAGCGCGATCAACTTCGACACCGCGGTCTGAGCCCCGGACCGCACGGCCGTACGGCCGCCCGGCGGACCCGCGGGCACGCGTCCCGTACGGTCCGCCGGGCGTCCCGCCGCTAGCCGTGGCGGCGGAACCGGCCCTTCTTCGGAGGCTTCGGCGGCTTGGCGACGATCGACCCGAGGATCACCCGCCCGGTGATCTCGATGAGCGGGGCCTGCGGGCTCGGTACGGCGCGCACCCGGTTCTTCTTGTCGCCGAACGTGGCCTTCGCCGGCATCTCCACCTGGACGCCCTCGGGCACGATGAGCTCGAGGGTGCCGCCGACCACGGTGACCTCGAGCGTCACGTGGTGGGTCTGCAGCAGCGCCTCGCGCAGGTCGAGGGTGACCGTGGTGCCGATCGCGGTCGCGGTGTACCGGGGCGGCACGACCCAGCGGCCTTCCCGCCGCTCCTTGCGGAACAGCGCGGTGACCGGCCGGTCGTCGAGGTTGACCGGCTGCCGGTCGGGGGGAAGCAGGTCGGCGGTGAGCGCGGCCAGCTCGCCGAGGGTCTTCGCCAGGTAGGCGCGCTCCACCCGTTCCTCGTGCTCGGCCACGGTGAGCCGCCCGTCGGCGCACGCCTCCTGCAGCACCGACACGACGCGCTCCCGATCGGCGTCCGAGGCGCGCAGCTGGGCCACGGGCACGCGCTGCTCCGGCGGCGCCCCGGCGGGAAGGCGGCGAGCCTCCCAGGCCTGCCACAGGCCGGTCAGGCTCTCCGCGAGGCTGCGGCTGATGGATGGGGGCCGAGGGTTGCTCTCCACGCCTTCGACACTAGGTCACCGCGCACCGGCCGTACACCTCGAACGCGTCACACCGGCACGCAGACCGGCGTGCGGGCGCCAGGTCAACCGGCCCGGTACGGCCGGACCGCCGCGGCGAGCTCGCGTACCGCGGCCTCGATCCGGTGCACCGGCAGGCGGGCGAAGCCGATCACGACGGCGGGCGGGCCGGGGGCGGTGCGCGCCGGGGCGACCGGGTCGGCGGTGAGCCCGGCGGCGGTCGCCGCGGCGACCACGCGCTCCTCGTCCCAGCCGGGCGGCAGCTCGGCGTACAGGTGCAGCCCGGCCGCCACGCCGGGCACGCGCACCTGCGGCAGGTGCTCGGCGAGGGCGCGCACCATCGCGTCCCGCCGCGCCCGGTACTCGCGGCGCATGCGGCGCAGGTGCCGGTCGTAGCCGCCGGTCGCGATGAAGTGGGCGAGGGCGTACTGGTCGATCACCGGCGAGCCGAGGTCCTCCTCCTCGCGGGCCTGCCGTACCGCCCGCGCGATCGGATCGGGGGCGACGAGCCAGCCGAGCCGCAGGCCGGGGGCGAGCGACTTGCTCACGCTGCCCGCGAGCACGACGTGGCCGGGGGCGAGGCCCTGCAGGCAGCCGACCGGGTCCCGGTCGAAGCGGAACTCGGCGTCGTAGTCGTCCTCGAGCACGACCGCGCCGGTCTCGGCCGCCCACGCGGCGATCTCGGCGCGGCGCCGCGGGGAGAGCACCACGCCGGTCGGGTAGTTGTGCGCGGGCGTGAGCAGCACCGCCTCGGCGCCGCTGCGGCGCAGCGCGGCGGCGTCCATGCCCTCCTCGTCGACCGGCACCGGGACCAGCTCCGCGCCGGCCGAGCGCAGCATCGGCAGCGGGCGGGGCGTGGTCGGGTCCTCCACGGCGAGCCGGACCCGCCCGCCGCGCCCGCCGGCGAGGTGGCGCACGACGAGGGTGAGCGCCTGGGCCACCCCGCTCACCACCACCACGTTCTCCGGCGTGGCGTCGGCGGCCCGCACCCGCCGCAGGTAGGCGGCGAGCTCGGCGCGCAGCTCCGGCACCCCGCCCGGGTCGCCGTAGTCGAGCCCGTCGTGCGGCACCGTGGCGAGCACGTGCCGTACCGCGGCGAGCCACCGCTGCCGGGGGAACATCGCCAGATCCGGCGAGGTCGGCCGGTACCCGTAGTACGACCGCCAGCGGTCCGCGGCCGCGAACGACCGCCCGCCGGGGCCGGTCCTCCGGCGCGGCCGCGCGCCGTCCGCCGCGGCCCGCTTCCCCGCCGCGCCGTCGTCCTGGCCGGCGGGGTCGTCCGTGGCCCGGTCGCCGGGTACGCCGGCGGCGAGCGGGGCCACGCGGGTGCCCGCGCCCACCCGCGAGACGAGGAAGCCCTCGGCGACGAGCTGCTCGTACGCCTCGACCACCACGCCCCGGGACAGGCCGAGGTCGCGGGCGAGCTCGCGGGTGGCGGGCAGCCGCTCGCCGGGGCGCAGCCGGCCCGAGCGGATGGCGTCGCGCAGCCCACGGGCGAGCTGGGCGGCGACGCCGCCCTTGGCCCGGTCGACGATAAGGTGCAGATCCGGCAATTGGTCCTCGGTTTCCGCTCATGAATGGACCAGGGACGAGGTCCATTGCGTTCCTAGCATCCTCGCCGTGAACGTGCGGCACGAACAACCCACATCGACGCAATCGAGGCGGACCACCGATTCCGCCCCGGCGCCCGCCGACGGCCGCGGGCGCGCCTGGATCGCCGGAGCGGCCTGCGCGGCGTCGGCGATGTTCCTCGTCGGCACGCTCACCGCGGTCTCCGCGCTGATCGCCGACTACCCGGTGTACGGCGGGCAGGCGGTGCGGTACGCGGCGGCCGCGGCGATCCTGCTCGCCGTGGCCCGGCTGCGCGGCCCGGCCACCGAGCGGCTCACCCGCCGGGACGTGGCGCTGCTCGTCGCGCTGGCGATGACCGGGCTGGTCATCTTCAACGTGGCGGTGATCGAGTCGGCGAACGCGTCCGGGCCCACCCTCGCGGGCACCGTGCTCGGCACGGTCCCCCTCGTGCTCGCCCTGGTCGGCGGGCGGCCGTCGCCGCGCGTGGTCGCCGCCGCGGCCGTCGTGGTCGCCGGGGCCACGCTCGCCACCGGGCTCGGCAGCGGCACCCCGGCCGGGCTGGCCTGGTCGCTGGTCGCGCTCGGCTGCGAGGTGTGCTTCTCGCTGCTCGCCCTGCCGCTGCTGCCCAGGCTCGGCGCGGTCCGGGTGTCGGCGTACGCGTGCGCGCTCGCCGTACCGCTGCTGGTGGCGATCGGGCTCGCGCTCGACGGCGGCGGCATCCTGCGGCCGCCGACCGCGGCCGAGGCGCTCGGCCTCGGCTACCTCGCCGTCGTGATCACCGTGATCGCGTTCCTGCTCTGGTACACCGGCCTGCCCCGGCTCGGCCCGCAGCGGGCGGGCCTGCTCGCCGGGCTCATCCCGGTGGGCTCGCTGGTCACCACGGTCGTGCTCGGCCTCGGCACGCCCACGACCGCCGACCTGGCGGGTGCCGGGCTCGTCATCGCGGGCATCGTGCTGGGCCTGCGAGGCGGGGTCGTAATCTCTAGGAAAACCTAGGAGGAGCGCGATGCCCGAGTTCGACTACACCGACCTGTTGCCGCTGGGACCCGATGAGACGGAATACCGTTTGATCACCACGGAGGGGGTGCGGAGAGTCGAGGCGGCGGGCCGGACCTTCCTGGAGGTCGAGCCCGAGGCGCTGCGGCTGCTCACCGAGACCGCGATCCACGACATCTCGCACTACCTGCGCGCGAGCCACCTCGCCCAGCTCCGCAAGATCATCGATGACCCGGAGGCGAGCGGCAACGACCGGTTCGTCGCGCTCGACCTGCTGAAGAACGCCTCGATCGCGGCGGGCGGCGTGCTGCCGCTGTGCCAGGACACCGGCACCGCGATCGTGATGGGCAAGCGCGGCCGGCACGTGCTCACCGACGGGCGGGACGCCGAGCACATCTCCCGCGGCGTGTTCGACGCCTACACGCGGCTCAACCTGCGGTACTCGCAGATGGCGCCGCTGACCATGTGGGAGGAGAGGAACACCGGCAACAACCTCCCCGCCCAGATCGAGATCTACGCCGAGGACCCGGACGGCCACGCCGACGCGTACAAGTTCCTGTTCATGGCGAAGGGCGGCGGCTCGGCGAACAAGTCGCTGCTCTTCCAGGAGACCAAGGCGCTGCTCAACGAGAAGCGGCTGCTCGCCTTCCTCGAGGAGAAGATCCGCGGCCTCGGCACCGCGGCCTGCCCGCCGTACCACCTCGCCATCGTCATCGGCGGCACGAGCGCCGAGTACGCGCTGAAGGCGGCCAAGTACGCCTCCGCCCGGTACCTCGACACGCTGCCCACCTCCGGGTCGCCGAGCGGCCACGGGTTCCGTGACCTGGAGCTGGAGGAGAAGATCCTCAAGCTCACCCAGGACCTCGGCATCGGCGCCCAGTTCGGCGGCAAGTACTTCTGCCACGACGTGCGGGTGATCCGGCTGCCGCGGCACGGCGCGTCCTGCCCGGTGGCGATCGCGGTGTCGTGCAGCGCGGACCGCCAGGCCCTCGCGAAGATCACACCGGAGGGCATCTACCTGGAACAGCTGGAGACCGACCCGGCGCGGTTCCTGCCCGACACCACCGAGGACCAGCTCTCCGACGACGTGGTGCGGATCGACCTCAACCGGCCGATGCAGGAGATCCTCGCCGAGCTCACCAAGTACCCGGTGAAGACCCGGCTGTCGCTCACCGGCCCGCTCGTGGTGGCCCGCGACATCGCCCACGCCAAGATCGCCGAGCGGCTCGACGCGGGCGAGCCGATGCCGCAGTACATGCGCGACCACCCGGTCTACTACGCGGGCCCGGCGAAGACCCCCGAGGGGTACGCCAGCGGCTCGTTCGGCCCCACCACGGCCGGCCGCATGGACTCGTACGTGGAGCGGTTCCAGGCCGCGGGCGGCTCGCTGGTCATGCTCGCCAAGGGGAACCGGTCCCGCCAGGTGACCGAGGCGTGCAAGAAGTACGGCGGCTTCTACCTCGGCTCGATCGGCGGCCCGGCGGCCCGGCTCGCCCAGGACTGCATCAAGAAGGTCGAGGTGCTCGAGTACCCCGAGCTCGGCATGGAGGCCGTCTGGAAGATCGAGGTCGAGGACTTCCCGGCGTTCATCGTCGTCGACGACAAGGGCAACGACTTCTTCGAGGACACCGGGGGCCCGGTCCTCACCATCGGCCGGCGCCCCTGACCGGCCCGAGGCCACCGACGTCACCGGCCCCGTCCGCCCGACCGGCACGCCGTACGGCACGGCTCGGGGCGGCCGGGGCCGGACGCGCGCTCGCGGTCCCGCCGCCCGCGCGGCGGCGGTACGCCCGGTCGTGAACGAACTTCGCGTTACCCACGTCTTACCTGACGAAAGGTGCGGTGACTTCCGTCACCGGACGCCGTTTGTGGTCGACCTGCATTGGCCGTACCGGCGGCACTCGGTATGGTGGTGTCGCTTTCCAGGGCGCCATTGCAGGGTACGAGGCCCGAAGTTCAGGCGATGGGTAACGTGTCGTGACGTATGTGGCTGAACTATTGGGACTGCAGACCCCATGACTGACGACAGTCAGAAGATTGACCGAAGGTCCCAACAAAGATTCGGGCCACTGCCTTCTGGCAGCCGGGAACAAATCGGTAAGCTGCCACCCATGCGTGCGCCCTCCGGATACCGGCTCGCCGAGCGTTACCGGCTGTTGGAACCGGTCGGGCGCGGCGGCATGGGCACCGTGTGGCGGGCATACGACGACCTTCTCGACCGTGAGGTCGCGGTCAAGGAGGTGCGCCTGCCGAACGTCCTCGACGAGGAGCTGCGCGCGGAGCTGTGCGCCCGCACCGAGCGCGAGGGCCGGGCGACCGCGATGGTCGCCCATCCGTCGGTGATCACCGTGTACGACGTGGTCACCGAGGACGACCGCCCGTGGATCGTGATGGAGCTGCTGCGCGCCCGGTCCCTCGAGGAGGTCATCCGGCAGGAGGGCCCGCTGCCGCCGCGCCGGGTCGCCGAGATCGGCCGCCACGTGCTCGGGGCACTGCGCGCGGTGCACGCCAAGGGCATCCTCCACCGCGACGTCAAGCCGAGCAACGTGCTCGTCACCGAGGACCGGGTGGTGCTCACCGACTTCGGGCTCGCCGCTCTCGAGGGCGACGTCGCGCTCACCCAGGCCGGCATCGTGCTCGGTTCGGCCGGATACATCGCGCCCGAGCGCATCCTCGGCGACAAGGCCTCCCCCGCCGGGGACCTGTGGTCGCTCGGGGCCACCCTGTACACCGCCGTCGAGGGACGCGGCCTGCACGGCCGGCGGTCCGCGGCGGCCGCGCTCGCCGCGCTCACCAGCGGCGAGCCGATCCCGATGGAGCGGGCCGGACCGCTCGCCCCGGTGCTCACCGGCCTGCTGCAGATCGATCCGCGGCAACGGCTCGACGGCACCCGCGCCGCGCTCATGCTCGCCCGGGTCGCGGCGGGCGGCTCGGCCGAGGAGCCGCTCGGCGGGCCGGCCCACCGCTCGTTCCGGCTGCCGCAGGCGGCGACCGCGCCGCTGCACCGCAGGTCGTCGCACAAGGCGCAGCACCGCGGGCAGCACCGGGCCGGGACGCTGCGCGTGCCGTCGCAGCAGCCGGACTCCCGCCCGCACGAGTCCGGCGCGCAGCCGCCGCCGTGGCAGCGGCGGGACGGCGCGGCCGGGGTGCGGCGGCCGTTCGAGGGTGCCCACCGGCGGCCGTCGGAGCAGTCCCCACTCGCTCCGATTCATCCATTTATGAGGCAATTGTCCTCTTTTGTACGGTCGATTATCCCCCGCCGGTTCCTGCCACCGCGCCTACGCAAGTAACCGGAAAGCGCGCCTCAAGCGCCGCGGACTATCTTCTTACTCATGCCGGAAGAGCACACGCGGTTGCTCGCCGACCGCTACGAGTTGACGGCCCCCCTCGGCAGGGGAACCATGGGCACGGTCTGGCGTGCCTGGGACCGTTCGCTCGGGCGGGAGGTGGCGGTCAAGCAGATCCGCCGGGACCCTGGGCTCACCCCCGAGCAACAGGCCGAGCTGCGCGAACGCATGATCCGTGAGGCGCGCTTCGCCGCGCGCTTCAACCATCCGTGCGTCGCCACGGTGCACGACGCCATCGTGGTGGACGGCCTCCCGTGGATCATCATGGAGCTGGTCGAGGGCCGCTCCCTGGAGCAGGTCATCGACGAGGAGGGCCCGCTGCCGCCCCGGCTCGTCGCGCAGATCGGCGTCGACCTGCTCAGCGCGCTGCGCGCCGCGCACGCCCAGGGCATCCTCCACCGCGACGTCAAGCCGAGCAACGTGCTGCTCACCGACACCGGCCGCGTCGTGCTCACCGACTTCGGCATCGCCAAGGCGGTCGGCGACACCGACCTGACCAGGACCGGCATGGTGATCGGCTCCCCCGGCTACACCGCGCCGGAGCGGGCGCGCGGCGAGTACGCCGGGCCCGAGTCCGACCTGTGGTCACTCGGCGCCACCCTCTACTTCGCGGTCGAGGGGCGGCCCGCGTACGAGCGCGGCTCGGTCGCCGCCACGCTCGCCGCGCTGATGACCGAGACCGCGGAGCCGCCCACCCAGGCGGGCCCGCTGCGGCCGATCATCGAGGGCCTGCTGCAGAAGGACCACACCATGCGCCTGTCCGCCGAGCAGGCCGACGCCATGCTGCGCGCGGTCGCCGACGGCCGGGCGCCCGACCTGTCCGCGACCGCGCGGCCGGTGCACCACGGCGACAGCGCGGACGCGCACCGGCAGCCGCCGCGGGTGCGGGGCCCGTTCGAGACCGGGCCGAAGCTCGTGGGCGCCGCCGCGATGGGCGGTGTGGGCTTCGACCGCCCGCCGGGCGGCCGGGACGACCGTGGCGGCCCGGCGCAGAGCGGGCCGACGCCGTACCTGTCCACCGCCGAGCCCGACGGCAACCAGACCGTCTACATGGCCCGCCCGAAGAGCGGCGGCCTCTACACGGCCCCGCCCGGCAGCGCCCCGCCGTACCGCCCGCCGGCCTCGCCCGCGGGCGGCGCCGACCGCGGCCCGGGGCCCGGCCAGGCACCCGGCGCCCAGCAGTGGCCGGACTGGCCGGAACGGGACCGTCCGGCCCAGGGGCACCCGGGCCAGGGCCATCCCGGGGACCAGGGCCCGCAGGGGGCGCAGCCGGGCCGGCCCGCCCCCGCCTCGGCCTACGGCCCCGAGCCGCACCGCCCCGCCACGCCGTCCGAGCGGCCCGGCCAGGGCGGCCCGGCCGGTCAGGGGCGGCCCACGCCCGACGAGCAGGCCACCATGCTCAACCTGGAGAGCCCGTTCGGCGCGTCCGGCCCGCAGAACCGGCAGGGATCGCAGCCTGACGGCCGGTACGCCGCGCCGTACGGCGGCGAGCCCCAGGACGCCGGTCAGCCCGGCCCGTACCAGCAGGGCGGCGAGCGGCAGGGCCCCGGCCCGTACGGCGGCGGCCAGGACGGCGGCCGGTACGGCGCCGGGCAGGAGGACGCGGCCGCGCCGTACCCGGGCTCCGCGCAGCAGGCCGGCGCCGACAGCCGGTCCTCGTCGGTGCCGGACTTCGACCCGCCCGGGCTCGGCACGGAGATCTTCGAGCTCTCCGCCCTCGGCGGCGACGAGAGCCAGAAGCGCTCGGCGAAGGTGGAGAGCCGCACCGGCATGCTCACCCTCATCGGCGTCGCCCTCGCCGGGCTGGCGGTGATCGTCATCATCGTCTGGTCCGCGCTGTCCGGCAGCGGCGACGACGATGACAAGCGGCCCAGCTCCTCGGCCAGGTTCAGCCAGGTCAAGGAGTACCCGGAGGACCGGGTGCCGGAGCCGCCGCAGGACGCCGACGACGAGGCCGAGTCCGAGGGCGGCGCCGGCGGCCTCACCACCACGAGCGACAAGGCGGCCAAGGTCGACACCTCCGCCACCCCGGCCGCGGGCCTGCGCCGGCACGCCGACCCGTCCGGGTTCACCATCGACGTGCCGGAGAAGATGATCACCTCCGGCTCCGGCCGCACGGTGCGGTTCGGGGACGGCGGCCGGGTGCTCACCGTGACCGTGCTCGCCCGGCCGCGGCCCGAGGTGCTCGACGCGGCGCTCGACGCCGAGCGCGGCTCGGTCGACGCGGGCGAGTACCCGGGCTACCGGATGCTCCGGCTCAACGTCGTCGACCCGGCCCCGTACCCGGGCACCGAGGTCGCCGACTGGGAGTTCACCTACACCCGCGGCGGGCGCACCACGCACGTGCTGGCCCGGTGGGTGACGGTCTCCGGCGGCGCCACGTACGTGCTGCGCTGGACGGCCCCGGACGAGTCCTGGCAGCAGGACGCGGCCCAGCGCGAGGCGGTGTTCCGCTCCTTCGTCCCGGGCGGCGGCTCGGCCGGCTCCTGACCCCGGCCCGGCGCGCCGACCGGGACGATCCCGGCCGTGCGGGTGACACTGGGGTATGGCCGACTATCGCATCGAACGTGACTCCATGGGCGAGGTCCGCGTCCCGGCCGGCGCGAAGTGGCGGGCGCAGACCCAGCGGGCCGTGGAGAACTTCCCGGTCTCGGGGCGCGGGCTGGAGCGCGAGCACATCGCCGCGCTCGGGATGATCAAGGCCGCGTGCGCCCGGGTGAACGCACGGTACGGCCTGCTCGACAAGGAGCTCGCCGAGGCGATCGCGAGCGCGGCCGACGAGGTCGCCGAGGGCCGGTGGGACGCCGAGTTCCCGGTCGACGTGTTCCAGACCGGCTCGGGCACCTCGTCGAACATGAACGCCAACGAGGTGATCGCGACCCTCGCCGAGGAGCGGCTGGGCCGCCCGGTGCACCCGAACGACCACGTGAACGCGGCCCAGTCGTCGAACGACGTGTTCCCGTCCTCGATCCACGTGGCCGCGGTGCTCGGCCTCCACCGCGAGCTGCTGCCCGCGCTCGACCACCTGCGCAGCGCGCTCACCGCCAAGGCCGGCGAGTTCGCCGACGTGGTCAAGGCCGGCCGTACCCACCTGATGGACGCCACGCCGGTCACCCTCGGCCAGGAGTTCGCCGGGTACGCGGCGCAGATCGAGCACGGCGCGGAGCGGCTGCGGGCCACCCTCCCCCGGGTCGCCGAGCTGCCGCTGGGCGGCACCGCGGTCGGCACCGGGGTGAACACGCCGGGCCCGCAGTGGGCCGGGGAGGTGATCGCGCTGCTCGCCGAGCGCACCGGCCTGCCGTTCACCGAGGCGCGCAACCACTTCGAGGCGCAGGGCGCCCGGGACGCGCTGGTGGAGCTCTCCGGCCAGCTCCGGGTGGTCGCCGTCTCCCTGCACAAGATCGCCAACGACCTGCGGTGGATGGGATCGGGGCCGCGCGCCGGGCTCGCCGAGATCAACCTGCCGGACCTGCAGCCCGGCTCCTCGATCATGCCGGGCAAGGTGAACCCGGTGATCCCCGAGGCGGTCTGCATGGTCGCCGCCCAGGTGATCGGCAACGACGCGGCCGTGGCGTTCGGCGGCGCGCAGGGGTCGTTCGAGCTCAACGTGATGATGCCGATGATGGCCCGCAACGTGCTGGAGTCGATCCGGCTGCTGGCGAACGTCTCCCGGCTGCTCGCCGACCGGTGCGTGGCGGGCATCACCGCGAACGCCGACCGGCTGCGCGCCTACGCCGAGTCGTCCCCGTCGGTGGTCACCCCGCTCGCCCGCCACCTCGGCTACGAGGAGGCCGCGAGCATCGTCAAGCAGGCCCTCGCCGAGGGCCGGGAGCTCCGCGAGATCGTGGTCGAACGCGGCCACGTCGCGACGGGCCGGCTCACCGAGGCCGAGCTCGACGCGGCGCTCGACGTGCTCGCCATGGCCCGCCCGGACCTGCGGCGATAGCGCCCGCCGTCACAGCGGGGCGTACCGGTCGCGCAACGCCCGGCAGAGCCGTACCACGCGGCGGGCGCCGGGCACCCGGGCGGCGAACCGGCGCAGCCGGGCGAACGACGTGCCCGCGGGCCGGTCGGGGAGGATGAGCCGGGCCCGGCCGGTCCACCGTACGTCGAGGCCGAAGCCCAGCTCCACCTCGCGGTCGTCGACGCGCAGGTAGGGCCGCCAGACGCCGGGGCCGAGGCAGTCGGGCACGGGCACGCGGCGCACCGGGAACTTGGCGACGAGCTGCCCGGCGAGCCGCCCCGGCATGCCCGGCTCGACGAGGGCCGGGGCGCTCACCGTGCGGGCGCGGGCGTCGGCGCCGACGAGCACGCACTCCATCGGCGGGCCGCCGCTCGGCGGCACGTACGGCACGGGCAGCGACACGAACAGGTGCCCGTCGCGGCGGGCGATGTTCACCCCGGTGGAGACGAGCGCGATCGAGTCGGCGAACGACCGGGGCTCGACGCACACGGCGAGCTCGCCCCGCTCCGACCAGCAGGGCACCACGAGCCGGCGGCCGCCCTCGGCGAGGCCGCCGACGCAGTTGCGCGGGGAACGCGGGCAGCGCACCCGGGCGCGGGCATGGTGCGCGCCGGTGTTCATGCGCAGGTGCACCTCCCACAGGCCGGGCGGCAGCGGGCGGCCGATCGCGGCCTTCCCGACGTCGAGCCGGGCGGTGGCGACCGCCTGCACCCGCACCTGGTCGCCCTCCCGGATCTGCACGATCTCCCCGGTCACCGGGAGCCGGTACACCGCGCCGGTCTCGGTGTGCCGGATGTGCGCGCGCATCCCGGTGGACGGCGCATCCAGCGGCACCTCGGCGAGGCTCGGGGAGAGCACCGGCCCGCCGAGCGCGGGCGGCGGCGTCCACAGCACCCGCCTGCCCATGCGCCGGTAGCGCACCGGCGAGCCGTCGGCGTGCACGATCTCCCCGGCGAAGTCGAACGCGAGCGCGCCGTCCTCCCAGCGGATGCCGCGCAGCTCGGCGCGCAGCCGCATGCCACGGGTCGCCTCGGCGAGCGTGACGAGGTCGGCGAGGCCGCGGGTGCGGACGAGCGCGGCCCGCGCCCGCATCGGCACCGACAGGTGGCGGTCGAGCCGCAGCGGGAACCGCTCGCGCACCAGCTCGCGCAGCTCGTCGAAGAGCGCCTCCCGCTCCTCCGGCGGGGTGTCGAGCAGCGCCCGCCCGCCGAGCCGGCGCAGCACGCAGACCCGCAGCCAGTGGGCGTAGAGGCGGTCGCGCCGCTCGCCGGGCTCGGTGAAGTCGTCGATGGTGTCGAGGATCACCCGCAGCCCGTCGGCGTACCCGGCGGGGTCGATCGGCGGCTCCGGGGCCGGGCCGACGTGGCAGCACAGGTGGTCGGAGAGCACCGCGATCACCTTCGCCGCGAGGTAGGCGCGCAGCACGAAGGCGTGCTCGGACAGCTCGGCGGGAAGGTCGGGGAAGGAGAGCCACTGGCTCTCCACGAACGTGCGGCGGAACAGCTTGTGCGGGGTGAGCAGGCCGAGCAGGTGGTCCTCGAGCACGTCGGCGCGGTCCCGGTTGCGCCGGAACGCGGGCAGCGGCGGGTGGCCCTCGTACACCAGCCGCCCGATGAGCACGTCGGCGTCGGTCTCCACGGCCATGCGGTGCATGCGCGCCAGCGCGTCGGGCTCCAGCCGGTCGCGCTGGCCGAGCAGGTAGACGTACTCGCCCCGGGCCACCGACAGCCCGGAGTTGCGGCCGCGCACCGGCGAGCCGTGGCGCTCCAGGTGCAG
This sequence comes from Thermopolyspora flexuosa, assembly GCF_006716785.1. NCBI lineage: Bacteria > Bacillati > Actinomycetota > Actinomycetes > Streptosporangiales > Streptosporangiaceae > Thermopolyspora > Thermopolyspora flexuosa. Next base: position 367,670 of record NZ_VFPQ01000001.1, on the reverse strand, counting down.
CACGCGCACGTTGGGGTGGGCGGCGGCCACCGAGTCGAGCCGCGTCCGGGTGGGCTCGCCCGAGCCGTCGTCGGCGAAGATCACCTCGTACTCGTCGGACGGAAGGGTCTGCCCGAGCAGCGACCGTACGCAGGCGTCGAAGGCGTCGTCCCCGTCGCCCGGGTCGGACACCGGCACCACAACGCTGACCTTCACACCCATGGAGCCCAGCGTGCGGCCCGGCTCCGGGGATGTCGGCGCGACTTGCCGAACGGTCGAACAGACCTGACCAAGACTCGGCCCGCGCCAGCCCGTGGCGTGACCGGAGCGTGCGCCGGGTAATGCCCGGTTGTGCCGCAGACCACGTCGGCGCGCGGGAATCTCCCCGCGATCGAGCCGCCCGCGACGCGGCCGTGACGAGACCGGGGCCGGTGATCGCCCGGCGGCGCGCTCAGGCCACCGGCGGGGCCGTCACCCGCTCAGGCGGGGTGCCTCAGTACCAGCCCTTGGCCTGCGAGTGCGCCCAGGCCTTGCACGGCGAGCCGTACCGGCCGGCGATGTAGTCGAGGCCCCACTTGATCTGGGTGGCCGGGTTGGTCTGCCAGTCCGGGCCCGCGGCCGCCATCTTCGAGCCGGGCAGCGACTGCGGGATGCCGTACGCGCCGCTGTAGCGGTTCGCCGCGCGCTCGTTCCAGCCGCTCTCCTTGTCCCAGAGCCTCTCCAGGCAGCCCCACTCGGCGTCCCAGCCGCGGGCGGCGTTCATCTGCTTGCCGAGGGCCTTGTTGCTGCCCGGGTCGGGCTTGGAGCCGGGCGGGAACGTGAACGACGGGAAGCCCCGGCCGCCGGGGGCGGTCTTGGCGATGTAGACGGGACTGAGGCCCTTGCGGCCCTGGCGCTCGGCCCGCAGCGCCTCCAGCCGGTAACGCTGCGCGGCCTGGGCCTTGATCGCGTCCTCCTCCGGGTCCGGCGCGAAGGGGTCCTTCGCCATCCGCATCATCTCGTCCAGCGTGAGCGGGGTGATGTCCGCTTCGCTGTTGCGGCGGTGCGTGTCGACGACGAACCAGGTACACCAGCCCACGAACGCGAGGGAGCACACGGCGGCGAGCACGACCTTGGGCCTGATGCGCATGGTCTTCCTGCGCCGGGGCGGGCGCCGCCGACCGCGGGACCGGTGGGAGGCGGGAGCCTCGTCCTGCCGAGGTTCCAGCACCTGCTCGCCTATGCTCACGGCTCTTGAGCTTGCCGTGAACAGGGGGGTGGTCCGCAACCGAAACCGGGGATTTGCCTGGTGTTCCCGCTGCCCGCGGCGGTGCCGCCCTTTACCTATCCACCCGGCTACATGCGCATTCCCCGACCCGGGCGTGACCTGTGATTTTAATCACATATCAGGCCAAATGGTCCGGTCAAACGGTATTAAGCGGGCGCCCGAAACCCCGGTCACGCCCGCCGCCCGCCGGACCGGTCCAGAGGACCGTTCGGGAAACCTGAGAAATCACCCATAATGTGCAGGTGGCAGGCATACTCCTCGTCGAAGACGACCCGGCCGTGCGCGCCGGCCTCGAGCTCGCGCTCACCCGGCAGGGCCACACCGTCACCTCGTACGCCAGCGGTGAGGAGGCGCTCGACCACATCCGGGAGCGGCGGCCCGAGATCGTCATCCTCGACGTGATGCTCCCCGGCATCGACGGCGTCGAGGTGTGCCGGCGCATCCGCAAGATCGACCAGCTGCCGGTGGTGCTGCTCACCGCGCTCGGCGACGACCTCGACATCGTCGTCGGCCTGGAGGCGGGCGCCGACGACTACGTGGTCAAGCCGGTCCAGCCGCGCGTGCTCGACGCCCGCATCCGGGCGATCCTGCGCCGGGTGGAGTCCGCCTCCCCCGACCGCCTCATCTTCGGCGACCTCGTGGTCGACCGCGGCGCGCTCAAGGTGAGCCGCGCCGGGCGGGAGATCCACCTCACCCCGACCGAGCTGCGGCTGCTGCTGGAGCTGGTCCGCCACCCGGGGCAGGTGCTCAACCGCCGCTACCTGCTGCGCGCAGTGTGGGACCACGACCACGTCGCCGACTCCCGCCTGGTCGACGCCTGCGTGCAGCGCATCCGGGCCAAGATCGAGCCCGTTCCCGCCGAGCCCGTCTACATCCACACGGTGCGCGGCTTCGGCTACCGCTTCAGCCCGCCGTGACGGCGGCGCCGATCGTGATGGGTCCGTGATGATCCCGTGCTGAGCCTCCGCACGCTCCGCCCGACCGGGCTGCGCGGGCGACTGGTGATCACGTTCACCGTGGTCGCGGTGACCGCGTCCGTCCTCGTCGCGGGCATCGCCTACCAGCTCGTCCGGCAGGAGCTGCTGCGCCGGGTCGAGCAGGCCGAGGTCACCGACGTGCGCAACGTGCTGGAGCGCATCACGCTGCCGGTCGGCACCACCGACCTGCTGTGGCCGAGCGGCGCCTCGGTCACCGAGTCCGACCTCAACGCGATCGTCGAGTCCCTCGCCGCCCCCGACCGGCAGGTGGTGGTACGGCACGGCACCAAGGAGCGGGCGACGCAGGGCAGCTCGTTCCGCGTCGCCCAGATCCCGGTGGAGATGCGCCGCCAGGCCCTCACCCGCCTGGTGAAGCAGCGGCGCATCATCGACGGCGAGCCGTACCTGGTGATCGGCACCCAGGTGCAGCGGGAGCGGCTGGGCCGGGAGCGGCCCACCGACATCTCGGTCTACGTGTTCGTCTCGCTGCGGGACGAGGAGCGCACGCTCGCCAACCTGCGCACCGCCCTGCTCCAGGCCGGGTCGATCACGCTCGTCATCGCGATCGGGGTCGCGCTCGTCTCGGCGCGCAGCGTGCTGCTGCCGGTGCGGCGGCTCGGCGCGGCCGCCCGCGACCTCGGCGCGGGCAAGCTCGACACCCGGCTGCCGGTGCACGGCAAGGACGAGCTCGCCCACCTCACCGCGACGTTCAACGAGACCGCGGCCGCGCTGGAGCAGACCGTGTCCGAGCTGCGCGCGCTGGAGGCGATGTCGCGGCGGTTCGTGGCGGACGTGTCGCACGAGCTGCGCACCCCGCTCGCCGCGATGACCGCGGTCACCGACGTGCTGCAGGAGGAGGCCGAGCGGCTGCCCGAGGACATGGGGCAGGCGGTGCGGCTGGTGGTGCAGGAGATCGACCGGCTGCGGGTGCTCGTCGACGACCTCATCGAGGCGAGCCGCTTCGACTCCGGCACCGCCGTGCTCAGCCGGGACACCGTGGACGTGCGCGACGCGATCGACGAGTGCCTGAAGGTGCGCAGCTGGGGCGAGGGCATCACCCTCGACGTGCCGCTCGGCCTCACCTTCTCGCTCGACCCCCGCCGGTTCGACGTGATCATGGCGAACCTCGTCGGCAACGCGCTGCGGCACGGCGCGCCGCCGGTGGTCGTCACCGTCCGGCGCCGCTCCGACGGCCTGTGGGTGACCGTACGCGACCACGGCGACGGCATCCCGGAGGAGGCGCTGCCGCACGTGTTCGACCGGTTCTACAAGGCCGAGGCGGGCCGCAGCCGCAGCGAGGGCAGCGGGCTCGGCCTCGCCATCGCCAAGGCGAACGCCGAGCTGCACGGCGGTACGCTCACCGTGGAGAACGCCGACCCCGGCGCCCTGTTCACCCTCTGGATCCCGGCCCCCTGAGATGAGCGCGATGGTCCGCACGAAACGCGTCCCGGTCGCCGTCGCGGCCCTGCTCGTCCTGCTCACCACCCTGGTGGCGGGCTGCGGCATCGAGCCCACCGACGTGATCGACGAGGGCCCGGCCCCGGTGATCCGGGCCAGGTCCACGCTCACCACGGTCTACCTGCTGCGCGACGACCGGCTGTGGCCGAAGAAGATCGTGGTCGCCTCGTCCTCGGTGGAGGACACGATGCGGGCGCTGTTCCAGGCCGGGGAACGCGCGCATGACGGGGTGACCACCGCGCTCACCGGGCTGCGCCTGGAGCAGACCTACGTCACCCGGTACGGCGGGCGGGCCGGGACGCGCAACGACCCGGAGAACCCGCTCGGCCTGCGCCTGCACGTGATCGTGAACGGCTCGGCGAAGCTCACCGAGGCGGCGAAGGCCCAGATCACCTGTACGGCGATGCTCCGCCAGGAGATCTGGGCCGTGAAGCTCACGCACACCACCCCGGACGGGCCGATCGCGGCCGGCGAGCACACCTGCCGGGAATACTGGAGGCTCGCCGCCAAGGACGTGCAGCTACCGCCGTGACGACGCCCGTCCGGGCGGGGTGGCCGGGATGATCAGGGGGTGATGTCCTCCAGCATCTCGGTGACGAGGGCGGCGATCGGGGAGCGCTCCGACCGGGTGAGCGTGATGTGGGCGAACAGCGGGTGGCCCTTGAGCTTCTCCACCACGGCGACCACGCCGTCGTGCCGCCCGACCCGCAGGTTGTCCCGCTGCGCGACGTCGTGGGTGAGCACCACCCGGGAGTTCGCGCCGATCCGGGAGAGCACGGTGAGCAGCACGCCGCGCTCGAGCGACTGCGCCTCGTCGACGATGACGAACGCGTCGTGCAGCGAGCGGCCGCGGATGTGGGTGAGCGGCAGCACCTCGAGCATGCCCCGGTCGAGGACCTCCTCGATCACCTCGGGCGAGGTGACCGCGCCGAGGGTGTCGTAGACCGCCTGCGCCCACGGCCCCATCTTGTCGTTCTCGGTGCCGGGCAGGTAGCCGAGCTCCTGCCCGCCGACCGCGTACAGCGGCCGGAACACGATCACCTTGCGGTGCCGGCGCCGCTCGAGCACGGCCTCCAGGCCCGCGCAGAGCGCGAGCGCGGACTTGCCGGTGCCGGCCCGGCCGCCCATCGAGACGATGCCGATCTCGGGGTCCATGAGCAGGTCGAGGGCGATGCGCTGCTCGGCGGAGCGGCCGTGCAGGCCGAACACCTCGCGGTCGCCGCGCACCAGCCGTACCGACTTGTCCGGCATGACCCGGCCGAGCGCCGAGCCCTTCGCGGACAGCAGCCGCAGGCCGGTGTGGCAGGGCAGCTCGCGCGCCTCCTCGAGCTCGACGGTGCCGTGCTCGAAGAGGTGCTCGATGTCCTCGGTGGCGACCTGCAGCTCGGCCATGCCGGTCCACCCGGACTCGATCACCTGCCCGGCGCGGTACTCCTCGGCGGTCACCCCGATCGAGGCGGCCTTCACCCGCATCGGCAGGTCCTTGGAGACGAGCACCACGTCGTTGCCCTCGGCGGCGAGGGCCTTGGCGACGGTGAGAATGCGGGTGTCGTTGTCGCCCAGCCGGAACCCGGCGGGCAGGATCGAGGGGTCGCTGTGATTGAGCTCGACCCGGATCGTCCCCTCGCCGATCGGCATCGGCTCGTCCAGCCGCCCGTGCCGGGCCCGCAGATCGTCGAGGAACCGGAGCGCCTTCCGCGCGAAGTAGCCGAGCTCGGGATGGTGGCGCTTCGCCTCCAGCTCGGTGATCACGACGATCGGCAGGACCACCTCATGCTCGGCGAACCGCGTCATCGCGGCCGGGTCCGCCAGCAGGACCGAGGTGTCGACGACGTACGTGCGCCGGTCGGTGCGGGGACCCGTCGCGGAGCCGTTCGCGCGCAGGTGGGTCGGGTCGGTGTGGATCGAGGTCATCGAGGACACTGCCACGCGTTCTCCCCCGGGCGCCCGTCGCGGGCGCCCTGCCAGATGAGGTGCTTATCGGACCGGACCCGCCGCGCACCCGCACCAGGAGGTGGCGCCGGGGTCCGGCCCTCCTCGCTGGGACGTGTGGCAAGGACGGGCCCTCTCCCGAGGTAGGCGATGTAACCTGCCTACGCCCTACGGTACGTGCTGGAGCAAAAGTTGCCCAGTGTCCGGTTGTGGCCGTAACGGGGTGTTTACCGCCTGGTTCAGCAGCCGTACCGACGGTTCCGCGCGGCGTAGGAGCGAAGCGCCCGCAGGAAGTCCACCTTGCGGAAGTCCGGCCAGTAGGCCTCGCAGAAGTAGAACTCCGAGTGGGCGCTCTGCCAGAGCAGGAAGCCCGAGAGGCGCTGCTCTCCGGAGGTGCGGATGACCAGGTCGGGGTCGGGCTGGCCGCGCGTGTAGAGATGCTCCGCGATGTGCTCCACATCGAGGACCTCGACGAGCTCCTCGATGCTCGCGCCCTTGCTGGCGTGCTCCTGGAGGAGGGAGCGCACCGCATCAGCGATCTCACGCCTTCCTCCATACCCAACCGCAACGTTCACAATCAGGCCCGGACGATCCGCGGTGGCCTCCTTTGCCTCCTTGAGAACGCGGGCGGTGTGGTCGGGCAGCAGGTCGAGGGCGCCCATGGGGTTGATGTGCCAGCCGCCTGCGACGAGGCGGCGCACGGTGTCCTCGATGATCTCGAAGAGGGGCTCGAGCTCCTCCTTCGGCCGGTTGAAGTTGTCGCTCGACAGCAGCCAGACGGTGACGATCTCGACGCCGGCCTCGCGGCACCACACGAGCAGGTCGTCGATCTTGTCGGCGCCCTTGCGGTGCCCGCGGCTGACGTCCTGCAGGCCCATCGCCCGGGCCCACCGCCGGTTGCCGTCGACGATGACGCCGACGTGCTTGGGGATCGGGCCGTTCGCGAGTTTCGCCTCCAGCCGGCGCTCGTACAGGCGGTAGACGAAGTCACGCAGGCCCATGGGCTTCCCTTTCCTCCCCGGTCCTTGTCCGACGAGCCATTATCGCCGCCTCGGGCGGCCCAAGACGGCCGAAGTGGAGCGTTCTCGGTCCGGCGCGTTCGGTTCCGTGATGAGACTTTACGGCGCGCGCCGCCGTGCCTCGGACGCCCGCCCCGCCGGGCGTGGTCGCGGGACACGAGCGTCGATCATGACCCTACGACCGTTGGGCCGCGCGTGGGGCCGGTTTCGGTCGTTCGGCGGCGAAAAGGCCGGAAAGGATCGCCGAAACGGACGCGGGGGCGGGGGTGAGGGACCGTCGTGCGGCCCCCTCCGCGGTTCGGCAGGCTCCCAGAGGATTGGTTGCGGTACGCGGAAGGGGGCCGCACGACGGCAGCGTGTGCCCGGCGCCGTTGACGGGCACGACCCGGGCCGATCAGCCCAGGCGCTCGACCAGCCGGTGGTACTCGTCCCAGAGCTCCTTCGGCAGGTGGTCACCGAAGGTCTTGAAGTGCTCGGGGATGAGCGACGCCTCCTCCCGCCACACGTCGCGGTCGACGGACAGCAGCAGGTCCAGGTCCTCGTCGGAGATGTCGAGGCCCTCCAGGTCGAGCGACTCCTTGGTGGGCAGCAGGCCGATCGGCGTCTCGACGGCGTCGGCCTCGCCGTTGAGGCGCTGCACGATCCACTTCAGCACCCGGCTGTTCTCGCCGTAGCCGGGCCAGACGTACCGGCCGTTGGCGTCCTTGCGGAACCAGTTCACGTAGTAGATCCGCGGCAGCTTGTCCGGGTCGGTCATCTTGCCGATCTTCAGCCAGTGGGCGAAGTAGTCGCCCATGTTGTAGCCGCAGAACGGCAGCATCGCGAACGGGTCGCGGCGCAGCTCGCCGACCTTGCCCTCGGCCGCCGCGGTCTTCTCCGAGGCGACGTTCGCGCCGATGAACACGCCGTGCTGCCAGTTGAACGACTCGGTGACCAGCGGCACCGCGGTGGCGCGCCGCCCGCCGAACAGGATCGCCGAGATCGGCACGCCCTTCGGGTCCTGCCACTCGGGGGCGATGGTCGGGCACTGGGAGGCCGGGGTGGTGAACCGGGCGTTGGGGTGCGCGGCCGGCTCGGGCGAGTCCGGGGTCCACTCGCGGCCCCGCCAGTCGGTGAGCTTCGCCGGGGGCTCGTCGGTGAGGCCCTCCCACCAGACGTCGCCGTCCTCGGTGAGCGCCACGTTGGTGAAGATGCTGTTGCCCCACAGGGTCTTGATCGCGTTGGCGTTGGTGGACTCGCCGGTGCCGGGGGCCACGCCGAAGAAGCCCGCCTCCGGGTTGATCGCGTACAGCCGACCGTCCTCGCCGAAGCGCATCCAGGCGATGTCGTCGCCGACCGTCTCCACCTTCCAGCCGGGGATGGTCGGCTGGAGCATGGCCAGGTTGGTCTTGCCGCAGGCGGACGGGAACGCGGCCGCGATGTACCGGGGCTCGCCGTTCGGCGGGGTGAGCTTGAGGATGAGCATGTGCTCGGCGAGCCAGCCCTCGTCGCGGGCCATCACGCTCGCGATGCGCAGCGCGTAGCACTTCTTGCCGAGCAGGGCGTTGCCGCCGTACCCCGAGCCGTACGACCAGATCTCCCGGGTCTCCGGGAAGTGGCTGATGTACTTGGTCGAGTTGCACGGCCAGGGCACGTCCTGCCGGCCGGGCTCGAGCGGGGCGCCGACGGAGTGCACGCACTTGACGAAGTCGTGGCCCTCCTCGATGAGGCGCAGCGCGTCCTCGCCCATCCGGGTCATGATCCGCATCGAGACCGCGACGTACGCCGAGTCGGTGATCTCCACGCCGAGCTTGGAGATCTCACCGCCGAGCGGCCCCATGCAGAACGGGACCACGTACATGGTCCGGCCGCGCATGCACCCGCGGAACAGCTCCTGGAAGGTGGCGCGCATCTCGTCCGGGTGGATCCAGTTGTTGGTCGGGCCGGCGTCCTCGGGCTTCTCCGAGCAGATGAAGGTCCGGTCCTCCACCCGGGCCACGTCCGACGGATCGGATGCCGCGTAGAAGCTGTTGGGGCGGGCCTTCAGCCGCGTGAAGGTGCCCTTCTCGCAGAGCAGGTTGGTCAGTCGCGTCCACTCAGCCTCGGACCCGTCGCACCACTCGATCCGGTCGGGTTGGGTGAGCTCGGCGATCTCGTTGACCCACGCGGCCAGGTCGGCGCGGGTCGTCTTGCTGGTTCCCTGTACGGTCACGGACACGACGGCGGCTCCTTTGGCGTTCTCCGGATAAAAACCATCTTCATCGAAGAATCCGCGCGGAATCCAATTGGTTTGGACCAGTGATGAAAGTCACCGTTCCGATGTCCGGACCCGGCCATCGAAAGGTGTTTCATTCACGTTCCAGACCGGTTAAATTCGCGCGGCGCGGTTGCCGTCATGCCCCTGCCCACCTGCGGCGCGACCACACATGGGCACGTCGCCGGAGGACCGGAGCCGTCGGACATACCGGTTGAGCCTACCCAGCGGAATGATTGTTAAAAAATACCCCCGTGAGTTTCGCCGTGCCCGCCCCGGCGGGGATTCCGGTGGCGATTGGTATAGGCCACCGGAATTGGTCCAGTCCATTTCGTGAATTGGTTTAGTCCACCAGGTCGGGTCCCGCGGAGCGCACCCGGTCCACGTGCCGGAGGGCATCCCGCAGGTCGGAGAGCCAGGTGTCGGCCCGCCGGGCGACGAGGCGCACGCACCAGGCGAGCGCGTCGCTGCGGCTGCGGGCCACTCCGGCGGCCACGAGGGTGTCGAGCACCCGCCGCTCGGGCTGCCGCAGCCGGGTCATCACCGGTACCGACAACGTGGTGAACATCACAGTCCGGTCGCCGATCCGGACGCCCCACGACACCTTGCGGCGGAACCGGTGCTCGGCCTCCCGGGCGATCTCGATGCGGCGGTCGCGGGTCTCCTCGCGGAACCGCTGGGCCACCCCGTCGCGCAGCGCCTCCCGCTCGGCCTCGGAGGCGTCCTCGCGCGCCTCCGGCTCCGGCAGCGTGCCGATGACGGTGATCTCCTCCCGGTCGAGCACGATCTCGTGCCGCCCGCCGAACCACTCCTGCGGCAGCCGGCCGGTGAACCACGCGCTAATGATCGCTTCGTCATTATCCATGTAATCATGATTACGCACTTACGCCCTTACTTGAGCGCTACATGACCCTGTCCAGCGTTCGGCGGGCACGCGCCGTACGGCTTCGCGTGTGCCCGGCCGCGCCCCGGGGCCGCCTCCGGAGCGGGCGCGCGCGGGCGGCCGGCGAACGGCACGGACGCCACGCCGGTCACCGGGGTGCACGAATTGACCCTCCATGTCATTTGGCAGTGTGTCCCTTTTGTCTTGTACTTCCGTTTTCTCGGATATGCTGGGCACCCGTGACACGCGGCCGGCTCCCCACGGCCCCTTCCCCGCGTGCGACCTGCGCGAATTGGACGGAAGAATGGCGGGCATGACCACACCCGTGTCGGCCGAGCGCCGTGACGGGCTTCGCGAGCGCAAGAAGGCGAAGACGCGACAGACGATTCAGGAACAGGCGCTGCGCCTCTTCGTCGAACAGGGCTACGACGAGACGACCGTCGAGCAGATCGCCGAGGCGGCGGAGGTCTCGCCGAGCACGTTCTTCCGCTACTTCCCGACCAAGGAGGCGCTCGTCCTGCGGGACGACTACGCCGCCGTGCTGCACGCGGCGCTCGCCGCGCAGCCCGCCGACGCCCCGCTCGGCACCGTGCTGCGCGACACCTTCCGCACCGCGTTCGCCCGGCTGTCCCAGGAGGAGCAGAGCGACCTGCGGCTGCGCGCCCGGCTGCAGATGTCGATCCCGTCGCTGCGCGCCCGCACCCTCGACAAGCTGCTGAGCACGGTGGACGGGCTGGCCGCGGAACTCGCCCGGCGGTTCGGCCGGGACCCGGACGACCTGCGGATGCGCACCCTGTGCGGCGCGGTCGCGGGCGCGCTCGTGCCGGTCCTGGTCGCCTGGGTGACGGAGGACGGCCGCCGCCCGCTGGACGAGATGGTCGACGAGGCCCTCGCGAACCTGTCCTGCGTCCTCGGCGGCTGAGCCGTACCCCGGTCAGCGCACCCGCGCCGCGACCTCGGGGTCGACCCGGACCGCGCCGGCGAACCCGGCCATCGGGATCGGGGCGATCTTCACCACGTCGCCGGTGCGCGGCGCGTGCAGCATCCTCCCGTCGCCCCAGTGGATCGCCACGTGCGAGATGTAGCCGGGGTTGGTCGGGTCCCGGCGCCAGAACAGCAGGTCGCCGGGCCGGGCCTCGGAGAGCGGGATGCGCGGGCCGGTGGCCCACTGGGCGGTGGTGACCCGCGGCATGCGCACCCCCGCCTGGGCGTAGGCCCACTGCACCAGGCCGGAGCAGTCGAACGCGTCCGGCCCCGCGGCGCCCCACACGTACGGCCTGCCGATCCTGCTCGCCGCCGCGGTGAGCACCGTGTTCCGCTGCTCGTCGGACAGGAACGAGCCCGCGGGCCGGTCGGCGGTCTCCTCCGGCAGGTCGTGCCCGCCGCCCCCGGCGTCCCCGGCCCCGCCACCGGCCGTGCCGTCACCGGTGGTGTGGTCGCGGGCGGGGCGGCGCGGCTCGACGTACCCGGGGTCGATCACGGCCACCTGGGTGCCCTTGGGCAGCACGCGGAGCAGGCGGCGGCGCAGCCCGCGCAGGTCGGTGCCGGGGGCGCTCACCACGAGCGCGTTGCGTTCGGGCATGCCGAGCAGGCGGGCGGTGTCGTGGGACACCACCGCGTCGATCGGCCCGATGCCGACCGTCGCCCAGGCCCCGACCCGTAACCGCCGCCCGCCGCCGTCCACGACCGCGCCGAGCGCGACCCCGCCGTCCCGGCCGAGCACGAAGGAGACGGCCACGTCCCCGGCCGCGATGTTCCGCCACAGCGCGTCGGAGCGGGCGGTGATCTCCGGGGTGTAGGCGCGGAAGGTGGAGGGGTTCACGCCGAGCGTGTGCACCCGCTTGCCGTCGAGCGTCACCTCGGCCGCGTCGGCCGTCTCGACCGCCGCCACGCCCTTCAGGCGGCGCACCCGGGCCACGGCCGAGTCGGGCAGGGTACGGCCCGCCACCACGAAGAGGTGGGGCTCGCGCAGCCGCTCCACCGGCGCCACCTGAACCTGGCTCGCCGTACCCGCGTCGGCGCCGCCCTGCGCGCCCGCGCCACCGGACGCACCGGCCGGGTCGCGGGTGGCGGCGACGTAGCGGTGCGGGTCGCCGGGCTCGCGTGCGGCGACCGCGGTGCGGGCCGGGGGCGCGGCCTCGTCGGCGGCCTCCAGCGCGCCCAGCGCCACCAGGTCCGCGGTGAGCACGCCGGTCAGCAGCACGGCGACGACCGGGGCGGTACGGCGCGAGGTCGCCAGGCGCCGCAGGGCCCACCGTACCGGGCCGTCCCGCCGGGGCGGGCGGCCGGGCGTCCCCGGGACGGCGCCGGGCGGCGCGGGAAACGCGCCGGGGACGAGGTGGACGAACGGCGGGACGAAGGCCGCGGCCTGGTGCGGGGACGCCCCCTGCGGCCGGCCGGGGTGCGCGTACGGGGGCGTGGGCGCCGGCACGGCCGGTTGGCCGGTCCGCGGCCGGGAGGAGGGTTCGGGGTGACGCGCTCGCGGCTCGAGCACGACGTCGCCCCCTTCCTCACCCGCACGCCCCGTCGATGATCCGTTCAGAGCCTGCCGTAGATCGCCGCCGGTCGTCCATAGGCCTCGCCGAATCGCGACCGGACACGAGACGATCCGCCGAAGCGGCTCTCCGGCGGATCGTCTCGTGGAGCGATATGGACAACTCTGACGGGTGGCTCACGCTTTCGGCGCCTGCCGATCAGGGCGCGCCGACGGGGTGCGCGGCCGGACGGGGACCGTCCGAGCTCACTTACCTACCGACGTACGGCACGGCGAGCAGGATCTCCACGGTGTTCTCCCGGCCGTTCGGGAGCTTGAAGGTCGCCTTCTCGCCGATCTTCTTGCCGTTGATCGCGGCCCCGAGCGGAGACTTCGGGGAGTACACGTCGATCGGGGCGCCGGTCTCCTCGCGGGAGGCCAGCAGGAACGTGAGCTCCTCGCCGTCGCCCTCGAACCGGACCGTCACGGTCATGCCGGGGCCGACCACGCCCTCCTTACGGGGCGCCTCACCGACCTTGGCGTTCTCGAGGATGTGGCGCAGCTGGAGGATGCGGGCCTCCATCTTGCCCTGCTCCTCCTTGGCGGCGTGGTAACCGCCGTTCTCCCGCAGGTCGCCCTCCTCGCGGGCGGCCTCGATCTTCTTGGCGATGTCGGTGCGCCCCGGGCCCGTTAGATACTCCAGCTCCGCCTTAAGGCGGTCGTACGCCTCCTGGGTCAGCCAGGTGACGTTGTCAGTGTGGGAGTCGGCCACGGGTTCTCCTTGCTGCCACTCAGGGTTGCGGTCGTGCGATTGCCGAGAGGTTAGCCTCTCGGCGAGTTTTTCAAAAGACTCATTGTACGAGATAGCAGTGCTGGACCTGGCCGTTCCAGGACTGTGCGCCGGTCAGCACACGTTCGGTGCGGGTGACATACTGCTCACCCGCCGGGATCTCGACCTCCCGGTTGCCGACCTCGACGCCGTCCACGTCCACCGCGCGCAGCCGGCACACGGCCGCGCGGTCGGCCGGCTTGTACACCTGGAAGGTGATCACCATGACCGAGGGGTCGGAGCGATCGAAGCTGATCACCTGTCCGCGCACGTCCGGGGCGCCACGGCCGAGCATCAGGACGATGCCCCACCCGATGGTCAACACGACCACGATCGCCCCAATGACCAGATATACGAGGAAACGCCCAATCCCGCCCTTGCGGCGCGGGCGCTCCGGGGAATCCTCTGGTCTGCCGAGGACCGGGGCCGTGTTCGGCCGCGCCTCCGGCTCCTCCGTGGCCATGGCGGAATCTCCCTGCGGTCTGTCGGTGTTGTCAGAGACAATTGTCGGGCGTGGGAGTCCGACCCACCCACCCTTCACACAGCAAACCTAGCCGCTCTGGGCGATGCTCAGGACAGGAGACACCGAGCGTGAGTGCACCGCTGAGGCTGATGGCCGTTCACGCGCACCCCGACGACGAGTCGAGCAAGGGCGCCGCGACCATGGCGCGCTACGTGGCCGAAGGGGTCGACGTGCTGGTGTGTACGTGTACCGGTGGGGAACGCGGCTCCATCCTCAACCCGAAAATGGACCGGCCCGAGATCGCGGCGAACATCGCCGAGGTGCGCCGCCAGGAGATGGAGCGGGCACGTGAGATCCTCGGGGTCAAGCAGCGGTTTCTCGGCTTCGTCGACTCCGGCCTGCCCGAGGACGAGTCCGAGCCGCTGCCGGAGGGTTGCTTCGCCCTGCAGCCGCTGGAGGTGGCCGCCGCACCGCTCGTGGCCGCGGTGCGCGAGTTCCGGCCGCACGTGATCCTGACGTACGACGACGACGGCGGCTACCCGCACCCGGACCACATCATGACCAACCGGATCTCGGTGGAGGCGTTCGAGGCCGCCGGGGACCCGGACCGCTACCCGGGGCTGGGTGAGCCGTGGCAGCCGCTGAAGCTCTACTACCACATGGGCTTCAGCAAGGAGCGGTTCGAGGCGCTGCACAAGGCGATGACGGAGCGCGGCCTCGGCTCGCCGTACGGGGACTGGATCGCGCGCTGGGAGGACCGGCCGCGCAAGTGGGAGATCACCACCCGGGTGCACTGCGCCGAGTACTTCGAGGTGCGGGACCGGGCGCTGCTCGCCCACGCCACCCAGGTCGATCCCGACGGCTTCTGGTTCGTCTGCCCGCGGGAGCTGCAGCAGGAGGTCTGGCCGACCGAGGACTACCACCTCGCCCGCTCCCTGGTCGACACCGAGCTGCCGGAGGACGACCTGTTCGCCGGCATCCGCGCCGAGGAGGTCGCCCCGGCCTGTTCCTGACCGCCGGACCGTGACGTCCTTGCGGCGACGGGGTGACCGCGACGCCTGACGACGACGGCGACCACCGGAGGCGGTACCACGGGCCGTGGGTGGCAGACTGGAGGCGTGAACACCTCCACTTTCGATCCCACCCAGGTCAGCCCGGGTCTGCTCGGCTTCCTGGTGGTCGCCGCGATCGGCTTCGCCCTGTACCTGCTGATCAGGTCGATGAACAAGCAGATCTCGAAGATCGAGGTCCCGCGCGAGGCCGACCTCGAGCGTGAGGAGAAGGCCGCCAAGCAGGCCGCGGCCAAGAAGCCGGGCGGCCCGGACGCGAAGAAGTAGCCCGGGGTCATGTCCGAGGCCATCGAGGTCGCCGACAACCCACAGGCGGCCCGTTTCGAGGTGCGGCTCGACGGCACGGTCGTCGGCTTCACCGAGTACGTCCTCAAGGGCGGCACCATCATCCTCAGCCACACCGAGGTCCAGCCCGAGTTCGAGGGCCGCGGCCTCGGCGGCCACCTCGCCCGCGCCGCCCTCGACGCCGCCCGCGACGCGGGCCTCCAGGTCATCCCGCGCTGCCCCTTCATCGCCCGCTACATCGACCGCCACCCCGAGTACGCCGACCTCGTCGCCCGTTCCTCCCCCGGCGACTGAGACTCGCCCGCGCGGGGTTAACGTCCACGCAACCGGTTCGGATTCTCCTGCCGTCTTCATAACCCACGGCGACACCGGCCGCCTGGATCATCTGCCTCGTCACACGCCGCTTCCCGGCGGCCCTGCCACCGCCCGCAATCCGGCTTCTCGGCCTGCCAAGCGCACGTTGATGACACACCTGCCAAGGCGCCGCTGGTTCGTCATGCCGCATCGGCGGGCTAGGCGTGGGCGTCGGGTTCGCCGGGCGGAGCCGGCCCGGAGCGGCCGGCCATCGGTTGGGCGGACCTGACGTCGAGAGGAAGGCGGATCTCGAAGGTGGCACCCGGGCCGCCGGGGCGGAGTGCGGCGGTGCCGCCGTGGGCCTGGGCGATGGCGGCGACGATGGCGAGGCCGAGGCCGGTGCCGCCGCCGGTGCGGGAGCGGGCGGGGTCGGCGCGGTAGAAGCGGTCGAAGACGTGGGGGGCGTGGTCGGCGGGGATGCCGGGGCCCTCGTCGCGGACCTCGATCACGGCGGAGTCGTGCTCGGCGCGCAGGGTGACGGTCGCGGGGGTGCCGGGCGGGGTGTGGTCGCGGACGTTGGCGAGGAGGTTGTCGAGGAGCTGGCGGAGGCGGACCGCGTCGCCCTGGACCGGGAGCGGGGTCCCGGCGTGCAGGGTGAGGGGGCGCTCGGGGTCGACGGCGCGGGCGGCGGCGACCGCGTCGGCGGCGAGGCCGGTGAGGTCCAGCGGCGCACGGTCGAGGGGGCGGCCCTGGTCGAGGCGGGCGAGGAGGAGCAGCTCGTCGACGAGCACGCCCATGCGCCGGGCCTCGGACTCGATGCGGTCCATGGTCTTGGCGAGGTCGGCGGGGCGTTCGGCCGCGCCCCGGCGGAAGAGTTCGGCGTAGCCGCGGACGGTGGCGACCGGGGTGCGCAGTTCGTGGGAGGCGTCGGCGATGAAGCGGCGCAGTCGTTCCTCGGAGGCCTCTCGTTCGCGGAAGGCGGCCTCGATCTGGCCGAGCATCGCGTTGAGGGCCAGGCCGAGGCGGCCGGCCTCGCTGTGCGGGTCGGCGGGCTCGACCCGGCGGGTGAGGTCGCCGTCGCCGATCGCCTTGGCGGTGGCGGCGATCCGGTCGAGGGGCAGCAGGGCGCGGCGGATCGCCCGGTACGCGATGACGGCGAGGGTGACGAGGGCGGCGACCGTGATGGCGAAGTGCACGCCGGTGAGCCTGCCGTTGAACGCGTCGTACTCGTCGGTGCGCGTCCCGACGACGAGCACCCGGCCGTCGGGCAGCCACGATCCGCGCAACCACCAGTCGGAGGCGCCGGGGAACGGCCCGCCGTCGCGGCCCGGGCCCTCGCGGGCGAACCGTGCGCCGTCGGGGCTGCCGGCGGTGCGCGGTCCCGGCCACCAGGGGCGTGCGGTCACCGGGCCGTCGATGGGCGGGGACCCGTCGAGCGCGACGGTCTGCACCGGCCGCCCGTCCGCGGTGTGCACCTGGACGAAGGAGGGCCCGCCGGCGCGGCCGAGCGCGCGCAGCATCGCCTCGCCGTCGCCGCCAAGGGCGAGGGTGCGGCCGTCCGCGAGCAGGGGCGTCAGATCGGCGGCGAACGTGGTCAATCGTTCCCGCGCCCGCTCGGCTCCCGCGTCGCGGACCACCGCCCACGTGGCGAACGGCACCGCGAACAGCCCGGCGACGAGCAGGGCCAGGACCGTCACGGTCAGCCGGGTCCGCAGCGACCACGGGCGTCTCCGGACGCGGCGGTCCGGTCCGGCGTCGCCCTCGGCGCCGGTGAGGGCGCGCAATTCCTTGGTGGGTCGTCTCCCGTTCATCGCTCGGTCAGGGCTTCGGCCCGGGGCAGGCGGAGCACGTACCCGACGCGGGGCACGGTGTGGATGAGGGGCGGGCCGGTGGCGTCGATCTTGCGGCGGAGGTAGCTGACGTAGGTCTGCACGACGCCGTCGTTGCCGTTGAAGTCGTAGGCCCAGACGTGGTCGAGGATCTGGCGTTTGGTGAGCACGCGGCCCGCGTTGGCGACCAGGTAGCGCAGCAGGCGGAACTCGGTCGGGGTGAGCTCGACGAGGCGGCCGCCGCGCCGTACCTCGTAGGCGGCGTCGTCGATCTCCAGGTCGGCGTAGCGGAGCCGCTCGGCAGGGCGGGTACGGCGGAGCACGACGCGCACGCGGGCGATCAGTTCCTCGAGGCTGAACGGCTTGGTCACGTAGTCGTCGCCGCCCGAGGTGAGGCCGGTGATCTTGTCCTCGGTGGCGTCCCTGGCGGTGAGGAAGACGACCGGGACCTCCTCGCCGCGGGCCCGCATGCGACGGCACGCCTCGATGCCGGAGATGTCGGGCAGCATGACGTCGAGGATCACCAGGTCGGGCCGGAAGCCCGTCACCTGGGCGAGCGCGTCGGCGCCCGTGCCGGCGACGGCCACCTCGAAGCCCTCGTAACGGAGGGCCATGGCCACGAGGTCGGCGAGGTTGGGTTCGTCGTCCACGACGAGAATGCGTGCGGTCACACCCTCAGTCTCGCCCGCGGTTCTTAGAAAGCCCTGTGGCCGCGAGCACGTTGTGGATAACCCGAGGCCTGTGGACAACCGGCGGGCGCGCCGTACCCCCACGACCGTGCACACCGGTGCATATCCGGCGGCCAGGCCCCGATGTACGGCGTGGCCGAATCGTGGCCGTGTTCACCGAGCGCTCTGACCGTCGTCACAGGGCCACTGAAGATCACGCCGGTGCACTGGGGCCCATGACCCGTTTCGCCACATTCGTCCTACGGCACAAGCTGCTCGTCGTACTCGCCTGGCTCGCCGTGGCGGTCGCGGGCGGCTTCGCCGCCACGCGCATCGAGGACCGGCTGACGCCGGACTTCGCCCAGCCCGGGCTGGCCGGGTTCGAGGCCAACCAGACCCTGCAGCGCCTGTACGGCACGGGCGGCGACGACCCGCCGCTCGTCGCGGTGATCGGCCTGCCGCCGGGGAAGACCGTCGACGACCCGGGCATGCGCGAGGCGATCGCCCGGCCGTTCGCCGCGGTGGCCGAACGGCTGCAGGCCCGCACCCTGAGCTACCCCGACACCGGCGACCGCGCGTTCGTGTCCGCCGACGGCCGCACCACGTTCGGGATCGTCTACACCTCGCCGACCTCCGGGTTCGGCGGGGACGACCTCACCGGCCCGGTCGCGCAGATCATGCGCCCGGCGCTGCCGCCCGGCGCGACCGTGCAGGTCACCGGCCTGGAGGCGCTGTCGGAGTCCGAGGCCGCGGGCGAGGGCGTGAGCGTGTTCGTCGAGGTGGTGGTCGGCGGCGTCGGCGCGCTCGTGGTGCTGCTCGTGGTGTTCGGCTCGGTGCTCGCGGTCGTCCCGCTGGTGATCGCCGTCATCTCGGTCCTGGTGAGCTTCCTCGCCCTGTACGGCCTGACCGGCGTCACCGACGTGCACATGATCGTGCAATACGTCGTCGCCCTGCTCGCCCTCGGCGTGGCGATCGACTACTCGCTGCTGCTCGTCACCCGCTGGCGCGAGGAACGCGCCCGCGGCCACAAGGGCGACGCCGCGGTCATCCGGGCGATGGCCACCGCCGGGCGCTCGGTCGTGGTCAGCGGCGGCGCGGTCGGCCTCGGTCTGATCGCGATGATGGTGCTGCCCGTGCCGTACCTGCGCAGCGTGGGGTACGGCGGCGCGCTGATCCCGCTGGTGAGCGTGCTCGCCGTGCTCACCCTGCTGCCGGTGGTGCTCGCCACGGCGGGCGCCCGCATGGACCGGCCGCGCCGTACCGCGGCGAGCGCGCTCCCGGGGGCCTCGGGCGGGCGGCGGTGGCAGGCGTGGGGCCGGCTGGTGATCCGGTTCCGCCGCTCGGTGCTGGCGGGCACCGCCGTGCTGCTCGTGGCGCTGGGCTGCGCCGCGTTCGGGCTGCGG
Organism: Thermopolyspora flexuosa; assembly: GCF_006716785.1. NCBI lineage: Bacteria > Bacillati > Actinomycetota > Actinomycetes > Streptosporangiales > Streptosporangiaceae > Thermopolyspora > Thermopolyspora flexuosa. Next base: position 348,608 of record NZ_VFPQ01000001.1, on the reverse strand, counting down.
CTGGGCGAGCCGCAGAGCTCGTCGCTGCCGAAGGCCGGGCCGGCGTACGAGGGCCTGGTGAGCCTGCGGGACGCCGGGTTCCCCACCGGCGTGCTCACCCCGATGGACGTGATCCTGCCGCCCGGCGTCGATCCCGAGGCGGAGGCCGCCCGCCTCGCCCGCGTGCCGGGCGTGCTCACGGTCGCCGCGCCCGCGGACTGGCGCGCGAACGGCACCGCGCTGCTCGCCGTACTCCCCGAGGCGGAGAGCGGCACCGAGGCGGGCAGGCGGACGATCACCGAGGTGCGCCGCACGGTCGCGCCGGGCGCGCAGGTCGCCGGGGAGGGCGCGCAGAGCATCGACTTCGTCGACGCGGTGTACGGCTCGTTCCCGGCGATGCTCGCGCTGATCGCCGTGGTCACCTACCTGGTGCTGGTCCGCGCGTTCCGGTCGCTGCTGCTGCCGCTCAAGGCGGTGCTGCTCAACCTGCTGTCGGTGGCCGCCGCGATCGGGGCGATGGTGCTGGTCTGGCAGTACGGCTACGGCTCCGACCCGATCTTCGGGCTCGCCGCCACGGGCGCGTTGCCGGAGTTCATCCCGGTGATGGTGTTCGCCTTCCTGTACGGCCTGTCCATGGACTACGAGGTGTTCCTGCTGGCCAGGATGCGGGAGGAGTACGACCGGACCGGGTCGACCACGGCGGCGATCACGTACGGGCTGGGCCGTACCGGGCGGCTGGTGACCAGCGCGGCGCTCATCCTCTTCCTCGCGCTCGTCTCGCTTGCCGCCGCGCCGGAGCCCGAGGTGAAGATCTTCGCCACCGGGCTCGGGGTCGGCATCCTGCTCGACGCCACCGTGGTCCGGGCGCTGCTCGTGCCCGCGTTCGTCTCGGTCATGGGCCGGTGGAACTGGTGGCTGCCCACCTGGGCGGCCCGCCTGCTGCGGGTGCCGCCCACGGCCGCCGTGCCGTACGGCAGGGCCGAGGACGACGGCGAGCGCGCCCCGATCGCCGGGCCGCCCGCGCGCTGACGTAGGGGTCAGTCCGCGGACCAGGAGCGCTCGAGCGCCTTCGGCAGCCCCCACCAGCCGAGCGGGGTGAGCACGTCGTTGGCGTCGACGATGCCGAGCACCCGCCACAGCGGGGTGACCGCGGCGAACAACGCCTCGGTGGCCTCGATGTCGTCGGCGGCGTCGAAGTCGCCGTACGCGTCGCCGAACTCGCCGAGGTCGATCTCCACGTCCTCGGACTCGGCGACCATCCGGGCCAGCCGCTCCGGCGAGGCGAGCACCCCGGGACCGCGCCGGGCGAGCGCGGCCACGGCCGCGAGCCAGTCGGCGTACTCGATCCCGCACAGCGAGGCGAGCGCCGACTCCTCGCGGCCGACCTCGCCGTTCAGCTCGGCGAGCTCCTCGGTGCGCTCGTCATCCGGCAGGTCGGAGATCGGGCCCGCGATGCCGGCGGCGACGGCGAGCCAGAGCTCCTCGTCGTCCTCCGGCATGGGCAGCTCGTCGAACCCCGCGCAGGCGCGCAGCACGTTGCCCGGGTACCCGGGCTCGGCCAGCACGGCGCGGAGCCGTACCGCGGCGGCGCGCAGCTCGGCGTCCGGTCGCGGCGGCTCGGGCAGCTCGGCGAGGATGCGGCGCAGCTCCTCCAGCGCGTACGCCTCCTCCTCGTGCCGCTCGGCGAGCAGCGTCTCGTCCTCCTCGTCGAGCACCGCCTCGCTCGGCACCCGGCCGTCCGGCAGCGGCGTCTCCAGCCACCGCTCCTGCAGCTCCTCGTACACGGCCCGGGCCTCGGCGTCGTCAACGGCGAGCCGGTCGGGGTCGATCACCCCGGCGGCCACCTGCTCCTCCAGGTAGGCGACGAGCCGCTGGTGCATCTCGGCGGCCACCGGCCCGCGTTCGTCCTCGTCGGCCCACACGAAGTACCCGCGGGTGAGCAGCATCGGCTCGGTCCCCGTGGACTCCAGCCACCGCTGCACGTCGCCCACGGTCGCGTTACCGGACTCGATGCTCATGAGCGTCCGCTTCGCGGACTCCCAGAACACCGGCGACAGCGGGTTGCCTGCCTCCTCCATCTCGCGCCGCAGCGCCGGCAACGCCACGAGCGCCCTCCCCGACGACGTCGCGAGCAGCGCCCGGGCCACGTCCCGCCGGGTCAGCTCCTCCGGCGCCCGCCCGGCCCGCTTGCTCACGAACTCCAGATCCGGCTCCACGCTCAGCGAGCCTACGCGGCACCGTCACATCCCGAAAAGCACGGTCCGCCGGGAAACGTCCGCGTCACTCACGGCCGCGAGGCCCGCTCCGCCATAGCCGAGTCCGCCGGGATTGCGCCGCAGGCCATAGGGAAGTTCACATTGTTTCCTCAAGTATGGGCGGCTCTTTGCATTATCGCGGTCGCCGACGCCTACCGGAAGGCCGGCGACCCCGACCGCGCCATGTCCCTGTGCGAACGCAACCCCACCGATGCAGAGCGATCGCCGGGTGATGTCGCCCGGCTCACCGAGACGGTGAGGAACAGGCTCGGCACGGACAAGAGCGGCGCTCAGGATGACTAGTTTGCGATTCGAAGATCATGGCCTGACCATCGACAGGATGAGATCTCCGAGCGTTCGACCAGGCAGGCGGCGCGACGCTGAGCCCTCGCGGTCGGCGTACCGGCGACAAGACGGCTGAGGGAACCTGCGCCGTCACCACTCGAAAACGAGTCCCTCACATCGGACTTCCTGTTCGGAACAGCCATTCTCGACCAGTTCCCCGAAAACGTCACGATTCGCACCCTCTGAGCCGCCGTACACATAGCCGGACAGGTAGCCGCCCGAGTTTGGCGCCCAAACCGTCAACACTTTGCGTGATCATGCAAAACGCCCGATGATGACGGACATGCGCGGCCGCGTGTTCATGTGGGGCGGGGCGATCGTCACGTTGGCGGCGCTCTCGGCCTTGACCGTCCATTTCGTCCACGTAGGACTCGACGACGCGGACAAACTCGCCAGCGTGCTCGGGCTGTTCGTGGCGGTCGCCGGGCTCTGGGCGTCGGTGTACGGCCTGCGAACCGAACGGCAACGCCGCGACGAGCGAAACGGCCGGCACACACCGCCTGCGCAGGGGCGGTCGATCACGATCTCGGGTGACAACAACGGGATCGCCTCGACCGGCGACAACACGACCAATATCCAGCGATGACACCCTGGCCTCTCTGGCGGCGTCGCCCGCAATCGGACAAACCCTCGGAAGCCCGTTCTCCCGGGGCATCACCCGCTGCCGAGCCGTTCCCGCCATCTGCCGACGGATCGAATGAGGAGGCGACACTCGGCTCCCGAGCGGTATGGCTGGGAGACGGGAACCGCGGGATCATCTCCACAGGTGATAACACCGTCAACTGGCAGACAATGCTGCCCGCCGAGGCGTTGCGCCCGGTCGAGGAGGTGGCCGCTCCGCGGAACCTCGTCAACCTGCCCGTTCAGGCAGAGTTGTTCGTCGGGCGTGAAAAGGATCTCTCCGACCTCGAGCGGGCGCTCGATGGACAAAGCCGGGTCGTCGTCGCCGCGGTGCACGGGCTGGGCGGCATCGGGAAATCGACACTGGCCGCCCGTTACGCCATGAAAAAAGCCAGATCCGGGACGTACAACCCGGTGTGGTGGATCATCGCCGACAGCCCTGCCTCCATCGAAGCCGGGCTTGCGGAGCTGGCGGCGGCACTGCAGCCGGAACTCGCCGACGTACTGCCGTCGGCCGCGCTGACCAAGCGGGCGATCGCCTGGCTCGCCTGCCACTCCGACTGGCTGCTCTTGCTCGACAACGTGACCAAGCCCGATCACGTCGCTGATCTGATGGGGCGCATCTCAGCCGGGAAGCTGCTGGTGACCAGCCGACTCGGCGCGGGATGGCACCGCTTGGGCGCCTCAGTGTTGCGGCTGGATGTGTTGAGCGAGAAAGAGGCGGTCGACCTGTTGACCCGGATCGTCACCCATGACGGCACCGACGTCGATCTCGACGGCGCGAAGGAGCTGGTGCGCGAGCTGGGCTGTCTGCCGCTGGCCATCGAGCAGGCGGGCGCCTACATCCATCAAAACCGTCTGTCGCCACGCGCGTATCTGGGCCTGCTGCAGAGGTATCCCGCCCAGATGTTCGAGCAGGTCGCGCAGGGCGGCGACAGCGCGCGCACCATCGCCCGGGTCTGGCGGGTCACACTCGATCAGCTCACCGGTATACCCCTCGCCGGCGACCTGCTACGGGTTCTGGCCTGGTATGGGCCCGAAGCGATCCCTCACGTACTGCTCGAGGGCTTCGCCGAACCTCCACAACTCCAGCAGGCTCTCGGCGCACTGTCCGCGTACAACATGATCAACAATGACAGGTCGGGCATCACCGTGCACCGCCTTGTGCAGGCCGTCACCCGTACTCCCGATCCCGCCGACCCCCACCGCCGTCCTGAGGACATTCGTCACGCCCTGCACCAGGCCATCACCCTCATCAGCGCAGCCCTGCCGTCGACCCCGTACAACGACCCGACCAGCTGGCCTCGATGGCGGACCCTAGTCCCGCACATCGCCGCTTTGGTTGCCCACGCCCCTGCTGACACCGAGACCGTCGACCTTGCGCGACTGTTCAACGAAAGCGGCCTCTTCCTGATTGGCCAGGGCGATGCCCGCCGTGCCATCGACTGTTTTGAGCGCGCACTTGACGTCATCGAGAAAGTGAGGGGACATGACCATCCCGACACCCTCACCTCACGCAACAACCTCGCCGGCGCCTACGAATCGGCCGGGGACCTCAACCGCGCCATCCCCCTGTACGAACGCACCCTCGCAGATACCGAGCGCATCCTCGGCCCCGACCACCCCAACACCCTCACCTCACGCAACAACCTCGCCGGCGCCTACGAATCGGCCGGGGACCTCAACCGCGCCATCCCCCTGTACGAACGCACCCTCGCAGATACCGAGCGCATCCTCGGCCCCAACCACCCCAACACCCTCACCTCACGCAACAACCTCGCCTACGCCTACGAATCGGCCGGGGACCTCAACCGCGCCATCCCCCTGTTCGAACGCACCCTGGCCGACCGCGAGCGCATCCTCGGCCCCGACCACCCCGACACCCTCACCTCACGCAACAACCTCGCCTACGCCTACGGAGCGGCCGGGGACCTCAACCGCGCCATCCCCCTGTACGAACGCACCCTCGCAGATACCGAGCGCATCCTCGGCCCCGACCACCCCGACACCCTCACCTCACGCAACAACCTCGCCGGCGCCTACGAATCGGCCGGGGACCTCAACCGCGCCATCCCCCTGTTCGAACGCACCCTGGCCGACCGCGAGCGCATCCTCGGCCCCGACCACCCCGACACCCTCATCTCACGCAACAACCTCGCCGGCGCCTACGAATCGGCCGGGGACCTCAACCGCGCCATCCCCCTGTTCGAACGCACCCTGGCCGACCGCGAGCGCATCCTCGGCCCCGACCACCCCGACACCCTCATCTCACGCAACAACCTCGCCGGCGCCTACCGAGCGGCCGGGGACCTCAACCGCGCCATCCCCCTGTACGAACGCACCCTCGCAGATACCGAGCGCATCCTCGGCCCCGACCACCCCAACACCCTCACCTCACGCAACAACCTCGCCGGCGCCTACGAATCGGCCGGGGACCTCAACCGCGCCATCCCCCTGTACGAACGCACCCTCGCAGATACCGAGCGCATCCTCGGCCCCAACCACCCCAACACCCTCACCTCACGCAACAACCTCGCCTACGCCTACGAATCGGCCGGGGACCTCAACCGCGCCATCCCCCTGTACGAACGCACCCTGGCCGACCGCGAGCGCATCCTCGGCCCCGACCACCCCGACACCCTCACCTCACGCAACAACCTCGCCTACGCCTACGGAGCGGCCGGGGACCTCAACCGCGCCATCCCCCTGTACGAACGCACCCTCGCAGATACCGAGCGCATCCTCGGCCCCGACCACCCCGACACCCTGGCCTCACGTAACAACCTCGCCTACGCCTACGGAGCGGCCGGGGACCTCAACCGCGCCATCCCCCTGTACGAACGCACCCTGGCCGACCGCGAGCGCATCCTCGGCCCCGACCACCCCGACACCCTGGCCTCACGTAACAACCTCGCCTACGCCTACGGAGCGGCCGGGGACCTCAACCGCGCCATCCCCCTCTACGAACGCACCCTCGCCGATGCAGAGCGGGTGCTGGGGGATGGCCATCCGATCACTGAGACGGTGAGGAGCAATCTCAGGGCGGTCAAGGACGATGCCTCAGGGGGGAGCTCTCAGGGCTAGTTGAGGGTGAGGGTGGCCCAGACGATTTTGCCGCCTTGGTGGGGCCAGTGGGTGCCCCAGGCGAGGGTTAGGGCGTCGACCAAGAGGAGACCGCGGCCGCCTTCGTCGGTGGGGGTGGCGTCGCGGGGGATTGGGGGGTTGTTCTTCGGGTCCCAGACCTCGATGAGGAGTTCGTCGGTCAGGTTGTGAAGGCAGAGGCAGACGACCGCGAGGTGGTCGTAGAGGTCGCGGTAGCGGGGCTGGGGTGGGATGGGGCCGGCTGCCTTTATTGCGTTGGTCAGGAGTTCGGTGACCACGAGGCCGGCGTCGTCGGCGATGGTGGCCAGGTGCCAGCGGCGGAGCAGGTGGCGGGTATGCATGCGGGCGGTCGCCACCGATGTGGGCATGGCGGGGAGAGCGATGCAGCTTCGGAAGCGGTCTTGGGAGGTGGGGCCGCTTGGGGAGGCGCATCCGCGATGGGGGTGGCCCGCTCGGGGAGTGGCCGGTATCGACGGGTGTGGGGTCAGGGGGCCGTACGGGTCGGGGAGGGGGAGCTCGTGCGACTGCATGGGGGACTCCTGTGGATGACGCGAGTGGGGTCAGGATCTGCGTGTCGAGGTGACCTCGGCGTGAGGCGGCACGTGCTCGCGTATCGCCTGGATCCAGGCGAGTTGGGCGGCGGGATGGTCGTGCTCGGGGTACGGAGCGCAGCCGAGTAGCTGCTCGACCGTCCAGGCGTCCCAGGCGATAATTCGCCAGTTTCGCGAATTCCCCGCTTCGTATGCGCGAAGAATGCTTTCCGCGACGATTCGGACGCCGCGCGACTTTCCAACTCCGAACTCTCCTGTATCGTTCCAATCGCCCGTTTCGCTCCTGGCCTGAACCAGGTAGACAACGGTGCGCGTCGCCTGGGAAGCCGTCATGAACAAAACCGACCTTTCGCACTTCGCCAGCGCGTGACTCCGCATAGGTGGCATGCTTTGCGTTGCTAGGTCCACTGCATGCCGTTTTATGCAGGGCTGCAAGAAGCGCTAATCACGATAGTGGCTTCAGAGCGGGCCGGGAGGGAGTTTTCACATGTCGAGCGGACAGAATCGGGTACGGCGCCGTCAGCTCGTCGCAGAACTGAAAAGGCTTCGCGAAGAGGCGGGACTCACCCAGGAGGAGGTCGCCCGGCAACTGGACTGGCATCACACCAAGGTCTTCCGTATCGAAACCGGCCGTACCGCACCGCACCCGAATGACGTCCGGGTGATGTGCGCCCTCTACGGGGTGACGGACGAGGAACATCTGGCGGCACTGGTTCAACTCGCCAAGGAGTCCCGTAAACGAGGGTGGTGGTACGCATACCGCGACGTTCTGCCCAGCCGATACGAATTCATCATCGGCCTGGAAGAGGAGGCGTACGCCATCCACACTTTCCAACTCGCCGTGGTCCCAGGACTGTTGCAGACCGAGGACTACGCGATGGCTTTGGGCAAGGGCGGGCCACTCGAACTCGACACCGACGAGATCCGGCGGCGCGTCGAGGTACGCATGAACCGTCAGCGCGTGCTCGACAAGCCCGATCGTCCCCAGCTTTGGGCGATCATCGATGAAGCCGCGATCCACCGCGTGGTCGGCGGCCCCAAGGTGATGCTCGCCCAGCTCGAGCACCTGATCACGGCGAGCGAGGCCGGCAAGACGACGATCCAGATCGTCCCCTACACGGTCGGGGCGCACCCGGGGATCTGCGGGCCCTTCGTCATCCTTAAATTCGAGGAACCGTCCGAAACGGACGTTGTTTACATGGAGACCATAGGCGGAAGTATCTCCCTGGATAAGCCAGAAGAGATCCGTAACTACGTCAACGCTTTCGACCACCTGAGAGCGGTGGCCCTCAGCCCTCAGGACACGCGAACTATGCTGATAAGAGCGGCAAAATCCCTAGCCGACGGGTGAAAGGAGATGCCCGATGGCCGACGTGGACCTCTCGGGAGCGGTGTGGCGTAAGAGCAGTCATTCGATGCAGAACGGCGAGTGTGTGGAAGTCGCCGCCGTGGCGAAGGGCCAGGTCGCGGTGCGGGACAGCAAGAACCCGCATGGACCTGCGCTCCTGGTCAGCGCAGCCGACTGGGCGAACTTCATCTCGCAGATCAAGTCGGGTGTACTTGGCCGCTGAATGCGGCGAGTACGCGGTCGGCACGGATCCCGCGGCCGGCCGACTCGCGGCATGCCTGAACAGCCCGCATGACCGGGCGACCGGGTTGACCGGTAAGCAGAGCCGGATGTGCCGAAAATCGGCAGGTGCGCAATGACGTACGAAATCGATCTGTCGGGTGCCATGTGGCGCAAGAGCAGTCATTCGGGGCAGAACGGCGAGTGCGTGGAGGTCGCCGCCCTGGCGGCGGGCCGAGTGGCGGTGCGGGACAGCAAGAATCCGGGCGGAACCGCGCTCGTGGTCAGCGCCGCCGACTGGGCGGCCTTCATCTCGCGGATCAAGTCTGGCGCGCTTGGTCACTGATTCACCGAGCACCAGGCGGGTCCGACGGTCACGCTCTCAACCGTTCGGTAAGCATTCCGGCAGCCGCCGGTTGGTCTTTCTTGGCCGCCCGGTAAGGACGGCATGGTTCGCCGCGCGCAGGCGTGCAGGCATGGGCGGGTACGGCTTTGCCGTACGGCTGCCGCGTCCGCGTCGGCGGGTGGGGTTCGCGGCGGGGGCGTGGCAGGGTGGAGGTATGAACCGGCTACGCGGTGAAACGTCGCCTTATCTGTTACAGCACGCCGACAACCCGGTGGACTGGTGGCCGTGGGGAGAGGAGGCGATGCGAGAGGCCAAGCGGCGGGACGTGCCCATGCTGATCAGCATTGGGTACTCGTCCTGCCACTGGTTAGCCTCTCGCGACCGCTGATGCCATGTGATGGCGCACGAGTCGTTCGAGGATGAGGCGACCGCGGCGCTGATGAACGAGCGGTTCGTCAACGTGAAGGTGGACCGCGAGGAGCGTCCCGACGTGGACGCGATCTACATGACCGCCACCCAGGCGATGACCGGCCAGGGCGGCTGGCCGATGACGGTGTTCGCCACGCCGGACGGGCACCCGTTCTACACGGGCACCTACTTCCCGCGCGCCCAGTTCCAGCGGCTGCTGATCGGGATCTCGGAGGCGTGGCGGAACGACCGCGAGGGCGTGCTCCGCCAGGGCGCCCACGTGGTGCGCGCGCTCACCGAGCACGCCGGCCTGCCGAAGGGGCCGCTGCCGACCCCGGACGACCTGGCGCAGGCCGAGCGGGCGCTCGCCGCGGAGTTCGACCCGATGCACGGCGGGTTCGGCACGGCGCCGAAGTTCCCGCCGTCGATGGTGCTCGAGTTCCTGCTGCGCCGCGGCACCCCGGACGCGATGCGGATCGCGGGCCGGACGCTGGCCGCGATGGCGTACGGCGGCATCTACGACCAGCTCGGCGGCGGGTTCGCGCGGTACAGCGTGGACGCCACCTGGACCGTGCCGCACTTCGAGAAGATGCTCTACGACAACGCCCTGCTGCTGCGCGTCTACACGCACTGGTGGCGGGCGCTCGCCGCGCGCCCGGCGGAGGAGAACCCGGACCGGGACGTCGAGCTGGCGCTGGCCCGGCGGATCGCGCTGGAGACCGCGGACTGGCTGCTCGCCGAGATGCGCACGCCGGAGGGCGGGTTCGCCTCGGCGCTCGACGCGGACAGCGAGGGCGAGGAGGGCAAATTCTACGTCTGGACCCCGGACGAGCTGCGCGCCGTGCTCGGGGACGAGGACGGCGCGTGGGCGTGCCGGGTGTTCGGGGTGACCGACGAGGGCACGTTCGAGCGCGGCACCTCGGTGCTGCGGCTGCTCGCCGACCCGCTCGCCCCCCGGCCCGGCTCCGGCGACCCGGAGGCCCCGGCCGACCCCGACGAGGCCGCGCGGTTCGCGCGGGTGCGCGCCGCGCTGCGCGAGGCCCGCGCCGCCCGGGTACGGCCCGGCCGCGACGACAAGGTGGTCGCGGCGTGGAACGGGCTCACCATCGCCGCGCTCGCCGAGGCCGGGGTGATCTTCGACCGGCCGGACCTCGTCGACGCCGCCCGCGCCGCCGCCGTACTGCTCGACGAGGTGCACGTGGCCGGCGGGCGGCTGCTGCGCACCTCGCGCGACGGGCGGCCCGGGCCGAACGCGGGGGTGCTGGAGGACTACGGCGACGTCGCCGAGGGCCTGCTCACCCTGTACGGCGTGACCGGCGAGACCCGGTGGTTCCGCCGCGCCGGCGAGCTGCTCGACGTGGTGCTCGAGCACTTCCCCGACGGCAAGGGCGGGTTCTACGACACGCCGGACGACGGCGGCGCCGAGCTGTTTCAGCGCCCGCAGGACCCGACCGACAACGCCGCGCCGTCCGGGACCACGGCGGCCGCGGGGGCGCTGCTCACCTACGCCGCGCTCACCGGGTCGGCGCGGCACCGGGAGGCGGCCGAGTCGGCGCTCGGCGTGGTCTCCACGCTCGCCGCGAAGTTCGCCCGGTTCGCCGGGTGGGGGCTCGCGGTCGCCCAGGCCGCCCAGGCCGGGCCGGTCGAGGTGGCGGTGGTCGGCCCGGCGGGCGATCCGCGTACGGCGGAGCTGCACCGGGCCGCGTTCCTCGCCGACGTGCCGGGGGCGGCGATCGCGCTGGGCGAGCCCGCCGACGGCCGGGCCGAGGTGCCGCTGCTCGAGGCGCGCGGCCTGGTGGACGGGCGCCCGGCCGCGTACGTCTGCCGCCGCTTCACCTGCCGCGCCCCGGTCACCACACCGGACGAGCTGCGCGCGGAGCTGGCACAGGGCCGGTGACGCCGCCGGAGGCGAACCCGCCTGAGGCGGCCTCACCGGCCGTTACTGTGCGTAATTTTACCCACCGAGCCAAAAGCATGCCCCAATCACTGGGGACTTACGCAGAAAGGAGGAAGGTCTTTATCAAAGAAAGGGGATAAAAGGGCATGCCGGTCGAACTCGACAATACCGAGCCTCTCGCGTGGAACTCGCCGGATCTGGACGAGGACACCAAGGAGATGCTCGAAACCCTGCAGGCCAACATCCTGCACCCGCATGTCCGGGAGCACCTGTCGGTACTGTTCCTGCACTTCGGCGACGGCGGCGACGGGCGGCGATTCCTGCGGCGCCTGGTTCCGCTCATGAAATCGGCGAAGGAGCATCTACGCGAACTCCGCTCGTTCCGCATGTCGCAAATAAGCGGAACGACGTACGTCGGGGTCGGCATCAGCAAGGCGGGTTACCGCCAAATCGGTGACGCGACGGATCTCTTCACCGACAACGCTTTCCAGGCCGGAATGAAACGGCGCACAAGCACGCTGAACGACCCGCCGGTCGCCGAGTGGGAGGAGCCGTACCGGGAGGAGATCCACGCCGTCATCCTGATCGGCGACGCCACCCCCGAGCCGGTCGCCGCGACCCGCGCCACGATCCTCGAGCTGCTGCCGCCGACGGCCCGGATTCTCGGCGAGGAGACCGGGCTCGGCCAGCGCAACCCGGAGGGCGAGGGCATCGAGCACTTCGGGTACGTCGACGGCCGCAGCCAGCCGCTGTTCCTCGCCGACCAGGTCGCGGCGGAGCCGAAGGACAACTGGAACCCGTTCTTCCCGCTGCGCCACGTGCTGGTGGCCGACCCCCTCGCCCCGAACCCGAACCGGCACTTCGGCAGCTACTTCGTCTTCCGCAAGCTCGAGCAGAACGTGCGGGCGTTCCGCCAGGCCGAGGAGCAGCTCGCCGACCGGCTCGGGCTCACCGGCGAGGACCGCAAGCGCGCCGGCGCCATGCTCGTGGGCCGGTTCCGGGACGGCACGCCGCTGCGGCTGTACGCCAAGCCCGGTGAGGACCCCTCCCCCGCGGTGAACGACTTCAACTACGACGGCGACCCCGGCAACAAGTGCCCGGTCTTCGCGCACATCCGCAAGACCACGCCCCGGGAGTCGAAGGACGGCGGCACGGAGCGCACGCTCGGCGTGATGATGGCCCGCCGCGGCCAGACGTACGGCGTGCGCACCGACAACCCCTGGGACGACGCCCCGCCGGAGACCCGGCCGACCGGCGGCGTCGGCCTGCTGTTCATGGCCTTCAACTCCAGCCTGGTGCGGCAGTTCGAGTTCATGCAGCGCGCCTGGTCGAACAACCCCGACTTCCCGCGGTCCGGCACCGGGCTCGACCCCCTGATCGGCCAGGGCGCCAGGGACGTGCCCGTGCGCTATCCCCTCGCCTGGGGCGGCAACGAGCTCTCCCCGCCGCTGCCGCAGGTCCCCCAGACGGTGACGATGAAGGGCGGCGAGTACTTCTTCATGCCGTCCCTCGCCTACCTCAACAACCTCTGACCCGGACCTCCGGGCGTTCTCCGAGGCCGGGCCCGCCACCGCGGGTCCGGCCTGTCCCGTACCCGCCCACCGGCGTTTTCTCCAGCCGGTCACACCGCCGCCACAGGATCGCCGGCACGCGATCGGATACCGCCGTCACCGCGAGTGATTTTTTGCCCGGTTCAGAACTTTTTCCACGCAATTCCCGACTCACCCATCAGAAGGGAGCAACCCGCCGGCAGACAGGGGTGACGGGCATGCCGGTCGTCCTCGACGACCTCGAACCGCTCGCGTGGGACTCGCCGCATCCGGGCGCGGACACCCAGGCGATGCTCGGCAACGTGCGACCGAACATTCCGCAGCCGCATGTCCGGGACCGCCTGCCGGTGCGGCTCCTGCACCTCCGCGACCCCGACGACGGCGGCGGTTCCCGCGCGGGCCGGGTTCCGCTCATTCGATCGGCGCGCAAGCGCCCCTGAGACCCGGCACGAGGGCCGGATCCGGGCCCGCTCCCCGCACCGCCGGCCCTCCCGGGGCGGCTCCACCGAGCCGTGTTCCCCTTCCGCGAGGCCGGAGCCCTTTCCCCGGACCGAGGGCTCCGGCCTCATCCCGTCTCCGGCCCCGGCCGATCGCCTCCCGCCGCCCCGGTACGGCCAAGCATTGCCGTCCGGTTCGCGAGGTGTGCCCGCTCAGGGGTAGGGGCGGCGTGAGCCGCGTCTCGCACGTCGCGCCGAGCGGGCCGTACCAGACCGGCGCGCCGTACCCGAGCGACCGGACGCGGCCCCAGCTGAACACCGAGCCGGACGACGACCCGAACGCCGGCCGGTCGGCCGCCCGCGCGCCCACCGGCGACGCTCGTGCCGGTCACCCCGCAACCCCGGTACGGCACGGCGTCCGCCGCCCGGCGGCCGTCCCGGCACCCGGCGACCCTGGAGGGCACGATCATGCATGGAGCCGTTCTGTACGCACCGCACGACGTCCGCGTCGAGGACCGGCCCGATCCGGTGATCGAGGAGCCGACCGACGCGATCATCCGCCTCGTGGCGACCTGCATCTGCGGCTCGGACCTGTGGCCGTACCGGGGCGCGGACGAGGTGCCCGCGCCGCGGCCGATGGGGCACGAGTACGTCGGCGTGGTGGAGGAGGTCGGGGACGCGGTCACCACGCTCGAGCCCGGCATGTTCGTGGTCGGCTCGTTCTGGGCCTCCGACAACACCTGCGAGATCTGCCGGTCCGGCTACCAGAGCGGGTGCGTCAACCGGGTGCTCATGGCCACGATCGGCACCCAGTCGCAGCTCGCCCGCATCCCGCTCGCCGACGGCACCCTCGTGCCGACGCCCGAGTCGCCGGAGCCGGACCTGGTGCCGAGCCTGCTCGCCGCCTCCGACGTGCTCGGCACCGGCTGGTTCGGGGCGGACGCCGCCGAGGCCGGGCCGGGCAAGACCGTGGTCGTGGTCGGCGACGGCGCGGTCGGGCTGTGCGCGGTGCTCGCCGCCCGGCACTTCGGCGCGGACCGGATCGTGGCGATGAGCCGCCACCCGACCCGGCAGGAGCTCGCCCGGCACTTCGGCGCCACCGACATCATCGTCGAGCGCGGCGAGGCGGGCGTGGCCCGCATCCGGGAGCTGACCGGCGGGCTCGGCGCGCACAGCGTGGTCGAGGCGGTCGGCACCCAGGAGTCGATGGTGCAGGCGATCCGCTCCACCCGGCCCGGCGGGCACGTCGGGTTCGTCGGCCTCGCCCACGACGTCGCGCTGCCCGGGGACGAGCTGTTCGAGTCCCTGGTGCACCTGCACGGCGGCCCCGCGCCGGTACGCCGCTACCTGCCCGAGCTGATCCGGCTGATCGTCGAGCGGCGGATCGACCCGGGCAAGGTGTTCGACCTCATCCTGCCGCTCGACGCCGCGGCCGAGGGGTACCGGGCGATGGACGAGCGCCGCGCGGTCAAGGTGCTGCTCACCCCGGACGGCGGGGTCCCCTGGGCCGCCTGACCCGCGGCCACGGCCGGGCCGCTACGGGTTCCGCGTGGGGCCGCCGAAGAACGGGGTGTCGGGGTCGGCGGGCCGCTCGTCGGAACCGGGGCCGCCGCCGGGGCCGTCCCTGTCGTCGTCGAAGAGGTCGGGCACCCGGATGTCGGCGTCGCCGTCCGGGCGGCCGGTCTCGTCGCCGGGCTGCGGCTCGTCGGCGGGCTGCTCCGGCTCCTGCGTCGGCGGGGCGGGCTCCTCGGTGGGCTCCTCCGGCGCCGTGACCTCCGGGGTCGGCTCGGGGGTCGGCTCCCCCTCGTCCTCGAACGGGTCGGTCCACACCCGGTAGCTGGTCGGCTCGGGGAAGTTCTCCACCGGCTTGCCCGCCATCGCCTCGGTCATGAACGCCCGCCAGATCTGGGCGGGCAGCGAGCCGCCGTACAGCTCGCCGTACCCGGGGATGGTGACCGGCTTGTTGTCGTCCCGGAACATGTTGACCGCGGTGGACAGCTGCGGCGTGTAGCCGACGAACCAGACCGCGGACGACTTGTCCATCGTGCCGGTCTTGCCCGCGGCGGGGCGGTCGCTGAGCCGGGCCGCGGTGCCGGTGCCGGCCTGGACGACCTGGGTGAGGGCGTACGTGGTGTCGGCGGCGGTGGCCGGGCTGAACACGCGTTTGCCCTCGGAGGTGAACTCGCGGGTGACCCCGGAGGCGTCCCGCACCGAGCGGATCACGTGGGTCTCGTGGTACACGCCGCCCGCGGCGAACACGGCGTAGCCCGCGGCCTGCTGCACCGCGCTCACCGAGGCGACGCCGAGCGGGAACGTGGCGGCGGCCTTGTGCGGCTCGAGCTGGTCGGCCGGGATGCCCGCGTCCTGCGCGGCCTGGAACACCTTGTCGAGGCCGATGCGCTGGCCGAGGTCGACGAACGCGGTGTTCACCGAGTGCCGGGTCGCGGTGACCAGGTCGATCGCGGAGCCGTACGAGGTGCCGCCGGAGTTGGGGATGAGCGCGGAGGCGACCCGCATCGGCGAGTTGCCGTTCACCCGGGTGCCGAGGCCGAGGCCCTCCTCCAGGGCGGCGGCGAGCGCGTACACCTTGAACGTGGAGGCGGCCTGGACCTTGGCGGAGAACGCGTTGTCGTACTGGTAGCCCTTGCCGCCGTAGAACGCGAGCACCTCGCCGGTCTCCGGGTCGACCGCGGCGAGGCCGGTGCGTACCTTCTTCGGCGTGTTGTCCGGCAGCGTCGACTCGACGGCCCGCTGCGCGGCGGCCATCAGCTCCTTGTCGAACGTGGTGACGATGCGCAGGCCGCCCTGGTTGATCTGCTCGTCGGTGTAGCCGCGGCGGTTCAGCTCGGCGCGCACCTGGGCGAGCATGTGGCCCTTCTGGCCGGTGAGCGAGAGCGGCCCCTTCGGCTTGGTGAGCGTGGGGAAGCGCGCGGCGGCGGCCTGGTCGGCGGTGAGCGCGCCGATCTGCCGCATCGAGTCGATCACCCACTTCCAGCGGGCCTGCACGGCCTTCAGGTCGTCGCCCTTGGGGTCGGCGAACCGGCTCGGCTGCTGGATCACCGCGGCGAGGTACGCGCCCTCGGCCACGGAGAGGTCGCCGACGTTCTTGCCGAAGTACGCCTGGGCGGCCGCCTGGATGCCGTGCGCGCCGCGGCCGAAGTAGATCGTGTTGAGGTACTGCTCGAGCACCCAGTCCTTCGGCTTCGACCGGTCGACCTTGAGCGCGATCAGGATCTCCTTGAGCTTGCGGGTGATCGAGCGCTCCTGGCTGAGGCCGCTGTAGTAGTTGCGCACCATCTGCTGGGTGATGGTGGAGCCGCCCTGCAGCTGCCGGCCGGTGAGGGTGGACCACATCGCGCGCAGCGTGCCGGTGATCGACACGCCCTGGTCCTCGTAGAAGGTGCGGTTCTCCGCGGCGATCACCGCGTTGCGCACGTGCGGCGGGACGCGGTCGAGCGCCACCCGGGTACGGTTCACCCCCTGGGTGGCGAGCACGGTCTTGCCGTCCCGGTAGAAGATGACGGACCTCTGGGCGAGGGCCGCGGGCTTGGCGCCGTCCGGGATCGGGGTGACGGCGTACGCGAGGGCGAACCCGCCGATGCCGAGCAGCAGTCCGGCACAGAAGGTGAGCAGCACCAAGCGCACCACACGGCGCCCACGCTTCCCCCGGCCGTCACGCACCTTGATCCCCCCGATCGCCTGGTTGCGGACACACCCCGTGGCCCAATCGAGAGCCTAATGACCGGTTGACGGTTAATCGGGGCGTAAATCGGTTATTTGCTGCTCTTTGCGAGGTCTTTACCCTGCCCCTTACCCTGCCCCTTACCGTGTCCCTTACCGTGTCCTTTACCTTGTCCACCCTTGCCGACCGCCGCCGCCTGTGCGGTGACGAGCGGCAGCACGCGGTAGCTCACCGGCGTGTCCAGTGCGATCACCGACGAGGTGCGCACCACCCCCTCGATGCCGACGATCTCGTCGATCACCCGCTGCAGGTCGGCGTTGCTGCGCGCGACCACCCGGCACAGCATGTCACCCGTGCCCGTGATCGTGTGCGCCTCAAGCACTTCCGGTATGAGCGCCAGCCGGTCGGCCACCGGGTCGTGGCCGCTCACCTGCCGGATCTGCAACGTGACGAACGCGGTCACCGGGTACCCGAGCGCGGCCGGATCCACCTGCGGCCCGAACCCGGTGATCACCCCGCTCGCCATGAGCCGGTTGAGCCGCGCCTGCACGGTCCCCCGGGCCACGCGCAACCGCCGCGAGCACTCCAGCACCCCAAGGCGGGGCTCCGCGGTGAGCAGCGCGATGAGCCGCGCGTCCAGCAGGTCCACCGCCATGGGCGAATCCCCCTCGAACGGATTGCGCTCCTTGTCATCGATTATCGCCACCGTCCGGTGGTACGGCCCGGCTTGTAAACCCCGGCGACGGCAAAGGCCGCGAAACGCCGTCGCCGCCTGCCCGATGCACGGCCCTTCCTCGCATAGGCTGCGAACCATGGGGGGCACGGGGAAACCGCTGTTGAGGTCGGCGATGTCGGCCGTCCTCATCGCGACGACGACGTTCGCCTGCTCGGCCTCGACCGGGGCGTCCGGCCCGGCCACCCCCGCCGCGCCGGCCTCGCCGAACCCGGCCGGCGGCGGCGCCCAGGAGGCCGCGGTGGCGGGCGCGCCCGGCATCGGCGACCCGGACTTCCCCACCGACGGCAACGGCGGGTACGACGTCGCCCACTATGACCTGAACCTCGCCTACAGCCCGGAGACCAAGCGGCTCGACGGCACCGCGCGCATCCGGGCGAAGGCCGTACAGCGGCTGTCCCGGTTCAACCTCGACCTGCACGGGCTCACCGTGCGCGGGGCGCGGGTGAACGGCGCCGCCGCCCGGGTGGAACGTTCCGGGGACGAGCTCACGATCATCCCGGCCGCGCCGCTGGAGCGCGACGCCGAGTTCACCGTCGAGATCGACTACGGCGGCGTGCCGCGGCCGTTCCACCAGCCGGGCGCGCTCGGCACGTACGGGTTCGTGGCCACGGCGGACGGCGCGTTCGTCGCCTGCCAGCCGAACGGCGCGAAGACCTGGTTCCCGAGCAACGACCACCCGCAGGACAAGGCGACCTTCGACTTCACCATCACGGTCCCGGAGGGGCTCACCGCGATCGCGAACGGCGAGCAGGTGCGGCCGCCGGTGACCAAGGACGGCAAGACCACGTTCACCTGGCGCGAGTCGAACCCGATGGTGACCTACCTCGCCACGATGACGCTCGGGAGGTTCCAGGTGCGCACCGGCCGCACCCCCGGCGGCATCCCCTCCTTCACCGCGGCCGACCCCAAGTACGCGCACACGCTCGACGACCTGCACACCACCTCGGCGAAGATCACCGACTACTGGGCGAAGCTGTTCGGCCCGTACCCGTTCCGCTCCACCGGCGGCGTGGTCGACGACTACGAGGCCGGGTACGCGCTGGAGAACCAGACCAAGCCGATCTACGGCGGCTTCGAGCCGGACCAGTCGATCATCGCGCACGAGCTCGCCCACCAGTGGTTCGGCAACAGCGTGAGCATCAAGCGCTGGCGCGACCTGTGGCTGAACGAGGGCTTCGCCACGTACGCCGAGTGGCTGTGGAACGAGCGGGCCGGCGACACCACCGTGGAGACGGCGTTCAAGAACCAGTACGAGATGCCGAACAACCCGATCTGGGACTACCCGCCGGGGATCGCGCAGAAGAACGACCTGTTCAACCTCTCGGTCTACATGCGCGGCGCGATGACCCTGCACGCGCTGCGCAAGGAGATCGGCGACCGCACGTTCTTCACCCTGCTCCGCGAGTGGGCGGCCACGCACAAGTACGGCCACGGCGACACCGACGCCTTCATCGCGATGGCCGAGCGCATGTCCGGCAAGCGGCTCGACGGGCTGTTCGACGCCTGGCTGTTCAAGAAGGGGCGGCCCGACTTCAACGGGTGAGTCCCGTACGGCCCGGCCGTACGGCTTGGCCGTACCGCTAGCCGAAGAAGAGCTTGTAGCCGTCGTCGCGGAGCGCCTGGAGCACCTCCTCGCAGTGGTCGGGCCCCTTGGTCTCCAGGTGGAGCAGCACCTCGGCCTCGTCGAGGCGCAGCCGCGGGCCCATGCGCTCGTGCACCACGTCGATCACGTTCGCGCCGAGGTCGGCGATGCGGGTGAGCAGCGCGGCGAGCGCGCCCGGCCGGTCGGCGAGCCGGATGCGGAAGGCGAGGAACCGGCCGGCGACGGCGAGGCCGTGGCGCAGCAGCTTCGACAGCAGCAGCGGGTCGATGTTGCCGCCGGAGAGCACCACCGCGACCGGCGGCTCCACCATGTGCGGCCGGTCGAGCAGCGCGGCCACCCCCGCCACCCCGGCGGGCTCCACCACGAGCTTCGACCGCTCCAGGCAGAGCAGCAGCGCCCGGGACAGGCTCTCCTCGGACACCGTGACCACCTGGTCGACCAGGTAGTGGATCATCTCGAAGGTGAGGTCGCCCGGCCGCCCCACCGCGATGCCGTCGGCCATCGTCGGGGACGGCTCGACCGTGACCGGGCGGCCCGCGGCGAGCGAGAGCGGGAACGCGGCCGCGTTCTCCGCCTGCACGCCCACCACCCGTACGCCGGGCCGCAGCGTCTTGGCGGCGAGCGCCACCCCGGCGGCGAGGCCCCCGCCGCCGATCGCGAGCACGATCGTGCCCACCTCGGGCAGCTGGTCGACGATCTCCAGGCCGAGCGTGCCCTGCCCGGCCACCACGTCCGGGTGGTCGAACGGGTGGATGAACACCGCGCCGGTCCGCTCGGCGTACTTCATCGCCTCGGCGAGCGCCACGTCCACGGTCTGCCCGGTGAGCACGACCTGCGCGCCGTACGCCCGGGTCGCCTCCACCTTCGGCAGCGGCGCGCCCTCCGGCATGTACACGGTCGCCCGCGTGCCGACCAGCTTCGAGGCGAGCGCCACCCCCTGGGCGTGGTTGCCCGCGCTCGCCGCGACCACCCCGCGCGCCCGCTCCTCCGCGCTCAGCCGGGCGATCCGCACGTACGCCCCGCGGATCTTGAACGAGCCGGCGCGCTGCAGGTTCTCGCATTTCAGGTAGACCGGGCCGCCGACCAGCTCGGACAGCACGCGGGAGTGCGGCATCGGGGTGTGCGTGATCACGCCGTCGAGCAGCTTGCGGGCGGCGACGATGTCGTCGAAGTTCACCTGGACAGCCATGGCGCACCTTCCATGGCCGCAGTCTGCCACGTGCCGCCGCGCCGCCCGGTGCCCCGGGTGCCGCGCCTTACCGATTCGGCAGCCTTGTCATACTTCGTGCGGCGAAGTATGGTGGCCGCATGGCAAAGGGGAGACCCGCGCTCAGCGAGCCCACGTACTTCATCCTCGCCGCGCTGCTGAGCGGGCCGCTGCACGGACACGGGATCATCAAACGGGTGATGGACCTGTCCGAGGGCCGGGTACGGCTCGCCGTCGGCACCCTGTACGGCGCGCTCGACCGGCTCGCCGCGAACAACGTGATCACGGTGGACCGTGAGGAGGTGGTGGACGGGCGGCAGCGCCGGTACTTCCGCCTCACCGACGACGGCCGCCGCATGGTGATCGAGGAGGCGGCGCGCATGCGCCAGGCCGCCTCGGTCGTGGCCGGGCTCCTCGGCTCCGGCGAGGCGTTCGCGTGACCGGGACCAGGGCGGGGAGCCGGTTGGCGAGCACGGCCGGTGGTACGGCGTGCGGCACGGCCGGGCCGCGGCGCGACGCGGACCTCCGGCTCGCCAGGCTGGAGCACCGGTACCGGCGGCTGCTGCTCGCCTACCCGCCCGCCTACCGCGCCGCCCACGGCGAGGAGCTGCTCGGCACCGTCCTCGACGTCGCCGAGCCCGGCCGGAGCATGCCCGCGCCGCGCGAGGCGCTCGCGCTCGTCGCCGGCGGGCTGCGCACCCGGCTGACGTACGCGGCCACCGGCCCCGCCTGGGCCGACGGCCTCCACCTCGGCGCGACCGTGCTCGCCGTGCTCAACCTCGCCACGCTCGTGCGGTACGCCGGATCCGTGCCGCTCTGGACGGGGTTGTCGGCGCTCACCCTGCTCGCCGTACTGCGCGGCCGGTTCGCCCTCGCGCTCCCGCTCGTCGCGGCCGGCGGGGTGAAGACGGCCGGGCTGGCCCTGGGGCGGCCATGGCTGGGGGCCACGCTCCTGCCCGTGTACCCCGACGCGCTCTGGCCGGGGGCCGGGGTGTGGCACGAGGCCCCGCTCCACTCCCTCGGCGGCCCGATCGCCCCGGTGACCGGGTACGCCCTGCTGTTCGGCGCGCTGCTCGTGCTCGCGCTGCGCGGCGGGCGGCCCCGCGTCCGCTCCTCGTGGTGGTGGCTCGCCGTACCCGCGGTGGCGCTCACCGACCCGGCCTGGCTCGAGGCCACCGCCGCCACGCCGCGCACCGTCGCACGGCTCGTGCTCGAACTCGCCGTGTTCGGCCTGGCGATCCTGGCCGGGCGGGTGACGGGCGACCTGCGCTGGGCCGTCGCGGGCGGCATGTATGCGCTGGTCACGCTCGTGCACCTGGTCGAGAACCACGCCCGGTTCCCGTCCCACGACCTGTCCCACTGGGCCGTGCTGGCCCTGCTGGCCCTCGTGTCGGCGGCCGTGCCCGTCCGCGCGCGCCGGCACGCCCTGCTCTGACTCTCGCCCGCTGTGGCACCGCGCCCGGATTCGGGCGTCGCACCCCAAGCGCTCCTTCGGCGGCGTCATCCGCGACGTACGCCTGATCGACCATGCCCGGCTACCGATGTGAGGTCCGGATGTTCGTCCGTTCTGTGCCGAAGGCCGCGTTGGCCGTCCTATCCCTGGCCCTGCTCACCGCGTGCGGTGACGACACCTCGGCCGCCCTGCCCGCCCCGTCCTCCCCCGCACCGCAGGAGCAGAGCGCGCAGTACCGCGTCGAGTCGGCGATCGCCGACTGCATGAAGCAGCAGGGCTTCCGGTACGTCCCCTATCTCCCGGAGGAGAAGACCGAGGAGGAGATCAAACTCGCCGCCGGTGACTACGCGGCAATGCGGCGATACCGCGAGAAGTACGGCTTCGGGGTCTGGTCGCGGATCGTCTACCCGAAGGAGTTCGGCACCGAAGCGCTCGTCAACCCGGACGACGAGGAGGCCCTGGATCCCAACGTGAAGATCCAGGAGTCGCTCTCCGGGGCGCAACGGGGCGCCTACGAGAAGGCCCGCGACGAGTGCCTGTCCCGGGCGGTGAAAGAGGTCACCGGCAAGGAGGTGTCCTCCTTCTTCGACCGCCTGGACAAGGTCAGGAAGCGCTGGGCCGAGCTCAAAGCCCGGGAGCTCGACGGGGACGCGCGGCTGGTCCGGCTCGCCGGGCAGATGGCCGACTGCCTGAAGGGCAAAGGGTACGCGGTCGAGTCCGACACGCCGGTGGCGCTCGCCGAGCGCGGCCTGAAGAAGTACAACGCCGAGATGAACCGGGTCAGCAGCGGGCTGCACACCCCGCCGCCCGGGGTGAAGGAGGACCCGCCGGGCATCGTGACCATCCCCTCCATCACGGCCGACGAGGCCAGGCCGTACCTCACCCGGGAGATCAAGGAGGCGCTGGACGACCTGGAGTGCGGCAGGGAGTTCTACGCGGCCTACGCGCCGAAGGAGGCGGACATCGGCCGGCGGGTGAGCGACGAGTACGGCTTCGGGGAGTAGGCGCCGGTGCGCGGGAGGTCCCGGCGGCGCGCCCCCACCGCCGACGGCGGTGCCGCCATGCGGTCGCCGCGTCGCCTGCTCGGG
Source organism: Thermopolyspora flexuosa (assembly GCF_006716785.1). Classification (NCBI taxonomy): domain Bacteria; kingdom Bacillati; phylum Actinomycetota; class Actinomycetes; order Streptosporangiales; family Streptosporangiaceae; genus Thermopolyspora; species Thermopolyspora flexuosa. The sequence goes on along the minus strand of NZ_VFPQ01000001.1, from coordinate 325,781 downwards.
GGCGCCATCGCCGCCGTCCTGGCGATCGCCGCCGTCGGCTGGGTGGTCGGCACCCGGCTGCGCTCCCCCGCCGACGAGGCCGCCGCGCGCCGCCCGCCCGCGCCGTCGCTGGTCACCGCCCCGGTGACCCGCGAGCGGCTCACCAGCACCGTGGCGGTGAGCGGGCGGCTGGAGTACGGCTCGCCGGTGCCGGTCACGCTCGCGGGGGCCGTGGGCGGCACCGGCGGCGCCGCCGGGGACGTCGGTGCGGGCGTGGCGGGGGCCGCCGCGGGCGGAGGCGGCGGGCAGCGGGTGACCAGGGCGCCGCGCGTCGGCCGGCTCACCGAGGGCGCCGTGCTGCTGGAGGTCGACGGGCGGCCGGTGTTCGCCCTCGAGGGCACGGTGCCGATGCACCGCACCATCACGCCGGGGACCAGGGGCGCCGACGTGCGCCAGCTGCAGCGGGCGCTGCGCCGCATGGGGTACGGCGTGCGGGTGTCGGGCGTGTTCGACCGGGCGACGGCGGACGCGGTGCGGCGGTGGTACGCGGGCAAGGGGTACCGGGCCCAGGAGCCCGGGATCACCGAACGGCGGACCCTCGCCGAGCTGCGCCAGGCGGTACGCACCGCCGAGGAGACGCTGCGCGCCGACCGGAAGGCGGCCCGGGAGGCGCGCGACCTCACCGTGCTCAAGGCGAAGCTCGCCAACGCGCGTGCCGACCTGCGCGACGCCCGGCGCAACCTCGCCGACGCCGAGGCGCGGACGATGAGCCCGGAGGACGCGGTCCGGCAGCGGGAGCTGCGCCGTGCCGTGGAGGTGGCTCAGGAGGACCTGGCGGACGCCCGCCGCGCGCTCGCCGAGGCTAAGGCCGCGCCCACCCGTCCGGGCACCCCCGCCGGCGGTGCCCCGGCCGCCGGGACCCCCGCGGCCAACCCCACGGCGCCGGCCGCCCAGCCGAGCGCCCAGCCCACGGCGTCCGCGCCGCCCGCCGACCCCGAGCGGCTCCGCGCCGCCGTCGTCGCCGCGGAGCGCAACCTCGCCGCGGCCGAGGCCGCCCTCGAGGCGTTCGAGGCACAGGCGGCCGCGGCCCACGCCAAACGCCTGGAAGAGCTGCGCCGTGCCGTACGCACCGCGCGGGAGTCCGTGCTCGCCGCCGAGCAGGCGCTCCGGCAGGCCCGCGACCGCGGCGTGCTCGACCTCAAGGTGCGCAACAGCGAGCGGAACCTGGCCGCCGCCCGGGAGATCCTCGCCGCGTACGAGCGCACGTACGGCCTGAGCATCCCGGCCGGTGAGATCGTCTTCCTGCCCGACCTGCCCGCCCGCGTGGACAAGGTCGAGGTGCGGGCCGGCGAGATCGTCCTGGACCGGGTGGCCGTGGTGACCGGCTCCACCTTCATGGTCACCGGATCGGTGGACGTCCGGGAGGCCGAGCTGCTCCGATCCGGCATGCCGGCGACCGTCGAGCTCGACGGCGGCCGCTCGTACCCCGCCACGCTCGTCGCCCTCGGCGAGAAGGCCCGCGCCGCCACCGCCGCCACCGGCGAGCCGGGCCGCGGCACCGGCGCCGGCGGCCAGGAGGCCCGCCCCGACCTGGGCGCCGAGGCCGTCCTGCTCCAGGTCAGGTCGGCCAAGGGCCTGCGGTCGCTCGTCGGCGCCGCGGTCACCGCCCGCATCACGGTGGGCGCGACCGAGGACGAGGTGCTCACCGTGCCCGTCGGCGCCGTGGTCACCTCCGCCGACGGCAAACCCCGGGTGCAGGTGGAGTACGCCCCGGACCGCACCCGCGACGTCGAGGTGCGCACCGGCCTCACCGCCGCGGGCAAGGTCCAGGTCACTCCCGTCGTCCCGGGCACGCTGAAGGAGGGCGACCGTGTGGTGCTCGGCGACTCCTGACCCGCGACCGGCGAGGCCACGGCCGCCCGGGCCCGGGCCCGCCGGGCCGCCGGACGTGATCCGGTTACGTGACGTGTGCCGGGTGTTCCCCGCCGAGCCGCCGGTCCACGCCCTCGCGCACGTCTCGCTGCGCGTGCGCAGGGGCGACTACCTCGCCGTCGTCGGCCCGTCCGGGTCGGGCAAGTCGACCCTGCTCAACATCCTCGGCCTGCTCGACCGGCCGACCTCGGGCAGGTACGAGCTCGACGGCATCGAGACGACCACGCTCGGGGACGGCGCGCGCACCCGGCTGCGCGGGCACCGCATCGGGTTCGTCTTCCAGGCCTTCCACCTGCTGCCCCGCCGTACCGTGCTGGAGAACGTGATGATCGCCATGATCTACGGCGGCGGCCCGCGCGGCGAACGGCGTGCCCGGGCCGAGGCAGCGCTCGCCAAGGTCGGCATGAGCCACCGCGCGGGCTTCCCGCCGGAACGGCTCTCCGGCGGGGAACGCCAGCGGGTCGCGATCGCCCGCGCGATCGTGCGCGAGCCGTCCCTGCTGCTGTGCGACGAGCCCACCGGCAACCTCGACAGCCGCAACACCGGCCTCATCCTCGACCTGTTCGACGACCTGCGCGACCAGGGCCACACGATCGTGGTGATCACCCACGAGCACGAGGTCGCCAAGCGCGCCCACCGCCGCGTCCGCATCGTCGACGGCGTGCTCGCCGAGGAGTGACGGCCGCCCGCGACCAGCACGGAGAACCATCGGATGAACGCGAAGCCGACGCCCCGCGGCGGCCGTACCGACGTGCGCGACCTGTTCGCCGAGGCGCTCGCCGGACTGCTGGCACGACCGGTGCGCACCGCGCTGACCGCCCTGGGCACGGTCATCGGGATCACCACGCTCGTGGTCACCCTGGGCGTCGCCGCGACCGCCGGCAACCAGATCGTCGGCCGCTTCGACGAGCTCACCGCCACCACGGTCACCGTCGAGGCGCCGGATGACGACGAGGCGCCGATCGGCTGGAACGCGCCCGAGGAGCTGGCCCGGCTGCGCGGCGTGGTCGCGGCCGCCGCGATCGCGCAGACCAGGGAAAGCTCCGGCCTTGCCGTACGGTCGAACACGCTGGTCGACCCGACCCGGGTCGCCGACCGGACGCTGCCGGTCGTCGCCGCCTCCCCCACCCTCCCCGAGGCGACCGGCGGACGGCTGCTCAAGGGCCGGTTCTTCGACGCCGGCCACGTCGCCCGCCGCGACCGCGTGGCCGTCCTCGGCGCGGACGCCGCCCGCATGCTCGGCGTCTCCCGCCTGGAGAACCTGCCCGCCGTGTTCATCCGCGGCCGCGCCTACACCGTGATCGGCATCCTCGGCGACCTCAAGCGCGAACGCGCGCTCTCCGCGGCCGTGATCGTCCCGCCCACCATCGGCCCCGACCTCGGCCTGCGCCACGTCACCCGCGTGGTCATCGGCACCTCCCTGGGGGCCGCCGACCTCATCGCCCGCCAGGCCCCGCTCGCCCTCAGCCCGGGCCGCGCGGGCGAACTGCAGGTGATCGTGCCGCCCACCCCCACGCGCGCCCGCGACGCCGTGGAGCAGGACGTCAACGCCCTCTTCCTCGTGCTCGGCCTGGTCTCCCTCGTGGTCGGCGCCGTCGGCATCGCCAACGTCACCCTGGTGACGGTCATGGAGCGCGTCGCCGAGATCGGCCTGCGCCGCGCCCTCGGCGCCGCCCGCCGGCACATCGCCGTCCAGTTCCTCCTGGAATCCACCCTCGTCGGCCTGGCGGGCGGCGTCGTCGGGGCGAGCCTCGGCATCGTCGCCGTCGTCGCCGTCTCCGCCGTACGCCAGTGGACCCCGCTCCTCGACATCCGCCTCGCCGTCGCCGCCCCCGTCGCCGGAGCCCTGGTCGGCCTCCTCGCCGGCCTCTACCCCGCGCTGCGCGCCGCCCGCCTGGAACCCGTCGAGGCCCTGCGCTGACCCGCCGCCGGGCGGCCGCCTCCCGCGCACGCCGCCGCGACGGCCCGTGCGAGGCCGACGGACCCGGCACGCACCGCCGGCTCACCTCCGGTGCGCGAAATCCCCGGGTCCCGGCGGGTCGATTTCGTGACACCCGGGCACGGTTTTCGTGACGATTGCACAATCGAATTTCGTGTCGGCTCGGAATTATCTGAAGCCCGCCTGCGGCCGGGCCGTTTCGCGGCACTCCGATGGGCACGCGTCGGCCACGATTCGATTTTTCTGAATAACGCTGCATTTATCAGCTCGGCCGGGTATCGTCGCCGTTGTCCCACGCCACACGAGTCACGGGGGTCTGGATGGGTATCTCCCTCAAGGCGTCTGTTTCGTCCCTGCGGCGTGTCGCCGCCACCGGCCTGCTCGGGACCGGCCTCATCGCCGCGTTTTCCGGAGCCGCCGAAGCCACCCCCAACCCACGTCCCGTCCCCCCGCACGCAGGCCACCGAGGCGTCGAGGCCGCGGTCAAGCCGCGCCCGGCCACCCCGGTTTCCGCCAAGCTGAGGCCGCCCGCGGGCAACGTCCCCATCGGCACCTTCTCCGCCAAGGGCGTCCAGATCTACGAGTGCACCGGCGGCACGTGGGAGTTCGTCGAGCCGGTCGCGACCCTGTTCGGCCCCGGCGACCGGCCCGTGGCGGTCCATTTCCGCGGCCCGAGCTGGCAGTCGATCCGGGACGGCTCGCTCGTCGAGGGCAAGGCGATCGCCAACGTCGAGGTCAAGGGCACGATCCCGCACCTCCTGCTCGAGGCCACCAAGACCCGCGGCAACGGCCTGTTCGGCCGCGTCACCTACATCCAGCGCCTCGCCACCAGCGGCGGCGCCGCCCCCACCCGGGCCTGCAAGGACGGCGAGATCAAGAGCGTGCCGTACCGGGCGCAGTACCGCTTCTTCGCCGCGAAGAACCGCTGACTCCGCACCGATAACCACCTCCGCATACCGCGCCCCCGCCCGGCGTAGGCCCCGGGCGGGGGCGCACCTCCGCCGAAGCGTCATCCCCGAGCCCGGCGACGGCCTACCGGCCTCGCCTGTCCGGCGCGACGCCGCCGGCGCGCACGTGGTGCGTCTACAGAGCGGGCCCGGAAAACTCCGCACGACATCGGAGTGACAGGCCGCCGAATCCCTTTCCGTGGCCCGTGGAATGCGCCGGGAAATGCTAAGGGCTCCCATTCCGAGGCAGTACGCGTGCCAGGAACGTCTCACCCTTGCCCGGAGAAAGTAAGTCCAGCCGTACGGCGCTCGCCCAACGTCACCACCCGTCTCGCCTTCGCCCTGACTCGACGCGGAAAGTTTCAGCGGTTTCCGGTGGTTTGGCGAACACCTGCACCGGTCACGCGGAATCCTCGTCGCCGATATCCGTCGATCACGTTCGGGGATACGACACAGCCGCGGTCGGCTCGGTGATGGTGCGCAGCTGTTGAGCGGCCGGCAACGTACGCGCCTTCTCCGGCAGGGCCTTGAGGATCTGACCGGCGATGTGCCGCCGCGCCGCGTTGACGGGCAGCCCCTGTGCACTCGTCAGGGCGTGGTTGAGCCCTTCCTCCACGTCGCCGTCCCGGACGAGGCTGAGGGACTGCATGTACTGGAGATTCGCCACGCCGTGCACAAGCTCGGGCGGGTATATGGTCAGCGCGGCATCGAGAGCCTGTGACGCCCGCCGCCTGTCGTCGACGAGAGCGGAGACGTAGGCGGCATCCCAACGCACGTGGTCCTCGGTGAAGCTGAACCCGATCAGGTGGCGGTTGGTGGTGACCGCGTGCGGCAGCCGATCGAACACCTCGAACAGGCCCCGCAACGCGGCATGAGCCCCCCTTGCGTCGCCCTGCGAGCCGAGCGCGAAGGCGCGGATCTCGTACGCCTTGGCCAGCCCGGCGCTCGGCGCGCCCTTGGCGAATCCGATGGCCTCATCGACCAGACGGGTGACCACCTCGACCGGTTTCCCGAGGAAGTACGCCGCAGTCGCCTCCCTGGCGCGAATCCACACGGCGAGGTCGCGGTCCCCGGAGGCGTCGGCGGCCCGTCGCGCGGTCCGCCATGCCTGCCAGGCCGCGTGATGGCTACCCACGTCATCCAGCTCTCCAGCAAGCAGTGCGGAAAGCTGAGAACTCACCCGGAGCAGCCCGGCACGTGCGAGCGGATCGGTACTGCGATCCAGCAGACGCCCCACCTCGACGATGTCCGCCGCCAGACCTTGGATCGTGGCTCCGAGCGGCCCGGTCGTGCCGCGATAGGAGTACTCCCAGATGGTTCGCTCCCACTCGTCAAGCCCGTAGCCGTCCCGATCGCCGATAGCGCGGTTTACCTGAGTCAGGATCGCCTGGATCACGCTCGGCGGCACGACCGCCGTGGTCCCGAGCCCGGCGAGGATCTGCATCGCCGCGCGCCGTTCCATGTCGTCGTCATCCTCTTTGCTCTCGGTCCTCGCGGGCAGGGTACGGCTGCGCAACCGCCGAATCTCTCCCCGTAACCGTTCGAGTTCCATCGCCTGCGCACGCAGCGCGGCCTCGGTCAGCTCCCCGCCGGTCTCCAGGGCGCTCTCCAGCGCCGTGATCGCGTCGGCGGACGGCGCGTTCCGGCCCTGCTCCCACTTTCCGATCACCGAGTGGTCCCACCGGATCCGCTCGGCCAGCCCGCGCAGGCTCAGCCCACGCCGCTCCCGCCACATCCGCAGCACCGCCCCGAACGCCGCCCAGGGGTCGGGACCGATCGTTCCCGTCTGCTCCGCCATGTCCCCTCGCGTTCCGCCATGCTCGCCGACGACGCGGCATTCCCCGTATTAGACGTCCCGCGGCGATGCGCCCGATATCGCGAGGGCGTGCAGTTCCCGGGCGGCGGGAAGGGAGCGGGCCTTTTCCGGCAGGGCGTTGATGACCTGGCCGGTTATCCGGCGGCGGGCCGGGGTGATCGGCACGTCCTGCACGGTGGCCATGGCGTGGTCGAGGCCCTGTGGGATGTCGTTCTGCCGGACGAGGGTGTAGGCCTGGATGAGCCGGAGATTGGCGAGGCCGTGGACCAGTTCCGGCGGGTAGAGGGCGAACGCCTGGGAGATCGCCTGTTCCGCCTCTCGCCGACGCCCGGTGAGCGCGAAGGTGTGCGCCTCGCTGAACCGGAGGGCGCGCTCGGCGAAGCCCCAGATGGACACCTCGTCCTCGGTCGCACTGGCGGGCAGGCGCTCGAACACGTCGTGAAGGTTGTGCAGGGCGTCGACGGCGGCGTCCTTGTCCCCGTCCCCGGCGTCCGCCTGTACGGCGAGCACGAACGCGCGAGTCGCATACGCGTTGGCGAGCCCGGCGCTGGGCGCGCCGTTCGCGATATGGATGGCGTCGTCGAGTCGACGGAGAACGATCCGCGGATGCTCACCCAACGCGTAGGCGTTCCAGGCATGGCCCGCGCGCACGGCGACGCGCAGGTCACGGTCGCCGGAGGCGTCGGCGGCGCGGCGTGCGGTCGCGTGTGCCCGGCGAGCGGCCGACGGTTCCTGCATGTGGGTCAGCTCGCCTGCCAGTATCTGGTTGAGCCCGGCGATGATGCGGAGCAGGCCGGCGCGTTCCGATGGCGTCGGGTTGTCGTCGAGGAGGCGTTTGACCTGGACGATGTCGGCCGTCAGCTCACCGATCAGCGCGCCGAGCGGGCCGGAGTTGGTGCGAAAGCCGTACTCCCAGACCGTCCGGTCCCAGTCGTCGAGATCGAAGTCGCCTCGGTCCCCGATGGCGCGGTTCACCTCGGACAGGATCGCCTGAATCGCGCTCGGCGGCACGACCGCCGTGGTGCCGAGCGCGGCAAGGAACTGCATGGCCGCGCGCCGTTCCATGTGATCCACATCCTCTGTGCTCTCGGCCCTCGCGGGCAGCGTACGGTTCCGCAACCGCCGGATCTCTCCCCGTAACCGTTCGACTTCCATGGCCTGCGCACGCAGCGCGGCCTCGGTCAGCTCGCCGCCGGTCGCCAGGACGCCCTCCAGCGCGGTGATCGCGGCGGCGGACGGCGCGTTCCTGCCCTGCTCCCACTTGCCGATCACCGAGTGGTCCCACCGGATCCGCTCGGCGAGGCCGCGCAGGCTGAGCCCGCGCCGCTCCCGCCACGTCCGCAGCACCGCGCCGAATCCCGCCCATGGGCCGAGTGCTTCCGATCGCTCCGACATGTCCCCTCGCGATCCGTCGCACCGTGTCGCAGCGGCGAGCAGGCGACACAGCGCGTCTTGTTCATCACGGAGAGTCAACACAACTATGACACCACGTCACGGCAAACGACAGGGAAAACGAGGTGATCGATGAGGACGTGGTGCGGAGACGGCCGCCGGACCGGACGGCATCGGCCGGGTACGGCACGGCCGCCGTGGACACGCATCCTCTGGGACGTGCGCGAGCGGGCCGCCGCGGCAGGGCTCGACCTGGTCGAGCCGCGCTGGCTGATCCTTTACCGGGTCTGGGCGCGGCGGTTCTACGCGGTCCCGCTGGCGCCGGTGCCGGGCGTGCGGGAGGTGGAGGCGCGGACGATCGCGGCATTGCAAGAGCTGTTGCGTGAGGCCGAGGCGGGTGCCGGGTGGCCGGGCGCGGGCCGGAAGGTGGCACCCGCCCCATGACCGAGGAGAGGACCAACGCGGCCGGGGCGTTCCTGTGGCCGTGGTGGCCGCCGCTGTACGTCTATGACGTCGACGGCGGCGACGGGCGCGGCGTGTGCGGGGTGAGCGAGTCGTTCGTCACGGCGAGGCGCCACCTGATCGAGGCGTTGCGCACGATGCCGAACGGCGCCTCGGGCAGCATCCGCCAGGCGCTGCTGGATCTGAACATGCTTCCCCACCCGGACTACCGGTACGGCCCGGTCATCGTGCGCGCGTGGCGTGACCCGGACACGGGCGTGGTGCGGGTGGACGACAACCCCGCCGGGCGATGGACCGGCGGGCCGTACGGCACGGCCTGCCGCATGGCGGGGGCGGAGGGCGGCGATGGGGGTCGCGGGTGACGGGCGGGCGTGGCGAGACGGGTGGGGGTGGCCCCGCCGCGTACCCGGGTGACGCGGCCGGTCAGCCGCGGAAGATGAGCATGGAGGCGGTGAAGCCGTGGACGTGGTTGCGGCCGCCCACGGGGCCGATCTCGCCGGCGGCGAAGAAGCCGGCGACGCCGATCGGGCCGAGCGCCTCGCGGACCGCGGCCGGGTCGTGGTCGGCGGAGCCGAACATGGTGGCGCCGCGGCCGTTGCAGGAGAACAGCAGCGCGCCGTCGACCCGGCGGCCCTGCTCCACGTACCGCTCGAGCATCTCGTAGAGGTCCTCGTCGGCGGCGGCGGCGTCGCGGACCTGGAAGCGGACCGTGCGGCCGACCTCCACCACGTCGCCGATGGCGATCGCCTCACGCTCGGGGTCGATGCCGAGCACGCCCCTGATGAGGAAGTCGCCCCGCTCGTGCCGCTCGGCGTACTCGTCCATGGCGATGCCGATCTGCAGGCCCGCGGCGACCAGCTCCCGGTCGTCCTCGTCGAGGGAGCTGACCAGCTCCTCCAGGCGGGCGAGGGCGGGCTGGCCGGCGAGCTCGAGCAGCAGGTTGTCCTCGGCAGCGGTGACGACCATGGACCGGCCGATCGGGCGGCAGCCCTGGCTCACCACGGCGTCCACCGCGATCGGGCCGCCGAGCAGCACGCCGATCGCGCCCTCGAAGTACACCTGGCCGTCGGCGAACAGCCGTACCGAGCCGCGGCCCTGCAACCCGTTGGCGAGGCCGCCGATCAGCGGCAGGCCGCCGAGCACCTGGCCGGAGCGCTCGACGAACGCGTCGGTCGGGAAGCTGTAGGGGTCGGCGAGCAGGATCGCGGCACGGTCCTCACCGTCCCGCTCCGGCAATCCGATCACCACGAAACGGTCCTCGGCCTGCAAGGTCTCGAGCGCGAACGGGATGATCCTCGCCTTGTCGAGGGTGGCCGCCCACGCGCTCACCGCGGGCGTCACCTCGATCCCGCGGCCGCCGCCGATCACACCCGTGGCGCTGCATCCGATCACGTGCGTGTCCGCACCGGCCCGGCGGGCCATCTCCATGGCTCGGACACCCGCCCGGGTCACGTCGTCGGGGTCGTCGCCGCAGATGAAGAAGCACACCAGGTCCGGGGAACCGGACAGGCCCGACAGGGCCTGTCGCACCGCCCGCTCCGCGGTCGCGACCAGATCGGTACCCATCTCGCCCACGGCGAGACCGTCGGCGAAGCGACTCGTCAACACTGCCATGAGTCTCGCCTCTCTCTAGGTCCGGCTTGTCCCCTTGGCCCGTTTCTCCCCACTACAGAGGTAACAACTCGTTCTCCGCGTCACTCGTTGGCGGAAGATCCGCGATCGCGGAGGGGTGCGCGACGGCGAGGCGCGACATAGTCTCGATCCCGTGCATCCAATCCCAGAGGTTCACACTCTGCGTGAACTGCGCGAGACCGGTCACGTCCACCGCACGGTCAAGGCCGAGATCCGCGAGAACCTGCTCGCCCGGCTGCGTTCCGGTGAGCCCCGCTTCCCCGGCATCGTCGGCTTCGACGACACCGTGCTCCCCCACCTCGAGCGGGCCCTGCTCGCCGGCCACGACATCGTCCTGCTCGGCGAACGCGGCCAGGGCAAGACCCGGCTCATCCGCACCGTCGCCGGCCTGCTCGACGAGTGGACGCCGGTCGTCGCCGGCTGCGAGATCAACGACCACCCGTACGCGCCGGTCTGCGTACGCTGCCGCAGGCTGGCCGAGGAGAAGGGTGACGATCTGCCGGTGGCGTGGCGGCACCGCGACGAGCGGTACGGCGAGAAGCTCGCCACGCCCGACACCTCGGTGGGCGACCTGATCGGCGACGTCGACCCGATCAAGATCGCCGAAGGCCGTACCCTCGGCGACCCGGAGACCGTGCACTACGGCCTCGTGCCCCGCACCAACCGCGGCATCTTCTCCGTCAACGAGCTTCCCGACCTCGCCGAGCGCATCCAGGTCGCGCTGCTCAACGTGCTCGAGGAGCGCGACATCCAGATCCGCGGCTACAACCTGCGGCTGCCGCTCGACATCCTGCTGATCGCCAGCGCCAACCCCGAGGACTACACCAACCGCGGCCGCATCATCACCCCGCTCAAGGACCGGTTCGGCGCGGAGATCCGCACCCACTACCCGCTCGACCTCGACGCCGAGCTGCGGCTGATCCGCCAGGAGGCCCGGCTCGACTGGGAGACCCTCGGCGCCGACCTGCCCGACCACCTCGTCGAGGTGATCGCGCGGTTCACCCGGCTGGTGCGCGAGTCCACCGCGGTGGACGCCCGCTCCGGCGTGTCCGCCCGGTTCTCCATCGCCGCCGCCGAGACCGCCGCCGCCTCCGCGGTACGGCGGGCCGCGATCACCGGCGAGGAGCGCGCGGTCACCCGGATCTGCGACCTGCCCGCGGTGGTGCAAACGCTGCGCGGCAAGGTCGAGTTCGAGGTGAGCGAGGAGGGCCGGGAGACCGAGGTGCTCGCCCACCTGCTGCGGCGGGCCACCGCGGAGACCTTCCGGCAGCGCCTCGGCGCCCTCGACCTCACCCCGCTGCTCGACAAGTTCAGCGAGGGCACCCAGGTCGAGTCCGGCGACCTCGTCCCGGCGGCCGAGCTGCTGCGCCGGATCGGCCCGGTGCCCGGCCTGTCGAAGATCATGTCCGCGCTCGGCATGGGCGAGGGCGACGAGTCCCCCGGCCACGCCGCCGCCGCGCTGGAGTTCGCGCTCGAGGGCCTCTACCTGCTGCGGCGCCTGTCCAAGGACGAGATCGAGGGGGGCGGGGCCCGTTACCGCACCTGAGGCACGCAAGGCCACCCCACGCGCCCGACCCGAGGAGGGACCATGAGCGGCTACCGCTACGGCGAGTATCGCGACGGGCCGGACCCGCTGGCCCCGCCGTACGACGTGCGTGCCGCCCTCGACGAGATGGGGGACGCGATCCTGGCGGGCGCCTCCCCGCTCGACGCGCTGCGCGACCTGCTGCGCCGCGGCCTGCCCGGCGCGCCCGGCCGGCGCGGGCTCGACGAGCTGCTCCGCCAGGTCCGCGAGCGCCGCCGGGAGCTGCGCGAGCGCGGGCGGCTCGACGGCACCCTGGAACGGGCGCGGGCGCTGCTCGACAAGGCGATCGGCCTGGAGCGGGCCGAGCTGTTCCCCGACCCGAGCGACGACGCGCGCATGCGGGAGGCCGAGCTCGACGCGCTGCCGTCCGACACCGCCGAGGCGATCCGGCGGCTGTCCGGCTACGACTGGCGGTCCGCGGCGGCCCGGCAGACCTTCGAGGAGCTGCGCGACCTGCTGCGCCGGGAGGTGCTCGACGCCCAGTTCCGCGGCATGCGGGACGCGCTCGCGAACGCCGACCCGCAGGCGATGGAGCGCGTCCGGCAGATGCTGTCGGAGCTGAACGAGATGCTCGACCGGGACGCCCGCGGCGAGCACACCCAGGCCGACTTCGACCGGTTCATGGAGAAGTACGGCGACCTGTTCCCGGAGCGCCCCCGGAACCTCGAGGAACTCGTCGACATGCTCGCCCGCCGCGCCGCCGCGGCCCGGCGGCTGCTCGCCTCGCTCACCCCCGAGCAGCGGGCCGAGCTGCAGGCGCTGATGGAGCAGACGCTGGAGCAGGCCGGTATCGCCGAGCAGATGCGCGGCCTCGGCGAGCGGCTGTACGCCCGCCGCCCCGACCTCGCCTGGGACACCCCCGAGCGGATGACCGGGGACCGGCCGCTCGGCATGGCCGACGCCACCACCGCGCTGCAGGAGCTCGCCGACCTCGCCGAGCTGGAGACCGCGCTGCGTCAGGACTACCCCGGCGCCCGGCTCGACGACATCGACGAGGCCGCGGTACGGCGGGCGCTCGGCCGCTCGGCCGTCGACGACCTGGAGGTGCTCAAGCGCATCGAGCGCGAGCTGGAGGAGCAGGGCTACCTGCGCCGCCGCCGCGGCAAGCTCGAGCTCACCCCCAAGGCGGTGCGCCGGCTCGGCGAGACCGCGCTGCGCCGGGTGTTCTCCTCGCTCGACTCCGGGCGGCGCGGCGACCACGAGCAGCACGACGCGGGCGCCGCGGGCGAGCTCACCGGGGCGAGCCGGCCGTGGCGGTTCGGCGACGAGCAGCCGATCGACGTGGTCCGCACCGTGGTCAACGCGGTACGGCGCGGCGGCCTTGGCCCGGCGGACGGCACCGGCGGCCGTGCCGTACGGCTCGCCGTGGACGACTTCGAGGTGGCCGAGACCGAGCGGCGCACCGCGGCCGCGGTCTGCCTGCTCGTCGACCTGTCGTACTCGATGGCGCTGCGCGGCACCTGGGCGGCGGCGAAGCAGACCGCGCTCGCCCTGCACACCCTCGTCACCACGAAGTTCCCGCAGGACGCGGTGCAGATCATCGGGTTCTCCAACTACGCGCGGGTGCTCCAGCCGGACGAGCTCGCCGGGCTCGACTGGGACATGGTGCAGGGCACGAACCTGCACCACGCGCTGCTCATCGCCGGGCGGCACCTCGACCGCCACCCCGACTTCGAGCCGGTCGTGCTCATCGTCACCGACGGCGAGCCCACCGCCCACCTCATGCGCAACGGCCGGTACTGGTTCGAGTGGCCGCCGTCGAAGGAGACGCTCGAGCTCACCCTCGCCGAGGTGGACAAGATGACCCGGCGCCGCGCCACGCTCAACATCTTCATGCTCGCGGCCGACGAGCGGCTCAAGGCGTTCGTCGACGAGGTGGCCCGCCGCAACGGCGGCCGGGTGTTCTCGCCGAGCGCGGAACGGCTCGGCGAGTACGTGGTCAGCGACTTCCTGCGCGCCCGCACCCGCCGCCGCTGAGCCGTACGGCCGGCCATACGGCCGGGTTCCGGCGGGCGGGCGCGCCTGCCGATCTGATCACCGAGCCGCTACGCTCGGGCACATGACGCTGTTCGACCAAGTGCTGCTGTGGCTGCACATAGCGTTCTCCATGTTCACGCTCGGTCCGGTGGCGGCCTTCACCGGGGCCACGCCCCGATACATCCGGCAGCGGAACGTCGAGGTGGTGCGGTACCTGCACCGGGGCACGCGGATCTTCGGCGTGCTCACCGTCGGCGTCTTCGTGTTCGGCGCGCTGCTCGGGCGCGGCTTCCTCGGCGCGCCGTACATGTCGGTGTCGATGACGCTGTTCATCGTCAGCCTGGTGCTGCTGGTGGTCATCGACCGCGACCAGGCCACCGCGGTACGGGTGCTGTCGAACGAGTCGTCCGAGGATGACGCGAAGGCGCAGACCGGGCGGATCGCCGCGCTCGGCGGCCTCGTCGCGTTGCTCTGGCTCGTGATCCTCGTGCTCATGGTCGCGGGCAGCCCGCCGCAGGCGTAGTCCCGGCCGCGGGCGGCGGGCCCGCGACCGGGCCTGGGCCCGCCACGCGCCGGAGCGGCCCGAGACGACGGGCCTAGCGAAGGGCCTCGGTGAGGTCGGCGAGCAGGTCGTCGACCGACTCGATGCCGACCGACAGGCGCACCAGGTCGCCGGGCACCTCGAGCGGGGAGCCCGCCACCGACTGGTGGGTCATCCGGCCGGGGTGCTCGATCAGCGACTCCACGCCGCCGAGCGACTCGCCCAGGGTGAACAGCCTGGCGCGGTCGCACACCCGCACCGCCGCCTCCTCGCCACCGGCCACCCGGAACGACACCATGCCGCCGAACCGGCGCATCTGCTTCGCCGCGACCTCGTGGCCGGGGTGGGTGGGCAGGCCCGGGTAGTAGACCTGGGTCACCTTCGGGTGGGAGCAGAGCATCTCCACCACGCGCTCGGCGTTGTCGCAGTGCCGGTCCATGCGCACCGCGAGCGTCTTGACCCCGCGCAGGGTGAGCCAGGCGTCGAACGGCCCGGCGACCCCGCCCATGGCGTTCTGGTGGAAGGCGAACAGCTCGCCGAGCTCCGCGTCGGAGGTGACGATCGCGCCGCCGACCACGTCGGAGTGGCCGCCGATGTACTTGGTGGTCGAGTGCACGACGATGTCGGCCCCGAGGGCGAGCGGCTGCTGCAGGTACGGCGAGGCGAAGGTGTTGTCCACCACGAGCCGTGCCCCCGCCTCGCGGGCGAGCTGGGCGAGCGCGGCGATGTCGGCGACGCCGAGCAGCGGGTTGGTCGGGGTCTCCACCCAGATCAGCCGGGTGGCCGGGGTGATCGCGGCGCGCACCGCGTCGAGGTCCCCGAGCGGCACCGGGTCGAAGGTGAGCCCCCAGCGGGTGTAGACCTTGTGGAACAGCCGGTAGGTCCCGCCGTAGGCGTCGTTCGGGATGATGACGTGATCCCCCGGCCGGCACAGGGCGCGCAGCACGGTGTCCTCGGCGGCCATCCCGGACGCGAACGCGAGGCCGCGCACGCCCCCCTCCAGCGCGGCCAGGCACTCCTCCAGCGCGGTCCGGGTGGGGTTCGCCGTCCGGCTGTACTCGTATCCCGATCGCAGGCCGCCGACCCCGTCCTGCTTGTAGGTCGAGGTGGCGTAGATCGGAGGCACCACCGCGCCGGTGCGCGGGTCGGCCTCCTGCCCGGCGTGAATGGCCAGGGTCTCGAAGCCTTCAGTCATGCGTCCGAGGGTATCCGCCCCGGACGTGGGGGCTCACACCCCGGCCGTGCGGCGCGTCTCGCTGGGGTGCGGCGCGCGCGGCCCCGGGACGTGCACGGCGGCGGCGAAAGGGGACGCCGCGGGCCGGCGCAGCTCGGGGTGGGTGGACAGGTGGCGCCCGCTGCCGCCCTCGGCCGGCTCGCCGTTGATGCGGGAGAGCAGCACCGGGTCGGCGACCACGAGCAGCATGACCAGGAGAACGGCGAGGCCGGCGAGCACGATTGCGATGACCGTCATTGGGGTGACCCTCCTTCTGTCGTGCTCCCAGCGTGCGTCTTCAGGGCCCGTGGGCACTTCGGCCGAAGAGGTGGTCCGTCGCCGGTCCCCTCGGCCAAAAGGCCGATGGCCGGGTTTTGACCGGGGCCATAGGCTCGTTTTCCGTGGGCGACATACACCGTTTC
Source organism: Thermopolyspora flexuosa (assembly GCF_006716785.1). Taxonomy (NCBI): domain Bacteria; kingdom Bacillati; phylum Actinomycetota; class Actinomycetes; order Streptosporangiales; family Streptosporangiaceae; genus Thermopolyspora; species Thermopolyspora flexuosa. The sequence continues at coordinate 309,944 of NZ_VFPQ01000001.1, read as the reverse complement.
GTGGTCATCATCCGCCGGCTCAGCGAGCTCGCGCTGATCGGCTGTTTCCTGTTCGCCCTGCTGTTCGACGTGATCGTGCTGCTCAACCTCCAGGCCGTCGTGGCCGAGGTGCCCGTGACGGTGAGCAGCGTGCTCGGGTTCGTCGCGGTACTCCTCCGGCGCCGGTGGCTGCGGGTGGCCATGCCGGTCTTCCTTGTGGTCTCGTTCCTCACCTCGGCGTTCCACGTGACGCTGAGCGAGCTGTCCAACTTCTACGGCCACCCCGGGGCCACCGAGGTGGGGGCGCTGCTGCTGCTCCCCATCACCGCGCTGCGCACGGTCAAGCCGTTCCTCCTCGCCGCGGGGCTGGCGATCGCGGACATGGTGGTGCTGGAGCTGACCGCGGCCCGGTACTCCTCACCGGGCGAGATCACGATCGGCTTCATGTTCTTCGTCCTCTGGTCGACCGCGGCGGCGATCGGAGGGTACCTGCGCTACCAGCAGGAACGCCGCGAGGAGGCGGTCAAGGCGGTGCGCCGGGCCGAGCGGCTCGACATCGCCCGCGAGCTGCACGACCTCGTCGCCCACCACATCACCGGGATCGTCGTGCAGGCCCAGGCCGCCCGCACGATCGCCGAGCAGAAGCCGGAGGCGGTGCCGCCCGCGCTCGACGCGATCGCCGCCGCGGGCACCGAGGCGCTCACCTCGATGCGGCGGCTCGTCTCCGTGCTGCGCGCGGACGACGACGCCGCCCGCACCCCCGGGGCCGCGCTGAGCGACCTGCGCGCCCTCGTCGACAACTTCACCGCGAACGGCGGCCCGCAGGTCGCCTTCGAGATCGGGCAGGGGGTGAGCTCGGCGAACCTGCCGCCCGAGGTGCTCACCACCCTGCACCGGGTGCTCCAGGAGTCGCTCACCAACATCCGCAAGCACGCCCCGGGCAGCGCCTGGGTCGAGGTCGACCTCTCCCTCGTGCCCGAGGGGGTACGGCTGCGCGTCCGCAACTACGGCGGCGGCAGCTTCGGCGGCGGCGGCGACTCCAGGCTGCGGCGGCTCGGCGGCGGCTTCGGCCTGGTCGGCATGGCCGAGCGGGTCGAGGCCCTCGGCGGCACCCTCACCTACGGCCAGACCGTCGACGGGGCCTGGGAGGTTTGCGCCGTGCTCAAGTGCGACACCTAGCGCGCCGGACGCATCCCGAACAGGAACCGGGTCACCGGGGTGCGCCGTACCAGCAGGTCGTACGCGGCGAGCGTGAGCGCGCCCGCGGCCGCCACGATCACCAGGTACTTCACCGGGATCGGGGCGTCCCAGCGGACCACCTGGTAGGCGACGGCGACCACGGCCGGCTGGTGCAGGATGTACAGCGGCAACGCGGCGGCGGCGAGGTAGGCGTACACCCGGCGCGTACGGCCGGGCGGCGCGGCCGTCGCCTGCCCGGACGACGCGGGTGACGACGCGGCATCGGCCGGCCTGCGCGCCCGGCGGCGGTCGAGCAGGCCGAGGATCGCGACGAGGCAGCACCAGCCCGCCGCGCCGTACAGCCCGCGGGCGCCCATCGCCGCCGGGATCATCGTCGTGAACGGGTCGGCCCCGGTCGTCTCGCCCACGGCGAGGAAGACCGGCATCCCGATCCCGAACAGCACGAGGGTGGCGAGGGCGGCAAAGATCGCGTCCCGCCGCATCGCCTCGCGCAGCCGCGGCTCGGCCGCGAGCGCGTAGCCGTACAGGAAGAACAGCAGGTACGCCCACCGGCTCCAGGCCGCGAACCCCTCCTCCATGCCGTGCAGCGCGCTGACCAGCGCGAGCGGGATCGCGGGCAGGATCAGCACCAGGCCGCGCGCCCGCACGGCCGCGGCGAGCCCCTCCCGGGCCCGGCGGGCGGCGCGGCGCGGGAACCACCGCACCAGCGGCGCGAGCAGCAGCGAGAACGCGAGCAGCAGCACGACGAACCACAGGTGCCCGCTCTCGAAGTACTCGCCCCGCACGACGAACGGGAAATCGGCGAGGTCGAGGCGGACGTCGAAGAAGAGCGGCAGGAACTCCGCGTACGACTCCCGGCCGCCCTCGCCGAGCCGCCGCAGCCACTGCGGCAGCGGCAGCAGCACGACGGTCGCGAACAGCAGCGGCACGCCGAGCCGCCGCAGCCGCTCCACGGCGAAACCTCCGGCGCCACGGCGGCGCAGCGAGTACCAGGCGCCGACGCCGCTGACGAGGAAGAGCATCGGCATCGCCCAGAGCACCGCGAGGCCGGCGAGGTACGTCGTGACCTCGGTGGTCGCGGCGTTCTTCACGTAGTAGTCGTCCCGCGTGTCGAAGACCAGCGCCGAGTGGAAGAACACCAGCCCTGCGACGACGAGGACGCGGATCGCGTCGAGCTCCGGGCGTCGCTCCGCCGTCCCGGAGCGGGGCGTCACCGACGTGGGAGGGTGTGCCGCACTCCCACGTTCGCCCATGCGGCCAGCATAGGTCGGCCACCCGCCGCCGAACAGGCCCAACGGCGGCGGGTGGCCGCGCGGGATCAGCGGCCCGCGAGGAAGCCGAGCAGGTCCTGCCGGGTGACCAGGCCGACCGGCTTGCCGTCGTCGAGGACCACGGCGGCGTCGGCCTTCTCCAGCGCGTCGACCGCGATCGACACCGGCTCGCCCGCGCCGATCATCGGCAGCGGGGCGGACATGTGCTCGCCGACCGGGTCGTCCGGGCCGACCTTGCCCCGGTAGAGGCCGTCGAGCAGGTCCCGCTCCACGATCGAGCCGACCACCTCGGCGGCCATCACCGGCGGCTCCTCCTTCATCACCGGGAGCTGCGACACGCCGTACTCGCGCATGATCGAGATCGCGGTGCCCACGGTCTCGTGCGGGTGGGCGTGCACGAACTGCGGCAGGTCGCCCGGCTTGCGGCCGAGCACGTCGCGTACCAGGCCCTCCTCGCCGCCGGTGGTGAGGAAGCCGTAGTCGGCCATCCACTCGTCGTTGAAGATCTTGGACAGGTAGCCGCGGCCGCCGTCCGGCAGCAGCACCACGACCACGTCGTCCGGCCCGGCCCGCTCGGCCACCCGCAGCGCGGCGACCACCGCCAGGCCGCTGGAGCCGCCGACGAGCAGGCCCTCCTCGCGGGCGAGCCGCCGGGTCATGGTGAACGAGTCCTTGTCGGAGACCGCGATCACCTCGTCGCAGATGTCACGGTCGTAGGTCTCCGGCCAGATGTCCTCGCCGACGCCCTCCACCAGGTACGGCCGGCCGGTGCCGCCGGAGTACACCGAGCCCTCCGGGTCGGCGCCGATGATCCTCACCTTGCCGCCGGAGACCTCCTTGAGGTAGCGGCCGGTCCCGCTGATCGTGCCGCCGGTGCCGATCCCGGCGACGAAGTGGGTGACCTTCCCCTCGGTCTGCTCCCAGATCTCCGGCCCGGTGGTGGCGTAGTGGCTCGCCGGGTTGTCCGGGTTGGCGTACTGGTTCGGCTTCCAGGCGCCGGGGATCTCCCGGGCCAGCCGGTCGGAGACCGAGTAGTACGACTCGGGGTGGTCCGGCGGCACGGCCGTGGGGCAGACCACGACCTCGGCGCCGTACGCCCGCAGCACCGCGATCTTGTCCTGGGCCACCTTGTCCGGCACCACGAACACGCACCGGTAGCCCTTCTCCTGGGCGACGATCGCGAGCCCCACGCCGGTGTTGCCCGACGTCGGCTCCACGATCACACCGCCGGGCCGCAGCTCCCCCGACCGCTCCGCCGCCTCGATCATGCGCAGCGCGATCCGGTCCTTGACCGAGCCGCCGGGGTTGAAGTACTCCACCTTGGCCAGCACCTGCGCGGGGACGCCGCGGGTCACCCGGCGCAGCCGTACGAGCGGGGTGTCGCCCATCAGCTCGATGAGCGAGTCATACACACGCACCGACAACCACCTTGTCGCCGAAGCCCCTGACGGGCAACGTTGGAACGCTTCAGGCCGGACGGATCCGGCACGTTCACGCTACCTTGCCCGGCGGTCGTGACCGGAACACCGGCGCCCGCCCGGTACGGCGAGCCGGGCCGGCCGGGGCCGCGCGGCGCCGCCCATGGACGGGCCGGGCCTTTACGGACGGATGCCCAAATCCCGATCGTTACCATCCATCTGCCAGACGCCCCCTGCGGAGGGCTTACGCGGTGCTACCTTCTGTATGCGCCGCGTTGGTGTGGCGGGGAAGCCCGCGCGCGGCGCTGGATCACAACCGATACACCTCGCGGCGGCGACCGCCGCGGAGGACTCCGGCACGGCGATGACCGCGACCCGCGTCGCCGGCCGGGCGGCCGGTTCCACTCTCGGCGGTGGGCGGTCCGCTCCGGCGAGGCGGGCCGTCGGTCGACGACGCCCTGGCACGGTGACCCTCCGCGGCCGTGCCGTCACCCGTTTGGAGTGGAATGTCCGTGATCAAGGCAAAACCCGCCCTCGCCGGCCTCCTTCTCGCCGTGCTCGCGGGGAGCGCCGCCTGCTCCGGCGGCGACGCGGCCACCTCGTCCGAAAAGGAGCTCCCCGGCTGGCAGAACACGCAGGTGACCGTGGTCAGCCGCACCGCCGTGGGCGCGGGCGTCGCGGCGACCACCTCGATGACCCCGGACGGCGCGCTGGAGACCGTGGCCGTCGACCTTGCGAGCGGACGGAAACTGTGGGCCCACCCGGCGACGATGCGCGGGCGGCTGCCGGGCATGGGGGTGCAGGCCCCCGCGGTGGTGGAGACCGGCGACGGTGGCGGCGTGGTCGCCGCGATCGAGCCGGCCGCGGGCGGCGGCAACGGCGCGGCCCTGGTCGCCCGGGACGCGCGCACCGGCGAGCGCAAGTGGGTCCGCCCGGTGCACTCGAGCTTCGGGCCGCAGCGCTGCGGGCCGTACCTGTGCGTGTCGGAGAACACCGAGCTGGCCCGGGCGCGGGTGGTGGTGCTCGACCCGGCCGCGGGTGAGCCCAAGTGGCGCATCCCGGGCATCGCGGAGGTGGAGTGGTCCGACGCCGAGCGGGTGGTGCTGCTCCGGCTCGCCGAGCACCCGCTCCTGGAGGCCCGCGAGGTGAAGACCGGCAAGGTGCTGTGGCGCACCCCGGTCGAGCAGGCGCTCGGCCCGGGCGTCGACCTGTCCGGCGGCTGGGCGTTCGGCGCGTCCGGCAAGAACCTCGTCGGCTACGTCGCGCCGTACACCAACCCCGAGACGAAGACGACCTCCACGTTCGGCATGTTCTCGGTGTCGCTCGACGACGGCCAGGTGAACTGGATCCGGCCCTCGGTGGTGCGCGTCTACCCCAGCGGCAGCCCCGGGTTCGCCCCGGTGGTGCGGCCGGTGGACGGGCAGGGCCAGTACGGCGGGTTCGCGCTGCTCGACGCCGAGTCCGGCCGGGTGATCGGCCAGATCGGCACCCAGCAGATCCCCGGCAGCGGGTGGTGGCTCGCCTTCCCCGAGCGGCCGAGCACCCTGGGCTTCCTCAAGCGGGACGCGAAGGGCGCCGCGTTCGACCTCACCACCGGCCGGGCCACCGAGCCGGAGGGCCTGCGCGGCTGGTCGTTCTGCGTCACCGACCCGCAGCCGCTGAAGCTGAAGGACATCACCCCGACCGGGTTCTACTCGGTGGCCGCGCTGTGCGAGTTCGACCTCGCCACCGGCAAACGGGTGAACGACGGCTCGGCCCGGCCGCCGCTGTGGTTCACCGGCAGCCAGGACGGCTGGCGGCTGTGGCGGGACGAGAAGGGCGCGCTGCACGCGGTGAAGGACGGCTCGGGCACCACGCCCGGCATGTACGGCCTCGCCTGACGGCCACGGCGGCTATCCGAACCGTACAAAGTTCTGTTTTTTGCGCCGTGTCGCGTGGATTTCGCCCTTCTGCGTTGTAGCCTCCGGCAGGAGGGAGCGTTACTACCAGGAGGGCCACATGCCTGAGGCAGTCATCGTCGCCGCCGCCCGCTCGCCGATCGGCCGCGCCTTCAAGGGGTCGCTGAAGGACATGCGTCCCGACGACCTGACGGTGCAGATGGTCCGGGCCGCGCTCGACAAGGTGCCACAGCTCGACCCCGCGGAGATCGACGACCTGCTCCTGGGCTGCGGGCTGCCCGGGGGTGAGCAGGGCTACAACATGGCCCGGGTGGTGGCGGTGCTGCTCGGCCTGGACAACGTGCCGGGCACCACCGTCACCCGGTACTGCGCCTCGTCCCTGCAGACCACCCGCATGGCCTTCCACGCGATCAAGGCGGGCGAGGGCGACGTGTTCGTCTCGGCCGGGGTCGAGTGCGTCTCCCGCTTCGTCAAGGGCAGCTCCGACTCCCTGCCGGACACCCAGAACCCGCGCTTCGCCGAGGCGCGGGCCCGCACCCAGAAGATGGCCGAGGGCGGGCTCGACTGGCACGACCCGCGCGAGGACGGCGAGCTGCCCGACATCTACATCGAGATGGGGCAGACCGCCGAGAACGTCGCCCGGCTGCGCGGCATCTCCCGCAAGGAGCAGGACGAGTTCGGCGTGCGGTCGCAGAACCTCGCCGAGAAGGCGATCGAGAACGGGTTCTGGGCGACCGACATCACCCCGGTGACGCTGCCCGACGGCACGGTGGTGAGCAAGGACGACGGGCCGCGGCTCGGCACCACGTACGAGAAGGTGGCCGAGCTCCAGCCGGCGTTCCGGCCGGACGGCACGGTCACCGCGGGCAACTGCTGCCCGCTCAACGACGGCGCCGCGGCCCTGGTGATCATGAGTGACGTGAAGGCGGCCGAGCTCGGGATCACCCCGCTCGCCCGGATCGTCGCCACCGGGGTGAGCGCGCTGTCGCCGGAGATCATGGGCCTCGGCCCGGTGGAGGCGACCCGCCGGGCGCTCGCCAGGGCGGGCATGTCGATCAAGGACATCGACCTGGTGGAGATCAACGAGGCGTTCGCCGCCCAGGTGATCCCGTCGTACCGGGACCTGAACATCGACATCGACAAGCTCAACGTGAACGGCGGCGCGATCGCGGTCGGGCACCCGTTCGGCATGACCGGCGCGCGCATCACCTCCACGCTCATCAACAGCCTGCGCTTCCACGACAAGACGATCGGGCTGGAGACGATGTGCGTGGGCGGCGGCCAGGGCATGGCGATGATCATCGAGCGGCTGAGCTGACCGCGGCCCGCGGCCCCCTGCCCGCGGACGACACAAAGGCGGCCCACGCCGAACCGGCGTGGGCCGCGTCGTGTCCTTGTGTCCCCGGGTATCAGACGGAGCGGCTGATGCGCTTGCGCTCGTGCTCGTGCACGATCGCCCGGGCGAAGCCGTGGGTGAGCCCGTGCTCCTGCGCGAGCCAGTTCGCTCTTTCCTCACACCGTAGGAAGGCGGGACCGTTGTCGATGGCTCGGAACCACTCGGGGAGGTCGCGACCCGTGACCGCCGGGACGCGCTCGATCAGCTTGCGGTGCATCTCCGGTGAGTGGCTGAGCGACATGGGCACCTCCACGGGTGAAGCCTCTTTGGCTTGACATTGCCTTACGGCTTCCGCCCTGACAAGGCCCAAATAGACACCGCTTCGTTACGAAGGGTAGATCTTTAAGCACGAAGCGCCCGCAACCGGCAACCCAGGGTGATCGATCCCAGTACGACGAAGGGGCGCCCCGGGCCCGGGACGCCCCTGTCACGTCATGAGATCTCAGTCACTGCTGGTGAAGTAGCTGAGGAAGCGGAGGATCTCCAGGTAGAGCCAGACCAGCGTGACGGTGAGGCCGAACGCCATCAGCCAGGCGTACTTCTCCGGGATCTGCGACCGCACGCCCTGCTCGATGTCGTTGAAGTCGAGCAGCAGGAAGAAGCAGCCGATCAGGATCGTGGCCACGCTGAACAGCATGGCGAGCGGGCCGCCCGCGCGGATGCCGATGCCGTCCTCGACGAAGAAGCTCGCCACCAGGTTGATCAGCATCATCGCCATGAGGGCGATGCCGGCGCCGACCACGAACCGGGTGAACTTCGGGGTGACCCGGATGATCCGCAGCGAGTGCACGGCGAGCATGGCGCCGAACGCGAGCGCGGTGCCCAGCACGGCCTGGAAGACGATGCCGTTGGAGACCTCGTTGTACAGGTGGCTGACCACCCCGACGGTCACGCCGTAGGCGACCGAGTAGCCGAGGATGAGCGCCGGGTTGGTGCTCTGCCGGAACGAGACGATCAGCGCGAGGACGAGGCCGACGATCGCGCCGAGCGCCGCGAAGGCCGGGCCGAGGTTGAGCACCCAGGCGGCGGCCGCGGAGACGACGAGGGTGCCGAGCGTGATGAAGCCGCGCACCACCACGTCGTCGATCGTCATCGGGCGCGCGGCCGGCGGCGCGTACGACGGCGCGTTGTACATGTAGTGGAGCTGTTCAGGGGACGGCGGCGGTGCGTTCCATACCCCCTGGCTCGCGACCCGCTGCTTCTTGAATACGGGGTTCCTGCTCTGCATCGCTGCCTCCACGCTGCGACCTAGTGCTGCGAAGTCTATTTGATCGACATCACACGGTCGTATCGCGCCGACCTCTGTTCCAGCATTGTGGCCGGTGCGCCCGTCACGTGCCCGCGCGTCCGTGTCCCCGTGCCTCCGCGCCGGGGCCCGGGTACGGCGGCGGGAACGCGACCACGTACGACCGGGGGCCGGAGTACGTGGCGACTGGTGAACGAGCGACCCGACCACGTGGTTCCCGCTTCCGCGGCCGTCGATTCCGGGTTCCGCATCGCCGGTATCCCTGCGGTACGGCCGGCCGGCGGCGCGGTGACGGCCGGGTGTGCGGCCCGTGGCGGCCCCGGGGCGGCGCACGGGCGGCTCCGAACGCGCGCGGCGCCCGGACCGGCGGGCCGAAGGCCGCACCATACCGAACGGTGATTGTGCGGCGGCCGAACCGGCCGGCCGCGGGGAACCGGGCAATGGGCGGGCGCCCGGGCAAAACCCGGCGGCGCTCGGCGACAAACGTTCCAGGAAAGCGGATTCCCACCCCGCGGCCACCGATAAATCGCCTCGGCGTTACCATTCCGGCCGCCTCCGGAAACCCCGGGGCAAGGCTTCGGCCATTTCTCCGGCCGTTGCCTTTTGTTGGCACGTTTCCGCAGGCGACCGGACGATTACGCCTCGTGGCGCCACGTGCCCCCGGTCGGATTCGAACCGACACTAAAACCCTTTTAAGGGGTTTGCCTCTGCCGTTGGGCTACGGGGGCGGCGCAAACGTATGTTACGACCGTTCAACGGCGGCCGGATAATCTTACGACGCTTCTCTTACTTCATAACAGTATGCGCGGAAGGCATCCAGGCGATCCACACAAATAAAGCGCGTAAGCAGGCCGAGAGCGCGTCGCCGGCGCACCCGTAAACGGCGCCGGCGTCTGCCGGTGCAGGGCTCGCGGCCACGACATTCTCCACCTCCCGTTAGCCCGACGACGGTTCACCCGGCCGAGTGATCCGACTCTCGTCGCGGCCTTTAGTGATCGGAAGCCGTCAGAACAGGCACGCGCGAGCCGCCCCGTTGGTTGACAGGGATCAACAATGTCACAAAAAGATATCGCCCCCGTGCCCGCGTCCCACACCGGGCACGCGGTCACGGGGCCGCGGAACACGACGTGGCGGGGCCGTCCGGCACCTGGACGACCCCGCCTGACGCTCATCGCCTGCGCGCGGCCGCGGCCGCGGCCTTGAAAGCTTCACGCGGCCGGTGGAGCTGGCCGAGTGAGAGGGTTTCCCGCTTGAAGAAGAGCGCAAGCGTCCAGTCCGCCACAACACGGACTTTTCGGTTAAAAGTCGGCACCCGGGACAGGTGGTAGGTGCGGTGCATGAACCACGCGGGGAAGCCGCGCAGCTTGATGCCGTAGACGTGGGCCACGCCGTCGTGCAGGCCGAGCGAGGCCACCGAGCCGACGTACCGGTGGCGGTACGGCACGAGCGGCTGCCCGCGCAGGTACCGGGCGATGTTGTCGCCGAGCAGCTTGGCCTGGCGCACCGCGTGCTGGGCGTTGGGCGCGCAGAACTCGCCGGGCCGGGTGAGGTCGGGCACGGCGGCCACGTCGCCCGCGGTGAACGCGTCCGGCACGCCGTCCACGGTCAGCTCGGGGGTCGCCTTCACCCGGCCGCGCTCGTCGAGCGGCAGGTCACCGGCGTTCACCACCGGGCTGGGCTTGACGCCCGCGGTCCACACCAGGGTGCCCGCCGGGAACTCGTCGCCGTCCGAGGTCCGGATGACGTGGTCCTCGGCCGACTCCAGCCGGGTGTTCATCTTGATCTCGATGCCGCGGGAGCGCAGCTCGTTCGCGGTCCACCGGCCCATCTCCGGGCCGACCTCGGGCAGGATGCGGTCGGCGGCCTCGACGAGCACGAACCGCAGGTCCTCCGGGGAGACGCGGGGGTAGTACCTGATCGCGTCCCGGGCCATGTCCTCGACCTCGGCGAGCGCCTCGACGCCCGCGAAGCCGCCGCCGACGAAGACGAAGGTGAGCGCCCTGCGCCGCACCTCCGGGTCGTCGGTGGACTCGGCGATGTCGAGCTGGGCGAGGACGTGGTTGCGGAGCTGGATGGCCTCACCGATCGTCTTGAACCCGATGCCGACCTCGGCGAGGCCGGGGATCGGCAGCGTCCGGGAGATCGAGCCGGCCGCCATCACGAGGATGTCGTAGCCGATCTCCTGCACCGGACCGGCGTTGGGCTGGAAGGTGACGGTCCGCGCGGCGTGGTGGACCTTGGTGACCCTGCCGTTGAGGATGCGGACCTTCGGCAGCACCCGCCGCAGCGGCACCACGACGTGCCGGGGCGAGAGGTTTCCGGCCGCGGCCTCCGGGAGGAACGGCTGGTAGGTCATGTAGGACTGCGGGTCGATCAGGGTGATGCGCACGCTTCCGTCGCGCAGCTCGCGCCGGAGCCTGCGCTGCAGCCGCAGGCCCGTGTAGAGGCCCACGTAGCCGCCGCCGACGATGAGGATGTGCTTCGACTCGCGATTCACCTTGCGCCCCCCGGGCTGCTTGTGAAAGGATTCACAAGCAAGGATAGGACATCGGCCCCGAAGATCACCAATCGATATACGCGGCGGGCGCCCGCGCGAACCCGCCACGTGGATCAATACCCGCGGAACGCCGCGGGAATTCGCCGGTGCGCGTATACCGCGCGCCATGGCGGGATCGAATCATGCCATCGATCACACCCGCCCTGACCTGGCCGTACGCCGCCTTCCCCGGGTGAGGGCGGGTGATTCTTCACGGGTACGGCGGGCCGTTTACGCGGCGCGCCGGGCGATTATTTCGCGAGCTCCACCGCCTGCCGGAAAACATCATCGAGCATGTCCGCGGTGAGCCGTCCGGTGAACGTGTTCTGCTGGCTCGGGTGATAACTGCCGAGCAGCGTGACGGTGCGCCCGTCGGGGGCGCGCAGCTCGGCCCGCGCGCCGTGCCCGAACCGCGGCCTGCGCGGCGGCACCGCGAACCCGGCCCGCCCGAACGCCGGGAAGACCGCCTGCCAGGCGAAGCCGCCGAGCGCCACCACGACCCGCAGCGACGCCGCGACCAGCTCGACCTCCCGCACCAGCCACGGCAGGCAGGTGTCCCGCTCCTCGCTCGTCGGCTTGTTCTCCGGCGGCGCGCACCGCACCGCCGCGACCACCCGCGCCCCCAGCAGCCGCTGGCCGTCCCCGGCGTGCGTGCTCGTCTCCTGCGCGGCGAGCCCGGTGCGGTACAGCGAGGCGAACAGCCAGTCCCCGCTGCGGTCCCCGGTGAAGATCCGGCCGGTGCGGTTGCCGCCGTGCGCGGCCGGCGCGAGCCCGACGACGAGGACGCGGGGCCGCTCGTCGCCCCAGCCGGGCACCGGCCGCCCCCAGTAGGTCTGGTCGGCGAACGCGCGGCGCCGTACCGTGGCGACCTCCTCCCGCCACTTCACCAGCCGGGGGCAGGCGCGGCACACCGACTCCCGCGCGACGAGCTCGCCGAGATCGGGGCTGGCCGCGGCGAGCGCGCGCACCTCGGCGGCGTCGTGCGCGACCGGCGTGCCGGGGTGTGCGGGGTCGCCGGGCCACCCGCTGCCCGGGGGTACGTGACTCACACGCCCGATCGTGCCAGCTCGCGCCGCCGGGGCCAAACCGTCGTCACTACCGGCGGTACAGGCTGAACGCGATGCCGTCGAGGATGTCGTGCTCGCTCGCCACCACCTCGGCGAAGCCGAAGCGGCGCATGATGCGGTCGAGGATGAGCGAGCCCGCGCAGATCACGTCGACCCGGCCCGGGTGCATCACCGGGATCGCCGCGCGCTCGTCGTGGGTCATCGCAAGGAGGCGGGAGACCACCTCGCTCACCCGCGCGGCGGGGACGCGGGAGTGGTGGATGCGCGCGGAGTCGTAGGCGGGCAGGTCGAGCGCGATGCCGGTCACCGTGGTCACCGACCCGGCGAGGCCGATGAGCGTGCGCGCCTCGCGCACCGGCACTGCCCGCTCCACGCGGTCGAGCGCGGCCTCCACGTCGGCGACGACCGCCTGCACCGCCTCGGCCGCGGGGGGATCGCCGGCGCCCTTGAGGTGCCGCTCGGTGAGCCGTACGCAGCCGATGTCCACCGAGATCGCCCCGGCGACGTCCCCGGAGGCCGGGCCGCCGCCCGTGCCCACGATGAACTCGGTCGAGCCGCCCCCGATGTCCACCACCAGGTACGGCTCGGCCAGCCCCGGCGGCAGGTCGCCGGTGGCGCCGGTGAACGAGAGCCGGGCCTCCTCGTCGCCGCTCACCACCTCCGGGTCGACGCCGAAGATCTCCCGCACCCCGGAGACGAACGCGTCCCGGTTGGCGGCGTCCCGGGTGGCGCTGGTCGCCACCACCCGTACCGGCGTCGGCCCGTCGGCCGCGTGCTTGGCGATCAGCTTGGCGTACCCGCGCATCGCGGTGAAGGTGCGGTCGAGCGCCTCCGGGGCGAGCCGCCCGGTTCGGTCGACGCCCTCGCCGAGCCGGACGATCTCCATGCGCCGCTCCACGTCGGCGAGCCCGCCGTCGGTGACGTCGGCGATGAGCAGCCGTACCGAGTTCGTGCCGCAGTCGATCGCCGCGACCCTCATTCGCCCTCCTCCTCCGGCTCGGGCACCTTCACGCACGGGCCTCCGGCCCACCACTCGGGGAGCATGTCGAGCGCCTCCCGGCCGAACGGGTTGATCCCCGGTACGGCGAGCTCGTGCGCGACCAGGGCGTGCAGGCACTTCACCCGGGTCGGCATGCCGCCGGCGCTCTGCATGCCCTCCGGCAGCGGCTCCAGGCCCTCCTCCTCACCGGCCTTGGCCCGCCGGGCGAGGTAGTCCTCGTGCGCGGCCCGGTAGCGGGCGGCGAGCTCGGGGTCCTCGGCGAGCCGCTCCCGCATCTGACGCATCAGCCCCGAGCTCTCCAGGGTGCCGATCGCCGAGGCCGCCTTCGGGCAGGTCAGGTAGAACAACGTGGGGAACGGCGTGCCGTCGGGCAGCCGCGGCGCGGTCTCCACCACGTCCGGCAGTCCGCACGGGCACCGATGCGCGACCCGGCGCATCGCCCGCGGCTTGCGTCCGAGCTGCAGCTCGACCGCCGCCACATCCCTTGGATCGATCATGCCGCTCCCGTTCCCGTACCGGCGTTGTCCTGCCCCCATCCTGCCCGAAGCCGCGGACCGCCCGGTCCGCCGGTTCCCCGGCGGGCGCTCACCGCGCGGCCTCGCCCCGCTCGTCGCCGCCGCCGGTGCCGCCGTCCCGGCCGGTGCCGCCGGCGCGGCGCCCGGTGCCCGCGTCGGCGGCTTGCGTCGACTCCCACAGCGCCTGGTACCAGGGCACCTTGGGATCGGACCGGGTCTCGGCCTTCCGGTCGGACCGGTCGTCGCGGGCGGGATCGTCCGCCACGACGTAGCACTTCTCACCGGCGCCGCAGTAGTGCAGGCGGGCGCGCGCCTGCTGCCGGATGTACTCGGGATCGGAGAGCCTGCGGTTCTGCTCGGTGAGCCGCCGCAGCTCCTCCAGGCCCCGGGCCCGCTGCTCCTCCAGCTCGGCGATCTGCCGCCGCTGGGCGATGTACTCGCGCACCGGGTAGGCGAGGCTCATCACGATCGCGCAGACGACGACCGCGAGGATCGCCGCCCGCCCCGTCAACTGCGGGCGCCGCATCGCCTCAGCCGGTGAAGCGCGGGAAGGCCTTGCGACCGGCGTACTCGGCGGCGTCGTCGAGCAGCTCCTCGATGCGCAGGAGCTGGTTGTACTTCGCCACCCGGTCGGAGCGGGCCGGGGCGCCGGTCTTGATCTGGCCGCAGTTGGTGGCGACCGCGAGGTCGGCGATGGTGACGTCCTCGGTCTCGCCGGAGCGGTGGCTCATCATGCACCGGTAGCCGGCCCGGTGCGCGAGCTCGACCGCGTCGAGGGTCTCCGACAGCGTGCCGATCTGGTTCACCTTGACCAGCAGCGCGTTCGCCACGCCCTCGGCGATGCCGCGGGCGAGCCGCTCGGGGTTGGTGACGAACAGGTCGTCGCCGACGAGCTGGACGCGGTTGCCGAGCGCCTGGGTGATCGCCTTCCAGCCCTCCCAGTCCTCCTCGTTGAGGGGGTCCTCGATGGAGACGAGCGGGTAGGCGTCGACCAGCTCCTGGTAGTAGGAGATCATCTCGTCGGCGCTGCGACCCTTGCCCTCGATGGTGTAGACGCCGTCCTGGTGGAACTCGGACGCGGCGACGTCGAGCGCGAGGGCGATGTCGCCGCCGGGGGTGTACCCGGCCTTCTCGATCGCGGCGACGATGAGGTCGAGCGCGTCCCGGTTCGACGGCAGGTTCGGGGCGAAGCCACCCTCGTCGCCGAGGCCGGTGGCGTACCCGCGCTCCTTGAGCACCGCCTTGAGCGCGTGGTAGGTCTCCGCGCCCCAGCGCAGCGCCTCGGAGAAGGTCTCCGCACCGATCGGCGCGATCATGAACTCCTGGATGTCGACGTTCGTGTCCGCGTGCGCGCCGCCGTTGAGGATGTTCATCATCGGGACCGGCAGCACGTGCGCGTTCGGCCCGCCCACGTAGCGGAACAGCGGCAGGTCGGCGCTCTCCGCGGCGGCCTTCGCCACGGCGAGGGACACGCCGAGGATGGCGTTCGCGCCGAGGCGGGACTTGTTCGGCGTGCCGTCGAGGTCGATCATCGTCTGGTCGATGATCCGCTGCTCCTCGGCCTCGATGCCGTGGATCTCGTCGGCGATCTCGTCGGTCACCGCGAGCACGGCCTTCTCCACGCTCTTGCCGCCGTACGCGGCCTCGCCGTCGCGGAGCTCGACGGCCTCGAACCGCCCCGTGGACGCGCCGCTGGGTACCGCGGCGCGGCCGGTGCTGTAGTCGTCCAGAACGACCTCGACCTCCACGGTCGGGTTGCCCCGGGAGTCGAGGATCTGACGCGCGGTAACGGCCTCGATGGAAGCCACGAAGCACTCCTAGAGGTAGGTCCCCAAGTTACGTCAAGAGCCTATCCGGCCCGCCCGCGACCGCCACGTCGGCCACACGTGCCACATCCGCATCAGGACACGGATCCGGACGCCGAATCGGCGCCCGGGCTCGTACCCGCGCCGGGACCCGCGGAACGACCCCGCGTCAGGGTGCGGCCGAGTCCCGGGACGCCTCCCATTCCCGCACCCGGTCCCGGTACGCGCGGGCGGCGGCGCGCAGCTCCGCCTCCGGGTCGAGGCCCGCCTGCTGCGCCTCGCGCACCAGCGCGAACAGCCGGGCGCCGAGCCCCGAGCCGACGTCCTCGGCGAGCTCCGGCGGGGCGCCGGCGCGGGTGGCGCGGCCGAGCAGCTGCGCCGCGAGGGAGAGCGCGGGCTGGCCCATCGGCACCCCGGCGAGCACCGAGGCGTCCCCGCCCTTCGCCGCGCGCTCGGCCGCCTTGATCGCGTCCCAGTTGTCGCTCACCTCGTCCGCGCCGGAAACCGAGACCGAGCCGAACACGTGCGGGTGGCGGCGCACCAGCTTCGCCACGATCGCCTCGGCCACGTCGTCGATGTCGAAGCCGCCCGCGTCCGCGTCCCGCTCGGCGGCGATGCGGGCGTGGAAGGCGACCTGGAGCAGCAGGTCGCCGAGCTCCTCGCGGAGCGCCCCGTGGTCGCCCTCCTCGATCGTCTCGGTGACCTCGTAGGCCTCCTCCAGCAGGTACGGCAGCAGCGACTCGTGGGTCTGCTTCGCGTCCCACGGGCAGTTCGAGCGCAGCCGGTCCATCACCCGGACCAGGTCGATCAGCCGCGCGCCGGGCAGGTCGGCCGTGCCCGCGACGGTCTCGATCGCGGGCGGCTCGGGCAGGGCGCGGGCGGCCTCACCGACGGCCGCGAGGAACTCCTCGTCGCCGTCCTGCGCGGCGAGCCAGACCACCGTGCCCGCGGCCGCGCGGCGGGCGACCGCCTCCGGGTCGGGGTCCACCGTCTCGGCGGTGATCCCGGCCTCGGCGAGGTGCGGCAGCAGCGGGTGCTCGGGCGATCCGACGAGCACCGGGTGGGCGCGCAGCACCTCCCACGCCCGGTGGGTGAGCGGCCCCGGGGCGACCCGGGGCGAGCTGGTGACGACGATCAGCACCGGCCGCGCTCCGGGTCAGCCCTCGTTGCCGTCGGCGTCCGCGGCGCCGAACCGGTCGGGCAGCTCGAACCGGCCGTCGAGCCCGACGCGCTTGCCGTACCGCGGGTTCCAGGTCACCGGGGCGGCCTCGGAGAGCGCCTTGTCCAGCTTCTCCATCGCCTCGTTCTCGGTGGTCTGCTCGGTGATGCCGAGCCGCGGGGCGACCTTGTTCTGGATGACCTGGGCGCGCATGAAGTCGCGGATCCGGGCCTTGGGGATGCCCACCCGCGGCGCGAGCTGGTCGAACGAGATCTGGTAGGCGTCCTCGTACCGCTTGATCTGCTGGTCGATCTCGCTCTCGCTCACCGTGATGCCGTCACGCCGGGCGAGCTGCTCGGACTGGCGGATGAGCACGAGGTAGTGGAGCACCACCTGGGGCAGCTTCGCGGGCAGCGCCTCGGGCGCGTCCAGATCGGCGTTGATCGCAGCGGCCTCCCGCTTCACGGCCTCGATGTTCTGGTTCAGCTCGGCGGAGGAGATGCGCTCGCCGCCCACCACGGCGGCGGTGCCGGCGGGGGTGCAGGCGGTCAGCGCCGCGGCGGTGGCGGCCACCGCCAGCAGGAAACGCACACGATTCGACTTCACCGTATCGACCTTCCGATATGCCCGGGACGCAGGCACGTTACCATCGGCGCCCGCCCCCTCGATCCTTCGTTCGCACTGGCTGTGGAAAACCTGCCCGGAGCGACCGTTCCCGGTGCCATGGCTCAGCGCGCCGCCGACGCCGCCGCCTGACCGGACGCCGCCTGGCCCGCCGGGGCCGGCGGGAACATCGCCTCCACCAGGTCCCGGCACCATTTCAGCAGCTCCAGGTCACGCAACGGCCGCCCCCCTACGGGCTTGGTGCGCGGCACCGGCACGAGCAGCAGCCGGGTCGGCGCCTTGTACACCGACTTGGGGTAGAGCCGCTGCAGCCGCACCTGCTGGGACTCCTTCAGCTCGACCGGCGAGAACCGGATGTGCTGGCCCTGCAGCGTGATGTCGGTGAGCCCGGCCTTCGCCGCCCGCACCCGGAACCGCGCCACCTCGAGCAGGTTGTCCACCTCCTCCGGCGGCGGGCCGTACCGGTCGCGCAGCTCCTCGCGGATCGCGGCGACGTCGTCGTCCGAGGTGACGCCCGCGATGCGCTTGTACGCCTCCAGCCGCAGCCGCTCGGAGGTGACGTAGTCGTGCGGGATGTGCGCGTTCACCGGCAGCTCGACCTTGACCTCGGCCCGCTCCGGCTCGGGCTCGCCCCCGGCGAGCTTCGCCTTCTGCTCCTGCACCGCCTCGGCCATCATGCGCACGTACAGGTCGAAGCCGACCCCGGCGATGTGGCCGGACTGCTCGGCACCGAGGATGTTGCCCGCGCCGCGGATCTCCAGGTCCTTCATCGCCACGTACATGCCCGCGCCCATCTCGGTGTGCTGGGCGATCGTGGCGAGCCGCTCGTGCGCGGTCTCGGTGAGCGGGGTCTCCGGCGGATAGAGGAAATAGGCGTAGCCGCGCTCCCGGCCCCGGCCCACCCGGCCGCGCAGCTGGTGGAGCTGGGCGAGGCCGTAGTTGTCCGCCCGGTCCACGATGAGCGTGTTCGCGTTCGGCACGTCGAGGCCGGACTCGACGATCGTGGTGCACACGAGCACGTCGTACTCGCGCTCCCAGAACGCCACCATGATCTTCTCGAGCTGGTGCTCGTTCATCTGGCCGTGCGCGACCGCGACCCGCGCCTCCGGCACCAGCTCGCGGATCCGGGCGGCGGCCTTGTCGATCGACCGCACCCGGTTGTGCACGTAGAACACCTGGCCGTCGCGCATCAGCTCGCGCCGGATCGCGGCGGCGATCTGCTTCTCGTCGTACGGCCCGACGAAGGTGAGGATCGGGTGGCGCTCCTCCGGCGGGGTGAGGATGGTGGACATCTCCCGGATGCCGGTGAGGCCCATCTCCAGCGTGCGCGGGATCGGGGTCGCCGACATCGCGAGCACGTCCACCTGGGTGCGCAGCCGCTTCATCGCCTCCTTGTGCTCGACGCCGAAGCGCTGCTCCTCGTCGATGATGATCAGCCCGAGGTTCTTGAACCGCACCTCCGGGGAGAGCAGCCGGTGGGTGCCGATCACCACGTCGACCGTGCCGTCGGCGAGGCCGCGCAGCGTCTCGGCCACCTCGGCGTCGCTCTGGAACCGGGACAGCGGGCGCACCACCACCGGGAACGAGGCGAACCGCTCGGTGAAGGTGGCCATGTGCTGCTGCACCAGCAGCGTGGTCGGCACGAGCACCGCCACCTGGCGGTCGTCCTGCACCGCCTTGAACGCCGCGCGCACCGCGATCTCGGTCTTGCCGTACCCGACGTCGCCGCAGATCAGCCGGTCCATCGGGACCGGCCGCTCCATGTCGCGCTTGACCTCCTCGATCGCGGCGAGCTGGTCGGGGGTCTCGGCGTACGGGAAGGCGTCCTCCATCTCCCGCTGCCACGGGGTGTCCGGGGCGAACGCGTGGCCCGGCGAGGCCATGCGGGCGCTGTACAGCCGGATCAGCTCGCCCGCGATCTCCTTCACCGCCTTGCGCGCCCGGCTCTTCGCCTTCGCCCAGTCGGCGCCGCCCATCCGGTTGAGCGTGGGCGCCTCGCCGCCGACGTACCGGGTGACCTGGTCGAGCTGGTCGGTGGGCACGTAGAGCCGGTCGCCCTTGGCGTACTCGATCACCAGGTACTCGCGGGTGGCGCCCTGCACCACGCGCTGCACCATCTCCACGTACCGGCCGACGCCGTGCTGCTCGTGCACCACGTAGTCGCCGGGGCGCAGCTGCAGCGGGTCCACCATGTTGCGGCGGCGGCTCGGCAGCTTGCGCATGTCCCGGGTGGACGCCTTCAGCCCCACCAGATCGGTGTGGGTGACGAGCGCGAGGCGCGGGGTGACGAAGCCGTGCTCGAGCCGGCCGGTGGTGACGTGCACGACGCCGGGCTGTGGCGGCTCGGGCAGGCCGGGCGCGAGCCGGGCGGGCACGTCCACGCCCTTGAGCAGCTCGACCATGCGCTCGGCGGTGCCGTGCCCCTCGCTGAGCAGCACCACGGCGCGGCCGTCGCCGAGCCAGCCCTTGATGTCGCCGAGCGCCCGCCGGGTGTCGCCGCGGTACGCCTCGGCCTCCTGGACCGCGGGCGTCACCGCATCGCCGCCCTCGTCGGTGGTCTCGAACGGGGCGATCGTCCACCAGGGCTGGCCGAGCTCGCGGGCCCGGGCGCGCACCTCGTCGAGGGTGCGGAACGCGGCCTCGCGCAGGTCGATCGGGGCCTCGCCGCCGGCCGCGGCGGTGATCCAGGACGCCTCGAGGAACTCCTGGCTGGTACGCACCAGCTCCTCGGCCCGGCCGCGGATGCGCTCGGGGTCGCAGACGAACACGCCGGTGCCCGCGGACATGTGGTCGAGCAGCAGGTCCATGCCGTCGGCGAGCACCGGCGCGAGGGCCTCCATGCCCTCCAGCGGGGTGCCCTCGGCGAGCTGGTCGAGGATGTCCTTGAGCCGCGGGTGCTCGTCGGCGAGCCGCCGGGCCCGGTCCCGCACCTGCGGGGTGAGCAGCAGCTCCCGGCACGGCGGGGCGAACAGGCCGTCCGGCGCCGCCTGCAGCGAGCGCTGGTCGGCGACCTTGAACCAGCGGATCTCCTCCACCGTGTCGCCCCAGAACTCCAGCCGCAGCGGGTGCTCCTCGGTGGGCGGGAACACGTCGAGCAGGCCGCCGCGCACCGCGACCTCGCCGCGCCGCTCCACCATGTCCACCCGGTGGTAGCCGTTCGCCACCAGGCGCTCGACGAGCTCGTCGAGGTCGGCCTCGTCGCCCGCGCGGAGCCGTACCGGCTCCAGGTCGCCGAGGCCGGAGACGATCGGCTGCAGCACCGCCCGCACCGGGGCGACCACCACCCGCAGCGGCCCGGCGGCCGGGTCGCCCTCGACCGGGTGGGCGAGCCGGCGGAGCACGGCGACGCGGCGGCCCACGGTGTCGCTGCGCGGGGACAGGCGCTCGTGCGGCAGCGTCTCCCACGCGGGGAACACGGCGACGCTGCTCTCCTCCAGCAGACTGCTCAGCCCGGCGGCGAGGTCCTCGGCCTCCCGGTCGGTCGCGGTCACGGCGAGGACGGGCCGGTGGCGGGCGAGCGCGGCGACCCCGAACGGCCGCAGCGCGGGCGGCGCGACCAGGTTCACGTCCTCGCCGGACCGGTCAAGCGCGGCGGCGAGGCCGGGGTCGGCGATGACGAGATCGAGCAGTCCGGAAAGAGACATAGCGAATGCCCACAGCCCCACGTTGGCAGAGACGAGCGGCCCCCGAGACGGCGACGGGCCGCCGGGGGCGACCATTCACGTCAAGGCTACTTGGTGCCGGGACGGGTGCGGCGCAGGTGGCGAGCGCCCGGCCCCGGACGCTTTGTGCAGTCGATTCGCTACTATGAGTGACATGTCTGAGGTCCGCTGGTCGCCCGTGGTCCAGAGCGACGTGTTCGGGCAACGCGTCCGCGAGCACGGGAACGAGCTCGGGCGGCGGCTCGACGTCCTGGTCGCGGGGTGCGGCCGGGGCGCCCGGTTGCGGCTCGACGGCGTCGACGCCCGGGTGACCGGCGTGGACGAGGACCTGCCGATCCTCCGCTCGGCCACCGCGGCCCGCACCGACCTCGACACCTGGTGCCTCGGCGACCTGCGCGCCACCCCCATGCCGCCGCGGTCGTTCGACGTGGTGTACGTGTCGTTCCTGCTGGAGCGCATCCGGCACGCCGAGCTCGTGCTCGACCGCATGGCCACCGCGCTGCGGCCCGGCGGGCTGCTGCTCGTGGAGATGCGCGACCGGTCCTCGGCGTACGGGTTCTACGACCGCATGCTGCCGGGGTGGCTGCGGCGGCGGCTGTGGCACCGGTTCGTGCCGCCGGGCACGCCGGGGCCGCTGCCCGCGGTGTACGAGCCGGTCACCTCGCGGGAGGGCATCCGCTCCTTCTGCCTGATGCGCGGGCTGATGATCGCCGAGGACTATCTCGGCTCCTCCGGGCCCGCGCTGCGCGGGCGACATGCCCGGCTGGTGCGGGCGATGTGCGGGCTCGCCGAGAAACTTTCCCGCGGCCGCCTCTCCGCCACCTGCGACGAGATCACCCTCGTCATCCGCAAACCGCAGAACCACTTCGCCCGGCTGCTCTGATCCCCCGGCCCTGCTTTCCACCGCTTTCCGTTCCCCGCCCGTCCACCCGGCGGGACCGCCATCGCCCGCGAAACGTTCACGCTCGATCCGACCGGCGGCACCGGCCTTCATCCTCTCCGCCGGTCACCCCGGGAGCGCCCGGCCGTTTCCGCACCGGATCACGTCCGTCCCCGCCCACCGGTGTCGCACGGGTACGGCTCCGCACGCCCGGCCGCGTCTCCTCCGGTCTCCGGTCGGCTCCGCCCTGTCCGCCACGGACGAGGCGTTCCGGGCCCGCCGTACCCTGCCCGGCCCCGGCCGGCGGTCTCTCTGCGCGAGGCCCGTCACCAGGGGGCCGACGTGGTTAGGCTCGTCGCATTCGTTAAGGTGAAGCAATTCCTATCGAGTCGATCGGAATAGGTGGATGCCAAACCAAGTCGAGTGGACTCCCGACGCCCGTGAGCTCGCCGACCTGGAGCTGCTGCTCTCCGGCGCGTTCCACCCGCTCACCGGGTTCCTCGGCGCGGCCGACGTCGCCGAGGTCACCGCGCGGGGCCGGCTCACCGACGGCACCCCCTGGCCCGCCCCGGTGACGCTGCACCTGCCGTTCCCGGTCGCGCCCGGGGACACGGTCCGGCTGTGCGACCCGGAGGGCGCGGCGCTCGCCGAGCTCACCGTCACCGAGCAGGCCGAGACCGGGGAGGTCGCCGGGCCGGTGAAGCGGCTCGGCACGCCCGAGCACGGGCCGTTCGCCCGGCTGCGGCGCGGCCCCGCCGAGGTCCGCGCGGAGCTCGGGGACGGGCCGGTGCTCGCGGTGACGAGCCGTGGGCCGCTCGACGACACCGTGCTCGAGGAGATCAAGGCCACCGCCGTGGAGCTGGAGGCGGCCACCGTGCTGCTGCTCCCGCTCATCTTCGGGGAGCGCGGCCCGGCCGTGGTGCGCGACGCGCTGCGGGCCGCCGACCGGCTGCGCCAGGAGGGCGCGCCGTTCGGGGTGACCGTGGTCGCGGTGCCGCTCGCGCCCCGGGAGGCCCCGATCGACCTGGAGCTGCGCGAGCACGTCGCCGCCGCGTACGGCGCGGCCGAGCACTTCGCCGCCCCCGAGCCGGTCGAGATCCCGGGGCCGCCGCACCGGCGCGGGCTCGTGCTGTTCTTCACCGGCCTGTCCGGGTCGGGCAAGTCGACGATCGCCCGCGGGGTGCGGGACGCGCTGCTCGAGCGCGGCGGCCGTACCGTCACCTACCTCGACGGGGACGTGGTGCGGCGGCTGCTGTCGAAGGGGCTGACCTTCTCCAAGGAGGACCGGGACCTCAACATCCGGCGCATCGGGTTCGTCGCCGCCGAGGTGGCCCGGCACGGCGGGCTCGCGATCTGCGCGCCGATCGCGCCGTACGCGGCGACCCGGGCCGAGGTGCGGGCGATGGTGGAGGAGGTCGGCGGGGTCTTCCTGCTCGTGCACGTGGCCACGCCGCTGGAGGAGTGCGAGCGGCGGGACCGCAAGGGCCTGTACGCCAAGGCGCGCGCCGGGCTCATCCCCGCGTTCACCGGCATCTCCGACCCGTACGAGGAGCCCGACGACGCCGACCTGGTGATCGACACCACGGACATGCCGGTGGAGAAGGCCGTCGCGGCGGTGATGAACCTGCTCACCTCCGGAGGCTGGATTCGCTGATGCGCTGGGACACGCCGTGGGGCGCGCTCGAGGTCGATCCCGCGCTCGCCGGGGGAGCGTTCCTCGTCGCGCTGGTGGTCGGGCTCACCGGCATGGGCGGCGGGGCGCTGATGACGCCGATGATGCTGCTGTTCTTCGACGTCCCGCCGCTCGCCGCGGTCTCCAGCGACCTGGTGGCCTCGGCGGTGATGAAGCCGGTCGGCGGCCTCGTCCACCTGCGGCGGGGCACGGTGAACCTCCGGCTGGTGGGCTGGCTGTGCGCCGGGTCGGTGCCCGCGGCGTTCTGCGGCGTGCTCGTCGCCCGCCTGCTCGGCGACGGCGCCGACGTGCAGCAGGTGATCAAGTACGCCCTCGGGGTGGCGCTGCTGCTCGCCGTGGCCGGGCTCGTCGCCAAGGCGTGGCTCGGCGCCCGGCGGGACGCCGCCCTGCCCGAGGGTGCCGCCGACGCCGCCCTGGATGTCCGCGTACGCCCGATTCCTACCTTACTGGTCGGTATGGTCGGCGGCATCGTGGTCGGCATCACCTCGGTCGGCTCCGGCTCGCTCATCATCGTGGCGCTGCTGCTGCTCTACCCGACGCTGCGCGCCAACGGGCTCGTCGGCACCGACCTCGTGCAGGCCGTACCGCTGGTGCTGTCCGCCGCGCTCGGCCACCTGCTGTTCGGCGACTTCCGGCTCGACCTCACCACGTCGCTGCTGCTCGGCTCGCTCCCCGGCGTCTACCTCGGCGCCCGGGTCTCCGCCCGCGCCCCCGGCGGCGTGATCCGCGCCCTGCTCGTGGTGGTGCTGCTCGCCTCGTCGCTCAAGCTGCTCGGCGTGGGCACCGCCGCCACCGCGTGGATCCTGCTCGGCGCGATCGCGGTCGCCGCCTGCTCGTGGTGGGTCACCCGGACCCGCGCCGCCCGGGTACGGCAGCCGCAGTCGCTGTAGCCGGGCCGCGGGCTAGGGCACCGGCGTGGCGGTGAAGTGCGGGCTGCGCGCGAGCGCGGTGAACGCGCGCGCCGCGCCCGGCGTGGTGTCGAACCGGGTGTCCCCGCGCGGCGCCCGCGGCGAGTCGAAGTAGACGAGCGCCTTGATCTGCGGGAAGTCGTGGATCTGCCGCGCGACCGAGCGGAAGATGCGCTCCTTGCGGTGCGGGTCGTCCGGGTCCTCGAACACGCCCCACTCGGCGACCATGAACGGCTTGCCGGGGAAGCGGGCCTGCATCCACTTGTAGAAGCCGGGCCAGTTCGGGTAGTCGGGCCGGATCTTGTTCACCAGGCCGGCGAAGTCGCGCACCCGGTGGTCGGCGTACGGGTCGATCGCCACCCAGTCGACCACGTCGTCGCCGGGGTACAGGTCGGCGAACCACCGCTTCGAGGCCCAGTTCGGCGCGCCCATGTACGTCATCACGGTCACCGCGTTGGTCACGCCGCGCTCCCGCAGCCGGGTGACGACGTGGCGGAACATCGCCGCGTAGTCCCGCGCGGTACGGCCGGAGCCGGGCTGCGGCCGTACGTCGTCCTCGGGCTCGTGGTGGATGGTGAGGAAGAAGCGCTTGGGGAAGGTCCGCTTGATGTACCGGGCGAGCCGGTCGATGCGCCGGTCGAACCGGCCGGCCGCGATCTCCGCCCAGGGGCGCTCGAGGCTGACCTTCCAGTTGATCAGCAGGATGCGGGACTTGGCGAGCTCGCGCTCCTCGGGGGTGGGGAAGAGCTCGTCGTTGCGGTGGTAGACGTGCAGGATCGCCGCCTTGCGGCCCATGCGCCGCTCGGCCCGCTCCAGGGCCACCGCCGGGCTCCGCCTGGTGAACACCTCGGGGGCGATCCCCCACCAGGCTCCGCAGGTGGGGATGAGCTTCTCGGTCGCCTTGCAGTGCCGGGGGCGGATGACCTCGGCGGCGGGCGGGGCGCCCGCCTCGGCCCGCGGCGCGTTCCCGGCGACGCACGCGCCGGTCGCGAGCGACGCCCCCGCGACGACCCCGGCGGCGAGCACGGCCGCCCTCCGGCGCGAACCGGGCATCCGGCCCGGCCTGGACCCGTCGCCCAGCGGACCGCGCATTTCCCCCATTCGTCCCATCTCGCCCCCTCCGAGGATGCCGGAGCAAGCATTTCATATACGCCTGGGGAACGCGGGCGACTTTACCACTTTCCAACGCTTTCCTGCGAAAGACAAAACTCGCCCTAGTCTATTTTCGTGGCATTTCACTCGAGCATCGGCCGCCCGGAATGAACATCCAGTAAAGTGCCTGGTGTCTTTTCCGATCCACCTCACCGAAGAGGGTCGCGAGTCCCCATGAGCAGGTCGCCCTTCCTCTCGCTGCTCGGCCGGCACCGGCTGCTCACCGGCGTGTGCGTGCTCGTCGGCGCGCTCGGCGGCATCGTGCTGCACGCGGTGCTGCCCGAGACGTACACCGCGACCGCGCAGGTGCTCGTGACACCGACGGGCGTACAGGATCAACCGAACAATCTCGGTCCGCGGCAGCGGGAAAACCTCAATCTCGACACCGAGGCACAGATCGCGCAGTCGGCCGTGGTCGCCGGGCTCGCCGCGGAGAAACTGGGCATCCGGGATATCGACGAAGTGCGGCGAAATATCACAATAAACGTGCCGCCGAATTCCGCGATTCTCGCCGTTTCCTACTCGGCCGCGACCCCGTCCGCCGCGGCCTCCGGCGCCCAGGCGGTCGCCACCGCCTACCTCGCCAACCGCGAGGCCATCGCCAACCGCACGCTCGCCGCGCAGCAGCGGCTGGTCGCGGCCGCGATCCGGGAGGCGGACAAGGCGCTCACCGAGGTCACCGCCTCCCTCCCCACCCTCGCCAAGGGCTCGGCCGAGTACCTCAACGCCACCCGGCGGCAGACCCTGCTGAACCGGCAGGTCGCCACGCTCACCGCCAAGGCCGACGCGCTCCGCACCGTGGCGGTGACCCCGGGCACGGTGATCAGCCCGGCCCGGCCCCCGGACTCCCCCACCGGCCCCGGGCTGCCGCTCTACCTGGGCAGCGGCCTCTTCCTCGGCCTGCTCGTCGGCAGCGGCGTGGCGGTGTACCGGGAGAGCCGGGCACCGCGCATGGCCCACGCCCACGCGTGGTGAGCCCCGCAGTCTGGCCGATCGCGGCGCTGCTCGTCGGCTACCCGATCTGGTGGGCCCTGGGCTTCGGCGGGCTGTCGATCATCGTGCTCGCCGTACCGATGGCCGTGATCCTGTGGCGGCGCCGCCCCATCCGCATGCCGCGGGGGTTCGGGCTGTGGCTGCTGCTCCTCGCCGGTTACCTGATCTCCGCGTGCATGCTCGGGGCCACGCCGCCCGGCACGTACGGCGAGCTCTCCCCCGGCCGCGTCATCGGCTACCTGGTCCGGCTCGCCCTCTACCTGTCCGTGCTGATCACCGTGCTCTACCTGGGCAACCTCAGCCATCGCGAGCTGCCGCAGCTCACCCTGGTGCGCATGCTCGGTGCGCTGTTCGTCACCACGGTCGCGGGCGGGCTGCTCGGCGTGCTCGCGCCGGATTTCTCGTTCACCGCGCCGCTGGAGATGCTGCTGCCCGACTGGATCGGCGGGCACCCGTTCGTGCAGAACCTCATCCACCCCACGGTGTCGCAGACCCAGCGGGTGCTCGGCCACGCCTCGCCGCGGCCCGAGGCGCCGTTCGAGTGGGCGAACGCGTGGGGCAGCAACATCTCGATCCTCATCATCTGGTTCGTCGTCGGCTGGTGGGTCTACGGCGGTACGGCACGGCGCATCGCGTGCGGCGTGCTGATCGCGCTCGCCGCGGTGCCGATCGTGTACTCGCTCAACCGGGGCCTGTGGATCGGGCTCGGCATCTCGGTGCTCTACGTCGTGCTGCGCGGACGCCGCCGCCCCGGGCTGCTGCTCGCGGTCGCGGCCGCCGCCGTGCTGCTCGCGCTCTCCCCGCTCAGCACGATCGTGAGCCAGCGCCTCGACAGCCCGCACAGCAACGACATCCGCGCGTTCACGGTGACCGCGACCGTGGCCGCCGCCGTGCACTCCCCGATCATCGGCTTCGGCAACACCCGCAACGCGCACGGCAACCACCGGTCGATCACCACCGGCAAGACCCAGTGGTGCCGGGAGTGCGCGCATCCCCCGCTCGGCAGCGACGGCCAGCTCTGGCTGCTGCTGATCAGCCAGGGCTTCACCGGCGCGGCCCTGTACGTCGCCTTCTACCTGGGGGCGATCCGCCGCCACTGGCGGGACCGCACCCCGATCGGGCAGGCCGGAGTGCTCGTCATGATCCTCGCCCTGTTCTACATGTTCATCTACGACGGGCTGGTGACGGCCCTGATCATGTACCTGATCTCGTTCGCCCTGCTGTGGCGCAACCAGGACAGCCCGCCGGTGCGCGGCCCCTACCGCGCGCGCCACCGCCGCCCGTTCGGCGGCCTGCTTCCGCGCGTGGACGCCCGCTCCCCCGCTCCCGGGCGGCCGGTGCCGTACGGGGGTGATGGGTGCCCCGGCGGGCCCGCGGACCACGGCCCGGGCGGGCGCGGGCGGCTCATGTGGGGGGACGCATGAGCGACCGCCGGATCCGGCTGGACTACCTCGACCAGGTCCTCGCCGTGCTCTTCCCCGCCGCCCCCGGCGGCTCCTGGCGGCGGTACACGCTGCTGCCCCACCGGCTCGTGCCGCGCCGCCTCGTGCCGCGCGAGCCGTACCACCGGCTGGTCGGCCGGGCGGTGCGGGTGCCGGTCGGCGACGGCGGCATCGAGGCCCACCTGTGCCGGGTGCTCGGCCGCGAGGTGCGGGTCGCGCT
This sequence comes from Thermopolyspora flexuosa, assembly GCF_006716785.1. Classification (NCBI taxonomy): domain Bacteria; kingdom Bacillati; phylum Actinomycetota; class Actinomycetes; order Streptosporangiales; family Streptosporangiaceae; genus Thermopolyspora; species Thermopolyspora flexuosa. Next base: position 281,880 of record NZ_VFPQ01000001.1, on the reverse strand, counting down.
GCGGGTACGGCCGGCGCGGCGGGCGAACCGCAAGCCGGTGCTCGAGGTGTACCAGGCGGGGCGGCGCATCGCGTTCGCCAAGATCGCCGACACCGACCGGGTGCGCGGGCTGGTCCGGCACGAGGCCGCGGTGCTGCGCATGCTCGAGACCGTGCCCACCGAGGTGGTGGTCGCCCCCAGGGTGCTCCACCACGGCCTGTGGCGCGGCATGGACGTGCTCGTGCTGTCCGCCCTGCCGGTGCCCCGGCTGCGCCGCGGCCCGTCCACGGCCCTGCGCGCCGCGGCGATCCGCGAGATCGGCGGCCTCGCCGCCCACGCCCGGTGGCGGATGCCCGATCCCCGGTACGGCGCGGCGGACGAGGCCGCGACCGAGCCCCTTGACCTGCCGCTCACGGCCGCGGCGGGCGCCGCGCTCGCGGGCGCGACCGGCACCGCGACGGGCAGGGCGACCGGAACGCTGCCCCGGACCGTGCCGGCCCTGCCGCCGGACACCCTGCCCGGCGTGCCGTACGGCATGGCACCGGACACCGCGGACCCGGCGGCGGACGTCTGGGCCTGGCACGGCGACTTCGCGCCGTGGAACATCGCGCCCGGCCCGCGCGGGCGGCTGCTCGTGTGGGACTGGGAGCGGTTCGCGGTCGGCGTGCCGCTCGGCTTCGACGCGCTCCACCACTTCCTCCACCGGTCACTGCGGCGGGCGGGCCCGGCCCGGGCCGCCCGGCTGTGCCTGGAGCGCGCCCCGCTGCTGCTCGCCCCGTTCGGCGTCGACGCCGCCACGGCCCGCCGTACCGCGGCCCGCTACCTCGTCACGCTCGCCGACCGGCATCGCCGCGACGGCCACGAGCCGTTCGGCTCCCCTGCCGCATGGCTTGCCCCGCTTCTGGAGGTGCCTTCGTGATCCCCGACTCCCTTGCCCAAGTCGCGCCCGCGCCGCCCGGCCGCGGCGCGAACCCGGCCCTGCCGCGCACCGCGGCGAAGCGGGCGGCGCACGGCCTCTCCTGGGCCTTGGGCCGGGTCACCGCCGCGCACCGCGTCCTGCCGTCGTTCCTCATCGTGGGCGCGCAGCGGTGCGGCACGACCTCGCTCTACCGCTCCCTCGCCCGCCACCCGCTCGTGCTGAAGGCGGTGTGGCGCAAGGGCGTGCACTACTTCGACGTCGCCTACCACAAGGGCCCGGCCTGGTACCGGGCGCACTTCCCGCTCGCCGCCACCGCGCGCCGGGTGGCACGGCGCGAGGGGCGCATGCCGCTCGCCTTCGAGTCCTCGCCGTACTACCTGTTCCACCCGCTCGCCGCCGAGCGCATCGCCCGCGACCTGCCCGGCGTGAAGGTGATCGTGCTGGTGCGCGACCCGGTGGAGCGGGCCTGGTCGGCGCACGCGCACGAGCTGGCCCGCGGCTTCGAGACCGAGCCGTCGTTCGAGCGGGCCGTGGCCCTGGAGGAGGAACGGCTCGCCGGGGAGGAGGAGCGGCTGCGGCGGGAGCCGTACGCGGTCAGCCACGCCCACCGGCACCACGCCTACCTCGCCCGCGGCCGGTACGCCGACCAGCTCGACCGGCTCGCCGCGCACCTCGGCCGCGACCGGGTGCTCGTGCTCGACAGCGGCGACCTGTTCGCCGACCCGCGGCCCGCGTTCGAGCGGCTGTACGCCTTCCTCGGCCTGCCCGCCGCGGGCGAGGTACGGCTCGGCCGGCACAACGCCCGCCCCCGGACCTCGCCGATGCCGGACCGGCTGCGCCGCGCGCTGCGCGAGCACTTCGCCCCGTGGGACGAACGGCTGCGCCCGTGGCTCGGCGCCGACCCGTCATGGCGCCGGTAGCCCCGCCCGGGCGGCCGCCGCTGCTCGTGACCGGGCTGCCGCGCAGCGGCACGAGCTGGGCGGGCAAGATGCTCGCCGCCGGCGGCGGGCTCGTCTACGTCAACGAGCCGCTCAACCCCCAGCACCCGCCCGGCCGGTCGCCCGGCGTGCTCAACGCCACGGTGACCCACCGGTTCCAGTACATCTGCGCCGACAACGAGGAGCCGTGGCTCGCCGCGTTCGCCGACACGATCGCCCTGCGCTACCGGTTCCTCGCCGAACTGCGCCGCAACCGCTCGCCGTACGACCTGGCGCGGATGGCGAAGTACGGCACGGCGTTCACGCTCGGCCGGCTGCTCGGCCGCCGGGCGCTGCTCGACGACCCGTTCGCGCTGTTCTCCACCGCGTGGTTCTGCGAGCGGCTGGGCTGCCGGGCGGTGGTGCTCATCCGCGACCCGGTGGCGTTCGTCGGGAGCTGGCGGCGGCTCGGCTGGCGGGTCGACGTGCACGAGCTGCTCGGCCAGCCGCTGCTGGTGCGCGACCACCCGGTGGTGGAGCGGCTGCGCGGCCACGGCGCGGACCCGATCGCCGCCACGGCGACGCTGTGGACGGTCGCCCGCGACGTCGCCGTCTCGCTCGCTGCGGCCCGGTCCGACATCCGGCTGGTGCGGTACGAGGACCTCGCCCGCGACCCGGTGGGCCGCTACCGGGAGCTGTACGAGTGGTGCGGCCTGCCCTGGTCGGAGCGGGCCGCCGTGCGCATCCGCCGGGCCTGCTCCGGCCCGGCCGCCACGGACCGGCCGTTCCGGCGTACCGGGCTGTCCCGCACCGCGTTCCGCCCCATGGACCCGGCGGCGAACCTCACCTCCTACCGGGAGCGGCTCACCCCGGAGGAGATCGCCCGGGTCGCACAGCTCACCGGATCGACCGGGCTGCCGGGCTGACCCGGGCGGCCGGCGCCCGGGTCAGTCCCACCAGAACGACCAGTAGTACTTGCCGATGATCTGCTCGCTGTAGTCCACCAGGTTGCCCGGGCCCTGGATGATGTTGTCCGGGCAGAAGGTCCAGTGCTCCGCGGCGACCCGGATCGCGTGCTCCGGGGTGACCGGCGGGGCGGCGACGCTCAGCTCCAGGGTGTTGAACCCCACCCCGACCACGCGCGCCCCGAACCGCTCCTCCCAGCTGCGCACCACCGCCGCCATCGGCACCGCCCACTCGTTGTGGTTGACCGCGCCCTGCCAGCCCATCACCACGAGCGCGTCCGCGCCCCGGTCGGCGGCGGCGAGGCCGAGCAGCGGGCGGCGTTCGGCGAGCACGCACGCGTACCAGTCGGCGACGGCGTCCGGTTCGGCGAGCAGCCGCCCCGGCGGGGCGAGCCCCGGGCACTCCCGGCCGAACGGGAACAGGTCCTCGATCTGCTCGGGGCTGGCCTGGGCGAGCCAGTCCGACCACACCTCCGCCATGAACGCCCCCGCCTCGAAGTTGTCGATGAGCGCCGGATTGTCGGGGGCGATCTGGCCGGCCGACCACGGCTGCACCGAGTCCTCGAGCAGGAGCGGCCACAGGCCCGACTCGGGGTGGGCGGCCCGCAGCTTCGCCCAGAGCTCCCCGCTCACCGGCTCGTCGCTCAGCCAGAACGCGGGCCGTGAAGGCGAACGCGAAGGAAAGCGTGCGAAACTCGGGTCCGGCCACACCACCGCCCCCTCGGGGAGGTCGGTGGGCAGCACCCGGCCCACGCCGTCATCAGCGAACAGCAGCCGCAGCTCCGGCGGCAACTGCCGACGATCGCATTCGTCCATCCCATCCGCGATGGTAGTGCCTGACGACTTTTCCGACGGGGATCTGGTCACGAGAACAGGCGTTTGAGTGCGCAGACCGTCAACAGCCGCAGCGCGTACGGCAGGTCGTCGACAAGGTAGCGCCGGGCCAGCCGTCCGGGCTCGCTCGCGAGCCGGAACAGCCACTCCAGCCCGGCCTGCCGCATCCAGCGCGGGGCGCGCGGCACGGCCCCGGCCGCGAACGCGATCGCGGCGCCGCAGCCGACGAACCACGCGGCGGGCAGCTCCTCGCGCAGCGTCTCGATGAGGCGCTCCTGCCGCGGGAAGCCGAGCCCGACGAACACGATCCGCGGGTTCGCCCGGACCAGGGCCGACCGGATCGCCGCGACCTCCCCCGGCTCGTGCTCGAACCCGTACGGCGGGCTGCGCCAGCCGCTGACGATCAGCCCGGGGTAGCGGTCGACGAGCGCGCAGGCGGCCCGCTCCGGCGCCCCGGGCGGGCCGCCGAGCAGGTAGATCGGGAAGCGGTAGAACGCCGCGGCCTCGGACAGCGACCAGATCAGGTCGGCCCCGGTGATGCGGCCCGGCAGCCGGGTGCCGAGCAGCCGCGCCGCCCACACCACCGGCATGCCGTCGGCGACCGCGAGGTCGGCGTGCTCCACCAGCGCCCGGATCTCCGGGTCCCGGGAGGCGGCCCGGCAGATGTCGACGTTGGGCGTGACGATCCGCCCGCCCTCGCCGCGCTTGAGCGCCGCGACCACGTGGTCGACCACCTCGACCTCGGTCATCGGGTTCACCGAGATCGGCCCGACCCGGACCCGCCGGGTCCGGGTCTTCGCCTTGCGCACCCAGGCCCCCATCAGATGCCGTGCCCCCGGGCGTGCAGCAGGCCGAGCACGAACCGCGGCGAGAGCAGGCCGCCCGCGACCGCGAGCGCGAGCGGCGCCCGCGGCTCCGCCCACCGGCGGCCGAGCGCGCGCCGGGCCCAGCGGGCCGCGGCCCGGCGGTTGCCGAGCGCCGCGTGGTGGAAGGCGAGCTGGCCGTACACGCGGGCCGCGCCGCGGCGGTCGGCGACCAGCTCGGGGTGCCGGTCGAGCATCCACTCCAGGCCCGCGATGCGGCCCGCCCAGTGCGTGGCGTAGTGCGACAGGCCCCAGCGGACCCGCACCAGCGGCCGGTCCACGTGCACGATCGGCCGCCGCTTGGCCGCGCGCAATGCGAGGTCCCAGTCCTCGTTCTGGCCGCCGGGGGCGTCCTCGTCCACCCGGTAGCCGCGGAACAGGAAGGTCGAGGAGTGCACCATGACCATGCGGGAGCGCACCAGGTGCTCCGGGCCGATCCGGTCGGTGCCGGCGAGCCGGGGGATGCGCCGCCCGCCGTACTCCACCTCGATCGCGCAGCTGGCGAAGTCCGCGCCGGGCTCGGCGCGCAGCGCGGCGAGCTGGGCGGCGAGCCGGCCCGGCAGCCAGACGTCGTCGTCGTCGCAGAACGCGGTCCACTCGGTGTCGAGCGCGGCGATCCCGGCGTTGCGCGCCCGGGCGAGGTGCGGGCCGCCGGGGTTGGCGAGCACCCGCACCCGGCGCGGCCCGTCCGCGGCGAGGTCCGCCACCTGGCGGCGCACCGCGCCCACGTCGCAGCCGTCGGCGACGATCACGACCTCGAGGCGGCCCGGGTGGCGCTGGGCGAGCACGGCGGCGAGCGCGGCGCGGAGCAGGGCGGGCCGATCCCCCCGGGTGGGGATGACCACGCCCACCGACGGGCCGCTCATGCCGACGCCCCCTGCCCGGCGAGGCGGTAGCCGTACCGCAGCAGCAGCGGCCAGGTGAGCGCGGTGACCAGCCAGCGGTCCCGCCGCGCCATGCCGGTGCGCCAGGCGTCGTCGCGGCGCAGCGGCACCGTGCCGACCGCGAACCGCATGGGGTTGCCGGACACGGTGTGCCCGACCGAGAGCACGGCCGCGTCGTCGGCGAGGAAGGACGGCTGCGCCGCGGGCAGGCCGAGGCGGCGGGCGAGCCGGCCGAGCGTCTGGCGGGGCGCGTCGACGAGGTCCTCGTACCGCACCCGGGTCACCGGCACGCCGCGGCGGGCGAGCAGGTGGAAGGCGAGGTTCTGGGCGAGCCAGTGCACCGCGGTCGCCGCGGGGCGCCACCGGGTCATGGGGCTGCCGTCCTCGGGGCGCGGCACCCACCTGCTCCACGAGTGCGCCACGGCCCGGGCGTCGCGGACCATGTGCACCACGCTCACCGGCTCGCCCGCGCTCGCCAGGCAGAACGCGAGCGAGGCGTGCTTGCTGGAATCGACGATCACCTCGGCGCCGGTGACCTCACCGGCCGCCCGGTAGAGCCGCCGGTACGCCTCGGCGTACTCGCGCAGCCGGTCCGGGCGTCGTGCCGGGGGCGCGCTTCCGGGACGGGGGGTACGGCCCGGCCGGGTGGTTCGCCGGGCGAGAACGGGGATGCGCCGGGTGCGGTCGACCCGGCGGCGCAGGGCGAGGACACGCCGGGCGAGCTCGGGGCTCCAGCCGCCGAACGCGCGCTCGCCGACCCGCCGCCAGAATGGGCAACGTAAGAACGGCAGGCCACAGCCGCACGGCTCGTCCCGGTCGATCCCGCGTGCCCAGAGGTGGACGACCTCGCCGAGCGCGACGACGCCCGGGAGCTCGCCCAGCAGGCGTTCCAGCAGGGTGGTGCCGCTCCGGCCCAGCCCGCCGACATAGATGACGCGATGACTCACAGGCACGGTCTCCTACTTATCGCTACGGACCGTGCCGAAGCTATCGCTAACGGTAACCGAAAACTCTAGGAAAGGTCAAAGATCTACCCGCGCTTGCCGTGCGCCCGTCCCCGGCGGGCCGTACGGCCCGCCGGCGCGGCCGGACGAGGACCGGCGCCGGCGGGCGTCGGGTGGTCAGCGGGCGTCGACGATCATCCCGGCGCCGACCGTGGCGTTGGTGGCCTCGTCGATGAGGATGAAGCCGCCGGTGGCCCGGTTGCGCGCGTACTCGTCGACGAACAGCGGCTGGGTGACCCGGAACGTCACCCGGCCGATCTCGTTGAGCCCGAGGGCGCCGACCGACTCCTCGCGGTGCAGCGTGTTGATGTTGAGCCGGTACTGGACGTCGCGCACGAGCACCCGCGCGGTGCGCGTGGTGTGCTTGATGGTGAACTTCGCCCGCGGGGTGAGCTTGGTCGTGTCGGACATCCAGCAGACCATCGCGTCGAGCTCCTGGGTGACGGTCGGCTGGTTGTGCGGGCGGCAGATCATGTCGCCCCGGGAGATGTCGATGTCGTCCTCCAGCCGGAGGGTGACCGACATCGGCGGGAACGCCTCCTGCACCGGCCCGTCGTAGGTGTCGATCGCGGCGATCCGGGTGGTGAGCCCGGACGGCAGGTGCAGCACCTCGTCGCCGGGCTTGAGCACGCCGCCCGCGACCTGGCCGGCGTACCCGCGGTAGTCGTGGAACCGCGGGTCGGTCGCCTTCTGCGGCCGGATCACGTACTGCACCGGGAACCGCACGTCGACGAGGTTGCGGTCGGAGGCGATGTGCACGTTCTCCAGGTGGTGCAGCAGCGAGGAGCCCTGGTACCAGGGCATGTTCTCCGACCGGGAGACCACGTTGTCGCCGTGCAGCGCGGAGATCGGGATGAACGTGAGGTCGGTGACGTTCAGCTTGCTGGCGAACGCGGTGAACTCCTCGCGGATCTGTTCGAACCGCTCCTGCGAGTAGTCGACGAGGTCCATCTTGTTCACCGCGAGCACCAGGTGCGGCACCCGCAGCAGCGAGGCGATGAACGCGTGCCGCCGGGACTGCTCGAGCACGCCCTTGCGCGCGTCGATGAGGATGATCGCGAGGTCCGCGGTGGACGCGCCGGTCACCATGTTCCGGGTGTACTGGATGTGCCCGGGGGTGTCGGCGATGATGAACTTCCGCCGCGGGGTGGCGAAGTAGCGGTAGGCGACGTCGATGGTGATGCCCTGCTCCCGCTCGGCGCGCAGGCCGTCGGTGAGCAGCGACAGGTCGAGGTACTCGGTGCCGCGGGCCCGGGAGGTGCGCTCGACCGCCTGGAGCTGGTCCTCGAAGATCGCCTTCGAGTCGTACAGCAGGCGGCCGATCAGCGTCGACTTGCCATCGTCCACCGACCCGGCGGTGGCGAATCGCAAGATGTCCATCAGAAATACCCTTCCTTCTTGCGATCCTCCATCGCCGCCTCCGAGAACCGGTCGTCGGCCCGGGTCGCGCCCCGCTCGGTGATGCGGGTGGCGGCGATCTCGGCGATCACCTCGTCCACCGTGCGCGCGGTGGACTCCACGGCGCCGGTGCAGGTCATGTCGCCCACGGTGCGGAACCGCACGGTGGCCTCGAAGACCGGCTCGTCGTCACCGCGGTTGACGTACGGGGAGTCGGCGAGCAGCATGCCGTCGCGCTCGAACACCTTGCGGGTGTGCGCGAAGTAGATCGACGGGAGCTCGAGGTTCTCCCGCCGGATGTAGTCCCACACGTCGAGCTCGGTCCAGTTGGACAGCGGGAAGACGCGGATGTGCTCGCCCTTGCGGATGCGGGAGTTGTAGAGGTTCCACAGCTCGGGCCGCTGGTTCTTCGGGTCCCACTGGCCGAACTCGTCCCGGAAGGAGAACACCCGCTCCTTGGCCCGGGCCTTCTCCTCGTCGCGCCGCGCCCCGCCGAACACCGCGTCGAACTCGTGCTCCTCGATCGCGTCCAGCAGGGTGACGGTCTGCAGCCGGTTGCGGGAGGCGCGCCGGCCGGTCTCCTCGACCACCCGGCCGGCGTCGATCGAGTCCTGTACGCTGGCGACGATGAGCCGGGCGCCGAGCTGGGCGACGCGGCGGTCGCGGAAGTCGATCACCTCGGGGAAGTTGTGCCCGGTGTCCACGTGCATCAGCGGGAAGGGGATCGGCGCGGGCCAGAACGCCTTCTCCGCGATGCGGAGCATGACGATGGAGTCCTTGCCGCCGGAGAAGAGCAGACAGGGACGCTCGAACTCGGCGACCACCTCGCGCATGATGTGGATCGACTCGGCTTCGAGCACGTCGAGCTGCGACGTGGTGTAGTCACACAGAGGCATCGCTTCCCCTAACGGTGCAGATCACGGATGCCGGCAAGGAGCATGGGCGCCAGTTCCGGTAGGGATACCAGGATATCCGGCAGGGTCGGATCGGCCTGGTTGTAGGTCAGGGCCGAGCCGTCGATGCGGCTCGCGTGCGCCCCGGCGGCGAGGGCCACCGCGACCGGAGCCGCCGAGTCCCACTCGTACTGCCCGCCCGCGTGCACGTACGCGTCGACCTCGCCGGTGAGCACGGCCGCGATCTTCGCCCCGGCCGAGCCGATCGGCACCAGCTCCGCGCCCACCTGCTCGGCGAGCCGCTCCACGAACTCGGGCGGCCTGGTCCGGCTCACCGCGATGCGCGGCCGCTCGGCAGGGCCCGGCAACTTGGGCGGCTCCACCGTGGACAGGGTACGGCCCTGCGCGGGCAGCGCCACCGCCCCGGCGACGAGCCGCCCCTCGGGCGCGTCCGGGGTCCGCTCCCACAGGGCGACGTGCACCGCCCAGTCGGCCCGGCCCGGCTCGCCGTACTCGCGGGTGCCGTCGAGCGGGTCGATGATCCACACCCGGTCGGCGGTGAGCCGGCGCGGATCGAGCCGCTCCTCGCGGGTCGCCTCCTCCGACAGCAGGTGGTCGCTCGGGCGGAGCCGGGCGAGGGCGTCGGCGAGGAACCGGTGCGAGCCGAGGTCGGCGGCGTCGCGTATCGCCTTGGGGTCGTCGCCCGCGGCGAAGCGGCGCTCGCGCAGCTCCAGCAGTCGCTCGCCGGCCTCGGTGGCCAGGTCCCTCGCCAGTTCGTGGTCGTCGCGTACGTTCGCGGTGCTCACGTGTCTTCCGGGCTCCTTCGGCTCCTCGTCACCGACCGTCTCCGCCTCGTCGCGGCCGACCGGGGTCTTCACGGGCGGTAGATCCAACGTCAACGCCGGTCCGATAACGTAACGCCGCCCCACCGCACCCGATTCCGCGTTCCCGGGGCCGTCCCAGGCCGTTGTGCCCCGAATCCGCGGCGTCCCGCCGCGCCGCGCCCCGGCGGTGATGAAATCGTAACCACGCCGTCCGGTGCCCGTGCCGATTCTTGGAAAGCGTACGGGATGGCTGTGCGCCAATTACACCAACAATTCGGAAATCTCCGGCCATACCTGTTTGCCGGATTAGCGGGATGTGTGATCGCGTGCCCTCGGCACCGATTCCGCATGCGAATCAGCGGGGCGGCTTGGCGGGATTGAGGTCGGCGCCGTGGAAACGGTTCTGCGTCTCCGCCAGGCCCCGGGTGATCAGCGATTCCACCACGTCCGCGGCCCGGTCCACGAGCAGCGGCAGGTCCTTGCGCTCCGCGGTGGCGAAATCGCGCAGCACGTACACCGCGGGGTCCATGCGCCCCGGCGGCCGGCCGATGCCGAACCGCACCCGGAAATAGTCCCGGGTGCCGAGCGCGTTGGTGATCGACCGCAGGCCGTTGTGCCCGTTGTCGCCGCCGCCGAATTTGGCGCGCAGCGCGCCGTACGGGATGTCCAGCTCGTCGTGCACGACGATGACCTCGGCGGGCGGCACCTTGTAGAAGTCGGCGAGCGCCTTCACCGGCCCGCCGGAAAGGTTCATGTACGAGCGCGGCTTGGCGAGCACCACGGGGTGCCCGGCGAGCCGCCCCTCGACCACCTCGGCCCGGGACCGGTGCGCCTTGAAGCGCCCGCCGACGCGGGCGGCGAGCTCGTCGAGCACCATGAAGCCCGCGTTGTGCCGGTTACCGGCGTACTCCGGCCCGGGATTGCCCAACCCGACGACCAGCCACCGCCGGGTCTCCGTCTCCGCCGTCACGCCGGCTCACCTCCTGCTCGGACGACCTGCCCTCCGGCCCTGCTCATCGCACACGCTCGGGGAACGCGAGCAGCGGGCGGGCCCGCCGCATGCCGCGCCCGCCCGGCATCCGACACCGTATCCGGCCTGGGCCCGGTCCGGTGCCGCCGTCGGCGCGCGAATCCGCGAACCCGGCCCAGTCGCACGGGCGGCCGGACGGCACACGGCCGTCCGGCCTGCTCTCGGACTTTCGCGTCGGCAGCGTACGGCCGTGCCGCGGATCCCGCGCCGGACGCATGGGTGCGGATCCACGGGGGATCCGCACCGCCATGGCGCACGGATCGCGCGGCGCCGCCGCCCTGCCTTACTCGGCGGCCGCCTCCTCGCCGCCCTCGGCGGGCTCCTCGCTCACCTGGGCGGGAATCACGTGCAGCACGAGGGCGTCGGGGTCGTCGACCAGGGTGACGCCCTGGGGCAGCTTCAGGTCGCGCGCGTGGACCTCGGCGCCGATCTCGAAGCCCTCGACGCTGACCTCGATCTTCTCCGGGATGTGGGTGGCCTCGGCCTCCACGTTCACCGCGGTGAGCTGCTGGTCGACCACACCGTCGGAGACGACGTCGCCGACGGCCACGACCGGGACCTCGACGCTGACCTTCTCGCCGCGCTTCACCAGCAGCAGGTCGACGTGCTCGAGGAAGCCCTTGATCGGGTCGCGCTGCACGCCCTTGGGCAGCGCGAGCTCGTCGATGCCGTCACCCTGCAGCCGGATGAGCACGTTCGGCGTGCGCAGCGCGATCATCAGCTCGTGGCCCGGCAGGGTGAGGTGCCGGGTCTCGCTGCCGTGCCCGTAGAGGACGGCGGGAACCTTGTGGTTCCGGCGGATCTTACGCGCCGCACCCTTACCGAACTGGGTGCGCTTCTCGGCCTTGATGACTACTTCGGACACGGCAAAGCTCCTAGGGATGGATCGGTTGGATTGGGTCGGATAACGCGCTCCCCCTCACCCGCCCTAGCGGAAGGCGTTACGAGCGCGCAGCCCCAGCAGTCTAGCCCACCGGGGCCTTCCTCACGGCCGGCTCAGGTGTCGCCCTCGAACAGGCTGGTGACCGAGCCGTTGCTGAACACCTCGTGGATCGCCCGGGCGATCGTCGGGGCGATGGACAGCACGGTGAGCTTGTCGAACCGCTTCTCCTCCGGGATCGGCAGGGTGTTGGTGACCACCACCTCGCTGATCGAGGAGTTCTTCAATCGGTCCACGGCCGGGCCGGAGAACACCGCGTGGGTCGCCGCGGCGATCACGTTGACCGCGCCCTGCTCGTAGAGCGCGTCGGCCGCCTTGCAGATCGTGCCCGCCGTGTCGATCATGTCGTCGATCACCACGCAGGTACGGCCCTTCACCTGGCCGACCACCTCGAAGACCTTCACCTGGTTCGCCACGTCGAGGTCGCGGCGCTTGTGGATGAAGGCCACCGGGGTGCCGAGCCGGTCGGCCCAGCGCTCGGCGAGCCGTACCCGGCCGGTGTCGGGCGAGACGACCGTGGTGGTCTCGGGGTCGAGCTTGTCGGCGATGTAGCCGGCGAGCACCGGGAGGGCGAACAGGTGGTCCACCGGGCCGTCGAAGAAGCCCTGGATCTGCGGGGTGTGCAGGTCGACCGCCATGAGCCGATCGGCGCCGGCGGTCTTGAAGAGGTCGGCGATGAGCCGCGCGGTGATCGGCTCCCGGCCGCGGCCCTTCTTGTCCTGCCGGGCGTAGCCGAAGAAGGGCATGATCACGGTGATGCGCTTGGCGGAGGCCCGCTTGAGCGCGTCCACCATGATCAGCTGCTCCATGATCCACTTGTTGATCGGCGCCGTGTGGCACTGGATCACGAAGGCGTCGCACCCACGCACCGATTCCAGATAACGGGCATAAATCTCGCCGTTGGCGAAATCGGTGAGTTTCGTCGGCGTGATCTCAATACCGAGATGCGTCGCCACCTCCTCGGCCAGCTCCGGATGGGCCCGGCCGGAGAAGAACATGAGATTGTTCTCACCGGGTTTCTTCATACCGCTCACGTTACTTCTCCTGTTGCTCCGCGGCCGGGCCGGCGCCGTCGACCGTCCCGACCTTGTCGACCTCTGCGGTCTGTTCGACCCGATCGGTCGCCTCGGTCTGCTCGGCGATCGCCCGCTGCGCCGCGGCCGCGGACGCGGTGCCCGCGCGCCTGCGCAGCACCCACTCGCGCACGTTGCGCTGCCGCGCCCGCGCCACGCCGATCGCACCGGGGGGAACGTCATCGGTGATCACCGAGCCGGCCGCCGTGTACGCGCCGTCCGCGACGGTGACCGGCGCGACGAGCATGGTGTCGCAGCCGATGAACACGTGATCGCCCACGACCGTCCGGTGCTTGGCCACCCCGTCGTAGTTGACGAAAACCGTGGCGGCGCCGATGTTCGTGCCCGCGCCGATCACGGCGTCCCCCGCGTAGGTGAGGTGCGGCACCTTCGTGCCCTCGCCGACCTGGGTGTTCTTCATCTCCACGAACGTCCCGGCCTTCGCCTTGCGGGCGAGGACCGTGCCGGGCCGCAGGTACGCGAACGGTCCCACCTGGGCGTGCGGGCCGATCACCGCGCCGACGCTCACCGCGTTCCGCACCACCGCGTACTCGCCCACCTCGGTGTCGGTGAGCGTGGTCGCGGGGCCGATCTCGGCGCCCTCCCCCACGGTGGTCCGGCCGTGGAGCTGGGTGCCGGGATGGATCACGACGTCGGGCGCGAGGGTGACGTTCACGTCGATCCAGGTGGAGGCCGGATCGATCACGGTGACCCCGGCGCGCATGTGCCGCTCGAGGATGCGCCGGTTGAGCACCTGGCGCGCGAAGGCGAGCTGGACCCGGTCGTTGACGCCCTCGACCTCGACGTGGTCGGCGGCGACGCTGGCGCCCACGCGGTGCCCGTCCTCGCGGAGGATGGCGAGCACGTCGGTGAGGTACTCCTCGCCCTGCGCGTTGGCGGAGGAGACCCGCTTCACCGCGTCCGCGAGCAGGGTGCCGTCGAAGGCGTAGACCCCCGAGTTGATCTCCCGGATCGCCAGCTGCTCGGGCGTGGCGTCCCGGTGCTCGACGATCTCCAGCACGGCCCCCGCCGCGTCCCGGACGATGCGGCCGTACCCGGTCGGGTCCGGCACCACCGCGGTGAGCACGGTGACCGCGTTGCCCTCCCGGGCGTGGTCGCCGAGCAGTGCGGCGAGCGTCTCGGTACGCAGCAGCGGCGTGTCGCCGTACGTCACCAGGATCGTGCCCTCGATGGGGCCGGTCTTCTCCAGCACGGTGCGCACGGCGTGCCCGGTGCCCCGCCGCTCCTCCTGGACGACGATCTCGGCGTCCGGGGCGGAGGCGGCGACGTGCCGCTCGACCTGCTCCCGCGCATGCCCGACGACCAGGATCAGCCGTTCGGGCTCAAGGCCGCGCGCGGCGGCGAGCATGTGGTCGAGCATGGCGAGACCGCACAGCTCGTGCAGGACCTTCGGCTTCTTCGACTTCATCCGGGTGCCCTCGCCTGCGGCGAGGACGATCACTGCGGCCGGGCGCGGCACACTCACGGACTGCGGCTCCCTCGGCGTCGAATGGACATGACGGACCAGGACAACCGACAGCTACCCAACGCACCTAAACGGTACTCACGCACCCAGACGGCTACCAGCCCGCCATGGTGAGCTTACCTGCCACTCCCCCGCCGGCCACCGGGCCCCGCCCCGTTCGGGCACGTCCCGGCGTGGCGACACGCCGACACGCCGGGGTGCCGGAGTCCGGCGCCCCGGTGGACGGCGGGGGAGTTGATGGAAGATCGGCTCCCGGGGGAGGATTCGAACCTCCGTTGACAGAACCAAAATCTGTAGTCTTGCCCCTAGACGACCCGGGATCGGTTGCGTCCGGGCATTCGCGCGATTGGCAGCTCACGCCCGAAACACGATCTCAGGATACCGACCTTCTCCGGCGTACGCGTGCCCAATTCGGGCAGTAGCAGATCCGACCCCGCGGCGCAAGTCACGAAAGCACCACGAGATGCGGGGCGAGCCGTAACCTTCTCCACATTTATCTGCTCTGGATTCCTTACTTACGCTGGCGTAGGTTACGGTGGCGTAGCCAGTCGAACTCCGCACAACGTGAGGTAGCCCATGACAGTCACGGTCGATCGAGTCCCTCCCCCGCCCAAACCCGACCTGGAACCCGAGCCGAAGAGCAACCTCGAGCGCGTGCTGCTCGTGGTCTTCGTGGTCGTCCCCTTCCTCGCGCTCTTCGCCGCGATCCCCATGGCGTGGGGACGGTTCATCGGCTGGACCGACGTGATCATCGGGGCCGTGTTCTACGTGTTCGCGGGCCTCGGCGTCACCGTCGGGTTCCACCGCTACTTCACGCACGGGTCGTTCAAGACCGACAGCCGGTTACTCAAGATCGTGCTCGGCGTCGCCGGCAGCTTCGCCCTCGAGATGGGCGTGATCGACTGGGTCGCCACGCACCGCCGCCACCACAAGTACTCCGACCGTGAGGGCGACCCGCACTCGCCGTGGCGCTTCGGCAACGACTGGAAGGCCCTCACCAAGGGGCTGTTCTACGCCCACGTCGGCTGGCTGTTCTCCCGGGAGCGCACCAACCGGGAGAAGTACGCCCGCGACCTGCTCGCCGACCGCGACATCAAGCGCATCCACGACCTGTTCCCGGTGCTCGCGGCGGCCTCGCTGCTGCTGCCCCCGCTCATCGGCGGCCTCGTCACCTGGTCCGTGAGCGGCGCGCTCACCGCGTTCTTCTGGGGCACCCTGGTCCGCGTCGCGCTGCTCCACCACGTCACCTGGTCGGTCAACTCGATCTGCCACGTGTTCGGCGACGAGGACTTCCAGGTGCGGGACAAGTCGCGCAACGTGTGGTGGCTCGCCATCCCGTCGTTCGGCGAGTCCTGGCACAACCTCCACCACGCCGACCCGACCTGCGCGCGGCACGGCGCGCTCAAGGGCCAGCTCGATCCCAGCGCCCGGGTGATCAGGTGGTTCGAACAACTCGGCTGGGTCCATAGCGTCAAATGGCCGGATCCGGAACGCCTGGCGACACGGCTCGCCAACGCCGAGAAGGCCGCCCGGCCCATAAAGGCCGCCTGACCTGCCCATAGGCGCGCGCGCCGGGTGATCGACTTGCTACGCACCCCGGCGCGCGGGCCATTATTTGACATATGACGGAACCCCGATCCCGTAGACGCATGACCGGCAAGGAACGTCGTGAGCAGTTGATCGGGGTCAGCCGGGCTCTCTTCGCCGAAAAGGGCTTCGACGGGACCTCGATAGAGGAGATCGCCGCCAAGGCGAAGGTCTCCAAGCCAGTCGTCTACGAGCACTTCGGAGCCAAGGAGGGCATCTACGCGGTCGTGGTGGACCGCGAGATGCAACGGCTCCTCAGCATGGTGACCCAGTCACTCGTCGACGCGCCTCCCCGGCTGAAACTGGAACGCGCGGCCCTCGCGATGCTCCAGTACATCGAGGAGAGCAGCGAGGGCTTTCGCATATTGGTCCGCGACTCGCACGCCGCCTCCGGGACCGGCACGTTCGCCAGCCTGATCAGCGAGATCGCCCGCCAGGTGGAGGACGTGCTCGCCGAGGCGGCCGCCGCGCACGGCTACGACCCGCACTACGCGCCGATGTACGCGCAGATGCTCGTGGGCATGGTCGCGCTCACCGGGCAGTGGTGGCTCGACGTACGCAAGCCGCCCCGCGAGGAGGTCGCCGCCCACCTGGTGAACCTCGCCTGGAACGGCCTCAACCGCCTCGACCCCAACCCCACGATCAGCGAGGAGTCGCGCGGGCTGATCATCACCCCGCCGGTCACCACGATCACCACCGCACCGCTCAGCGAGAAGGAGCGGCGCGAGCAGGAGAAGGCGCGGGAGCGGCGGATCAAGGAGCAGGAGAAGGCGCGGGAACGCCAGCGCAAGGAGCTGGAGAAGCTGCGGCGCGAGCAGGAGAAGGCCCGCGCCCGGCAGCTGCGCGCCCAGGCCAAGCTCGCCGCGCGCCAGGCGAAGGCCGCCGCCAAGGCCGGCGTGACCGGCCCCGCGCCCGCCGCGTCGCCGCAGGCCACGGCCGCCGCCACGGACGGTGATCACGCGACCGCGAACGCTGACGAGAGTTAGCTTGAGCGACTAACGTGAAGTGTCCGTTGCGACGCGCTTCACGCGTCGTTCACGTTGATAGGGCAGTTTTGTCACATGTCTGCCGGGATTGTGCACCCCGAGGAAGCGGGGGAAGCGGACCGGACCCCGCTTCCCGCCGACCGCTTCCTCAACCGTGAGGAGAGCTGGCTCAGGTTCAACCAGCGGGTGCTCGAGCTGGCCGAGGACCCCGCGGTCCCGCTGCTGGAACGGGTGCGCTTCCTGGCGATCTTCGCGAGCAACCTCGACGAGTTCTTCCGGGTGCGCGTCGCCGGGCTGAAGCGCCGCATGGCGACCGGCCTGCTGCTGCGCACCAAGAGCGGCCTGAAGCCGCGCGAGGAGCTGGTGCGCATCGCCGCGTTCGCCGACGAGCTCGCCCGCCGGCACGCGGCCTGCTTCCACGAGCGCATCCTGCCCGCGCTCGCCGCCGAGGGCATCGAGATCGTGCGGTGGGACGACCTGTCCCGGGACGAGCGCACGGAGCTGCGCAGGCTGTTCCGCGACCGCATCCGCCCGGTGCTCACCCCGCTCGCGGTCGACCCCGCCCACCCGTTCCCGTACATCTCCGGCCTGTCGCTCAACCTCGCGGTGACCGTGCGCAACCCGGCGAACGGCCACACCGTGTTCGCCCGGGTGAAGGTGCCCTCCCAGCTGCCGCGCTTCGTCTCGGTGTCGCCGACCCGGTTCGTGCCGCTCGAGGACGTGATCGCCGCCCACCTCGGGCAGCTGTTCAAGGGCATGGAGATCGTGTCGCACGACGTGTTCCGGGTCACCCGGAACGAGGACCTCGAGGTCGACGAGGACGTCACCGAGAACCTCATGCAGGCCCTCGAGCGCGAGCTGCTCAAGCGCCGGTTCGGCCCGCCGGTGCGGCTGGAGGTGGAGGACACCATCAGCCGCGAGGTGCTCGACCTGCTCGTCGCCGAGCTCGGGGTCGCCGAGCACGAGATCTACCGGCTGCCCGCGCCGCTCGACCTCACCGGCCTGCACGCGATCGCCGACCTCGACCGCGGCGAGCTGAGCTACCGCCCGTTCGTGCCGGCCGAGGCGGTGCACGCCGAGGACGACATCTTCGCGGTGCTGCGCGAGCGCGACGTGCTGCTGCACCACCCGTACGACTCGTTCGCCACGAGCGTGCAGCGGTTCATCGAGCAGGCCGCGGCCGACCCGGACGTGCTGGCGATCAAGCAGACGCTCTACCGCACCAGCGGCGACTCGCCGATCGTGGACGCGCTCATCGACGCGGCCGAGGCGGGCAAGCAGGTCGTCGTGGTGGTCGAGATCAAGGCGCGGTTCGACGAGCACGCGAACATCTCCTGGGCGCGCAAGCTGGAGAAGGCCGGCTGCCACGTGGTGTACGGCGTGGTCGGCCTGAAGACCCACTGCAAGCTCGCGCTCGTGGTGCGCCAGGAGGCCTCCGGCGAGCTGCGTACGTACTGCCACATCGGCACCGGCAACTACAACCCCAAGACCGCCCGGCAGTACGAGGACCTCGGCCTGCTCACCGCCGACCCGCTGGTCGGCGAGGACGTCACCGACCTGTTCATCCACCTGACCGGCTACTCCAACCACTCGGCGTACCGGCGGCTGCTCGTCGCCCCGCACTCGCTGCGCTCGGGCCTGCTCGCCCGGATCGAGCGGGAGATCGCCCACGTCAAGGCCGGGCGGCCGGGCCGGATCCGGATCAAGGTGAACGCGATCGTCGACGAGCAGATCATCGACGCGCTCTACCGGGCGTCCCAGGCCGGGGTGCCGATCGACCTGTGGGTGCGCGGCATCTGCGCGCTGCGGCCGGGCATCCCGGGGCTGTCGGAGACGATCCGGGTACGCAGCATCCTCGGCCGGTTCCTGGAGCACTCGCGCATCTACGAGTTCGGCGGGGGACGGCGGCCGGAGATCTGGATCGGCAGCGCCGACCTCATGCGCCGCAACATCGACCGCCGGGTCGAGGCGCTGGTGCGGGTGTCGAGCCCGCAGCACCGCGCCTACCTGTCCCACCTGCTCGACCTGGCGATGTCGGACACGACCGCGAGCTGGTGGCTCAACCCGGACGGCACCTGGACCCGGCACCACCGCGGGGAGAACGGCGAGCCGCTCGTGGACCTGCACCACCATCTGATCGCGACCCGCCGGTGGAGGTCGGTCGATGCCTGAGCCGTACGCCCGCCCGATCGACCCGATCCTCGCGGCCGGTGCCGTGGTGTGGCGGGGCGACCCCGCCGACCCCGAGGTGGCGGTGGTACACCGGCCCCGCTACGACGACTGGGCGTTCCCCAAGGGCAAGCTCGACCCCGGCGAGCACGTGATCGAGGCGTGCCTGCGCGAGGTCGCCGAGGAGACCGGCCTTGAGGTGGTCCTCGGGCCGGCCCTGCCGCCCGTCCACTACCTGGTGCGCGGCCGGCTCAAGCGGGTGGACTACTGGACCGCCCGCGTGATCGGGTACGGCGAGCCCGCCGACGGCGACGAGATCGACGAGGTGGCCTGGCTGCCGGTGCGCGAGGCCCGCGAACGCCTCAGTTACCTCGCGGACGTCGCCCTGCTGGAGGAGTTCGCCCGCCTCCCGCTGCTCGCCACCCCCCTGGTGTTCGTCCGGCACGCCACCGCGGGCAGCCGTACCGGCCGGCCGGGCGACGACGAGCTGCGGCCGCTCGACGAGGCGGGCGAGGCCCAGGCCGAGACGCTCGCCCGGGTGCTGCGCGCCTACCGCCCGGCCGTGCTGGTGAGCTCCCCGAGCCGCCGCTGCGTGCAGACGCTCGCCCCGTACGCCCGCGGCGCCGGGCTGGAGATCCGGCGCGACGAGCGGTTCTCCGAGACCGGGTACGACGCCCGCGAGACCCTCGCGGCCGCCCTCGGGCTGCTCGACGCGGGCGAGCCCGCCGCGGTGTGCAGCCACGGCAAGGTGCTGCCCGAGCTGCTCGCCGCCGTGGCCGAGCAGCGCTTCCCCGAGGCCGGGCGGCTCGCCGACACCCACCTCGACAAGGGCGCGTTCGCCGTCGCCCACCACGCCGGCGGCCGGCTCACCGCCCTCGAGCGCTACGTGATCTGATCTCCCCGCGCCCTGACCCACCTGCCGCGGCCCGCTCGCGCGCCGCCGTTCCGGCACCGCGCGCCGCGACCGGCGGCCGCCCGCACGGCCTGCCCGGCACATCCTCCGATGACCGATTGTCAGCAATCTTGTCTTGCCTTTCGCACTTTCTCGGTCAATAGTTGCGATTAAACGTTCATGATCGGTCGCATTCTCGATCGAACGTGAACGGTTCGGACAAGGTCGGCCCGGCACTCGCCTGCATCGCTCGAGGTGACCATGAGACGCAACGTGACCGGACCCAGGCCACGGCGCGGCGCCCGGTGGCGGACCGCGGTGCGCCGCCTCGCCGCCGTGACGGCGGCCGCGACCGTCGCCGCGACCACCGCGACGGCCGGTGGCGCGGCCGCGGAGACCACCGGCCGCGACCGGACGGTGACGGCCGGGAACGCGCGCTTCCAGGTGCTGTCCCCCACGCTGATCCGGACCGAGTACGCCGACGACGGCCGGTTCGTCGACAAGCCCACGTTCAACGTGATCGGCCGGGACGCGTTCCCGCGGCCGAAGTTCACCGCGACGCAGGCGGACGGCTGGCTCACCATCAAGACGAGCGCGCTCACGCTGCGCTACCGGCTCGGCTCGGGCCCGTTCGGCCCGGAGAACCTCACCGTGAGCCTCACCGCCGGGCGCACCCCGGTGACCGCCACCCCGTGGCGGCGGGTCGTCTGCGACGTGGGCGCGCTGTGCGAGGCCGAGAGCCAGTCGCAGGCCGGGCTCGCGGTCGCCACCGACCACGCCGGGTACACCGGCACCGGCTTCCTCGCCGGGTTCGAGGCGGTCGGGGACACGCTCACCGCCGAGGTGACCGTCGGCACGGCCGGGACGTACCGGTTCGCCGTGCGGTACGCCAACGCCGTCGGCGGCGACGGGCGGCACACCACCCGCACGCTCAGCCTCACGGTGGACGGCGGCGCGGCCCGCACGATCACCCTGCCGACCACCCCGGACTGGGACACCTGGGCCGTGGCAACGGCCGACCTGGAGCTCGACGCCGGGCGGCACCTGATCGCCCTCACCCGCACGGCCGACGACTCCGGCCACGTCAACGTGGACAGCGTGGCGCTGACCCCGCCGGACGCCGAGTACCCGCCGGTCTCCGCCACCGCGATCGCGTCCTGCCGGTACGGCACGAGCTGTGAGGCCGAGTCCGGCCGGGTGACCGGATCCGGGAAGATCGCCGCCGACCACAAGGGCTTCGCGGGCACCGGATTCGTCGCCGAGCTGCACCAGGGGGCGAGCCTCACGACCCGCGTGACCGACGTGCCCGCCGACGGCACCTACCTGCTGCACGTGCGGTACGCCAACGGCACCGGGGCCGACGGGCGGCACCAGGACCGCACCGCCACGGTCACCGCAGGCGACGACACCCGGGAGATCACCTTCCCGAAGACCGACGACTGGTCCACGTGGCGCACGGTCTCCGTCCCGGTCCCGCTCAAGGCCGGCACGAACGAGATCACCCTCGGCTGCCCGGAGGCGGCGAGCTGCCACGTCAACCCGGACACGATCGCGGTGACCGCCGCGGGCGCGGCCGCGCCGCCGCCGCACCTCGCGCTCGGCGGCTACCGCCGCAGCCTCGACGGCGTGGACGGCGACCAGGGCGACCCGCCCGCCACCCCGGGCCTGCTCCACCGGGACGGCTGGTACCTGCTCGACGACACCCACTCCGCGCTGTTCGACCCGTCACGCGGCACGGTCACGCCGCGGCCGGGCCACGGCGGCCGGCCGTACCAGGACGGGTACGTGTTCGGCTACGGCCTCGACTACAAGCGCGGCCTGTCCGAGCTCGCCACGCTGACCGGGCCGCCCGCGCTGCTGCCGCAGTGGGCGTACGGGGTGTGGTTCTCCCAGTACTTCGACCGCACCGACGAGGACTTCCGCACGCTCGTGGCCCGGTTCCGCGCCGAGGGCGTGCCGCTCGACGTGCTCGTGGTGGACACCGACTTCAAGGCGCCGAACACGTGGAGCGGGTGGCAGATCGACCGGGCCAAGTTCCCCGACCCGAAGGCGTTCTTCGCCTGGGCGAGGTCGCAGGGCCTGCACACCGTGCTCAACATCCACCCGAGCATCCTCGGCGACGACCCGAAGTTCGCCCGGGCGCAGCAGACCGCGAAGGGCAGGCTGCAGCGGGGCGGCTGCCCGGCCGGGCCGGACTGCCACGTCTTCGACTGGGGCGACCCCGACCAGCTCAAGGCGTACCTCGACCTGCACGCCGAGATGGAGGAGCAGGGCACCGACTTCTGGTGGCTCGACTGGTGCTGTGACGCGTCGCGGTCCTCGCTCGCCGGGGTGACCCCCGACGCGTGGATCAACCACCACTACGCCCGCCGGGCCGACCGGCTCATCGGCCGCGGCTTCGTGCTCTCCCGCGCCTACGGCTCGCTGCAGTCCGGGCCGTACGCCGGGCCGGCGGGCCCGCCCACCGGCCCGTGGGCGGAGAAGCGCACCACGGTGCACTTCACCGGCGACAGCACCGGCAGCTGGGGCACCCTGCGGTACGCCGTCGGCGCCACCCCGGCCGAGTCCGCCGCCACCGGCACGGCCGCGATCAGCCACGACATCGGCGGCCACAACGACCCCGGGAACCTGCGCGGCTCCGAGCGGTACAAGGTCGGGGACGAGATCCGGTACACCACCAGGCTCCCCGACGACCTGTACGCCCGCTGGGTGCAGCTCGGCACCTTCCAGCCGATCGACCGGCTGCACAGCAACCACGGCGACCGGCTGCCCTGGCAGTACGGCCCGGCGGCGAACGCCTCGGCCAAGAGGTTCCTCAACCTGCGCGAGCGGCTGGTGCCGTACACCTACACGCTCGCCCGGGAGGCGCACGCCACCGGCGTGCCGATCGTGCGGCCGATGTACCTGGAGTACCCGGACGAGGAGCAGGCCTACGCCACCGCGGACACCCAGTACCTGTACGGCCCGGACCTGCTCGTCGCCCCGGTGACCCGGCCCGGCGAGCAGGCCTCGGTCACGGTCTGGTTCCCGCCGGGCGCCGAGTGGACCGACATCTTCACCGGCCGCACCTACCCGGGCGGCACCACGCACACCGTGACCAGCACCCTCGACACGATGCCGGTCTTCCTCAAATCGGGCGGCATCCTGGTCACCCGGACCGGCGACGTCGCGAACCACGCGCGGCACCCGCTGACCGAGGTGACGGTCACCGTCGGCCTCGGCTCCCCCGGCTCGTTCACCCTGCAGGAGGACGACGGCGCGCCCGCCGGGCGGCTGAAGAGCCTCACCACCCGGATCGACTACACCCGGACCGGGCCGGTGCACCGGGTGCGCATCGGCCCGGCCAAGGGCGCCTACCGCGGGCAGGCGACCGCCCGCGAGTGGACCCTGTCGCTGCGCAACGCCGCGCGGCCGTCGGCCGTGACCGTCGACGGCGCCGCGCTGCGGCCCGGCTCGTACACCTATGACGCCGCGAGCCGCACCCTCACCGTGCGGCTCCCCCGCCGCGGCGTCCACCAGCCGGTCACCGTCACCGTGCGGTGACCCGTCCCGCGGCGGCACCCACCCGGACCGTCCCAGGGCCGCCCTGGGGCGGTCCGGCCCGCTTTCCGGGCACCGGCGGCCCCGGATTCGGCCGGAAAAAATCGGTGGACACGCCCGATAGCGTGGGGGCCATGAGCGTTGTGGACGTCGAGCGGTTCGTCACCGACGGGTTCGTCAAGCTGGAGGCGTCCGTGCCGCGCGAGGTGGCGGACGCCGCCCGGGAGCTGCTGTGGCGGCGGATCGGGCTGTCGCCGGACGACCCGGGCGGATGGACGCAGCCGGTGGTGTGGGCGTCGGACATGACCGGCGAGGGGCCGTTCGGGGAGATCGCCCGCAGCCCGCGGCTCGCGCAGGCGCTCGACGAGATCTGCGGGCCCGGCGGGTGGCGGCCGCGCGGCGCGCTCGGCACGATCCCGATCCGGTTCCCGCGGGTGCCGCCCGCCGACGACCGCGGCTGGCACATCGACCTCAACATCGCGATGCCGGACGGCTCCTTCCGGTGCGGCGCGCGCTCGCACACGATGCTGCTGCTCACCCTGCTGTCCGAGGTCGGCCCGGACGACGCGCCGACCCGGATCCGGGTGGGGTCGCACCGGGACGCACTCAAGGTGCTGGGCGAGAAGACGTGGGACCCGTTCGAGGCCGGGCCGCTGCTCGACGAGGCGAGCGCGCACCGGCCGCTCGCGTACGCCACCGGCGCGCCGGGCGACGTGTACCTGGTGCACCCGCTCACCGTGCACGCCGCCGACGAGCACCGGGGCACCGAGCCGCGGTTCATGGCCCAGGGGCCGGTGTTCCTCACCGAGCCGCTCAGCCCGGACGGGAGCAACGCGCTCGCCCGGGCGATCGCGGGCTGAGCCGCCGCCGGCCCTGGTGCGGGCCGTCAGGCTTCCCTCCGGTTCTGGCGGGTAACCGCCAGGTACGGCGAAAAGGAGAGGGAAGCCATGAAGCTGCATACCGACATTCCGACCCGGTCCGACATCGACGCGCTGATGCGGACCCGGTTGCCCTGGTGCGTCTCGCTCTACCTGCCCACCTCGCCGGAGTCGCTGGGGGAGGCGGAACGCATCGGCCTGGGGAACCTCACCCGCGAGGCGTTCGAGCGGATGCGCGCACTCGGCGCGGACAAGGACGAGATCGCGGGCGTGGAGAGCAGATCGCCGCGCTCGCGGACGACGACCTGTTCTGGCGCCACCAGGCCCGGACGCTCGCGCTGTTCGCCACGGTGTCGTCGCTGGTCACGTTCCGGCTGCCCAACCGGCTGGTACGGCAGGCGGTCGTGGCCGACCGGTTCTACGTCAAGCCGCTGCTGCGCGCGGTGACGTTCCCGCAGACCGCGTTCGTGCTCGCCCTGTCGCAGAACTCGGTGCGGGTGATGCAGATCCTGCCCGACCTGCCGCTGGAGACGATCACGGTGCCGGGCATGCCGGCCGACCTGGAGAGCTCGGTGGGCACCGGCACGGTCGCCGACCACGCGGCCGTGCACCGGCTGAAGGGCCTCGAGGGCAAGAAGGTGCGGATACGGCAGTTCGCCCGGCTGGTCAACGACGCGCTGCGGCCCGTGCTGCCGGAGCGCGGCATCCCGCTCATCCTCGCCGCGACCGAGCCGCTCGACGGGGCCTTCCGGGCGGTCTGCCGCTACCCCGACCTGGTGCCGATCACGATCCCGCTCAGCCCGGAGCCGCTCGGCGACGACGTGCTGCTCAAGGACGCCCGCGAGGTGCTCGACCGCTACCACGCCGACCGGCTGCGCGCGCTGCACGAGCTGTTCGAGGAGCGCTACGCGCGGGGCCGTACCGTCACCGACATCGCGGACGCCGCGCGGTTCGCCACGACCGGCGCGATCGACACGCTCTTCTTCGACATGGACACGGTGGTGCCGGGGCACGTCGACGAGGAGACCGGCGCGGTGACCTTCGCCGACGCCATGGAGGGCCCGGTCTACGGCGTGGTGGACGAGATCGTGACCCGGGTGTGGCTCACCGGCGGCCGGGTGTACGCGCTGCGCCGCCCGGACGTGCCCGGCGGCGGCGACCTCGCGGCGATCCTGCGCTACACGCCGATCTGACCGCCCGGCCGCCCCGGGATCGGGCGGACCCGCGCCGGTGGGCCGCGCGTTCAGCCCTTGTGGGCGACGACGAAGACGCGCCGGAACGGGAACGGCGTGCCGTACGGCTCGCGCGGGTACGCCCGGCCGAGCACCCGGGCGCAGTCGGCGAGGAACGCGCGGCGGCGGTCCGGGGTGAGCCGGTCGAGCAGCGGCCGCAGCGTGGTGCCGGTCATCCAGTTGAGCACCGCGTCCTCGCCGGGCAGCACGTGGATGTAGGTGGTCTCCCAGGCGTCCACGGCGCACCCGGCCTCGGCGAGGATGCCGAGGTACTCCTCCGGGTCGCCCACCGGCGCCTCGGCGAGCACCGCGGCGGCCGCGTCGCCGAGCTCGTCGCGCCAGGTGGTACGGCACAGCTCGCGGACGAGCACGTGGCTCGGGGCGTCGAAGTTGCCGGGCACCTGGAAGGCGAGCCAGCCGTCCGGGGCGAGCGCGTCGACCCAGGTGGGCAGCAGGTCGCGGTGCTCGGGGACCCAGTGCAGCACGGCGTTGGAGACGAGCACGTCGACCGGGCGGGACGGCCGCCAGGCGCGCAGGTCGAGCTCCTCGAAGACGAGGGAGCGGCCCGGCGCGGCACGGGCGGTCTCCTGTGCCTTGGCGATCATGGCCCGGGACGAGTCGAGGCCGTGCACGGTCGCGCCCGGCCAGCGCGCGGCGAGCGTGGCGGTGAGCTCGCCGGTGCCGCAGCCGAGGTCGACCACGTACGCCGGGTCGGTCGCGCGCACCCGGGCGAGCAGCTCGAAGAACGGCCTTGCGCGCTCGTCCGCGTACCGCGCGTAGGCGTCCGGGTCCCAGATATCTCTCGACATCAAGATAATGATAGGCGAGCGAGATATCTCGACGTCAAGAGAGTTACACTGGTGACGTGGTGGAACGCAGCGGCGGGGCAGGTCAGGGCGCTCAGGGCGCGGCGGGCAGGACGGGCCGGGACGAGGGTACCCGGCCGATGACGGACACCGATCCCGGCGGCAGGACCGGGGACGAGCCCGAGGCCGCGCCGGCCGTCGAGGACGAGGTCGACCGGCTGGTCCGGGCCTGGCGCAAGGAGCGGCCGGACCTCGACGTGAGCCCGCTGCACGTGCTCAGCCGGGTGTCCCGGCTCGCCAAGCACCTCGACCGGGCCCGCCGGGCCGCGTTCGCCGAGCACGGCCTGGAGCCGTGGGAGTTCGACGTGCTCACCGCGCTGCGCCGGTCCGGCGCGCCGTACGAGCTGAGCCCCGGCCAGCTGCTGCGGGCCACGCTCGTCACCTCGGGCACGATGACCAACCGCATCGACCGCCTCGCCGCGGCCGGGCTGGTACGGCGCCGCCCGGACCCGGAGGACCGCCGCGGCGTGCTCGTCTCGCTCACCGAGGAGGGCATGGCCCGGGTCGACGCCGCCCTCGCCGACCTGCTGCGCCGCGAGCGCGAGCTGCTCGCCGGGCTCGACAGGGAGGCCCAGCGCACGCTCGCCGACCACCTGCGCACGCTGCTCGCGCCGTTCGACTCCGACCGGTAGGGCCGCGCCGTACGGCACGGCCCGCGCGGGGCGGGCCGTGCCGCGGGCTCACCCGCCGATGCGCTCGGCGAGCTCCAGCCACTCGGTCTCGACGGCCTCCCGCTGCGCCTGGATCTCCTTGAGCTCGGCGTCGAGCTCGGCGAGCCGGGTGTAGTCGCCCGCGGCCTCGGCCATCGCCTCGTGCAGCCGGGACTCCTGCTCGGCGAGCCGTTCCAGGCGGCGCTCCAGCCGGGCGAGCTCCTTCTGCGCCTCGCGCAGCTCCTTCGCCGACAGGCCGGACGGCGTCGCGGCCTTCGCCTGACCCGCCTCCTTGGCCGCGGCTTCGGCCTGCCGGGCCGCCCGGGCGGCCTCGGCGGCACGGGCGGTGACCGCGGTGCCGGAGGCGCGGCGGGCGAGGTACTCGTCGACGCCGCCGGGCAGCAGGGAGAGCCGGCCGTCGCCGAGCAGGGCGACGCAGCGGTCGGCGACCCGCTCGAGGAAGTAGCGGTCGTGGCTCACCACGACGAGCGTGCCCGCCCAGCCGTCGAGCAGGTCCTCCAGCTCGTTGAGCGTCTCGATGTCGAGGTCGTTGGTGGGCTCGTCGAGCAGCAGCACGTTCGGGTCGTCCATGAGCAGGCGCAGGATCTGCAGCCGCCGCCGCTCGCCGCCGGACAGGTCGCGGATGAGCTTCCACTGGGCCTCGCCGCGGAAGCCGAGCCGCTCCAGCAGCTGGGAGGCGGTCCACTCGCGCTTGCCGACCCGCACGTACTTGCGGATCTCCTCGACCGCGGTGAGCACCCGCTGGTTCGGGTCGAGCTCGGCGAGCTCCTGCGACAGGTACGCCAGGCGGACCGTCTTGCCGCGCACCACGCGGCCCGAGTCGGGGGCCACCTCGCCGGCGAGCAGCCGCAGCAGCGTGGTCTTGCCGGACCCGTTGACGCCGATCAGCCCGATCCGGTCCCCGGGCCCCAGCTGCCAGGTGCAGTCGCGCAGCACGAGCGGGCCCGTGCCGGGGCCGCCCGCGTGCAGGGTGACCCGCTCCAGGTCGTAGACGGTCTTGCCGAGCCGGGCCGAGGCGAACGCCATGAGCTCGACGGTGTCGCGCGGCGGCGGCTCGTTGGCGATGAGCGCCTGCGCGGCCTCGATCCGGAACTTCGGCTTGGAGGTCCGGGCCGGCGGGCCGCGGCGCAGCCAGGCGATCTCTTTGCGGAGCAGGTTCTGGCGGCGCTCCTCGGCCGCGGCGGCGAGCCGCGCCCGCTCCGCCTTGGCCAGCACGTACGCGGCGTACCCGCCCTCGTACCGGTGCACGTCGCCGTCCACGACCTCCCAGGTGCGGGTGCACACCGCGTCGAGGAACCACCGGTCGTGGGTGACCACGACGACCGCGCAGCGGCGCGCCACCAGGTGCCGGGCGAGCCAGTCGATCGCCTCGATGTCGAGGTGGTTGGTCGGCTCGTCGAGGATGATCAGGTCGTGTTCGCCGACGAGCAGCCGGGCGAGCGCGACGCGGCGCCGTTCCCCGCCGGACAGCGGGCCCACCTGGGCCGACAGGTCCACGTCGGGGAGGAGGCTCGCGAGGATGTCGCGGATCCGGGCGTCGCCCGCCCACTCGTGCTCGGCCCGCCCGTCGAGCACGAGCTCGCCCACGGTGCGGTCCGGGTCGAGCTCGTCCCGCTGGGCGAGGAAGCCGATGCGCGCGTCGCGGGCGTGGGTCACCCGGCCCGAGTCGGGCCTGAGCACCCCGGCGAGGACGGAGATGAGGGTGGTCTTGCCGCCGCCGTTGCGGCCCACCACCCCGATGCGGTCGCCCTCCGCGACGCCGAGGGAGACCTCGTGCAGCAGCGGCTTGGGCCCGTAGGCGAGGGTGACCGACTCCAGATTGACCAGATTCATCGTCAGGTAAGGCTATCGGCGGCGGGGAAGGCCGCGCACCAGGCGGCCTCGTCCGGGTAGCGGCCGTCGTCGACCACCCGCGGCCCGGGGGCCGGGCCGGTGCCGTGGATCGCGGTGTGGCCCGCCTCGGCGAACCCCTTGCACAGCGCGGCCGCGTGCGCGCCGTCCGCGGCGAGGAACGCGCAGGTCGGGCCGGAGCCGGAGACGAGGGCGCCGAGCGCGCCGAGCTCGCGGCCGGTGCGCAGGGTCGCCTCGAGCGCGGGGTTGAGCCGGAGCGCGGCGGGCTGCAGGTCGTTCGCGAGCGCCCGGCCCAGCGCGGCGGCGTCGCCCCGCTCGAGCGCGCCGATCAGCTCCTCCTCCACCCGCGGCGGGACCGGCTCCCACCCGGTCTCCTCGCGGATGCGGTCGCACTCGGCGTACACCGCGGGGGTGGACAGCCCGCCCTCGGCCGGGACGAGCACCCAGTCGAAGACGTGCCGGGTGGGCAGCGGATCGAGCCGTTCGCCCCGCCCGCTGCCGAGCGCGACGCCGCCGTGCACCGCGAACGGCACGTCGCTGCCGAGCTCGGCGCCGAGCTCGATGAGCGCGTCGCGGCCGAGGTTCAGGTTCCACAGGCGGTCGCAGGCGACGAGCGCGGCGGCGGCGTCCGCGCTGCCGCCCGCCATGCCCCCGGCGACCGGGATGCGCTTGTCGATGCGCAGGTGCGCCCCGGCCCGGACCCCGGCGCGTTCCGCGAGCAGCCGCGCCGCCCGCACCGCGAGGTTGCTCGAGTCGACCGGCACGAGCTCGGCCTGGCGGCCGACGACCTCGACGGTCAGGTCGTCCGCGGCGCTCGCCCGGAGCCGGTCCCGGATCCCGACGGCGAAGTACACGGTGAGCACCTCGTGGTAGCCGTCCGCGCGCACCGGGCCCACGGCGAGCCGCAGGTTGATCTTCGCGGGGGCCTCGACGGTCACGTACCTGGTATCCGCCCTGCTATCCGCCCTGCTATCCGACACAGCCTCTCCCTCGCCACACCGGCATCCCGATCCTAGAGCCCGCCGCGAACCGCCCCCGCCCGCCCGCGGGCCAACGGCCGTTCCAGGGCCCGAGTAAAACGACCTTTTTGTCCTTGAAATTGATATTCCATCGCTATTTGTCGCGTTTTGTGATGGCTATTCCGTACAGCCCTATGCGTTTCGGGGTGGAGGGGTCGATTCGCTGTCGGTACGGTTACCGGTCGGGGGTTCTCGGGTGGACGGGAAAGGGACTCCAATCGACGGCCACGACTCGACGGCGCAGCCGTTACGTCCGGACGACCCGGAAAGGCTGGGACCGTATCGGCTGCGCGGCCGCCTCGGTGAAGGCGGAATGGGCACGGTCTATCTCGCGGGCGACGAGAACGGTCGGCCGGTCGCGGTCAAGATCGTCCGCGAGGTGCACACCCGGCGGGAGGGGTTCGCCGAGCGTTTCCACGCCGAGGTGATGAGCGCGCGGCGGGTGTCGTCGTTCTGCACGTCCCGGGTGCTCGACGACGGGGTGGCCGAGGACGGCCGGCCGTACCTGGTCACCGAGTACATCCCGGGGATCTCCCTCGCCGAGCGCATCCGGCGGTCCGGGCCGCTGGACTCCGGGTCGCTGCACGGGGTCGCGTTCGGGGTGGCCGCGGCGCTCGCGGCGATCCACGCGGCCGGGGTGGTGCACCTCGACCTGAAGCCGGCGAACGTGATCCTCTCCCCGCTGGGGCCGCGGATCATCGACTTCGGGGTGGCCCGGGCGCTCGACGACCCGTCCGGGGAGGGTGTGCTCGTCGGCACGCCCGGCTGGTGGGCCCCGGAGCAGGTCGCGGGCGGCGAGGTGACGTCGGCGGCGGACATCTTCGCCTGGGGCTGCCTGGTCGCGTACGCCGGGACGGGCCGCCACCCGTTCGGGGAGGGCGACGCGGAGATCATGGCCGAGCGGGTGCGCACCGCCGACCCGGAGATCGGCCCGCTGCCGCCGCCGCTCGACCACCTGGTACGGCGAGCCCTCGACCGCGATCCGGACCGTCGGCCCACCGCCCGTGACCTGCTGCTGCGGCTCGTCGAGCCGGGGGACGCGGCGCCCGCGGCCGAGGGGCCGGCCCTGCCCGCGGCCGCGCCTCCGCCCGGCACCCGGCCGGTGGCCCCGGACATCACGAACACCGACCCCGGCCCGAACTGGCTGCGCGGCGCCGCGGCGGCGAACGGATACGCGGACGCGCCCGCCATCGGCCTTCCGGACCGCCCGCCGTCGCCGAGCGGGTACGGCGTGCCGGACCCCGCCGAGGGCGACCTCGGTGCGGGTACGGCCGGGCCGGCCCCGGACATGGCGCTCACCGCCGGGGCCGCGGGCGCGCGGCGGGCCGCCCCGAGCGCGGCGATGGCCGCCGCCGGCCGTGCCGTACCGGCGGAGGGGGCGCCCGCGGCGGCCGTCACCCCGCCCCCGGCCGAGGCGGCCGGCACGACGGACGCCGCGGCGGGGCGGGAGGCCGAGCCGGACGGGGACCCGGGGGCGGGCGAGGACGAGGGGAAACCGGCGCGGTCCGGCCCGGGGCGTGGCCTGCGGGCCGCGCGGGCCGCGCTGCTGGTGACGCTCGCGGTGACCGTGACGCTGATGGTCGCCTCGCGGATCGACCACAACGAGCGGCCCGACTCGCTCGACGTGCTCGACAAGCCCGCGCGGGTCACCGACGTCGGCCGCCGGATCCCGCTCGCGGCCACGTACCACGGGCCGCAGCTCGTCGTGGAGAAGCCGGAGTGCGGCTACCGGAACCACACCGGCGGCGTGCTCAACCCCGACCGGCAGACCTGCCGCATCCGCATGACGCTGGTGAACATGGGGCCGGACGAGGCGCCCCTCGCCGGGGAGCTGCCCATCCTCGTCGACGACCTGGGGCAGCGGCACCGGCCGTACTACCCGGGGCAGGTCCCCACCACGATCGCGCCCGGCGCGCGGCTCATGCTCACGGTGAGCTACGGCCTGGCGAACACCGCGTTCCCCCGCATGCTGGTCGGCCGGTTCGTGCCCGGCGGCGAGACGATCCGGGTCCGGCTGTGAGGGCGGTGGGCGCGCTGGCGGCCGCGCTCCTCCTCGCCGCCACGACACACGCCGGTGGGGTCCCGCGGCTCGACGGTACGGGCGGGGTGCGTGCGGCCGACGCGACGCGGCTCGCGTGCGCCCCGGGGGACGGGGCCGACTACAACGGCGACGGGTACCCGGACCTCGCCGTGGGCGACCCGAACGCGCACTTCCGCAAACCCGGCGCCGGGTCGGTGCACGTGCTGCTCGGCACCGAGGAGGGCCTCCCGCGGGTCGACGCGGCCGACGCGCTGCTGACCAGCGCGCGGGCGCCTGCGGCGATGCGGCTGGCGGACGTGGACGGGGACGGCTGCGCGGACCTCGTGGTGGGCAGCCCGCACGCCGAGCGGAACCGCGCGGTGATCTACTGGGGCGGGCGCGGCGCCCGGCCCACGTTCGCCCAGGTCGACGCCACGGCGCTCCCCGTCGACGCGGGCGCGGGGGCGAACGCCGGCTGGTCGGTGGCCGCCGCCGAGGGCGTGGTCGCGGTCGGCGCGCCGTACGAGGACGTGGGCGGAGTGCGCCGGGCGGGCGCGGTCCACGTGTTCACCGTCGGGCCGGGCCGCAAGGTGGCCAAGGCGCTGCGGATCACCCAGGAGACGCCGGGCGTGCCGGGGGTCGCCGAGCCCGGCGACATGTTCGGCTGGTCGCTCGCGCTCGGGCGGCTCGGCGGCGACCCCGAGGCCCTCGACCTGGTGATCGGCGCGCCGTACGAGGACATCGAGGCCGGGGCCGGGCGCGACGCGGGCGCGATCACGATCGTGTACGACGTGACCGGGCGCGGCGGCGGCAGGGTGCACGCGGTGAGCCGCCACCTGGCCGGGGCGGACGACGGCCTGCCGGAGCGGGCGGGCGACCGGTACGGCCACGCGCTCGCCTACGGCGAGTGGGGCGGCCTGGGCTACCTCGCGGCCGGTGCCCCGGGCGCGGACGTGGGCGAGGCCACCGACGCGGGCGTGGTACGGCTCTACGAGGCCGGCGGGAAGGCCGGGCCGCGGGCGGTGCGCCTGCTGCGCCAGGGGGCGGGCGGACTGCCCGACGCGCCGGAGCGCGGCGACGAGTTCGGCCACGCGCTGGGGTTCGCGGGCGGGAACCTGCTCGTCGGCGCCCCGTTCGAGGCCGTGCGCGGGCTGCCCGAGGCGGGCTCGGTGACGGTCGTGCCGCTCGACGGCGGACCCGGCTCGTTCGTCACCGAGGGGCGGGTGCGCATCCAGGCCTACGACCACTTCGGCTGGTCGGTGACCGGCGTCGGCGAGGAGTGGATGGCGGTCGGCGTGCCCGACGAGCAGGCCACGCACGGCGGCGCGGTCGCGCTCGTCCGGCTGCTCGGCGAGGGCGTGCACCGGGACGTGCACCTGCTGGCCCCGGGCTACAAGGGCATCCCCCACCTCCCGCACGCCGGCGGCCTGTCCCGGTCGCGCGAGATCGCCGCGTCCGTGGACTTCGGAGCCGTCGTGACCGGGTGACCCGGCGGCGGCGCGTCCACGCGCCGTTCCGCGCCTGCGTTTCCGAGGGGGACCAAGCGTCGAGGGGGATCTTTTGCATCGCACACAGCGCCCAGGCGCGCGCCATTTTCCGCGCACGTCCAGGTTTCCGCGCGGTCGCATGCCCCTGCGGGCGGGCGACCCGGCGCGGATCGGCGGCTACACCCTGCTGGGCTGCCTCGGCGAGGGCGGCATGGGGACCGTCTACCTCGGCGCGGACCCGGCGGGGCGGCCGGTCGCGGTGAAGCTGCTGCGCCGCGAGTACGCCGCCGACCCCGGCCTCGTGGCGCGGTTCCGCGCCGAGGTGGCGCACACCCGCCGGGTGGTGTCGCCGCACACCGCCCGGGTGCTCGGCAGCGGGGTGACCGGGGACGGCCGGCCGTACCTGGTGACCGAGTACATCGAGGGCATCTCGCTGGCCGAGCGGGTCGGCGAGGCCGGTCCCCTGGAGCCCGCGCTCCTGCTCGAGACCGCGTACGGCACGGCGGCCGCGCTGGCCGCGATCCACGCGGCCGGCCTGGTGCACCGGGATCTGAAACCGGCGAACGTGATCCTCTCCGCGGCGGGTCCCCGCGTGATCGACTTCGGCATCGCCCGGGCGCTCCGGCACGCGACGGTCGAGACCCTCACCGGCGAGGTCGTGGGCTCCCCCGGCTGGTGGGCCCCCGAGCAGGTGACCGGCGGCGAGGTGACCCCGGCCGCGGACATTTTCGCCTGGGGCTGCCTGGTGGCGTACGCGGCGAGCGGCATCCACCCCTTCGGCGAGGGCGACCCGCTCACCATGGCCGAGCGCGTGGTCCACGCCGACCCCCGCCTCGGCCACCTCCCCCGGCCGCTCGACCACCTGGTCCGCCGCGCCCTCTCCCGCTCCCCCGCGCCGCGGCCGACCGCCCCGGAGATCGTGCACACCCTCGCCGACGCCCACCGCCGGGCGAGGTGGCCGTAGCGGCGGCACGCAACCCGGGCGGGGCACTTCTGGCTCTCTTACCCAGAGCCGACCCGAGGAGATCGCGATGCCCCGCCCTCTGGACACCCGGTCCACCGGCGCGCAGCCCGCGTCCCGGCAGACCCCGCTCGACGCGGAGGAGCGCATCCGGGCGGAGGCGAACTTCGCCCCCCCTGGTCGCCCGGCACCTCGTGGAGAGCGGACGGTTCCGGGTGAGCGCCGACACCCCGGAGATGGTGGAGCCGTTCCAGGCGGTCGCCCGCCGGGTCGGCGGCATGCTGCAGCGCCCCGTGGTCAGCTACGCCAACGGCCGCCAGATCACCATCACCTTCGCCCCGCAGGACGCGCTCGGCCAGGGCACGCCCTGACCACGGCGGCTACCCGATTTTCCGGGCGGCCTCGGCGATCCGGGCGAAGTCGGTGATCTCGAGCTGTTCGCCCCGGGCGGCCGGGTCGATGCCGGCGGCCTTGAGGATCTCCTCGGCGCGGGCGGCGCCGCCCGCCCAGCCGGCGAGTGCGGCGCGCAGGGTCTTGCGGCGCTGGGCGAAGGCGGCGTCGACGACGGCGAAGACCTCCTCGCGGGTGGCCGCGGTCGGGGGCGGGTCGCGGCGGACGAGGGCGACCAGGCCGGAGTCGACGTTCGGCACCGGCCAGAACACGGTACGGCCGACCGGACCGGCCTTGCGCACCTCGGCGTACCAGGCGGTCTTCACCGAGGGCACGCCGTAGATCTTGGAGCCGGGGCGGGCGGCGAGGCGGTCGGCCACCTCGGCCTGCACCATGACGAGGCCGCCGCGCAGCGTGGGCAGCACCTCGAGCAGGTGGAGCACGACCGGCACGGCCACGTTGTACGGCAGGTTGGCGACGAGCACGTCCGGGGCCTCGTCGAGGTCGTCCGGGCGCAGCCGCAGCGCGTCGGCGGTGATGACGGTGAGCCGGTCGGCCGCCTCGGGCATGCGCTCGGCCACGGTGTGCGGCAGCTGCCGGGCGAGCACCGGGTCGATCTCCACCGCGATCACCCTGCGCACCTGCTCGAGCAGGGCGAGGGTGAGCGAGCCCAGGCCCGGGCCCACCTCGATCACCACGTCGTCGGCGCTGAGCTCAGCGGTACGGACGATGCGGCGCACGGTGCCGCCGTCGATCACGAAGTTCTGGCCCAGCCGCTTCGTCGGCCGGAGGGCCAGCTTGTCGGCCAGCACCCGGATGTCCGCCGGGCCGAGCAGGCTCACGGCTTCCCACTCCCCGTCTCTCCCCTAAGCACCCCCCAAGTGTCTCGCACCCGGCGGGGCGCTCGGGTCGTCCGCGCGGTACGGCGGGCACGGCCGTACCCGGGACCGGGCCGGACGGCCCCGGCCGTGCCGCGCCGCGGTCAGTCGAAGAGCCGGGACCCGCAGTTCGGCCACTGCCGCTGCCAGCGGCCCTCCACCTTCTGGTAGAGCAGCTGGGCCCGGTAGGTCTGCTCCTCGGCGGGCCAGTCCACTGGGGTCTTCTTGCCGCCGACCGCGCGCCACATCTGCAGGCTGATCGCGTACATGCCGAAGTTCGTGCCCGCCGGGTCGACCGCGCGCGGGTTGCCGCCGGTCTCGCACTGGGCGAGAGCGTTCCAGTTGAGGCGGGCGACCTCGGGGCGGATCGGCTCGGTGCGCGGCGGGGTGACCGGGATGATCCGGACCACCTGGCCGTCCTCCGGGAAGGCGGACAGCTTGGGCCGTACCTTCTCGTCCTTGCCGACGGTGATGCCGTTGCTCTCCAGCGCCTCGCGGATGGTCCGGGCGGTGGTGGTCATGCGGATCCGCCGCCCGTCCTTGACCACGTCGATCTCGCGGATGGTGGTGACGCTGAGGCGGAGGCCGGTGAGGGGGATCTGCCGCATCACCGACGCGGAGAGCTTGACCTTGTCGGGGTCGAGGTCGAGCTCCTCGAGCGCGTCGCCGACGTTGAGCGCCGTGACGGTGTGGACCGTGGTGCGGCCGTCCTTGATCAGGGTGAGCTTGCGGGCGTGCCGTACCTCGATGCGGCCCTCGTCGGCGATGCGCTGGGTGGGCTTCGGCGAGACGTAGTCGGCCGGGCCGATCTTCACGTCGGCACGCTCCAGCGCCTCGGCGACGGTGTCGGCGAAGGTGTGGATGTCGATCGGCTCGCCGTCCACCATGAGGTGGACCTCCTTGGCGAGGCCGAACACGACGAACATGCCGAGGGAGACACCGCCGACCAGCGAGCCGGCGACCCCGATCAGGATCGACGAGATCCGGCGCGACCGCCCCGGCCTGCCCTTCCCCTTGCGCGTCCGCGGCTTGGCGCCGCTCACCGCGGGCGCGGGCCGTTTCCGGCGCCGCTGAGCCTGGCCGTCGCCGCCTGCGGCTTCCGCCGCACCCTCGGCCACCGGCGGCGAGGCAGGGCTCCGCGCGGGCTCCTGCGACGGCGCGGCCTCCCGGTCGTGCTCGGGCACCGGACCCGCCTGCGGCCGCTGCTCGTCGCGCTCACCGGCGGGCGACGCGGAGTGGCCGGGAGTCGTCTGTGACGCGCCGTCCGGCTGCGAGGGCCGCGGCACGTCCTGCGGCGGCTCGGCCTGACGCACCGGCCCGGGAACAGGCGCCGGACCCGCCTCCGGCCGCCCACCACCGTCACCGGCAGGCGGTACGGCACCGGCCGGACGCCCCGGCGGGGCCGGATCACGCTGCGGAGGCCGCGGAGCCGCCTGCGGCCCACGCGGCGGGCCGGCCATGCCCTGCGGCCGAGTCACACCCTGTGGCGGCGTGCCGCCCTGACGAGCACCGTCCTCACGCCTCGCGGAGGCATGCGCGGGCGCAGGCGCAGGATTCCCCTCGGTCCGCCTACCACCGTCGCCGGCAGGCGGTACGGCACCGGCCGGACGCCCCGGCGGGGCCGAATCACGCTGTTGAGGGCGCGGAGACGCCTGTGGTGCACGCGAAGGCGCCGTCACTCCCTGTGGCGGCGTAGCGTCCTGCGGCCCACGCGCCGGCTCGGCCATGCCCTGCGGCGGCGTCCCGCCCTGGGGAGCACGGTTTTCCCGCCTCTGCCCGGCGACCCGTGCGGGCGCAGCGGGAGGACCTCCCTCCGGTCGTCCACCGCTCGCCCCGGCAGGGGGTAAGCCACCGGCCGGACGCCCCGGCGGAGCCGCATCACGCTGCGGAGGCCGCGGAGCCGCCTGCGGCCCACGCGGAGGAGCCATCACCCCCTGCGGCGGCGTCCCGCCCTGCGGTGCACCGGTTTCGCGCCTCGGGCCGGATACCGGTGCCGGACCGGCATCCGGTCGCCCACCACGCTGACCGGCGGGCGGCGCGGGCGTGCCGGGATGCCCCTGCGGTCTGGAGTCTCGCTGTGGAGGCCGCGGCG
The DNA here is from genome assembly GCF_006716785.1 of Thermopolyspora flexuosa. NCBI lineage: Bacteria > Bacillati > Actinomycetota > Actinomycetes > Streptosporangiales > Streptosporangiaceae > Thermopolyspora > Thermopolyspora flexuosa. The sequence goes on along the minus strand of NZ_VFPQ01000001.1, from coordinate 244,352 downwards.
CGGCCTGTGGCGCACGCGCCGGATCGGCCATGCCCTGCGGCGGCGTCCCGCCATGCGGCGCGCCACCCTCACGGGCCGGGCCGGAAACACGTACGGGTGCAGACCCACCACCTGCACCCGGCCGCCCACCCTCACCGGAAGGCGGCGCGGCACCGGCAGGGCGTCTTGGCGGGGCCGAGTCGCGCTGCTGAGGACGTGGGACGGTCTGGGGAGCACGCGCAGGAGCCGTCATGCCGTGCGGCGGAGTCGCACCCTGCGGCGGGGTCCCGCCCTGTGGCGCACGCACCGGACCGGGCATGCCCTGCGGCGGCGTCCCGCCCTGCGGCGCCCCGCCCTCACGGGCCGGGCCGGAAACACGTACGGGTGCAGGCCCACCACCTGCACCCGGCCGCCCGCCCTCACCGGAAGGCGGCGCGGCACCGGCTGGACGCCGCGGCGGGACCGAATCACGCTGAGGAGGCCGGGGAGCGGCCTGTGGGACATGCGACGGAGCCGTCACACCCTGTGGCGGCGTCCCGTCCTGCGGCCCGCGCGCCGGCTCGGCCATGCCCTCCGCCGGCGTGCCATCCTGCGGCCGGCCGGGATCGTCACCGGGGCCGGGGACGGGTACGGGGAAGGCGTCGGAGATCGGCTCACGGGCGGGCGGGACGGCGGCGGCGTGGTCTGCGGTCGGACGGGCGGGCATCGATGTCGGCTGGGTGAGGATCCTGGCGTGACGGTCAGGCATTGATCGGCTCCCCAAGCACATCGTCACCAGTACGTCGTCCTCAGTGCGCCGACCCGGACTATCGCCACGGTGCGTCGCCGGGTTGACGGTAGCGGTGAGATCACAGGGGCCTCAACCGGATCACCGCAACGCACAGCGTGACATTGGCCACGCTTGACTTTCGCCGCCGGTGAGGAAAGGCGGGGAGACGATTACCGGCCTCCCGGTTCCGGGCCACCCGCCACGGCGGGTACGGCACGGCCGGGACGAAACCGGAGAAAACCGGCGCCGATGGCGGGAATCACCAGGCGCCGAAGACCTGCTCGCCGTTCGCGCTGATCACCGCGCAGAGCTCGTCCTCCGGAATGGACTTCACCTCGGCGAGGCAACGCAGCGTGAGCGGGATCAGGTAAGGGGAGTTCGGTTTGCCGCGATGGGGTGTCGGCGGCAGATAAGGAGCGTCGGTCTCCACAAGAATCAGCTCTTTTGGAGCCACCTTCGCCGCTTCCCGAAGGTATGCGGCGTTCTTGTAGGTCACCGGCCCCGAGAACGACATGTAATATCCGGCATCCGCACACTTTTTCGCAAGTTCCGCGTCGCCGGAGAAGCTGTGGAACACCACCACGTCCGGCGCCCCGGCCTCGGCGAGCACGCGCAGCACGTCGTCGTGCGCCTCCCGGTCGTGGATGACCAGGGCCTTGCCGGTGCGCTTGGCGATCTCGATGTGCGCCCGGAACGAGGCGTGCTGGTCCTCGCGGGACGCCCAGTCGCGGTAGTAGTCGAGCCCGGTCTCCCCCACGGCCCGCACCCGCGGCAGCCTGGCGAGCTCCTCGATGCGGGCGAGCGCCTCGTCCGTCGCCGACCCGGCCTCGTTCGGGTGGATCGCCACCCCGGCGTACACGTCGGGATGCCGGGCGGCGGTCTCGGCCGCCCACTCCGACGACCGCAGGTCGTACCCGATGGTGACCACCCGGGTCACCCCGACCGCGCGCGACTCCTCCAGGATGCGCGCCACGTCCGCCCCCGCCGCCTGGGCGGCGAGGGCGATCGGGTCGCCGGAGGACGCGGCGCGCGCGCCCACCATGATGTCGAGGTGGCAGTGGCTGTCGAACACCTCCCCGGCCAGCGGCTCGGGGGCCGGCGGCCGCTCACCCTTCAAGGCGGGCCAGCTCCTCGTCGACGATCTTCGGGTCGAGCTTGCGGAACAGCGGCGTCGGGGCCGACAGCGGGGTGCCCGGCCGGATCGGCCGCGACTCCCAGGTGGCGACGTCGTCCTCGTACGTGCCGGTGATCACCGGGTACGGCCGGCCGCCCTCCTCCTCGACCTCGCGGAGCTCCGGCATGGAGGACCAGGTGCCCTCGCCGCCGAGCATCTTGTAGACCTTGTTCGACGAGCTCGGCAGGAACGGCGTGAGCAGGGTCTTGGCGTCGTCGACGATCTGCAGCGCCACGTACAGGATCGACCGCTGGCGGTCCGGGTCGTCCTTGAGCTTCCACGGGGCCTGGTCGGCGAGGTACTTGTTCGCCTCGCGCACCACGTTGAACGCCTCGGTGAGCGCGTTCTTGAACCGGGACCGGCTCAGCTCGGCGCCCACCGTCGCGAACGCCGCCTTCGACCGCTCGAGCAGCGCCCGGTCGGCGTCGGTGAGCTCACCCGGCTGCGGGATCTCGCCGAAGTTCTTCGCGGCCATCGAGATCGACCGGTTGACCAGGTTGCCCCAGGCCGCGACCAGCTCGCCGTTGTTCCGGTTGAGGAACTCGGCCCAGGTGAAGTCGGTGTCCTGGGTCTCCGGCCCGGCGATCGCGATGTAGTACCGCAGCGCGTCCGCGTCGTACCGGGACAGGAAGTCCCGCACGTAGATCACGACCCGGCGGGAGGAGGAGAACTTGCGCCCCTCCATCGTCAGGTACTCGCTGGAGACGACCTCGGTGGGCGGGTTGAGCCGGCCGAGCGAGCCGGGGCTGCCGCCCTTCGCCCCCTCCCCGTTGTAGCCGAGCAGCATCGCCGGCCAGATCACGGAGTGGAAGACGATGTTGTCCTTGCCCATGAAGTAGTAGCTGCGGGCGTCGGGCGACTGCCACCAGGCCCGCCAGGCGTCGGGGTCGCCGGACCGCTTGGCCCACTCGATCGACGCGCTGAGGTAGCCGATGACGGCGTCGAACCAGACGTACAGCCGCTTGTTCTCCAGGTCGCGCCAGCCGTCCAGCGGGATCGGGACGCCCCAGTCGAGGTCGCGGGTGATGGCGCGCGGCTGCAGGTCGTTGAGCAGGTTGAGGGAGAACCTGAGCACGTTCGGCCGCCACTCGCCGTGCTTGCTCTGCAGGTAGGAGCCGAGCACGTCGGCGAACGCGGGCAGGTCGAGCATGAAGTGCTCGGTCTCGACGAACTTCGGCGTCTCCCCGTTGATCTTCGACCGGGGGTTGATCAGGTCGATCGGGTCGAGCTGGTTGCCGCAGTTGTCGCACTGGTCGCCGCGCGCCCCGTCGTACTTGCAGATGGGGCAGGTGCCCTCGATGTAGCGGTCGGGCAGGGTCCGGCCGGTGGACGGCGACACCGCGCCCAGCGTGGTCTGCGGCACCACGTAGCCGTTCTTGTACAGGCCGCGGAAGATCTCCTGGGTGACCGCGTAGTGGTTGCGGGTCGTGGTGCGGGTGAACAGGTCGTAGGAGAGGCCGAGCGCGGTCAGGTCCTCGGCGATGATCCGGTTGTACCGGTCGACCAGCTCCTGGGTGCTCACCCCTTCCTGGTCGGCCTGCACCTGGATGGGCGTGCCGTGCTCGTCGGTGCCGCTCACCATCAGCACCTTGTTGCCCGCCATTCGCTGGTAGCGACTGAAGATGTCGGACGGAACGCCGAATCCGGAGACGTGTCCGATGTGGCGCGGCCCGTTGGCGTACGGCCACGCGACGGCGGTCAAGATGTGCTGAGGCATGCTACAAGCCTAGAGGGCGCGGAGACCTGTCTCGAAACGGTTTGGGGGGTACGGCGGGCTCAGGTGGTTTCCGCCGTCTCCTTGTCCACGATCGCGGAGGCGTCCTTCGGCGCCCGGGTGACGGCCTCGGCGGCCTCCTCCACCGCCGACGCGGCCACGTCCTCCGGGTTCTCCTTGGTCCGGCGGATGCCGAGGATGCTGATGAACAGCGCCGCGAAGATCGTCTGGAAGCTCATGATCAGCGCGGTGGCGGACGGCACCACGATGCGCAGCGCCTCCCGCGGGTTGAGCTCGCCGAAGTTGTTCACCTTCCAGTGCACCAGCGACGCGACCAGGCCGCCGAGCCCGGCGAGGGCGAGCAGGCCGCCCGCGACGAGCCCCTTCTCCAGGCTGATCACCTCGATCAGCCGGCGGACCCGCCGGTCCTCGGGCAGGAAGCCCTCCTCGGCCGCGTACACCTTGGTGAACAGCGCGAACAGCACCGCCTGGAAGCCGATCACCACCATCGCCGAGGCGCCGACGAGGGTGTCGACGTCGAAGGCGAGCGCGCCGATGACCACCGGCCCCTTGGTGAGCAGGACCCCGGCGACCAGGCCGATCGCCATCATCACCAGGCCGGGGATGAGGAACAGCCAGCGCGGGCTGTACAGCAGCAGGAAGCGCAGGTGGCGCCAGCCGTCACGCCAGGAGCGCAGGTGCGGCGGGCGGGACCGGCCGTCCGGGGAGAGCGTGGTGGGCACCTCGCGCACGTCGAGGCCGTGCAGGGTGGCCTTCACCACCATCTCGCTGGCGAACTCCATGCCGCCGGTCTGCAGCCCGATCCTCAGGATCGAGTCGCGGCGGAAGCCGCGCAGCCCGCAGTGGAAGTCGCCGACCTTGCTGCCGAAGAACAGCCGCCCGATGAACGACAGCACGGGGTTGCCGAGGTAGCGGTGGAGCGGGGGCATCGCGCCCGGCTTGATCCCGCCGCGGAACCGGTTGCCCATCACCAGGTCGGCGCCGTCCCGGAGCTGCTCCACGAACGGCATGAGCGCGGTGAAGTCGTACGAGTCGTCGGCGTCGCCCATGATCACATACTTGCCGCGGGCGGCGCGGATGCCGCCCATGAGGGCGTTGCCGTACCCCTTCTCGGCGACGTGCACCACACGAGCGCCCGCGTCGCGGGCGAGCTGCTGCGACCCGTCGGTGCTGCCGTTGTCGGCGACCACCACCTCGCCGTCGATCCCGTGCCGCTCCATGCACTCGATGGCCTTACGCACGCACGTGGCAACGGTCTCGGCCTCGTTGAGGCACGGCATTACAACGGTCAGTTCCACGTCGCAACCCCTCGCTTAGGCATGCGTGAATTCCCCCATGATGCCCGAGCCTCGTCATCGTCGAGTCAACTCGGTGCAACCGCTGGCATCCTGTTAACCATGGTCACCGTTGCGGAACGGACTCGGGTACGCGTTCCGGGGGCGAGCCGAGGCGCACGGTTGCGCGGCTTCCTGCTGCGCCATCGCCACCTCGTCGTCGCCCTCAGCCTGGGTGCGGTGCTACGGATGATCACCATGCTCGGCTACCGGCCGGCGATGTGGTTCAACGACTCCTACGAGTACGTCTCGGTCGCACTGCACCCTCGGCCGCACCCGATCCGTCCGGACGGATACGGCTTCTGGCTCCTGCTGCTCAAGCCGTTCCACAGCTTCTCGCTTGTGGTCTTCACCCAGCATGTAATGGGGTTGGCCACGGCCGTCCTGATCTACGCGCTTCTGATACGCAAATTTGACCTACCACGCTGGGGCGCCACGCTCACGGTGACCCCGGTCATCTTCGACGCGTACCAGATCCAGCTCGAGCACCTGATCATGTCCGACACCATGTTCACCCTGCTCGTGGTCGGGGTGATCACGCTCATTCTGTGGCACCGCAGGATGAGCGCCCGGATGGGGGTGGTGGTCGGGCTGCTGCTCGCGCTGACCGCGCTCACCCGCTCGATCGGGCTGCCGATCCTCGCGCTCGTCGTGGCGTACCTGCTGGTCAAACGGGTGGGCTGGCGGCCGGTCGTGGCCGTGGTGACCGCGTGCGCGATCCCGGTGCTCGCGTACATGGCGTGGTTCAAGAGCGCGCACGGCCGGTTCGCGATGACCAACAGCGACGGGCTGATCCTCTACATGCGGACCATGGCGTTCGCCGACTGCAACAAGATCAAGCCCAAAGAGGTCCAGCTCATCGTCCTGTGCACCACCCAGCGCAAGGACTACTCGCAGTGGTACCTGTGGGACCCGAGCGGCCCGCCGCACCGGTACGGCACGCCGAAGTTCGACGGCGACGTGAACGAGTGGGCGAGCAAGTTCGCCAAGGAGGCGATCCTCGCCCAGCCGCTCGACTACCTCGCCGTGGTGGCCCGTGACTTCTTCCGGGCGTTCCGCTGGGACCGGCCGGTCTTCCCGGACGCGAACACCTACAACCAGTACGAGTTCCGCAACGAGGAGAAGCCGCTACCCACCTGGCCCCTCTACAAGGGCCGGGCCGACACCGACGCGATGGCCTACGAGCAGGGGCCGGCCGCGACCCGGATCGTCGCCCCGTGGGCGAACGTCATGCAGGCCTACCAGCGGGTGGTGCGGCTGCCCGGGCTCGTGCTCGGCCTCATCCTGCTCGTCGGCCTGTACGGCGTGGCCGTACGCTGGCGCAAACTCGGCGGGCCGGTCGCCCTGCCCTGGCTCGCCGCGGTGGGCCTGATCCTCGCCCCGGCGGCGACCGCCGAGTTCGACTACCGCTACCTGCTGCCCGCGGTGCCGCTCGCCTGCCTCGCGGCCGCGATCAGCCTGCGCCACGGCGTGCCGCTGCCCGCGTTCGCCCGGGCCCGTCTCGCCGCGCGGCGCGCCGCCCGCGGTGGCCTGGCCCGCGCCGGCGAGGCCGAGGCGACGGCCGGGCGGAGCACCGAACCCGCCCGCACCACGACCATGCCGCTCGCCGCCCCGGTCCCTGGCGACCTCGACCCGGACACCTCCGGCAAGACCGACAAGCGCGGCAAGCCCGACGCGGACGACGACCCGGCCTGAGCCGCGCCGCGGCCGGGCCGAGGGTCAGGCGTGGACCGCCGCGTACAGCTCCCGCTTGGACACCCCGGCGGACCTGGCGACCTCGGCGATCGCCTGCTTGCGCGGCACGCCCTGCTCCTCGCGCCGGGCCACCTCGGCGACGAGCTCGGCCATGTCGCGGGCGCCCCGCTCGGCCACGTGGCCGCCGACCACGACGGTGATCTCGCCGCGCACCTCCCCGGCCGCCCACTCGGCGAGCTCGCCGAGGCCGCCGCGCCGTACCTCCTCGTAGGTCTTGGACAGCTCGCGGCACACCGCGGCGGGCCGGTCGGGCCCGAACGCCTCGGCCATCGCCGCGAGGGCCGCGTGCAGGCGGTGCGGCGCCTCGAAGAAGATCATCGTGCGCTCCTCGGTGGCGAGCGCGGCGAGGCGGCGGGCGCGCTCCCCCGCCTTGCGCGGCAGGAAGCCCTCGAAGCAGAACCGGTCGCTGGGCAGCCCGGACACCGCGAGCGCGGTGGTCACCGCGGACGGCCCGGGCAGCGCGGTGACCCGGATCCCGTGCTCGACCGCGAGCCGGGTGAGCCGGTAGCCGGGGTCGGACACCCCGGGCATGCCCGCGTCGGTGATCACCAGTACGGTCCGCCCGGCGAGCAGCTCCTCGAGCAGCTCGGCGGCCCGGGTCGCCTCGTTCACGTCGTAGTACGACACCACCCGGCCGGTGACCGTCACCCCGAGGTCGGCGGCGAGCCGGCGCAGCCGCCGGGTGTCCTCGGCGGCGACCACGTCGGCCTCGGCGAGCGCCGCCCGCAGCCGCGGCGAGGCGTCGCCCACCTGGCCGATCGGGGCCCCGGCGAGCACCAGCAGCCCGCGGCCCTCCTCCGGCGTGCCCGCCGTACCGGTCATCGGCCCGTCCGTTCGGCCGTCATGCGCGTTGCCCACCCGCCCATCTTCCCGCTCCCGGCCCGCCGGCCGTCGAACCTCCCAGAGGAAAGCCGTCATATGGGGCATGCAGTCCTGTTTCTTAGGCCCGGGTTAATCGTCGCCCCGTACGATGGCCGAGTGGCCGTGACCGAATTCCAGAACCAGGCGAACGAGCGTCCGGGGCAGCCACCGAGAACCGCCGAGGAGGCCGCCGGGACGGTGCGCGAGGCGGGCTCGCTGCGCGACCGGCTGGTGCCCGCGATGCCCGGCGATCCCCGCTGGGGCTGGATCGGCGCGCTGCTCGTCACGGCCTTCGGCGGCTTTCTGCGCTTCTACAACCTCGCGGTCCCGCACGCGGTCGTCTTCGACGAGACCTACTACGCCAAGGACGCGCTCTCGCTGATCGAGTTCGGCGTGGAGCGCACGCCGGTGGACGACGCGGACAAGATGCTGCTCGCGGGCAACACCGACATCTGGAAGCAGTGCGCCGCCGACCAGGCCGACCAGTGCGCCGCGTACGTGGTGCACCCGCCGCTGGCGAAGTGGATGATCGGGCTCGGCGAGGCGCTGTTCGGCGCCACGCCGTTCGGCTGGCGGTTCGCCGCGGCGGTGGTGAGCACCCTCGGCATCCTCATCCTCACGCGGACGGCCCGCCGGATGACCCGCTCGACGCTGCTCGGCTGCCTCGCCGGGTTCCTGCTCGCGATCGAGGGACTGCACTTCGTGCTCGGGCGGTTCGCCCTGCTCGACGGGTTCCTCACGTTCTGGGTGATCGCCGGGTTCGCCTGCCTCGTGGTCGACCGGGACAAGATGCGGGAACGGCTCGTCGACTGGTACGAACGCTCCCCGCTCACCGACACCGGGCCGCGGCTCGGCATCCGGCCGTGGCGCATCGCGGCCGGGCTCTGCCTCGGCGCGGCGTGCGCCAGCAAGTGGAGCGGGATCTTCTTCCTCATCGGCTTCGCCGTGCTCAGTCTCATGTGGGACGCCGGGGCGCGGCGGGCGGTCGGGCTGCGCCGGCCGTACCGGGGGGTGTTCGCCTTCGACCTGCGGAACGCCGCGGTCGCGCTCGGGCTGGTGCCCGCGATCACCTACGTGGCGAGCTGGATCGGCTGGTTCGCCTCGCCGCTCGGCTACGGCCGCAACTGGGAGCAGGCGACCACGGCCGGGCCGGTGTTCTTCGTCGTCGACTCGGTGCGGTCGTGGTTCTCGTACCACTTCATGGTGCTGAACTTCCACACCGGGCTCGTGGCCAAGCACCCCTACCAGTCCGAGCCGTGGCAGTGGCCGCTGCTGCTGCGCCCGGTGGCGTTCTTCTGGGCCGACAAGCCGACCGGCTGTGGCGCGAAGGACTGCGCGCAGGCGGTGCTCGGCACCGGCACCCCGGTGATCTGGTACGGCGCGCTGGTGGCGATCGTCGGGCTCGTCGCCTACTACGTGGCGACCCGCGACTGGCGGGCCGGGGCGGTGCTGCTCGCCCTCGCGGTCGGCTGGCTGCCGTGGTTCTACTACGCCATCGCCGACAACCGGACCATGTTCCAGTTCTACGCGCTGCCGCTCGTCCCGTTCATGATCTTGGCGATCGTGCTCGTCGCCGGGCTGCTGCTCGGCACCGGCGGCGCGTCGCAGCGGCGGCGGCTGACCGGCGCGGTCGTGGTGGGCGCGTTCACGCTGCTGGCGCTGATCAACTTCGGGTGGCTGTACCCGGTTCTCGCCGGCGAACTCATCACGCACGCCGACTGGCACCGGCGCATGCTGTTCAATTCGTGGATCTGACGGTTGGACCGGGTGGGTGCTGACGTGATGCGCTATCGGGGGCGTGGCTTCGGGCATCGGCCGGGGCACGTGGGGTTCGGCCGGGTGCGGAGCGTTCCCGCGCCGGACGTCGCCGCGCTGCTCATCGAGCTGGAGCGGTCCGACCCGGCCACCGCGGACGCGGCCCGCCTCGCCGTCGACTGGCTCACCGGCGGCAGGCCGCTGGCGACGATCGCGCAGATCGACGTGTGCGACTTCCTCTGGTACACGCTGCCGGTCCGGATCGAGGCCACCGACGAGGAACGGCTGCGCATCGCCCACGCGCTCGGCCGCCTGCTGCGGCTCGGCGGCATGCCCCGGTACGCGGCGCTGTGCCTGTCCGGCACCACCGCGCGCATCCTGCGCACCTACCGGCGCGCGGGCGAGGAGGCGGGCCTCGCCGCCTGCCAGCGCGCCCTCGAGGCCACCGGCGTGCTCCCGCCGGACGTGCCCGAGCTCACCTGGAGCACGATCATGGGGCCGGAGGAGTCCGCCGCGCACACCGCCTGCTCGGCCGCGCTCGAGCTCGCCATCGTCTCCGGCGAGCTCACCCCCGGCGCGGACCGCGCCCGGGCCCGGCTCACCGCCCGCTGGCTGCTCACCCCGCGCCCCGAGCTCGGCGGCGACAACTGGCTGCAGCGGGTGCACGGCGAACGGCTCAACCGGTGGGTGCTCGGCCGCGGCGCCGCCCGCCGCGCCCTCGCCCAGCCGTACGAGGTACGGCTGCACGCCCCGGTGCCCCCGCCGGACGGCGACCACCTGGAGCCGCTGCGCTGGCTGCTCGAGCTCGGCGTGTCCGGGGTGCCGCTCACCCGGCGGCACAACCTCGCCCGCGCGGTCGCGATCGAGGCCGCCGAACGGTTCGGCTGGCGGGCCCGCGGCGGCCGGGTGCCGCGCGCCGAGGCCGACGTGCCCGAGCTGGTCACGCTGCACGGCATCGCCCGGGGCGAGCTGCGGGCGCTGCGCCGTACCGGGGCCAGGCTCGTGATCACCAACGAGGGCCGGCGCCTGCTCGACGACCCCGGCGCGATGTGGGACGCGGCCACCGCCGCGCTCACCGCGCCCGAGGACGGCGGCAGCGACGCCACGATGCACGAGATCGCCCTGATGATCCTCGCCGAGGGCCGCCCGCTCCGCGACGGCGAGCTCACCGCGCGGGTCGCCGAGGTCGCCGCGGTGGACGACCGCCGCCCGTACGGCGGTGCGGACGCCTCCCCGGCGGCGACGCACGGCCCGCAGGCGTCCCGGCTGCTCGACCGGCTGCGCCGCCGCCTCGACGCCTTCGGCCTGCGCGCCCGCCAGCGCTCGGGCGCCGAACAGCTCACCCCGGCCGGCCAGGCCGCCGCCCTCGCCGCCCTCCGCGCCCACGCGCTGCGCCCGCGCCGGTACATCACCCCGCGCTGACGCCGCCCCTGGCTCCCCGTGGGCCGGCTCCGGTTCCCCCCGCGCGCCGCGACGTCTTGGCGGCTCGCGTCGTCGCAGGCGGCCCGTACCTCAAAACGTGAACACGATTAGTAATCGTGTGGTAACGTCTCGCACATGCCATCCCCCCGGCACGACGCACTCAACAAACTCGTCCGAGAACACCCCCACCTACCCATCCGCCTGCTCCGCGAGATCGGCGGGATCGACCTCCCTGTCGGCGGCCGGCTCTCGGTCGGCCCCGGCGACCTGCGCGACCGCATCTCCCGTGAGCTGCACGCCGACACGGTCGTGTTCTGCGGCCCGCTGCAGGACCGCTGGTACTCGGTCATCGTCGAGGTCGAGACCCACATGTCCGAGGACAAGCTGCGCCAGACCGCGGTCGCCGCGAACATCCTGTGGCTGGAGACCCGCAAACCCGTCTACGTGGTCTTCCTCACCCCCGACCCGGACGCGGCCCGCTTCACCAAGGCCGTGCAGGTCGGCGACGGTTGCGTGAGCGTCACCATCACCCCGGTGATCGCCGGACCCGGCGAGATCCCCGTGCTGACCAGCCCCGAGGCGATGGCCGACGACCTGTTGATGGCGGCGCTGTCGGTGATGGCGCACGGGCATCGCCGGGAAGTGACCGAGGCGTTCGTCAAGCTTCTGGGCGATCTGCCGGCCGATGACGCTACGTCTCTGTTTGGTTACACTATCGACATGGCCGGGCCTGAGGCTCGCCGGCGTCTGGAGGAGACCGTGTCCGTCTACGTCCCCAAGCACAGCCCCTGGGCACAAAACCTCTACCGCGAGGGCGAGACCGCCGGATTCGCAAAGGGCGAGACCGCCGGATTCGCAAAGGGCGAGGCCGCGGGATTCGCCAAGGGCGAGGCTGCAGGACTCGCCAAAGGAGAGGCGGCCTCGGTGCTCACGATTCTCCGCCACCGCGGCATCGACGTACCACCTGAGCGAGAACAGCAGATCAAAGACTGCACCGACCGGGACCGCCTCGACCTGTGGCTCCGGCGCGCCCTGGACGCCACCCACATCGACGACCTCTTCGACGACACCACCGAGCCTCAGTCCAGTTCGTAGGGCCTCTTATATCGGTGGTCGGCGGCACGCCGTCAGGCCGTACTGCTGGAGCACGGCTAGCCCACGCGGGCGGCGGCGATGCCGCGGCGGGTGAGGCCGAGGCGGGTGTAGACGCGGATCGCGGCGTGGTTGTCGGCGTCGACCATGAGGGCCACCCGGCCGTGTGCGGCGAGCAGGGCGGTGGCGATGTGGCGGCACACCGCCTCGGCGTACCTGCGGCCCCGGTGGGCGGGCGCGGTGGCCACGCCGGCGATGAGGCCCACGGTCGGGGACGACCAGGCGTCGGCGGCGCAGGCGACGAGCTCGCCGTCCCGCCACGCCCCGGCCCAGCGGCGCACGCCGGGCAGCCCCGGCTGGGCCCATGAGGTGGGCGAGGCCACCTCGAGCAGGTTCGCGACCTTGGGGTCCTCGTCCGGGTCCAGCCAGCGGACGGCCACGCCGTCGGCCGAGGCGGCCGTGCCGTACGGGCCGGGCGGGGTGAGGCGGTCGGTGTCCATCCAGTCGAAGACGACGTAGGACTCGAGTTCCGGCAGCCGGGCGGTGAGCTCACGGACGAAGGGCTCGTCACCGACCACGCGGAAGGTGGGACCGCATTCGGCGAGGGCGTGCCGGACCAGGCCGGCGGCCGGGCCGGGGTCGCCGATGACGATGATGCGGTCACGGCGGAACAGGTCGGGGGCGGCGACGGCGACGGCGTTCCCCGCAGCCCACGCGCGTACGCCCGGCTTCATGCCCTGGGCGGCCCACATGATCAGCGCGTCGTCGGCGCACGCGGAACGGACCTCGTCGGCCGACTTCAGCTCACGCATCGGTCTCCGGCAAAGGCGTCACACATACGAGGGTACGTCCGCGGACCGGCGCCTCCGCGTGGCGGTCGTCCCGTGATCGCGCGCCCCGGCGTTCGCCCAGGTGAGGGCGGGCATGCCGGTCGCGGGGCCGGGCGGCCTCCCGGCGCCCGAACCCGCCGCGATCACGTGTGGCCGCCGGTGTTACCCTCTGCGTCGAATGACCCATTGGCGGTGAACGTGGGAAACATGCTCGACGCCCTCTTCACGGATCCCCCGCGCGACCTGACGCCCCCGGCCGAGACGCCCGCGGTCGCGTTCCGCAGCGGCGGCGAGGAGCTCGCCGGGGTGCTGCACATCCCGGCGGGGCCGGGCCCGCACCCGATCGTGGTGATCCTCCACGGCTTCCCCGGCTACGAGCGCAACTTCGACATCGCGCAGGCGCTGCGCCGGGCCGGGTACGCCACGCTGGTGTTCCACTACCGCGGCTCGTGGGGCATGGGCGGCTCCTACTCGTGGGCGAAGGTGCTCGCCGACGCCGCCACGGTCGTCGCCGCCGTCCGCGACCCCGGCTTCGCGTCGCGGCACCGGCTCGACCCCGGGCGGGTCGCGGTCGCCGGGCACAGCCTCGGCGGCTTCACCGCCCTGCACACCGCGGCCGCCGATCCCGCGGTCGCCGCCGTCGTCTCCATCGCCCCGTTCGACTTCGGCGCGATGGGCGTGGCCTGCCGTACCGACGCCGAGCAGCGGGACTGGTGCCTGCGGATGTTCGAGGAGTGCATGCTGCCGCTGCGCGGCACCTCCCCGCAGGCCCTGCTCACCGAGATGGAGACCGCCGGGGAGGCGTGGCGGCTCGCCGACCTCGCGCCGCGGCTCGCCGACCGGCCCGTGCTGCTGGTCGGCGCGGGCCGGGACACCGTCTCCCCCGAGCCGTTCCACGTCCGCCCGGTCGTCGAGGCGTACCGGCGGCACCCGGTCGAGCGGCTCGAGCACCACGTGCTGCCCACCGACCACGCGCTCTCCGACCACCGCATCGCGCTCATCCGCCTGGTCGCCGACTTCCTCCACCGCCACTTCGCCAAGCCGTGACCGCCGGGCGGGCCCGCCGTACGGCGGGCCGTCAGCGGCGTCCCTCCGGCGGCGCGGCGTCGAGGATCCACAGGCTGAGCGGGCTCTCGCCGGAGTCGTCCGCGGCGAGCTCGGACTCGAGCAGCGTGCCCACGGCGACGATCACGCCGCTCCGGGTGTCCCGCCAGGCGCAGGCCACGGCCGAGCCGTACCGGTAGGACGGGTACGGCACCGCGAGGATGTCCAGCCGCGCCCGCCGGATCGACCCGCGCGCCCCGTACGGCATCGCCGTCAGCGCCTCGACCAGCCGCCGCTTGGCCACCCCGAACACGTCGGTGACGCCGTAGACGCCGTATCCCTGGCCGCTGTCGGCCTGGTAGACGTACAGCAGCGGCTCGCCGGGGTGCGCGGGGTGGACGCCGCCGCTCATGCCCGCGCCCGCCGGAGTCCGTGCGCCCGCGCCTCGGCTTGGCGCATGAGCGCGCGCAGGCCTGCGATCGTCGGTGCCTCGACCCCGGCCAGGCCGGGCAGCGGCCAGGCCGGCACCGCGTAGAAGCGCCGCGCCCACACCCGGTAGACGATCACCCAGTCCGGCTCGACCAGGTCGAGCCCGGCCGCGGCCGCCTGTTCCCGCACGTCCCACCGGATCGGCGTCCAGGCCACGCGCGGCACCCCTCGCCGGTGCCGCCCGCGGCCCGGTCCGCCACGTCTTGTCCCCGTCCCCGCGCCGCCGATGCGGCGGCATACCAGCACGCCAGTGATCGCGATCGCGACGACCAGGCCGACGATGAGCGACAAATGGTCGGAGATGCTCGCATTTATCGCATACCCCAAACCGGGCATATCTGAAGAATCGCGGACGATATCGAGATCACTCATGAATTCGCTCCAGATGGCTCACCATTGCCTGTGGTTTGCCGTTCGGAAACGAATCATGGGACTACTCATGAGGAACGCGTGTACTTTTGATGTAGGAGAGCTCACATCCCGCTACCGTCAGAATCAGGGAGTGTGGGAATGCCGCGTAAACCCGAGCCGGTGAACCCCTGCGAGTCCCCGTGGCATCTGCTCGGCGCCGAACTCCGGTATTGGCGCGACCAGGTCCGCGGCCTCACCCTGCGACAGGCGGGCAAACTGGCATTCTGCGACGACGCCGACCTGTCCAAATGGGAGCGGGGACTTGCGCGCCCGCAGGCCGACACGGTACGCCGCCTGGACGAGGTCTACGGCGCGAACGGACGGCTGATCGCACTCCACGCCTTTGTTGCCGAACTGGAGCGGCTACGTATTCTGGTAAGAAAAACACAATCAAATGGGGTGGACGCCACGGAACGCCGACAAGTATTACAGTTCGCCGCGGTGAGCGCCGGATTCGGCGCGCTCAATCCGACGGCCGAGCCCATTCGCCAGCTCCTCCACATGGACCTGCCCGACGATCGCACGGTGGAAGACTGGCAAACCGCCTGTAGCGATCATTTAAAGGCCCTCCGCACCCGGCCGCCCGACAAGGTGAGTACCGACCTGTGCTCCGACCTCATCGAGCTGCAGCGGCAACTCCGCATCACCTCGAACGCCACCGAGGTCATCGAGCTGCGCCGGGTCGTGGCCGCGCTTTCCTACCTCCAGGCCATCGTGCTGTCCCGTTTGGGCGAGCACGTCGCGGCGCTGCGCTGGTGGCAGACAGCACGAACGGCCGCGGACGCCACAGGTGACCTCCATCTCCGGCTCGGCATCCGCGCCAGCACGGCGGGCCACATGCTGGGACATGGACAGCGCAATGCGGCGGCCGTGCTCCGGCTCGCCGACCAAGCCCGGGAGCTGGCCGGTGACGCGCACTCCATGGGAACCGCGTTCATCCAGTGCACGCGCGCCAAGGCGCTCGCCACGCTCGGCCGACACAAGGAGGCCCGAGCGGCACTGCGCGAATGCCGGAACGTGATGGAAGCGGCCCCGCCGGCCGCGGACATCATGCCGGAGGTCTGGTACATGCGCGGAGGCCAGCTGGAGTACTCCGAACTGTGGGTCAGCGCGGAGGCGGGTGACGAGAAGGCCACACTTGAGGCGCGCGATCGCGTCCTGTCGTTGGCCGAGGATTACGAGTACCGCATCATCGCGCACTTGCATCTCGCGATGTGCACTGTGAAGGCCGGTGGGATGGTCGAGGGTGTCCGGTACGCCACGGACACGATCGGCAGCGTACCCCCAGAATTCCGGACAAATTACATCGATAAGTTCGGCGGCCAACTTCTCCAGATCATCCCGGAGGAACAGCGCCAGCACCCCGCCGTCAACGACCTTCGGCACCTGTTGATCACGAAACCTCACGTCAGCATCTGACCGGGTGGGGAAACCGACTCGTGGAGCGCAGGGAGTTCTTGGCCGCGGCCGCGGCCGCGCCCTTCGTCGCGCCCCGTGGCTCGGACTACCGAGATCGCGAACATCTGAAAGCCCTGTCCGTCTCTCTTGAGCGCGGCAGGAACGCACTCGGTGGAACTCCGCTGGTCTCGAGCTCCCTTGCCCACGCCGTATCGGCACTTTCGGCGATCGACGGAAACAAGGACAGGGCGACGTTCGCCGCGGCCGCGGAGTTGATGTCGCAGATCGCCCTCGTTCTGTACGACGCCGGAAGACTGCCACAGGCCAGACAGATCGCGGCATTCGAGCTTGAATTCGCGCTATGCGCCGGCGACCCGGACCGCCAGGCCCACGCGTACGACAACCTGAGCCGCCTGAGCCTTTACTCAGGTGATCATGCGCGCGGGATCCGGTACGCCCGGCAAGGTCTTCGCATCCCCGACCTTTCCCCAGAACGGCGGGCCTCGCTGTACATGCGGCTCGGGCGCTGCCTCGCCCGCACCCCAGGCGGGGAGTGCGCCGCGCGCGCCGCGCTCGGCACCGCCCTGGAAGCCCACGGTCTCTCGCCGCTTGACCAGGCCACGATCGCTGGAGACGTCGGCGTCGGCATGATCCACCTGCGCGAACACGCCGAAGCCCAGACGCTGCTCGGCACGGCGATCAATCGGATCGGCCAAGCGTCACCGCTGTTCCACGCGCAGTACCTCGGCCGCCGGATTCAGGCCGCCCTTCGGGCCGGGGACCTCTCGCTCGCGAGCGAGTACATGGACCGCCTGTCGCGAGCGCTACCCCTCGTCACGTCCGGACGCGTGGACAGGCGCGTGGCCCGGATCCTCGACGCGACCGCAGCCATGAACGATCCGGAGCTGCGCGCCGCCCGAGACCGGCTGCGGGACGTGGCGGCGACCAGGAGAGGCGAGGCATGACCTTGAAGGCCTCTTTGGTGTGGACACCGAGTCAGACCATAGCCAGGCACGAGGGCTCACCGCCCTCCGTCCGGACAAGGGGGTCACCACGGAACGCCGACATCTGCTACTGCTCACGGCCGTAAGCGCCGGACTCGGCGCGTTCGACCAGTCGGGAGGCCTAGAGCGCTGGATGCTGCGCCTGGGGCTTCCCGAAGGCCGCACGGTCGAGGACTGGCACCTTGCCTGTAACGAGCACCTGAAAGCGATTCACACTCTCCCGCCCGCCAGGGCAAGCGCCGACCTGAACGCCGATCTTGCCACTCTGCGGCGGCGGCTCCACAGCGCCTCGAACGCCACCGATATCACCGAACTGCGCCGGGTCATGGCCGTACTCTCCTCACTACAAGCCAATGTGCTGTCACGTCTCGGCGAGCGCGACGAGGCGCTGCGCTGGTGGCACACCGCCCGTGCTGCCGCGGACGCCACGGGAGATCTCCATCTGCAGCTCGGGATCCGTGCCACGTCAGGGGGCCATGCTCTGGGGCACGGGCAGCGCGATCCGGCGACGGTTCTCCGTCTCGCCGATGAGGCACTGGAGTCGGCGGGCGACGCGCACTCCACGGGCCGGGCGTTCTTGCTGTGCACACGCGCCAAGGCGCTCGCCACCCTGGGCAGGCACGGCGATGCTCAAGCCACGCTTCAGGAGTGCCGGGACGTGATGGAGTCGGAGCCACCGGCCGCGAGCATCATGCCGACGGTCTGGCGTATGCAGGGCGGTCAGCTGGAGTACTCCGAAGTGTGGGTCAACGCCGAAGCGGGCGACGAAGAAGCGACCGCCGAGGCCTGCGAACGCGTGCTGTCGGTCGTTCAGGACTACCAGTACCGCGTCATGTCAAACCTGCAACTGGCCTTGTGCACGGTGAGAAGCGGCGGGGTCCTGGAGGGGGTGCGGCACGCCGCCACCACGATCGGCGACCTTCCCGCGCAGTACCGGACGAACCAGGTCGACCAGATCGGGCGGAGACTCCTGCAGGCCGTACCCGCCGGAGAACGTCACCGCCCGGCGGTCGTTGAACTGCGCGATCTGCTCGCCACAGGGCCGCGACATGTCGGCGTCTGACGTCGGGTCCACAACGCGTCAGACAATCCGGCCTTCGCGACGCCCGCGAACGGCGGCACGGCATGGCGGAGGCCGTGCCGTACCCCGATGGCCGAGGTCAGGACACCGCCTGATCGTCCTTGACGGCCTCGGCCGGGCTCGGGGCGGGGGCCGGGGCCGCGGGGCGGCGGCGCAGCAGGAGGGCGGCGGCGACGCAGAGGACGGTGCCGAGGTAGTACGGCAGGGCGAGGTGGACGTCGAAGGCGGCGCCGGCGGCCACAGGGCTGATGGCGCGGGCCGCGGCGGAGGAGGACTGGCCGACGCCGAAGGCGCCGCCGAGGGCCGCGCCGGCCGCCTCGGCGATGAGGGCGGAGGTGGCCGTGGTCATCAGGCCCTGACCGGCGGCCAGTACGGCGAGGCCGACGTAGTTCAGCCAGGTCACGCCGAGCGGGAGGGCGAGCAGGCCGACGGCCATGAGCAGAGTGCCGCCGACGGCGACGCGGCGGTCGCCGTACCGGGCGGAGAGCTTGCCCACGAGGCCGCCCTGCACCGCGGCCATGACCAGGCCGACGCCGGTGAAGACGATGCCGAGCCCGGCCGGGCCGAGGTCGTACAGGCGCTCCCCGAGCAGCGCGTACGTGGCCTCCATGCCGGTGAACGCGAACGTCCCGGCGAAGATCGCGATGAGGACGGGCCGCATGGACGACACGCGCAGCGCGGTGACGAGCACGGCGGGCGAGGCGTTGCGGGGAGCGCGCCCGCCGTCCTGCTCCGCCGTACGAGCCGGGGTCTGCCGGGGCAGCAGCAGGAGCCCGGCGAGGAAGTTGGCGAGGGCGATGCCGCCCGCGACGAAGCTCACCCCGGCGAACCCGAGACCGGACAGCGCCGCGCCGATGGCGGGCCCGAACACGAAGCCCATGCCGATCGAGGCGCCGACCATGCCGAGCGCCTTGGTGCGTTCCCGCGGCTCGGTGAGGTCCACGACGTACGCCTGGCCGACCGGGATCGCGCCGCCGCACAGCCCGGCCACCAGCCGGGCGGCGAACAGCGTGAGCAGGGAGTTCGCGAGGCCGGTCAGCGCGAGGGAGACCGCCGACCCGAGGAGGGCGGCCAGCAGCACCGGCCGCCGCCCGAACCGGTCGGACAGCAGCCCCAGCACCGGCCCGGCGACGAACTGCGCCGCCGCGTACGCGGTGAGCACGCCGCCCACCCACAGCCCGGAGCCGCCAAGCTGCTCGGCGTGGAACGGCAGCAGCGGCAGGATGATGCCGAACCCGAGCATGTCGACGAAGACGGCCAGGTAGATCACGGGCAACGCTCTTCGCCGCATGATGGTTCGCCTCTTTCACGTGCCGTCGGTGGTGAAGCGGGCGCCATCATATCGGCAGCGCACCACCGCTCCCGCAGGCGGATGGGCGAAACCGCCGAGGTCATGAGGGCCTCGCCCGGCCGCCGGCGCGGCGCCGGTCGGTGCCCTGACGTACGCCGGGCCGCGGGTGCCGTACGGCCGGTCGCGCCTCGGCCGTACGGCACGGCGCGGTACGGGGGGGCCGAGGGTCGTGGCGACGGCCGTCCTCTGGCCAGTGCCCTCGGCGCGCCCGGCCGTACGGCTAGGCCTTGGCCTGCTCCCGCAGGGCCGCGACCGCGGCCTCGGCCACGCCGGTCGCGGAGGCCGGGTTCTGGCCGGTGACCAGGCGGCCGTCGACGACCACGTTCGCCTCGAAGTTCGGGGCCGGGACGTGGACGGCGCCGCGCTCGGTGAGCTTGTCGGCGAGCAGGAACGGCACCACCTCGGTGAGGCCGACCGCCGACTCCTCGTCGTTGGTGAACGCGGCCACCCGCTTGCCCGCGACCAGGTGGCTGCCGTCGCTCAGCGTGAGGTCGACGAGGCCGGCCGGGCCGTGGCAGACCGCGGCGACCACGCCGCCCTGCTCGTACACCTGGCGGCCGATCGCGGCGAGCTCGGCGTTCCCCGGGAAGTCCCACATGACGCCGTGCCCGCCCGCGTAGAGCACGATGCCGTACCGGGATGGGTCGACCTCGCTCGGCTTCGGCGTGTTCTTCAGCTTGGCCGACATCTCCGGGTCCTCGAGGAACCTCTGCTGCACCGGGTCGGACGGGTCGTGCCCGTCCATCGGCGGCTCGCCGCCCTTCACCGACACCAGGTCGACCGTCAGCCCGGCCTCGGCGAACACCTTCCACGGGTGGGCGACCTCCGGCAGGTAGAAGCCGGTGCTCCGCCCGGTGTCACCCAGCTCGCCGTGGCTGGTGAGCACGATCAGCGCGCGGTCACGCGAGGCGGCGTTGGACATGGTTCACTCCCCTCCAATCCGACGGACCGGGACGAACGGGATCCGGTCCGTGGGGAGGATGACCCACCGCGGGTATCACCGTCCAACAACCGTCGCTTGCACCGGTCATTACGAACGTGATAGGTCGGGCGGTGTGCCGGACGCCCGCCACCTGCCCCAACCGCCGTTTCCCGGCTCCGTGGACGACATCGACCTGACGCTGCTGCGCACCTTCCTCGCCGCGCACCGCGCCGGCTCGATGACCAAGGCCGCTGCCGAGCTGGGCCTGTCCCAGCCCGGGGTGACCGCCCAGATCCGGCGGCTGGAGCGGCGGCTCGGCGTCACCCTGTTCCACCGGGCCGGGCGGGGCCTGACCCCCACCGCCGCGGGCGACGAACTCGCCCTCCGGGTCGGCCCGCACCTCGACGCGCTGACCGCGGCGCTCAACGAGGTGGTGACCACGGCCGACTCGCCGTTCACCCGCACCGTGCTGCTCGGCGGGCCGCCCGAGCTCACCGCGGTCCGGGTGCTGCCGTCGCTCGGCGAGCTGTATTCGCGCGGCCTGCGGGTACGGGTCACCACCGGCCTCGCCGACGACCTGCTGGCCGAGCTGGCGGGCGGCGGCCTCGACCTGGTCGTCTCCACGATCCGGCCCCGCGGCCGGGCGATCACCGGGGTGCCGATCGCCGACGAGGAGTTCGTGCTCGTCGCCTCCCCGCAGCTCGCCGCGGGCCTCGACCGCGACCGGCTCGCCGCCGACCCGGCCGGCGTGCTGGCGGGCCTGCCGCTCGTCGCCTACAGCGAGGAGCTGCCGATCGTGCGCCGCTACTGGCGGCACGTGTTCGGCCGCCCCGTGCCGCGCGTACCGCCCGCGGTCGTCGTCGCCGACCTGCGCGCCGTCGCCGCCGCCTGCGCCGCCGGGGCCGGCTACACCGCGCTCCCCCGCTACCTGATCACCGACCTCCTGGCCGCCGGGCGGCTCGTCCTCCTCCACGAGCCCGAGGACCCGCCGATCAACACCTTCTACCTCGCCTGGCGCTCCTCCGCCGTCCCCCACCCGGCCGTCGGGGCGGTCCGCGCCCACCTGAAGGCGAGCGCCGCCCACTGGTGACCGCAGGGCGGCGTACGGCCGGCCGTTCAGCGGCGGCGCAGCACGAACACGCCCCAGCCCAGGTAGCGCCTGCCGTACTCGATGTGGCTGCGGCGGCAGCGCGCGAGGAACTCGCGTACCCGCTCGATGTCCGGATCGTCGGGGTTGACGCGGATCCAGTCGCTCAGCGTCCACCACTGGCTCGCCACGTACCGGTCCCAGTCGTCGGGATCGGCGAGGACCATCTCCAGCACCTCGAGGCCGCACGCCTCGAACCGGTCGAACGTCCCGGCGAGCGACAGGTGGGCGCCCGGCGCGAGGCCGAGCGCCTCGGCCGCGCCGGGAGGAGGCTCGTCCACCCAGTACGGCTCGCCGACGAGCAGGATGCCGTCCTGCTTGAGCGGCGGGAGCATGAGCGCGATCGTGCCCCGCACATCGCCCCCGATCCAGGTGGCCCCGAGGCAGGACACGACGTCGAACGCCTCCGGCTCGGCCCGGTGGTCCGCGGCGTCGCCGAGCTCGAACCTGACCCGATCGGTGACCCCGAGCTCCTCCGCCCGGCGGCGGGCCGCGTCCAGGAAGACCCGGCTGATGTCGATCCCGACCCCCTCGATCCCGTGGTCGGCGGCCCACCGGCAGAGCATCTCGCCCTTCCCGCAGCCGAGGTCGAGCAGCCGCATGCCGGGCCGCAGCCGGGCGATCCGGCCCAGGAGGTCGAGCTTCGCGTCGGTGAGCGGGTTGAGGATGCGGTGACCGCCCTCGGCGATCTCATGGAATCTGAGCGACATGCAGGGATGCTGCCTGTTTCTCCCGCCTGTTCTCCACCCGATTTCGGATCGCCCGCTGCAGGCCGCCGTCGTGCCGTGCCCGGCCGGTGCGCCCGGCGGCGCCGCCACGGCCGTGCCGTACCGGGTCGTCTTCAGGGCTTCCAGCACAGCAGGGGATCGGGATGCTCGGAGAAGCCGAGCTCCCGGTACAGCGCCTCGGCCTCGCGGGAGGCGGTGAGGTCGACCCGGGCCACCTCGCGCTCGCGGAACCAGTCGAGCAGGCCGAGCATGATCTCCCGCGCGTGCCCGCGCCGCCGGTACGCCGGGTCGGTGACCATGCCGAAGACGTGACCGATCCGCCCGTTGGCGAGGTGAGGACCGGGCAGCCACTGTTCGATCACGCCGACGCCGCACGCGGCCAGCCCGGTGTCGCCGTCCACCACGAGGATCCGGCAGTCCGGGTCGGCCAGCTTGTGCTCGAGCACCCGCGCCAGGGCCTCGCGCCAGTCGTCACCGGCGTTCGGAGGCTTGAAGAAGTCGCCGCCGAGGTCGTCGAAGAGCAGCGACCGGAGGCGGACGAGCTCCGGGATGTCGTGCACTGTCGCCGTTCGCGCCATGGGTCCAGCCTGATCGGCGATCTCTTACGGCTCAACCCTCGGGGCGGGCGTGTGGGGAACGCCGCCCCGGCACCGGCGTCCGCTCCGCCCACGCGGGCGGCGTACCGAAAGCAGAAGGGCCACCTCCGGATCCGGAGGTGGCCCTCGACCTGTGGAGCTAAGGGGATTTGAACCCCTGACCCCCTCGATGCGAAAGAAAGGCAGGTAGCTCTTTGGGGCGTTTCTGCCCAGGTAGAGCGGTGGTTGGAGAGCGTTTCTGGTTGGTCGAGCAAGACGGCGTTGCTGTACTCCGCTGCTGTACCAGCTGTCGTCCTTCGCAGGATTGGTGAGGACACCAGCTTGAGTGCACAGGTAGATGTGAACCTGCGAAAGATCGCCGGGTACCACCCCATAGCCCCGGTGCTGCGAAGCCAGCAAGCGCGTGACACGAGCGGGCGTATCACCTATTAAATCCGGGTGGCGTCCTCGAAGTAATGCGCAAGCGATTTGACTAGCTCGCCGCAGCACGCTTTTGCCCAGGTGTCCAGCAGACCCTTCCCATCTGCCCTGATCTTCCCGTCTGCCGTCGGCCCGCCCCGCCAGGGGCAGCGGGCCGGCGACGGAGTGTCAAGCTCGGCATCGCATGTCCCTTGGCCGGTGACCTTCCGCGTGGGCTGTTGTCCTCCGGTGCTGCCGAGCTTGACACGCAGGAGCCGGTCTGCTGGGCTTGCCCGGGCCGATGGCAGGCGGGACGATCAGGGCTTCCACCTCAGCCCTCACGGTCATCCACCACAAGATCGCGATCTTCCCGGAGCCGGAGGCCCCCGCCGGAGGCAAAAAACAGACCTTCCCCGCACCCACCCGGCCCCGTTCCCGATCCTCCCTTCCTTTTCTCCTTGCTTTGTGTCTCTGGGCGTCGTTCGCCTGGTCATGCCGTGCGCTGGGCTCAAGGACAGGGCATTGCGCCATGCTGTGGTTCACCCGCGTGGAAACAGGCCTGGTCGTCGCGGGTGGGTCTGCTGCCGTGCTCGTGGCCACGCCGCTTGCGGCGTGGGCCGCGCCGCCGCCGGCGGGACCGGCCCCGGGCCGCAGCCCGCCGGCGAGCGGGCGCGAGCCCGGCACCTGGCTGTGTGGGTGTGCTCTCGATCGGGGAGAGCAAGGCCGCCGGGTCCGCAGGCTGCGTGTGTGAGTGTGCTGGTTGGGTCCGCAGCGGTGGTGTCACGGGCAAAGGTGCTTGGTGCCTTGGGTGTTGTGGCCGGTTGGCGTTCGGCGGTGCCGCGGCTTGTCGCGGGCGCCCGTGTGGCGGGTGCGACGGTGCTTGGTCTAAGGCTGTTTGGTTCCTGCTGCCTGGTGTTCCCCCGCCGCTTGCGGCGGGCTTGACGACGTATGGAAATTCGTAACGCGCTGTTAGACGAGGTGCGTGCCGTCGTGCTCTCTGATGGCGGGCGTGCCGTCGTGCAATGCGTCCAGTACGCGGACTGCGAAGGCCTCCGTGACCATCTCTGACACCTCATCGGGCGTGGCCCAATGGAAGTCCCGGACCTCGTCGTTCAGCGTGAGGCTTCCGCCCGTCGCCTTGCATCTGAAGACCAGAGCGATGATGCCTCGAGCCATGTTCTTGTAGACACCGGTGAGGGCGACCGGTTCCACGGTGAGACCCGTCTCCTCGAGAACCTCGCGACGCAGGCCCTCAGTGATCCCTTCTGAGATCTCCAACACACCACCGGGTGCCTGCCACTGGCCGTTGTCGGCGCGTTGGGTCAGCAGCACGCGGCCACGGTCATCGACGATGACCCCCGCGACGCTCACAGAGTGTCGAGCATCTGCCCTCATCGTTGGTGTCCCTTCTGCGGATAGGCTGAACAGTAGTAGACGTCTGGACGAGTCAAGGAGTACGGCATGGCGGGCCCTGAGATTCTTGCCCGGCAGATTGACCAGGCAAGTGATCGTGCGGTGTTCCGTCAGATCGCTGACCACCTGCGTGAGGCCATCCTGAACGGCCGTTTGCGCGCGGGTGACAAGCTGCCCTCTGAGGCACAGCTCATGGAGCACTACAACGTGGCCCGCATGACCGTGCGCCAGGCCATTCAGGAGCTCAAGGCGGAAGGGCACGTCGAGTCGCAGCACGGCCGTGGTGTGTTCGTGCGCTCCCGTCCGCCGGTCAAGCGGTTGGCCTCGGATCGCTTCGCTCGACGTCACCGCAAAGAGGGCAAGGCGGCTTTCTTGGCCGAATCGGAGGCCGTGGGCGCGAGAGCAGACGTCGACATGATCCGGGTGAGCGAGGTGCCGGCGCCCGCCGATGTCGCCGAACGTCTCAAGATTCAGACGGGTGAGATCGTCGTTTCCCGGAGTCGGCGCTACCTGCTCGATGGTCGGCCGGTGGAGCTTGCCACGTCGTACATCCCCGTGGACTTGGCGCGCGGTACCCGGATCATGGATGACAACCCCGGGCCCGGCGGGATCTACGAGAGACTCGAAGAGCAGGGGCATCAGCTGGAACGCTTCGTGGAAGACGTGTACACGCGAATGCCCACGCGTGAAGAGGCCCGGTTGTTGTCCCTCGGTGATGGCACTCCAGTTTTCCGGCTGATCCGTACAGCCTATGACGTCGAAGGTCGCGCCGTGGAGGTTTGTGACACGATCATGCGCGGCGACGCCTATCAGCTCTCCTACGAACTTCCCGCGCACTAAGGCTTGACGCATGCCGCTCAGCTCCTCTATACATGTTACAACTCCTCTAGACGAGTAGCCGTCTAGCTGATCGATGCGAAGGAGGGCGTCATGCGCAACATCCCGGTGGACATCTCGTCGCTGTCGTTCACCGTCGCCGGTGAGCCGGAGCCGAAGATCATCGATCGGGCGACCGGTGAGATCAAGAAGGACGCCGAGGGGCGGGAGCTGTACACGATCCCGCTGCTGCCTCAGCCGAACGACGACCGGCGCAACCCGGTCATCATGGTCACCTTCCCGTCGGTCGACTTCCCGAGAATCCCCCAGGGCATTCAGGTGCGCCCGGTCGGGCTGTCGGCCTTCTTCTGGCAGATGAACGGGCGCGCGGGCCTCGGGTTCCGCGCCGAGGCGATCCGCCCGGTCGAGGCGGCGAGGGCCTGATGAGCATCGTGGGCCGCGTCTACCTGGAGAAGGGCCGTCCCGTGCGCGTCCTGATCGGGTGGGGTCGGGGTGGTGGCCCGCGCAACGTGCTCGTCGAGCGCGAGGACGGCTCGAAGGTGGTGCGCCCGTTCCGCGGGCTGCGTCGCCTACCGGCTCCCTCTGTCTCGTCGATGGAGCCGCTGTTTTGAACCAGCAGGCTTGGTCCCGGAGCGGTCATAGCTTGGCCGGCTCGGACCGCTCCGGGGTCTCCCAGCCGAATCCAGGAAAGGCATAGGAGGTCTCCAGTATGACCGACCTTTGGGTCTGGGGCCTACTGGCACCGGCATCCGTAGCTGTCGGGCTGTGGGTCTGGCAGCGGATGCATCCGGTGTCGTTCTGGTACCTGGTCGGGTTCCCGCTGCGGATGCTGATGATCTACGGCACCTGGCGCTCGGTCGCCTCCGGCTGCGGGCTGTCGCGCCGTAAGCGCCGCTGGCGTTGGACCTTCCCCGGCCTGGGGGATGAGCCGATGGCAGCGCGTCACGTGGTCACCCTTGACCAGCGCCGCAAGCTCCGGCGCGTCGATGTCGAGCGCGCTCCCCGCATCGGGCTGATCCGCCCCACCCGCCAGGGATTCCAAGTCTCGATCCGCCTGCACAAAGGGCAGACTCCCGAGGACTACGTCCGGGTGCTGGACAAGCTCGCCCACGCCTGGCGGGTCCACTCGGTACGGCTGGCCTCGTGGGAACCGGGCCGCATCGTCCTGGTCGCGACGCTCACCGATCCGCTGGCCAAGGTGCCCTTCCCCGCCGCACCCGATGGGCTGCTGCGGGTCCGGGTCGGCCTTCTGGACACCGGTGAGCCGTTCGTCATCGACTTCCGCACCGTGCCGCACTGGATGATCGTCGGCGCGACCCAAAGCGGGAAGTCCAACCTGATCAACGCTCTGTTCGTCGGGCTGGCACCCCAGCCGGTGGCGCTGGTCGGCTTCGACCTCAAGGGCGGCGTGGAGCTGGCACCGTATGAGCGCCGGCTGAGCGCACTGGCCACCGAGCGAGCCGAGTGCATCGCCCTGCTGGCCGACCTGATCGGCGTCATCAAAGACCGCATGGCCTTGTGCCGCACCTACCGGGTGCGCAACATCTGGCAGCCCGGCCTGCCGGATGCCGAGCGCCCGATCCCGATCGTGCTGCTGGTCGACGAGGTCGCCGAGCTGTTCCTGATGGCCGACAAGAAAAAGGAACAGGAGGAGGTCTCGGCCCTGGCAACCCGGCTGCTTCGGGTGGCCCAGATCGGCCGGGCGTTCGGGATCTACCTGGTGGTCTGCGGTCAGCGTATCGGCTCCGACCTCGGCTCGGGCGTGACCGCGCTCCGCGCCCAGCTCACCGGCAGGATCTGCCACAAGGTCAACGACGAGGAAACCGCCAAGATGGCCCTCGGCGACATGGACCCTGCCGCGCTGGCAGCCGCCCGGAAGATCCCGGCCTCCATGCCCGGCACCTCGGTGGTCATCGGCGCCGATGGCCGCTGGCGGCGCATGCGCTCGGCCTACGTGTCCGAGAACGAGGCCGACGCCGCCGCCGACACCTGGACACACCTGGCACCCTCCTGGGAAGACCTCACCGGACGCGCCTCGGCTGACCCGGTGGATGCCAGCGATGTGACCCCCGAGGAACTGGCCGAGTTCTCGGCTTCGACCTCCGCCTGATTCCTGATCTCCCCGGCTCGGGCATGGCGTGAGCCCTGATCACGCCAGGTCCCTGCCTGATCCATGCCCTCGTCGCCTCACACGGAGGCGCACTCCATGCGCCGCATGGACCTTGCCCAAATGCGCGTGCTCGAAAAGCCCTGCCGCCGGTGCGGCCACCAGAAGGCCGTCCACACCGGAGGCGCGAAAAAGGACGGCTGGGCGATCTACGACCCGACCTGGGCCAACGCCTCCGGCTGGTGCCAGACGCCCGGCTGCACCTGCTCTCGTCGTACCTCATAGCTCGAAGGAGACCCCTGATGCGCCGCGTCAAAGCCGCCTTGGCCGACAACGGGCCGGTGGTGATCCTCGCGGTGATCGCCGCTGTTGGCAGCTTCGACCACATCAGCCACCTGGCCGCTCGGTACGGCCAAACCGGCTGGCGCTCCTGGGCGGTGGCGGTGTGCATCGACCTGATGTGCGTGATGGCCGCCCGCGAACGCCAGCGGGACAAGCGGCTCGGGCGCCGCCCGCGCGGGCCGGTCTCGTGGCCCACGCTGGTGCTCGCCGGCGGCATCACGCTCACCCTGGCGGCCAACCTCGCCCAAGCCCACCCAAGCCCGTGGGGCTGGATCGTGGCCGGAACCCCCGCCG
Organism: Thermopolyspora flexuosa; assembly: GCF_006716785.1. Classification (NCBI taxonomy): domain Bacteria; kingdom Bacillati; phylum Actinomycetota; class Actinomycetes; order Streptosporangiales; family Streptosporangiaceae; genus Thermopolyspora; species Thermopolyspora flexuosa. The sequence continues at coordinate 216,083 of NZ_VFPQ01000001.1, read as the reverse complement.
GGGCGTTCCTGATCGCGGTCTCCATGCTCGAGCGCCGCGCTGCCCACGCACACCAGGTCGCCTCACCGGTGGATCAGGCGCGTGGGGTCGCCGTGGTCGACACCGTGCACCGCGATGTGATGCCCGACCTGCAACCCCGCGGTTCGGCCGGTGCGGTGACCTCCGGTGCCCTCGGCCACGGTACGGCCGGACCTCTGGTCGAGGCGGCACCGTCCGGGCGACCAGTCGACAGCCGGGAAGCCCTCGCTGCCGCACCTGACGGTGATATGGAGCCCCAGGTCTCTGAGGCCCTGCTCGAGGACGCCCGCTACATCGCCCAGGAACACGCCCGGCTGCACGGCGAACCGATCAGCCCGGAACAGCTCGGCAAGCGCCTGCGCCTGCCGCCTGCGACCGCACGTCACCTGCTGGCCCGCATCACCACAACCGCCTGACCGGCCTTTGGACACGCCCCGGACCGGGCGTGTCTGGCCCTCCGCAACCTCGCGTTGCTCAACCGCTCCCGAAAGGACTCTGCTCATGTTCACCACTGACAGCACCGTCCGTGCCGAATTCATCGCCGGCCTGCGCCGCCTGGCCGACTTCCTGGCCACCCATCCCAAGGTGCCCGTGCCGAGCGACGGCACCGAGATCAGCATCCACGTCCATGACCGGGCCACCGTCGACCGGATCGCCGCCCTGATCGACCGCCCCGCCAGCGACGGCCTCGACTACCAGACCACCCGTGACTTCGGCCCGATCACCTACCGCGCGGCCGTCCCAGCCCCACCCGCCTACGACTGGGACATCCTGCTCAGCCCGTACGGCCAGGTCACCGCCTGATGCGCCGCTGGGCGATGCGACTGGTGCTGCTGTTCGCCGCCTTCTACATCGTCACCCGCCCGGCCCAAGCCGCCGACACCGCCTCGGCGCTGCTGGTGCTGCTCCACCAGGTCGTCCGACGCCGTCTCGGCCCTGATCACCCAACTCAAGCCCTAGGAGGTCCTCATGGCCCGCATCCCAGCTCGAACCCCTCCTCCCGACGGTGGCTCGCTGTGCGCTGACTGCTCCGGAGTCGGCCGCGTCCGTGTCGCCGAGGTCAGGCGCCGACTGTTCATCTTCTGGCGCACCGTCACCTACGTCGACTCCTGCTGGACCTGCAACGGCACCGGTCGTGTCCCGCGATGGAAGGCCCGCCGGTGAGCCTCAACCCTGCCGACCTGCCCGACAGCGCGCTCTACCCGTGCGCCACCTGCGCCGGAACCGGCCGTGACACATCCGGCGAGGACTGCCGCGACTGCAACGGCACCGGCCTGGACACCCACCTCGACCACTGACCGCAACCGCTACCAGCGAAGGGAGAACCACCGATGCGCAAGGACCACGTGATCACGATCGAGTTCGACCAGGGGCGTCCCGGCACCTGGCCCAACGGCGAACCCGCCTCGGTCCGCGAGGCCTACGACGCCCAGCTGGCCCAGCAGGACACCGAAAACAAGAACAGCTGAGCCGACGCCCTTCGTCACAGTCCGACGCCCCCACGGGACGGCCAGAGCTTGGCGGCAACCGCCGTCCCGCGGGGCGTCTCCCCCTTCACGTGTCAGCGAAGGAGCCACAAGTATGCCTTGCTTGCTGCCTCCTGCCCAACCTCTAGCCGTGGGCGGCCTCGGCTGCCTCGACACTGACAAGCACCTCGTTGTTATCGGCCAACTGGGGCGCGCAGCATGACCGCTGCCGCTACTCTTGCCGAGCTTGCCGAGTCGGCCGTTCGTGACCTGGCCCGGTACTCGGTCGCCGACCTGGTTCGCTGGATCGATCAGGCCACGCGCCTTCGCGGCTGCGCCGAACCGGTACGGCTGACCGGCGAGTCGCTCACTGTCGACACCCGCACCGGCGAGGTCCTGCACGCCTACACCACCGCAAGCGAGCCGCATGGGCATCTGCTGGTGCGCTGCGGCAACCGCCGCGCCTCCCGCTGCCCCTCCTGCGCCGAGGTCTACCGGGCCGATACCTACCACCTGCTCAAAGCCGGGCTGCTCGGCGGCAGCAAAGGCGTGCCCGAAACCGTCCGTACTCATCCGCGGGTGCTGGCCACGTTCACCGCTCCGAGCTTCGGCCCGGTCCACCGTGGCCCGGACAAGACCGGCCGTTCGCCGGTGTGTCACCCGCGTCGCCGTGGTCCTGCCTGCTTTGAGCGGCATGCCGCCGGTGATCCGCGCATCGGTCAGCCCCTCGACCCTGACACCTACGACTACGTCGGGCATGTGCTGTGGAACGCCAACGCCGGCGACCTGTGGCGGCGTTTCACGATCTACCTGCGTCGTCACCTGGCTGCCGCCGCCGGGCTGACACAGGCCGAATTCGCCCGGCAGGTCAAGGTCTCCTATGCCAAGGTCGCCGAATACCAGGCTCGCGGAGTGGTCCACTTCCACGCTGTGATCCGCCTGGATGGGCGCGGTGAGGGTGATGCGATCGTCCCTCCCCCGTCCTGGGCCACCGTCGATCTGCTCACCCGTGCGATCACCACTGCCGCAGCCGCCGTGCATCTCGAGGCACCCGACCTCGGCCAGCCCACGCGACGCCTTTGCTGGGGCGAACAGCTCGACATCCGCCCTATCGATACCGGCGACCTGGACGACGGCGAGCTGACCGAGACCAAGGTCGCCGGCTACATCGCCAAGTACGCCGTCAAGGCCGCCGAAGCCGCCGGGACCGTGGATCGGCGTCTCAACCGGGCCGACCTTCGCCGACTTGGCGAGCTGGGCGTCACCGAGCATGCCGCCCGGCTGATCCGCACCGCCTGGGAGCTGGGCAACCCTGCCGCCTATCCCGAGTTGGCGAATCTGCGGCTACGGCAGTGGGCGCACATGCTTGGCTTTCGCGGCCACTTCTCGACCAAAAGCCGCGCCTACTCGACCACGCTCGGCGCGCTGCGTCAGGCCCGAGTCGACTACTGCCGCACCCTGCGCGCCCAGGGCTCCCACGATCCCGAAACCACCCTGGTGCTCGCTCACTGGCGTTTCGCCGGCCAGGGCTTCACCCCTGGCGAGTCCGCGCTTGCCGCTCTGATCGGAAGGAATGCGCCCCGTGACCCCTGACATGCTCACCGTTCCCGAAGTGATGGCTGCGCTCAAGGTCAGCCGGTGGACCGTCTACAAGCTCATACGCTCGGGTGAGCTGGTCTCGGTGCTCGTCAGCGAGCGGTGTCGCCGTATCCCTCGGTCCGCCTTGGACGCGTACGTGGCCCGGCTGTGTGAGGAGGCCGCCTGATGGGTCGGCGTGCCAACGGCGAGGGTTCGATCTTCCCGTACCGGAACGGTTGGGCCGGGTACGTCTGGGTGACCACGCCGGAAGGCAAGAAGACCCGCAAATGGGTCTACGGCCAGTCGCGTGAGGAAGCTCACAGTAAGTGGATCAAGCTGCATGCCCAGGCGACCCGTGGGCCGATCGCGAGCAAGGTGCCCACGCTCGGCGCCTACCTGGACTACTGGGTTCGGGACGTCGTCGAGCCGAACCTCGCGCCGTCGACGGTGGCGAACTACGAGATGTTCGCCCGGCTGTACATCAAGCCCGATCTCGGCCGCAAACGGCTCGATCGGCTTTCCGTGCGTGACGTGCAGAGCTGGTGCACCCGGCTGCGCAAGACCTGCCAGTGCTGCGCCCAGGGCAAGGACGCCCGCCGGCATGAAAGTGATCGCAAGTGCTGCGCGGTGGGCTCCTGCTGTCGGCAGCTCCCCTCCGACCGGACCGTCCGGGACGCTTGGGCCGTGCTGCGGGCCGCGCTGAACAACGCGGTCCGCGAAGAGCTGATCGCCAGGAACGTTGCGGCTCTGATACGGGTACCCAAGCCTCGCCGAAGGAAGATCAAGCCTTGGACGGTCGACGAAGCCCGGCGATTCCTGGAGTCCGCCCGTACCCGCCGTGATCCGCTCTATGCCGCGTACGTGCTCATCCTCGTTCTCGGTCTCCGGCGCGGCGAGGTCCTCGGACTCCGGTGGGAGGACGTCGACCTGGACAACGCCGAAATCAGCATCGGATGGCAGCTTCAGCGGGTCCGTGGACGGCTGTACCACCGGGAGACCAAGACCGAGTCCTCAGACGCCGTGCTGCCGCTCGTAGAGCCGTGCGTGGCCGCTCTACGGGACCGGCGGGCAGAGCAGAACGCGGCCCGTCTGAGGGCCGGCCGCGACTGGGTTGAGACCGGCCTGGTCTTCACGACCGTGACCGGTCGGCCGGTGGAGCCGCGGAACTTCAACCGGAGCTTCGCCGCCGCGATCAGGCATGCCCAGGTGCCGCGCATCCCCTTGCACGCCACCCGCAAGACGTGCGCCTCCCTGCTCGTCGCGCTCGACGTCCACCCGAGGATCGTGATGCAGATCCTTCGCCACAGCCAGATCGGCGTCACGATGAACGTCTACAGCGAGGTGTACTCCGAGGAGACGCTCGAGGCGCTCAGGAAGCTGGGCAGGCGGCTGGCGTAGCCGTTGCTGTACTTGCTGCTGTACAGACACCCAGAGGGCCACTTCCGAAGATCGGAAGTGGCCCCTGACCTGGGTGGAGCTAAGGGGATTTGAACCCCTGACCCCCTCGATGCGAACGAGGTGCGCTACCGGACTGCGCTATAGCCCCAAGGACGCGACCAGAGTAGCAAACTTTCGGGGGTGCTCGCGCCAGGGATTCAGTCCCCGACGGCGCGGCGCGGCGGATCCGCGTACTGGTCGAAGAGCTCGGCATGCCGCGGGCCCTGGAATTCGAGCACGTCGGCGGTGGTCTGCCGGGCGGCGAGGGCCTCGCGGCGGCGCCGGGCGCGCTCGGCGCGGAGGCGGGCGGCCTGGGCCCGCCGTTCCGCGTCGATGCGGGCGGCGACGCGGAGCATGACGAGGTAGCCGAGGAGGAGGACGACGGACGGGATCACGCCCCACCAGGAGACCACGCCGGTGGCGGCGGTCACGGTGGAGGCGAGGACGAGGAGGACGGACCAGAACAGGCGCCGGCGGCGGCGCGCGATGATGCGGGCGCGGCGGCGCTGGGCGGCGCGGCGGCGGGCGGCTCGGGAGGACATGGACGGCGTGCTCGAGGTGTTGTCGCCGGGTTCGGGGGAGAGGGCGGCCTGGGATGCTGCGGTGTCGGACCGGACGCCGGAGCTCAGGTCGGCGCCGGTGTCGGCGTCGCTCCGGTCCCCGGTCCGGGCGGCGCCGGACCCGGAGGAGCCGCCGCCCGGGTACGCCGCGGACCCGGCGGTGGACCGGGACGCGGAGCCGGGGGCGTCGTCGACGAGGGTGTCGCCGCCGCTTTCGTCACGGATCTCCTCGGAGGTCTCGTCGCGGGACTGATCACTGTTATCGTCGCGGGTGGAGCCGCCGGTGTCACCCGCGGAGTCGTCGGCGGTGTCCTCGGCGAAGACGGGCACGAGCTCACCCTCGTCCGTACGGTCCCGGCGCAGCCACATCGGGACCAGGACGCACAGCCACATCAGGACGATGGCGAGATAAAGGAATACGCTACCCATGGCACCGCCTCCGGGCAGCGTGAACACATCCTGGGTCTTTTGCCGTCACCGATGTGCTCACGTCACGCACCGTAAGACTGTGTGTCATTGATTGACGAGTATTCGGTGCGGTGTGTCGCGAGATCGGCAAGGCTGTTAACGCACTGGTCATTCAGGAGCCGTCGCGAGCAGCCGCCTCCCGGGTACGCCGCCACTGCGCCAAAAGGCCGTTCGGCACGTCCTCCAGCGTCAGCGCGTAGCAGATGTGGTCTCGCCAGGCGCCGTTGATGTGCAGTTGACGTCGGCGTAGGCCCTCCTCCCGGAAACCGAGCTTCTCCACCACCCTACGGCTGGCGTGGTTTTCCGGACGGATATTGGCCTCCAGGCGATGTAGACCCGTGGTAAAGAAACAGTGGTCAACGGCCATGGCGAGCGCGGTCGGAATGATGCCGCGACCGGCGAGCGCCTTGTCGATCCAGTAACCGACCTGGGCGGAACGGGCGGCTCCCCACGTGATGCCGCCGATCGTGAGCTGTCCGGCGAAACGCCCCTCGTAGGTCACCACCCAGGGCATGGCGAGGCCCTGCCGCGCCTCCCGGCGCAGCGTGCCCACCATGGCGATGTACGGCCCCAGGCCGGTGCGGTAGAGCGGCGTCTCCGGATTCGTGGGCTCCCATGGGCGCAACCACTCGATGTTGCGCAGCCGCGTCTCACGCCAGACCCGTACGTCACGGAGCCGGATGGGCCGTAGGCCGACCGGCCCCTCCGTCAGGGTCACCGGCCAACCGCGAAGTCGATCCACCTGTCAATCATCCCCCTGCGACCGCCGATCCGCCACGCCGTCCTCCTTTGCCACGAATTCTCCCTATTCGGGACGGCGGCGTTCAGCCCGTGGACGCTCAGCCCCGCGGATGGTCGCCGCCGTGGATCTGGTCGACCGCGTGCCGCAGGATCGGCGCGAGTACGGCCATGCCGTCCTTGACGCCGCCCGACGAGCCCGGGAGGTTCACGATCAGGGTGCGGCCCGCCACGCCGGCGAGGCCGCGCGACAGGATCGAGGTGGGCACCTTATCCCGGTTGACCTGCCGGATCGCCTCGGCGATGCCGGGGATCTCCCGGTCGAGCACCCGCCGGGTCATCTCGGGGGTGAGGTCGGTGGGGGTGAGCCCGGTGCCACCGGTGGTGACGATCACGTCGTAGCCGTCGCGCACGCCGTCGCGCAGCGCGGTCTCGACCGCCTCGCCGTCGGGGATGACGAGCGGGCCGTCCACCTGCTCGCAGCCCGCGTCCTCCAGCAGCGAGACGAGCAGCGGGCCGGATTTGTCCGGATAGATGCCTTTGGATGCCCGGTTGGAGACCGTGATCGCGAGCGCCCTCACGAGGACGCCTCCGGGCCCTCGGCGGCGGCGTCCCGGGTCCACACGCCGGTCTTGCCGCCGGTCTTCTCCTCCACCCGCACGTCGCTGATGACGGCCGCCGGGTCCACGGCCTTGACCATGTCGATGAGCGCGAGCGCGGCCACGCTGACCGCGGTGAGCGCCTCCATCTCCACGCCGGTGCGGTCGGCGGTCTTCACCCGGGCGGAGATCTCCACGCCCGAGTCGACCACCGTCAGGTCGACCTTGACGCCGTGCAGCGCGATCGGGTGGCACAGCGGGATGAGGTCCGGGGTGCGCTTGGCGCCCTGGATGCCGGCGATGCGGGCCACGCCGAGCGCGTCGCCCTTGGGCACCTCGCCGGAACGCAGCAGCGCCACCGCCTCCGGCGACAGCAGCACGCGGCCGGTGGCGCGAGCCGTGCGCACGGTCACGTCCTTCGCGGACACGTCGACCATGCGGGCCGCACCGGTCTCGTCGATATGGGTCAGCCCACGCATATCGCCCTCCTGACCGGCCGCCGCCGGCAGTCGCTCAACCGTACGAATACCCCAGATCGTACGTCGGGCGCGTGCTCAGAGGGGAATGACCCGGACCGTGGCGCCCTTGGGCACCTCGGTGACGTCCTCGGGCACGACGATGAGCGCGTTCGCCGCGGCGAGCGCGCCGAGCTGGTGCGACCCCTGGCCGCGCACCGGCGACACCACGTCGCCGTCGAGCACGCCGCGCAGGAACGAGCGCTTGCCCTTGGGCGAGCGCAGCGGCGCGTCCACGGTCGCGGGCACGGTCTTCGGCGGGCCCGCGGGCAGGCCGCGCATCTTGTCCAGCGCGGGCCGGACGAACAGCACGAACGACACGAACGCCGACACCGGGTTGCCCGGCAGGCAGAAGATCGGCACCCGGTCCTCGCCGACCACGCCGAACCCCTGTGGCATGCCGGGCTGCATCGCGACCTTGTCGAACCGCACCGTGCCGAGCGGGGCGAGCGCCTCCTTGACCGGCTCGTACGCGCCCATCGACACCCCGCCGCTGGTGATCACCACGTCGGCCCGCACCAGCTGGGACTCCAGCCGGTCGAGGAACACGGCCGGGTCGTCGGTCACCGCCTCGGCGCGGTACGCCTCGGCCCCGGCCTGCCGTACCGCGCCGCAGAGGGTGTAGCTGTTCGACTCGTAGATCTTGCCGGGGGCCAGCGGCTCGCCCGGCGGCACGAGCTCCGCGCCGGTCGACATCACGACCACGCGCGGGCGCGGCAGCACCCGCGCCCGGCGCCGCCCCACCCCGGCGAGGATGCCGAGCTGGGCCGGGCCGATCGGCGTCCCGGCCGGGAGCACGACCTGGCCGGGCCGGACGTCCTCGCCGGCCCGGCGGATCGCGTTGCCCGGCTCGGGCGCGCGGCGGATCGCCACGCGCACCGTGCCGCCGTCGGTCCACTCCACCGGCACGACCGCGTCGGCGCCGCCGGGGACCGGGGCGCCGGTCATGATGCGTGCGGCCATGCCGCGGCCCACCGCGTACGTGCGTCCGTCCCCGGCCGCCACGTCGTCCATCACCGGCAACACGACCGGGCGCGTCTCGGACGCGCCGGCCACGTCCTCGGCCCGCACCGCGTAGCCGTCCATCGCGGAGTTGTCGAACGGCGGCAGCGGCAGCGGGGAGGTGACGTTCTCGGCGAGTACGGTGCCGAGCGCCTGGTCGAGATCGAGCTCGAGCGGGGTGACCGCCCGCACGGTCGCGAGGATCTCCTCCAGGTGCCGGTCGACGGGCTTCAGCGTGACGCCGTCACCGGGGCGTCGGGGATCGTGCACGTTGCCTATTGTGGCCTACCGGACCCGCTCCTCCACGAAGCGGCGCAGCCACGGCAGGAACTCGGGCGCGAGATCCTCGCGTTCCGCGGCGAACGTCACCACGGTGCGCAGGTACTCGGCCTTGTTGCCGGTGTCGTAGCGACGCCCGCGGAACAGCACGCCGTGGACGGGGCCGCCCTCGTCACGGTCCCGTCCCGCGAGCGTGAGCAGGGCGTCGGTGAGCTGGATCTCGCCGCCGCGGCCGGGCTTGGTCTCCTCCAGCACCTCGAAGACCGCCGGGTCGAGCACGTAGCGGCCGATCACCGCCCAGTTCGACGGGGCGTCCTCCGGGGCGGGCTTCTCCACCAGGTTGGTGACCCGCACCACGTCATCCTCCTCGGTGGGGGCGATCGCGGCGCAGCCGTACAGCGAGACCTGGTCCTTCGGTACCTCCATCAGCGCCACCACGCTGCCGCCGTACCGCCTGCGCACCTCGATCATGCGCTTGAGCAGCGGGTCGCGCGGGTCGATCAGGTCGTCACCGAGCAGACAGGCGAAAGGGTGGTCGCCCACGTGCTGCTTGGCGCACAGCACCGCGTGGCCGAGGCCCTTCGGCTCGCCCTGCCGTACGTAGTGCACGGTGGCGAGGTCGGCCGTCTCCAGCACCTGTGACAGCCGTACCTCGTCCCCCTTTGCGGCGAGCGCCTCCTCCAGCTCGTACGCTCGGTCGAAATGGTCCTCGATGGAACGCTTGTTCCGGCCCGTGACCAGCAGCACGTCGAGGAGTCCGGCGTCCACCGCCTCCTCGACCACATACTGAATGGCCGGCTTGTCGACGATGGGCAGCATCTCTTTCGGCGTTGCCTTGGTGGCGGGGAGGAATCGTGTTCCGAGACCCGCCGCGGGGATGACGGCTTTCGTCACAGTGTCGAAGTCAGCCATGCATTGACTTTAATGGAGGGGCTTATGGAGAAGCGGGAGTGGCGTCGCCGAATCCTGGAGAGGCGGGCCACGGTGAAGGACCCGCAGGGCGCCGCGGCCGCGATCAGAGAGTCGCTTCTCGACCAGCCGTGGGTGCAGATGGCGGGGCTGGTCGCGTGTTATTGGTCCTTCGGCACCGAGCCCTCCACCCACGGCCTCGTTTACGCGTTGTGGAAGCACGGCGCGACCGTGATGCTGCCGGTTTTGCGCCCTGACAACGATCTTGACTGGGCGGTTTACGACGGCCCGGACTCCCTCGCCCCGGGGAGAAACGGCCTGCTCGAGCCGGTCGACACCCGCCGCGGCGTGGACGCGATCCGCACCGCCGCGCTCGTCATCGTGCCCGCCCTCGCGGTCGACCGGACCACCGGGGTACGGCTCGGCCGGGGCGGCGGCTCGTACGACCGGGCGCTCGCCCGGGTGGGCCCGAACGTGCCCACGGTGGCCCTGCTGCACGAGGGCGAGCTGGTCGACGGCGTGCCCGCCGAGCCCCACGACCAGCCCGTCCGGTACGCCGCACTCCCCTCGGGAATCGTGAGGGTCGGGCGGGTCGAGGCGGCGACGTAACGGAAATTACGTGGCTCACATGCACGGATACGGCCGGTGAGACCGGGCGGGGAGGGGGCGCCGGATGCATCTCGACGTCTGGTTGCTCCTCGGCGCGGGCGTGGTCATCGCCGCGATCGTCTCGGTCCGGATCGCGCACGGCACCGGGCTGCCGAGCCTGCTCATCTACCTGGGCCTCGGGCTGCTGCTCGGCGAGGACGGGTTCGGCCTCGTGTTCGACGACGCCGAGCTGGCCCGGGAGATCGGCCTGGTCGCGCTCGCGGTCATCCTCGCCGAGGGCGGGCTGACCACGAACTGGCGGCAGGTACGGCCGGCCGTACCGGTGGCGATCGTGCTCGCCACGGCCGGGGTCGGGGTGAGCGTGGTCGTGCTCGCCGCGTGCACGGCGGGGCCGCTCGGCCTCGACTGGCGGTCGGCGCTGCTGCTCGGCGCGGTGCTCGCCTCGACCGACGCGGCCGCGGTGTTCTCGGTGCTGCGCCGGCTGCCGCTGCCGGCCCGGCTCGCCGGGACGCTGGAGGCGGAGTCCGGCTTCAACGACGCGCCCGCGGTGATCCTCGTGGCCGCGCTGAGCACCGGGGGCGCGGCGGCGACGCGGGCCGGCATCCTCGTGCTCGACGTGCTGCTGGAGCTCGCGATCGGCGGGGCGATCGGGCTCGGGGTGGGGTTCCTCGCCGCGTTCGCGCTGCGCCGGGTCGCGCTGCCCGCGTCCGGTCTGTACCCGCTCGCGGTGTTCGCGGTCGCGCTCGGCGCGTACAGCGGGGCGGTGCTGGCGCACGGCAGCGGGTTCCTCGGCGTCTACCTCGCCGCGGTGGTGCTCGGCAACGCGGGCCTGCCGCACCGGGCCGCGACCCGCGGGTTCGCCGAGGGGGCGGCGTGGCTCGCCCAGATCGGGCTGTTCGTCATGCTGGGGCTGCTCGCCCGGCCGGACGAGCTGCCCGCCGCGCTCGTCCCCGGGCTGGTGGCCGGGTTCGCGCTGATCCTGGTGGCGCGGCCGGCCTCGGTGGTGGCCTCGGCGCTGCTCGCCCGGGTCGCCCGGATCGGCGCCATCCCGTGGCGGGAGCAGGCGTTCCTGTCGTGGGCCGGGCTGCGCGGCGCGGTGCCGATCGTGCTCGCCACCATCCCGTGGGCGGCCGGGGTGCCCGGAGCGAAGACGATCTTCAACGAGGTCTTCGTCATCGTGATCGTCTTCACCCTGGTCCAGGGGCCCACGCTGCCGCTCGCCGCCCGGCTGCTCAAGGTCACCGATCCCGGCGAGGCCCACGACCTCGACGTGGAGGCCGCGCCGCTGGAGGAGCTCAAGTCCGAGCTGCTCCAGGTCACCGTGCCGCCCGGCTCCCGGCTCGACGGCGTGGAGATCTTCGAGCTGCGGCTGCCCAGCGACGCCGCGGTCACCATGATCGTGCGCCAGGGCCGCGCCTTCGTGCCCGAGCCGAGCACCCGGCTGCTCACCGGGGACCAGCTTCTCGTGGTCGCCACGGCCGCGTGTCGGGAGGCCGTGGAGCGCCGCCTGCGGGCCGTGAGCCGCAGCGGCAAGCTTGCCGGGTGGTACGGCGAGCGGGGGGACTGAGGCTGCCGCCTGCGGCCTTTACCGTGGCCTGCGTCACGCCTTGGCAGGCGCCAAGGCGGCTGTGCCGTACCGGGGAGGGATCGCCGTGTGGTAGGGGGCGGACGGTGTTGGCGACCGTGCCGCGGTGGTGCGGCGGGTCGGCGGCGCACGGGGCCGTGCGATGCGAAGGCGCTGGTCAAGCGGGCTAGACCGGACCTGAGTGGCATTTATGCTAGTCCGAGCCGTACCATTAGCAGTCGCACCGTCAGAGTGCCAGTCGGTGTGAGCCATTGAGGAGGAGTGCGTGCCCACCTACCAGTACGCCTGTACCGCCTGCTCCGAGCAGCTCGAGGTCGTCCAGAAGTTCACCGACGACCCGCTGACCGAGTGCCCGAGCTGCAAGGGACGGCTGCGCAAGGTCTTCTCGCCGGTCGGCATCGTCTTCAAGGGCTCCGGCTTCTACCGCACGGACAACCGCTCGTCGAACGGCTCGTCCTCGTCGTCCTCGTCGAGCTCGAACGGGAGCAAGAGCACCTCGAGCTCCTCTTCGTCCGACAGCAGCAGCAAGTCCGACAGCACGAGCAGCACCGCGTCGACCTCGGCCGCCTGAGCCGACCGCATCCCGCTGAGCGCGGCCACTCCTCCGCCCGCAAGCGGATACAGGCGTCGCCCGGGCGTCGCCGCTCGGCACTCCGTACCCGGCCCGGTTTGCCCGGCCCCACAGGGCCCAAGCCGGGCCTGCGGCCACAGCCCGGACGATCCCCACATCGTCCCCAGGCCTTCCGCCGCCGTTCCCGCCACCGCACCCGACCCCGGACTTCGCCGTCGGCCCGTGGCAGGCCGGTCTCCGGCGCACGTGCGAGGTGGCGAGCATTCGGACGCCCCGTGCGTTTCGCGGCCACGACCGTGACCTGGTGCGGTGCCGCACCAAGTGGCCGCACGGCGTCCTCGGCCACGTCGGTCACGACCCATCGGCGCGGCCTGCGGCATATCCGGCCACAACGGCGCATCGAGGGACGACCTGCCGCCGGGTGGTGGATTCTCCCTTTCCCCGACGCAACGGCGCGTACGGGCCGGGTCGCCATCGCGTACGGCCCGCGAAAGCTTCACGCACGCCTTTACGGATTGCGGGGAAAACGCCATCGCGTGCAAAGGGCGTTGACGGTCTCCGCCCAAGCCCTTTCCCCATGCCGTCGTCGGCGCCGCGCCGCGGCAGAACGGCCGGCGGAAACGGCCCTTCGATCTCGGCGACCCGGCTCGTACGCCTTCGCAATGCCAAATCCCACCCCGATTCACGCGGTTTTACCGGTTGATTCGGCTCGCCGTACCGGCACCCTGATTCCGTCAACCGTGCGGTAAACGCGACCCAAAACGGCAGGACCCGGCCTCGGGCCGACGGAGTCACTCACGTAACGCCCTGCCGACGAGCCCTGCCCGGGACTTTGTCCACAGGTGCGCGGCCCTCCATCCACAGGCCGTGCCCACCCGTGCGGAGTTATCCACAGGACCACCCCACCCGGATCCGCACGAGCCACCGCATTCGTTAGTGTCGGCGCCATGGTCACTCGCGCGGACATCGCCGTCATCGGAGGCTCCGGCTTCTACTCCCTGCTCGACGAGGCCGAGGAGCTCCAGGTCGACACCCCCTACGGCCCCCCAAGCGACGTCATCACCGTGGGCCGCATCGGCTCCCGGACCGTGGCCTTCCTCCCCCGCCACGGCAGGGGCCACCGCTATCCCCCGCACCGCATCCCCTACCGGGCGAACCTGTGGGCCCTGCGCTCCCTCGGCGTACGCCAGGTCCTCGCCCCCAGCGCCGTGGGCTCCCTCCGCCAGGAGTACGGCCCCGGCACCCTCGTCATCCCCGACCAGCTGGTCGACCGCACCTCCGGCCGCCCCCAGACCTACTACGACGAAGGTGGAGCCGTACACGTCACCTTCGCCGACCCCTACTGCCCGGCCGGCCGCGCCGCCGCGGTCTCCGTCGCCCGCGCCGAGGGCTGGCCCACCGTGGACGGCGGCACCCTCGTCGTCATCGAGGGCCCCCGCTTCTCCACCCGCGCCGAGTCCCAGTGGTTCGCGAGCAACGGCTGGACCATCGTCGGCATGACCGGCCACCCCGAGGCGGTCCTCGCCCGCGAGCTCGCCCTCTGCTACACCTCCCTCTCCCTCGTGACCGACCACGACGCCGGCGTGGAGGTGGGCGAGGGCGTGAGCCAGGAGGAGGTCTTCGCCTTCTTCGCCGCCAACATCGAACGCATGCGCTCCCTGGTGGCGAAGGTCGTCGAGGCCCTCCCCGAGGAACGCACCTGCCCCTGCGGCCACGCCCTCGACGGCATCAAACTCCCCTTCGAGCTCCCCTAGCCCGGCGACCGTCCATCCGGCCAGCCACTGACCGGCCGGCCGCCGAGCCCGCCGACGACCCGCCACGCCCCTCGGCGGACGGCACCGGCCACAACCCGAGCCGGCACCTGCCACCTTGGCGCGCCCATCCCCCACACCCTGGCGTGACGAGACCGACCTGCCCCTGCCGCCTCGCCCCCCGCGACCGGCGCGGCGGCAGGACGGCAGCGGTACCAGACCCAACCCCGGCTGCGCACCATGCCCAGCCAGGTCGTGCCCGCGACCGGGTCCACGGCCGAACCGCGCAGCCGTACCGACCACCGATCGATGCCGACGCCCCGACCCCGCCTCAGGAGTCACGAACGACCATGCACACCTTGCGTCGTCTCCTCGCCCGGCGACGTCGCCCAATCGCCGCCCTGCTCGCCGCCACCGCGATGGCCTGCGCCCTCATCTCGGTCCGCCCCGCCCCGGGCGTGGAGATCCTCGTGGCGGCCCGCGACCTCCCGGGCGGCCCGCTCACCGCCGCGGACGTCACCTCCGCACGCTTCCCACCCGACGTGCTCCCCGCGGGCGTCCTCCGCCCCGGCGCCCAGGTGACCGGCCGCGTCCTCGCCTCCCCCATGCGCGCGGGCGAGCCCTTGACCGACGCCCGCCTCCTCGGCCCCGGCCTGCTGGCCGGTTACGGCACTCACCTGCTCGCCACCCCGGTCCGCATCGCCGACGCCGACGCCGCCAAGCTCCTCTCCCCCGGCGACACGATCGACGTCCTCAGCGCCCCGACGGACCTGACCGACCGCCCCACCGCCGCTCTCCCGGTGGCCCAGAACGTCCGCGTCATCACCACCCCCACCGGCGACAGCGGCACCGGAGCCCTCGTCGTCCTCGCCACCACCCCGGCCCAGGCCGCCCACCTGGCCCTCGCCCAATCGACCGGCCGCCTCTCCGTGGCGATCCGCCCCCGCCGATGACCGGTGCATCCGAGCACCTTCACCCCAAGCCGCTCGGCGGGAAGCCGCACGGAGACACACGCCCCTCACCCGAGCGCGCGAAAGAGCAGCGCAGCGGAGGAGGAAGAGGAGAAGAACGGAGAAGAGAGGAGAAGCAGAAGCCCGACTTCAGAGCTTCGCACCAAGCTCGGGGTCGTACTCCCAATGCCAGGGCTCGAAAGGACTCCGGTACGCCCAGTCGGGGTGGATGAACCCGAACTTCTTGCCGTTGGCCTCCATCCAGTTGAACTGCGGCGACCGGAAAACCTCCACACCCCCACACAAATCGACCGCGAGCCCGAACCCGTGGTTGCTCTTCCCGGGGATCGCCGCGAGGCCGGGCCGCTGGTAGTAGACGGCCTGCTGCGCCCCGAGGCTGCGGTAGCTCGAGGTGACGCACAGCGGCCTGCCGAACCGCTTACGGTACGCCTCGTTCATCGCGGCGAACGCGATCGCCGCGTCCGCCCGCAGCTGGTGCCCCTTGGTGTTCGGCAGCGGGCAGAGATAGGCCTGCGGCAGCAGACCGTTGGGGTACTGGGCGGCGGTCGGCACCAGCGAGGGATTGCACCCCGTCGTCCTGGCCTGCTTGTTGAGCCGTACGCCGGCCTTCTGCAGCGCCGCGGTGAGGTTCTTCACCAGCTTCTGCGACCGCTTCCGCAGCGTGTCGATCTCGGCGTTGAGCTGCGCCTCCTGCAGCAGGTTCGCCGCCCGCAGCTCCTGCGCCTCGGCCGCGAGCCGCTCCCGCTCTTGGAACGCTTTCCCGCTCTCTTCGAGTACCTGGTTCCTGGCGGCGACGAGGTGCGTGGCGTCGCTCATCGCCCGCAGGCTGGCCTGCTCGTTACCCGACATGAAGGTGGACAGGCCGCCGATCGTCGGCACCTGGTAGAGCGACTGCACCAGCTCGGCCAACGGCTCCCGCATCTTGGCGAGCTCCCGGTTCGCCTCCTGGAGCTGGTTGAGCTTGGCCGCGAGCTTCTTCTGCGACTCCTCCAGCGCCTTCTGCCGATTGACCAGCGCCTTCGTGGCCGCCTCGATGTCCGCGGTGGCCTTCTGCGCCTGCCGCCGAAGCTCGAGCAGCGTGGTCGGCTCCTTGTCCGCCCCCTGCCGCTCGGTCCCCGCCTCGTTCGTGGCCCCGATCGCGACGCGGGCCTCGGCCTTCGCCGAGGAGGCCTCTCCAACGAGCGAAGTCACCACCATGACGACCGCGATCAGCCCCGCTGACCGAGGAGATGCCACGTCCGACTCCTCCGTTTGCCAACTCGCGATCCGAACCGCAAGGCACGTTACTACAGGGAAACGAGCCCCCGACGGGAACTCTCCACGACCGGTATGTACCGAGAAGGATGATTTCGTGAGTCTCAGTCGCAGCAGTACGCGACGACCTCACACGCCGCCAGGGCCATACCGGTCAGCCCCGGCGCCGCACATCCGGCCACATCACGCCACGCAGTCCACACCGCAAGACGGCCAGGGCCCTGCCCACCAGCGCCACCGGCCGCCTAAGAGTGAAACACACCCACGCCCCCAACGTGAGCAGTTTTACGGGAATGCCCGTTATTCGGCTATTCGGCCTCCGTGGCCAGGATCCGCAGCCGCAACAGCGGCGCCGCCCCTTCCTGCCCTTTCACCCGCTCACCGGCCTCCACAGGCCTCTCCCCGACCTGCGCGACCTTGCCACCGCCCTGCGCGGGCTCATCACCGGCCTGCACGCCCTTCCCGCCGGTTTCCACAGGCTTGCCACCGACCTGTGCGCGCTGCGCGCGCTTCCCACCGGCCCCGACGCGCCTCTCACCGACCTCCCCACGCCCACGCTCCCCCGGCGGACACTCCTCCGCGTTCTTCTCCCGCTTCCGCTCCCGCGCCTTGCCGCCGGGCTCCACCACCCGCCCGCGCTGCATCACCGCCGGCACCGGCGTCCGCTCACCCCGCAGCCGCACAGGCCCGCGCTCCCGCTCACCCTGCTCCGGCCGCGACCCCACCCCCGACCTCGCCGGCGCCTTCCGCGGCCCGGCCGCCTCCGGCCGTCGCCGCTCTCCGGCCCTCGAGACCTTCACCACCGCCCGGCCGTACACCACCTCCGGCATGGCGAACGACGGCTGCCTCCGCGGCTCGGCCCCGACCACCCCCGCGTCGGCCCGAACCGCCCCCGCCTGCCGCTCCTGCACCCCAACCCCGGCCAGGGACACGACCATCAGGGCACCCCCCACCGCAGCCGGGACCAGCATCGCCACCACAAGCACCCAGGGCCGCCCCACCCCGCTCGGCAGACACCCCGCCCGCTCCGGAGCCCGCCCTTCCGTCCCTCGCATCCCTTCGCTCATGCCAGGTGACGGTAATCAGCCCCCACCCCACCGAACCCACCGCTTACCAGACCTTTGCCACCCACCACACCCCCGATGACCACCCCCTTCCCCGACCCACGTCCCCATGAGGCACACCAAGCCCGCACAGTTCGGTAGGCTTACACCATCAAGCCTCCGTAGCTCAGGGGATAGAGCACCGCTCTCCTAAAGCGGGTGCCGCAGGTTCGAATCCTGCCGGGGGCACTCCTCCGACCAGCCCATACCAGCCCTGACCTGGGCCTTTTTGCGCGTACTCACATTCGACCAAGAGCAGCCGCCGGCCAGGTCTCCTGGATCCCTTGCAGAGGGGCGCTTTGTCGATCACATTGCCGCCCGCCCTGCCTTGGTGCTCTGTTCGCACCGAGGGTGCAAGAGGAGGACGAGAACGCTCTCAGCACATGGCTGGTACTGTTCAGGACGTACGGCTAGGGTTTGCGCGTCCCCTGACATCCCGAAGCGGACAGGTGAGATGGCCAACGAGAGACTGCGCGCCGTACTCCTCGAACGCGGAGTGACCCTCACCGACCTGGCCGCCGTCGCTCAAGTCGACCCCAAGACCGTCGAACGCTGGATCACCAAGGGACGCACACCCTACCGCCGCCACCGGTACGCCGTCGCCGCGTTCCTCGGCGTGGACGAGTCCTACCTGTGGCCCGACGCGCTCAGCCGCGAGCAGGTCGCCGCAGCCTCCCAAAGCGAGATCATCGCCGTCTACCCCACCGCTGGGCCGTACCACGCGGCACCTGGGAACGGCTCTTCGCTGAGGCCAAGCAGGAGATCGGCGTGCTGGTCTACTCCGGGCTCTTCCTCGCCGAGGACCCGGGCATGGTCCGGCTGTTCAAGGACAAGGCCGCCGCCGGCGTGCGGGTACGCATCCTGCTCGGCGATCCCGACTGCCCCGAGGTCGCCCAGCGCGGCGCCGACGAGGGCATCAACGAGGCGATGGCCGCACGGATCAGAAACGCGCTGGTGTTATACCGGCCCATCCGCGGCCAGCAGTCAGTGGAGATCCGGCTTCACCGCACGATCCTGTACAACTCCATCTACCGGGCCGACGACCAGCTGTTCGTCAACACCCACGTCTACGGCACGCCCGCCGCCCAAGCCCCCGTCCTGCACCTGCGCAAGGTCACCGGGGGCGACATGGCGACCACCTACACCACCAGCTTCGAACGCGTCTGGGACGGCGCCCGGCCGGTCGACTGATCTGCGGCTAGGGTTGTGGTCATGGCGCGGAGGATCGACTTTTACGACGACCCTGCGGCCCCGCCCGCCAACAGCCTGGTCCCCTCGGTCAACGTCGTGGTCACCAACGACGCCGGCGACATCCTGCTGATCCGCCGGTCCGACAACGACAACTGGGCCGTCCCCGGCGGAGCCATCGACCTGGGCGAATCCCTCCCCCAGGCCGCGATCCGCGAGACCCGCGAGGAGACCGGGATCGAGTGTGAGATCACCGGGCTGGTGGGCATCTACACCGACCCGCGTCACGTGATCCTGTACACCTCCAACGGCGAGGTGCGCCAGGAGTTCTCCATCGTGGTCACCGCCCGCGCCATCGGCGGGACCCCGACGCCGAGCGATGAGTCGCGCGAGGTCCGCTGGGTGCCGCGCGACCAGGTCCGCGACTACCCGATGGATCGGTCGATGCGCATGCGGATCGGGCACTACCTTGCCGGAACCGGGCTGCCGCACATCGGCTAGCACCGGGCCGAGACAGTGATCGCGCGGCTGAACGGATGACCAGGGGCGAGGGAAGAACCTCAGCCAGGGGCGACCGAGCACAGCCGGAAACCGCGGTCGAGCCGATGGTCAAGTCTCAGCAGGTCAGCGCGTCGGTTGGTTCTCGGCTCCGCAAGGCGAATTCCTGATGAGCGCGTCGTGCAGGACTCGCTCGAAGGCCTCGTTGGCCGTATATGAGTGAGGGGGACAACCGGCGCAGGGTGTCGACGTTGTCGCCGAGAATCAGAGCAACGGCCCTGGCGACCGCCCTTGAGTGTACGCCCGGCGCTGAGGCTGCGGCAGCGTCAAGAATCGTTCGGCCATCTCACGCGCCCGCTCCATTTGAGTCTCACAATAACGACGGGCGTCGCGGACCCACTTCGGCCCAGGGTGTCGTTTTGGGTGCTCGCACCCGATCAACGGATCCCGGCCAGCGACTTCATCGCGATCGGCAGCGGCTTTCCGCTCACGACCTAGGCCGGCCCATCTCTTGGCTCCCTCCTTCTTGAACGGCTTCTCGCGTCCACTCCCAGGCGGAGTGGGCCGATCGCCGTCACGTGACATCGCAAAGCAAACCATCGCGCGAAATCTCTGTACGAGTTAGGATCACAATCCCAGACCAAGCCGGCGGGAGGAGTGGATGGGGCGACGCGGATCTCGTACTTCTACCGGAACTGGTCGTCCGCGGAAGGCCGCGACAGCACGTAATACTCGAAAGCGTAAGCGGCTTGCCATCATCGGCTCGGTGGTGATCCTGCCGTTTGCGATCAGTTATGCGGCCGAGTATTTGGCGGGCATCACTCCCACTCCTGGTTCAGAGGATTCAGAGCAGCCGCCTTCGAGCTCACCCACCAGTCCGTCCACGTCAGTCGCGGGGAACCCGCCGGTCGCAATCGACCTTGTGGAGATGGAGTCGGAGGAATTCGGGCTCGGAAACACCCATGTCTTACCCGAACCAATCGATCTGAGCGACTCCGAACTCGCCCAGTTGAACAAACTCACCCATCAAGACCAGAGGGGGTGGTTCAAGCGGAACGGGAGCGTTCCGCTCGACCGGATGCAGCTCAAGGTCGTCCTGCGCGGAAACAGCGACAAGCAAGTGCGTATCATGCAGATCACCGCCGACAAGAGGTGCTCGTCACCATACGATGGAACGATCTTTTGGGATCCTCCCGGCGGCGCGGAGGAGGACATCATACGGCTGGGGTTCGACCTGGACTCGGACCCTTCGCACGCCCAGGAACTGAAGGGCTATAGGTTTGTGGGGCCCTACTTCTCCGAGAAGACCATCTCCCTCAAACGCGACGAGGACGTGGTTTTCTTCTTCTACGTCACGACAAGACAAAGGTACTGTTCGTTCAAATTCCTCGCCGACATACTCCACGATGGCCAAAAGGTTCCCCTGATCATCGACAACAAAGGGCGCCCCTTCGAGTTGACCGCCGTACTACGGGATACCGACGGTCAATGGGACCCGACTCAGTACAAAGTCGCATATGAGGGGAAGGGCATCCTTCCCAAAAGTGACTACGGGATGCAGTGGGGCAAGATGGCCCAGTCCAAATAAGCGAACTGTCCACTACCGCTTTCCGGCGGTTCCTTCCGTTGGGCGGGCGGCTGAGCTTCGCGGCTGATCCACGCCACGGGCTACTGCGGTCGGCCTTTGTGTCGTTCGCGCCTCGGGCCACTTGCCGGGCCACGGCCCGTATCACTGCTGTGAGGTCGCGCGTTGCAGTTCGCCGTCTGATGCGGGGTATCCGCTCGGCGGTCGATCGCGTCTCGCCGGGTCTCGCCCGCTGCTGTCGTCTTCACCCTGCCACCGGCACCCTCGAGGACTCCTGAAGGCACCCAAGACTCGACGGACGGCCACTCAACGGGTGGCGTCCGTCGACTGCGTGAGGTAGGGGGCGAGGGTGCGCTCGAGGTGCTGGGTCAGCCAGTCGGGCAGGGGGCCGGTGCCGTCGATGGCCCAGGTGAGCATGGCGCCGCAGTAGGTGGCATACAGGTCGGCGGCCAGGGTTTCCGGGGAGGTGGTTGGGGCCAGCAGGCCGTACTCGATGGCCTCGGTGAGGAGGGTGGTGATCTCGGCACGGAGGGCCCGGCTTTGGGTTACGGCGTGGGGGCGGAGTTCGGGGTCGGTGAGGTCGAGCTGGAGGAAGGCGAGGTTGTTGGCCAGGCTTTCGGGGGTGGTGATGCCGGTCGGGAGGGTGGACAGGGTGGTGATGAGGGCGGTCAGGGGGTCGAGGTGGGTGGCCCTGGCCTTGGCGAAGATGCCGGCGACGTTGGCCGCCTCGCGGGTGGCGAAGGCCACGAGTAGGCCGTGCTTGGAGCCGAAGCGCTGAGTCAGGGCGGAGGCCGTGAGGCCGACGCGTTTGGCGACCGCGGCCAGGGTGAGGCCCTTCGGGCCCACGTCGGAGATCACGGCGGTGACGGCCTCGAAGATGGCCTCGTCGCTCACGGAGCGGGGGCGACCGGGCATGGGGCCATCTTAGACCGAATTGCTTTATTAATGGACATAAAGTAAGTTCGGCGGCATGACCTCTGCCACCACCGCCATCGACCTCACCGGGCGGGTCGCGCTGGTCGCCGGTGCTACCCGGGGCGCCGGACGCGGGATCGCCGTCGAGCTGGGGGCCGCCGGTGCGGTCGTCTACGTGACCGGCAGGACCACCGCGGACTCGCCGTCGCCGATGCGGCGGCCGGAGACCATCGAGGAGACGGCACGGCTCATCGCCGAGGCCGGCGGGACCGGCATCGCCGTACGGGTCGACCACAACGAGCCGGGCCAGGTGCGGGCGCTCGTCGAGCGGATCGACCACGAGTACGGCCGGCTCGACGTGCTCGTCAACGACATCTGGGGCGGCGACCCGCTGACCGAGTGGGGCGTGCCGTTCTGGAAGCACGACCTCGGCAACGGGCTGCGGATGCTGCGCAACGCGATCGACACGCACATCATCACCGCCTGGTACGCGGCCCCGCTGCTGACCCGCGCGCCCGGCGGGCTGGTCGTCGAGGTCACCGACGGGGTCGGGGACGGCTACCGCGGCTCGCTGTTCTACGACCTGGTCAAGGCGTCGGTGATCCGGCTCGCCCGGGCCCAGGCCGAGGAGCTCAGGCCGTACGGCGCGGCGGCGGTGGCCGTGACGCCCGGGTTCCTGCGGTCCGAGGCCGTGCTCGACCACTTCGGCGTGACCGCGGACACCTGGCGGGACGCGATCGCCAAGGATCCGCACTTCGCCGCGTCAGAGACGCCCCGCTACATCGGGCGCGGGATCGCCCACCTCGCGGCCGACCCGGACCGGATGAGCCTCACCGGCACCGCTACCACGAGCTGGGATCTCGCCAAGCGGTACGGGTTCACCGACGTCGACGGCACCACCCCGGACTGGGGCCGCCACGCGCGGGAGAACCTGTGACGGGCCAGGTCAGGGCGGCGGGCCGTACCCGCATGCCGGGCGCCGGCTGCCCACGCCGGATCAGGTGGCCGCGCCGACGCGGACGTCCGCGGAAGGACCTGTGACGGGCTCCCCCGCGGCCTCGCCCCTGCCGGGGAGGGTGAGGGCGAGCAGGGCGGCGAGAACGGTGAAGCCGGTGGCCCACCAGAAGGTACCCCGGAAGGCCGTCGCGAGATCGGGGCGGGCTGACCATGGAACGCGTGGCCGTGCGCGCGGGCACCGGCCGCGCGGTGCTCTACCGCCGCTGGCCGGGCAAGGCCGACCTCGCCGTCGCGGCCATCCGGCACCACATCGAGACCAACCCGCTCCCCATCCCGGACACCGGCAGCCTGCGCGGCGACCTCATCGCGCTGCTGCGCGCGATGACCCGCAGGCGGGGCGAGCTGGCCGCCATGATCGGGACCCAGCTCGGGGTGCTGTTCGCCGAGGTGCGGACGAGCCCCGCCGAGCTGCGCGAGCTCGCCCTCGGCGGCAGACGTCCCTCGTCGCGGCGCGTCTACGACCGGGCGGCCGAGCGCGGCGAACTCGACCTCGACCGCGTCCCGCGGCACGTGCTCGACATGCCGTTCGACCTGCTGCGGCACGACATGCTCATGACCTTCGACACCGTCCCGGACGAGCGGATCACCGCCGTCGTGGATGACCTGTTCCTGCCGCTCATCGCCCACTACAGCGGCGACCGTACGACAGGCTCGACGCCACCGGCCGGGGAACGCCCGGATTCATAGCGCGCCGGCGCCGCGCCCCGGGGCTCCGGCCCACCATCCCGCCTTTGGCAGGGCGACCCGTACGGCTCGGCCGCGGCCGCCCAGCCGTACGCGGTCAACGGCGGAAAACGCGCGATCGGCCCCGCACCGAGGAAGGCGGTGCGAGGCCGATGTGACGTGCATGTACGCCGCTAGCCCCGGCGCACGAAGTACACCCGGTCCAGGCGCGGCTTGAGTTCGCCACCGGTGAGGACGAGCCTCTCCCTGATCAGGTCCAGGTCGGCCCGGCCGGACAGGTCGACGCGCTGGTAGAGCGCGGTACGGCCGCGTTCCCGCTTCACGATGATGTGCTCGTCGTCGTACCAGCCGGCGAAGGCACGGATGTCCCTGTCGCCGATCCGGCTGAGCACCCTGCCGGTCGACGCGTTGACGATGCGGATCTCGGCCCTGGCGCCGCGGTCGTGGCGGGCCACCGTGGCGAACAACCGCCGGGACGGCGAGAAGAGCGGCGCGGCCGACCACCCGTCCGGCACGCCGACCCCCGCGTACCGCCCGGCCGGCCTGCCGCGGAGGTCGTAGACGGCGATCAGGGACCCGGTCGTGGTCCCCTCTCCCTCGCCGTGCGTGCGGAGCACCCGATCGGGCCGGCCGGCGAAGAAGAAGCGGTACTCACGCCCGGCCTCCCGGTCGTGGACGACGCTGCGCGGCCCGGTCCGGACCAGCCGGGGTTCGCGGTCGGCCACGTCCATGACGACGAAGCCGATCACGGCCAGGCCGCTGCCACGGCGCGGCTGGTACGCGGTGAGCAGGAGCCTGCGCCCGTCCGGCGACCATTCGGGGGACGTGACCGGCGCGGGCATGGTGATGGTGTGCGTCACGCCGGTGCGCCGGTCGATCAGGTCGAGCGACCGGACGGCCTCCCCCACCCGGTGGCCCCGGATCGCGGCCACCCAGCGCTGCCCGGGCGACACCACCGCCTCGCGGTACGGCGTCCTGACGAACCTGTCGCCCTCGCGCAGGTACGCCTCGAGTCTCTGACCGGCGCCGGAGACCAGCGAGTACGAGGCCAGGCGGAGCGCGCCCGCCCCATCGTTGACCCGGGCCAACGTGCCCGCCAGCTTGGTCCACTGCTTCGCCTGGACGGACCGCGGGGCGACGTTGGGCGTGCCCGGCTCGTGGGCGCTCGCCGGCTGGACGCCGGTCATTGCCAGCGCCACGGCCAGTAACGCGGTGGCGACCGGTCTTAAGGTCATGGATGTCTCCCCCTCGCCACGTCCCGTGACGCAGGCATCGCGGGTACGGCCGTGCCGTACCGGGGCCGTTCCCGGGCGGACCGGGTACGGCCGGCCCGACGGTGCCTGGATCACCGCGGACGTCTCTGGTCAACAGGACAGCGGTATGCCTTCGTGCCTCGGCAGCGGGGCTGCGTCGGCCGCCTCCAAGCCCACCGGCTTGTCGCTCCGTATGCGAGCCGACACGCCGAGTGTTCGTTGACCAATCTCCGACGATCGCCTTCCCTGTCTTTGACCTTGTCCTGACGTGGCGGCGAAACGGGTACGGCCGTGACGGCACGCCGGACAAATACGAAAAGCGCGAGGTCGACTCCTTGGCGGGCCTGGCGGGGCTGCACGCGCGCCTGGCCGTCGCGCGCGGCACGCCGTACCGGGCGGCGACCGGGGACGGCTGAACCGTTGACAGCGGACTGAACGCGATTTAATTTGAACTCGATTCAGGGAACTGACCAGAGTTCAGGCGGATGGCGAGCATGAGCACGAACGGCCCGCCCCGGCGCAGGCGAACCGACGATCCCGACCGCACCGCGCGGGCGCGCATCCGGGACGCCGCGATCGAGCGCTTCGCCACCCACGGCGTGGCGGCCACCAACCTGAAAGACATCGCCGCCGACGCGGGCGTGTCGCCACCGCTCGTCATCCACCACTTCGGCTCGAAGGAAGGGCTCAAGGCCGCCTGCGACGAACACATCGCCTCCCTGATCAGGGAACAGAAGAGCAGGGCGATGTCGGAGGGCAGGAACCTCGACCCCCTCCAGGCGATCCGGGACGCGTACGGCGACACGCCGATCCTCAAGTACCTCGCCAGGACGATCGCCGACGGTTCTCCGCACGTGGCCGAACTGATCGACGAGATGGTCGAGGACTCGCTGTCCTACCTGACCGACGGGATCGCGAACGGGCTCCTCAAGCCGACCGAGAACCTCCGGGAATCGGCGGCCCTGCTGTGCCTGTGGCAACTGGGCACGCTCGTCCTGCACGAACACGTCAAGCGGCTGCTGGGGATCGACCTCGTCGAGGGCGACCCCCGCTCGCTGGTCAAGTGGATGCGGATCAACGCCGAGATCCTCGCCAAGGGCGTCATCAACGAGGAGATCTACGACAACTGGCGGGACGCCATGAAGGCCGCCGAACGGCAGGCCACCACCGAGCAGAGCGAAAGCACGGACCGGGACACGACATGACCGCTGCCATCGCCACCTCCGGACTCGTCAAGACCTTCGGGGCGACACGGGCCCTCGACGGCCTCGACCTCACCGTGAACCCGGGCGAGGTCCACGGCTTCCTCGGGCCGAACGGCGCCGGGAAATCCACCACCATCCGGATCCTGCTCGGCATCCTGCGGGCCGACGCGGGCTCGGTCACCGTGCTCGGCGGCGATCCGTGGGCCGACGCGGTGGCCCTGCACCGGCGCATGGCGTACGTGCCGGGCGACGTCGAGCTGTGGCCCAACCTCACCGGCGGCGAGGCCATCGACCTGCTCGGCAGCCTGCGCGGCGGGCTGAACCGGCGGCGCCGCGACGAGCTGATCGAACGCTTCGACCTCGACCCGTCGAAGAAGGGCCGCACGTACTCCAAGGGCAACCGCCAGAAGGTCGCCATCGTGGCCGCGCTCGCCTCCGACGCCGAGCTGTTGCTGCTCGACGAGCCGACCGCCGGCCTCGACCCGCTGATGGAGGTCGTGTTCCAGGACGTGATCCGCGAGGTCAAGGCGGCCGGCCGTACCGTCCTGCTGTCCAGCCACATCCTCGCCCAGGTCGAGAAGCTCGCCGACCGGATCAGCATCATCCGCCTGGGCAGGATCGTGCAGTCCGGCACGCTCGCCGAGATGCGGCACCTCACCCGCACCACCGTCGAGGCCGACACCGCCACCCCGGTCACCGGCCTCGACCGGCTGCCCGGCGTATACGACGCCGAGGTGGACGGCACCCGGGTACGGTTCGCGGTCGACGGCGCCCACCTCGACGGCGCGATCAGGCACCTGGTCGGCTTCGGCATCCGCGCGCTCACCAGCCACCCGCCCACGCTCGAGGAGCTCATGCTCCGGCACTACGGCGACGACCTCGCCACCGAGACCGGCGGCACCCCCGCGAGAAGGTGATGAGATTGACGGCCACCGCCACCCCCGCCATCGGCCGTACGGCAGGCTCGGCAACCGGAAACGCCCTGGCCGGAACGGGCCGCCTGCTGCGCTTCGCCCTCCGCCGCGACCGCGTCCGCATCCCGGTCTGGCTCGCCGCCCTCGCCCTCGGAAGCGTGTGGACCGCGGCCGCCTTCGGCGACATCTACCCCACCGCCGCCGCCCGCCAGACCACGGCCGCCACGATGAACACCCCCGCCGGGCTGGCGTTCACCGGCCCCGCGCACTACCTGACCGACTACCACTACGGCTCGATCGTGAGCCACCAGCTGCTCGGCTTCGTGGTGGTCTTCGTCGGGATCATGAGCGTCCTCCTGGTGACCCGGCACACCCGGACCGAGGAGGAGACCGGCCGCGCCGAGCTCATCCGCGCGGCCGCCGTGGGCCGCCACGCCCAGCTCGCCGCCGCGCTGATCCTGGCCGTCGCGGTGAACGTCGCCCTCGGGATCCTCCTGGCGCTCGGCATGGGCGCACTCGGCCTGGAGGGCATGACCTGGGAGGGCTCGCTGCTGTACGGCGCGGCGTACGCGGCGGCCGGCATCACGTTCGCCGGAGTCGCCGCGGTGGCCGTCCAGATCACCGCCCACTCCCGGGGCGCCTCGGGCATGGGCATCGCGGTCGTCGGCGCGGCGTACCTGGTCCGCGCGGCCGGCGACTCGGCGGACAGCGCCCTGTCGTGGGCCTCTCCGATCGGCTGGGCCCAGCAGACCTTCCCCTACCTCGACAACCGCTGGTGGCCCCTGCTGCTCAACCTGGCCACGGCCGCGGTACTGGCCGCCGTCGGCTTCGCCCTCAGCCTGCGCCGCGACCTCGGCGCCGGCCTGCGCGCCGCCCGGCGCGGCCGCCCGGCCGCCTCCCGCCTGCTCACCACCCTGATCGGCTTCGCACTGCGCCTCCACCGCGGCATGCTGATCGGCTTCGCCGTCGGCATGCTCCTGCTCGGCGCGTCGTACGGCCCGTTCCTCGGCGACATCGAGGAGATGTTCCGCGACATCCAGGTGCTGCAGGACGCGCTGGCCAACCTCGGCGGCACCACGGTGACCGACGCGTTCATCGCCATGGTCATGACGGTCTTCACCATCGTCGCGACCATCCACGTGGTGCTCACCACCCTGCGCCCCCGCGCCGAGGAGACCTCCGGCCGAGCCGAAGCCGTCCTCGCCACCGCCCTGTCCCGAACCCGCTGGCTCGCAAGCCACCTGGCCGTGGCCCTGATCGGCGGCCCGGCGATGCTCCTCCTCTCCGGCCTGGCCCTCGCCGCCACCGGCGCCCCCACCACGTCCGACCCCGACCTCTTCGCCAAGACCATGGCCGCCTCCGCCGCCTATATCCCGGCCCTCTGGACCACGGCGGGCCTCACCGTCGCCCTGGTCGGCTGGCTCCCCCGGGCGACCGCCCTGGCCTGGGTCTATGTCGGCTACATCGCCGTCACCGGCTACCTGGGCATGATCCTCCGGCTCCCCACCTGGCTGACGAGCCTGTCCCCGTTCAGCCACATCCCCCGCCTCCCGGTCGAGGACCTCACCTGGACCCCGCTGCTGGCCCTGACCGCCATCGCAGCCGCCTTGGTCGCCCTTGGCCTGTACGGCTTCCGCCACCGCGACCTCGAGACCAAGTGAATCTCAGTGTCGGCAGGCGAGAGAACCGCCAAGTATTTCGCCATTCCCAGTCCACTGTGAGACACCGATAAAGGCATAACCATCGAGTCTCACCACTAGCCAGGGAAAGGTGAGCTTAGTTTCCGGAGTTTCCTCTAGCCGGAAAGGACGCCAGCGGTCTAACCTCGGTCCAGAATGACCGCCATTGTTGCCGCTATGGCCGAGACCACCGTACCGAGACATGAGAGTGTCGCCACGGCATCCTTAGGTGAGGTCCAGAGTCCTCTGTTCAGTCTGCGCCATCGCTCTCTACCCAGCCGTCTCGCGAAATTCTGCCGCTTGTGTTGGCGGACCTGGTTACATCCGAAGAGAAGGCCTTGGGCGTTGTTTCGGCACGGACCCTCGCGACCTTCGGCACCGCACGTCCTGGGGACTCTGAAGAGAAAATAAAAGATCGCCAGCAGGCTACCCACAATCAGCAAGGGGGCGATCTTGCCTTTGTCCTCCGCAAACCACCAGCCGAGGATAATGGCCACAAGTACGCCGTAACCCCAGTATTTTTCTAAGAAACTCTTCCTCCTCCGGGCCACACCAGCAACGTAGCGGACCCACAACATAACCGACCAGCAACAATACCCTAACCATCCGGCGCCAGCGATCTCTACGGACAGGCAAGAAACTCTTCCCATCCATTTAGCAGAGACCTGTAAGCAACATCGACACACGAATCATTTCTATTACCAAATGCATCAGATTCGCCGTGATCAACCAGTTGAATCAGTTGCTTATCAAGTCGCGTTGCCCAGCTCGGTCGTGATTGGGTGCCGAGCCTTTCGCCACCAGGAACGGTGGCCCCTGATACGGCCATATCGAGCTGCGCTTCCTACGCGCCAACCCGTTCGGCCAGCTCGCGCAACTCCGCGGACGGGGGACTCTGCATGGTGAGAAGGTCGGCGACGAGGCGACGGACGACTCGGTGGTTGTGCACCTGCTCTGGGGTGATGGATTCGGCCGTTCGCAGGGCGGCGACGGCATCGTCGACCTGGCGGCGCTGGGCGTGGGCGCGGGCGAGGTCGATGTGGAGGCGGGCTCGGCGTTCGCTGGAGAGAACGGAGGTGTCCACGGTTGTGCCGATTCGGATGGCGCGGCCGGCGTCGCCGAGTTCGACGGCCACCGCGACCTCGTACAGGGCGACGTTCGCCGGGCCGAATTCGGTGTTGAAGTCGTTGCGGCCTTCGCCGAGTCGTTCGGCCATTTCGCGGGCGCGGGCGAGGTGGTGATAGGCGGGGTCGGCCTGGTTGAGGTGGGCGGCGGCCATGGCGCGCTGCAAGGTCAGGGCGCCCCATAGCGACATCGCCTCAGGATTTCCCTCGTCGGCCAGATTCGACAGGGCATCCGCGGCGGTGCGGGCCACCTCCTCGGCCTGGTCGAAGTGGCGGGCGCCGAGGAAGACGAAGCCGAGGCGGTAGGCTCCGGCCGCCATCAGGAGCGGATTGCCCGTACGTTCGGCCGCGGCGATGGCACGGTCGGCGGCGATCCACGCTGCTTCCGGCTCGCCAAGCTTGGCCAATGATGCCGAGCAGGTCTGGTACGTGGTGGCCAGCAGCTCGAACAGTTCGGGCCGACGGTCGGCCTCGGCCGAGCGGGCGGCGCCCTCCAATTCGGGGATCAGGCCGCGCAGCAGGTCGGCCAGCTCGGTGTACCGGCTTTCGTGGGTCAGTTCCCACGCGCGCTCGACCTGCGAGCGAAGCTCGCTCACGGGTGGGGCGGGAGCGGGGTGGAGCATCGCATGAAGGGCGTGGACACCCGACAGCACCAGACGTAGCTTTGCGGTCCCCGGCATCTCTTCGTCGGCCGCCGCGATCAGCGGCGCTTCGGCGGCCAGCTCCGCCAGCGGCACGTCGAGTGCCTCGGCGAGTCTCTCCAGGACCGACATGCGGTCGATCCTGCGTACGCCGCGCTCGACCTGGGAGATCCAGGCCACCGATCGGTCGACCAGACGGGCCAGCTCCGTTTGGGAGAGCCCGCGGCGTCGGCGTTCCTGGGCGATGCGGCGGCCCAGGGCGCGCTGGTACTCGGTGCTCACGGGGTGACGCCCTTCCCGTCCTGTAGGTGCAGCCAGTCGACCTCGACCGAGGCCAGATACTCGTCGCGGGCGGCCAGGAAACGGCGGGTGTGCTCGGTCCGCTCGTGGGCCTCGAAAGCGTCCCGGTCCCGGTACAGCTCGTAGAAGATCCGCTCGAGCGGGCGGCCTTCCACGCGATGGGAGGCGTAGACGATCGTGCCGGGCTCGTGTCGGCGGATCTGTTCGATGGTCTCGGCGACGAGGCGGTCGAACGCCTCGGCGCTGGCTTCGTCCTTGCAGGTGAATCGGACCACGAGTCCGAACATGTGCGCCCTCCTCGGGTCACCCGGCCTCGCGCGGGATCACTCCTCCATACCTGAGCAGTACCAGGAGTTACATGCAAGTACTCAAAGTGCTTGTACTTACAGTACAGCACTAGTACTTTCAATATCAATCTCAGGGTTGACCTGGACAAACACAGGGAGAGCGCAATGACCCGAGCGCTGAGCGACAGACAACCGGTCCGCCGGTTGTGGCGCAGCTTCCCCGGTACGAACCGGCAGGTGGGTGTGGTCCGCCAGATGATCGCCGACTACCTCGGCAACGGACCCAGTGCCGAGGTCGCGCAGTTCGTCGCCTCCGAACTGGTCACCAACGCGCTGCGGCACACTCGGAGCGGGCTACCCGAAGGCCGCTTTCGGCTGACTCTGGACAACCGCGATGACCTCCTCGTCATCGGCGTTACCGACCAGGGTGGGCCGGCCGACCCGCCACAGGTTCGCCACGTCGGGGTCGACGCCACCGGCGGGCGGGGCCTCTACCTGGTAGAGGACATGGCGACCCTTTGGGGCGTCTACGGAGACCCGCACGGGCGCACGGTCTGGGCCCTTATCCAGCTCGCCCCCACCTCTTAGTTCAGCGTCCGTACCGTCCTATTTCGGCACCACCTGCGATCACCCCTCAACACCGCCACTGACCAGGGCACGTAGCGGCGCGCAGTGTCTCTCCTCCGCCCGCAGAGACCCAACCGCCTGGCGAACACACGAACTGGCGCTGATTCGGCCACGAGGCGAAACGCCCGTGCGAGCGAGACCGCAGCCATGATCGCGGTTCCACGGATGCGCAGCGCCGACGGTTTCCGGATCTTGACCTCGCTTGCCCTCCGTCCGCCTGCGAGGAGTACTGGAGACTAAGGCGGAAGCCGGATTCGGCCTGGGCGAGGAGCCTCAGCTTGGGTGCGTTTCCTGCTGTGGACGGGGAACGAGGCGCTCCTGGATCTGCGGGTGGTCCAGCACGCGGAACGAGTAGCGGAGCAGGACGGCGACGCCGGTCAGCAGGCCCACCGGGATGAGCGCGCCGATCAGCGTGGTCGGCTTGAACTCATCGAGCAGCAGCCGGACCGCGGCGGCGAGGCCACCGCCGATGCCCAGGAAGGTGAAGTAGAGCAACTTCCGAAGGGCCTGAACGCCTCGGAAGACCTTGTCCGCGTTCCCGGTCTGCAAGCCCTTGACCACCATCAGGGCGGCGAAGCCCGGCATGGCGGGAACGGCCGCGACCACGAGGCAGAGGATGATGCCGAGGACGTTCCTCGTATAGAGCCCGATGCCGACGACGATCGCGGCCAGTCCGAAGGCGATTATCGCGTCGATCCGATACAGCCGGATCGCCTTGTCCAGCGGCGACATGGGGAGGACAGCCTCCAAAGAGGGTGAGCGCGGGATGTGGGTGCGCGCGGCCGCGCGAATCGACGCCTGAAGTCTGCGAAGCGCCTATCAGGTGAGGCAAACACTTATCGGGAATATGAACATGCCGGAAGGGTATATCGGCACGTCACGGCAACGATTCGCGCTCTCACGTATCGGACGATTCTCCGGTCGCCCCGGCAAGTTCGGTGTCCCCCTGGGGGATGTTCTCCGAAGAGGCTTGCGCTGCAGGACGTCGAGTCGCGTCGGCCGGGACCGTCCTGGTCGCCTTGTCGCCCTGCGGTCAGTGGTGGAGGCCGCGCTTGTTCGGAGCCCAGAAGGGTTTGACCTTGATGGACTTGCGGGGCCAGTTGCGGTCGCGGACGAGGTGGTTGCGGATGAGCTGGCAGGTGCGGGCCTCGCCGGCGATGTAGGCCATGCCGGCGTTGCCGGGGAGGTCGAGGTTGCAGACCGCGGTGAGCAGGGTGTGGGAGGCCACGGCGGAGGCGCCGTTGCGGTGGACGCGGACCAGGCGGTGCGGGCCGGGGATGGGGACCTCGTCGTCGGGGGTTTCGCTTTCCAGCACGCCGTAGATCGACGCGGTCGGGCCCAGCGCGCGGATCATGGGGCCGAATGCGACCGAGGCCGTTTCCTCGCCGATGAAGACGTGGTAGAGGGCCTCGGGGTTCGGGTGGAAATCACCCATGGGGCCCCAGAACTTCACCGGGTCGCCGGGTTTGACGTTGCGGGCCCAGTTCAGGCCGATGCCGTTTCCGTTGTAGAGGTGGGCGCGGAGTTCGAACGTGCGGTCCGCCACGGAGAAATCCCAGATGGTGTACGTGCGCAGGGTGTCTCCGGGGCGGAGGATGCCGTACAGGGACAGGGGGTCGTTGATCTCCACCCTGACGTGCTGACCCGGGGTGTAGGCCCAGGCGTCCAGGGTCGCGCAGTGGATGCGGATGCGCTTGAGCGTCGGTGTGACCAGGCCGACGTCGGTGACCGTTCCCTCCGTCACGTGCTTGGCGAAGATCCGCTCCAGGGGTTTGATCGCCGTACGGCCGCGCCTGGGCGTCAGGCTGTCGGATTCCATGCGGAGCTCCCCGAATAACGTCGTGTGGCTGCGTCGCCATACGTTGAGTTAGAGGTATTAACTTGGTTAATGACTCTAACACTGCGATACTTGGCCGTGTCAACGGCACGTGCGAGAGGGGCTCGATGACTGCACGCAACACCGCGAGTCGCAGGGAGCGGCTGCGGGAGGCGACGGTGCGCCAGATCCATGCGGCCGCGCGAAGGCTGCTGGTGAGCGAGGGCTCCTCGGCGGTGACGATCAACGCGCTCGCGCGGGAGCTCGGCATGAGCGGTCCCGCGTTGTACCGCTACTACGCGAGCCGGGACGAGCTCGTCGAGGCCGTGACGGCGGGCTTCTATCGCGAGCTCACCACGGTGCTCGAGGAGACGCGGGCGGCGTGGGCGGCGGCACCGGCCAACCGGCGGATCCTCGCCATGTGCCGGGCGCTGCGGGGCTGGTCGATCGCGCATCCCGCCGAGTTCGGGTGGATGTTCGCCAGCCCGCGTGGGGTGCCCGGGGAGGCCGACGCCGACTCACCCCGCTACCAGGCCGGGTACGAGTTCGGGCGGGTCTTCATGGAGGAGATCGCAAAGGTCTGGGAGGGGCAGGGCTTCCCCGTTCCGGACCTCGACGAGCTGGATCCGTCCCTCCGCGCCCAGGTGTGTGACTACGCCGCCAGGGTCGGCGGGCTGTTGCCGCCGGAGGCCCTTCATGTGTTC
Source organism: Thermopolyspora flexuosa (assembly GCF_006716785.1). Taxonomy (NCBI): domain Bacteria; kingdom Bacillati; phylum Actinomycetota; class Actinomycetes; order Streptosporangiales; family Streptosporangiaceae; genus Thermopolyspora; species Thermopolyspora flexuosa. The sequence continues at coordinate 182,233 of NZ_VFPQ01000001.1, read as the reverse complement.
CTCAACGCGTGGATCCGGCTGTACGGCCTGCTCTGCATGGAGGTCATGAAGCAGCTCGACTTCGCCTACCGCGATCTGGAGCCGGTCTTCGAGGAGTGCCTGCGCGAGATCTGCGGCATGTTCGCCTTGGAGTACGAGCCGCCGAGCGGCGGCTCCCCGGCCAAACAGGGGTGATGGGCCAGGACCACGGCCCGGTATCCGGCAACCGATCGGCGAGGCCGACCGGACCGATGCCCGCCCGCCCGGTTCTTCCGCCGACCGCCGCCGCCCGGGCCGCGCCGAGGTCGAACCCGCCCTGACGCCGCGGACACGCGGCCAACCCGCCACGCGCGGTCCCAGGTCGCCGCACCTCCTCCCGCGGCGCGCCCCGAATCGCGCGTCGGTTTCGCGCCCCGTCGCACCCGGGTCACGCTTCGGCTGCAAGCGCGGGAGGTCAGCCCATCCACATGCCGCCGTTGACGTCGATGACGGCGCCGGTGATGGAGGCGGCGGCCGGGGAGCAGAGCCATTCGACGGTGGCGGCGATCTCGTCGGGATGGGTGATGCGGCCGAGGGGGATCTGGGCGCGGAGGGCGTCGAGCTCGGGTTCGGAGAGACGGGCGAGCATGGGGGTGGCGACCGGGCCGGGGGCGACGGCGTTGACGCGGATGCCGCGGGCGGCCTGGTCCTTGGCGAGGTGGCGGGTGAGGCCGATGAGGCCGGCCTTGGCGGTGGCGTAGGCGGGACCGGACAGGCGGTTGCCGCCGTGGCGGCCGTTGACCGAGCTGAACAGGACGATCGAGCCGCCGTCGCGCATCAGCGGCAGGGCGGCCTGGATCACCACCACCGCGGAGGTCAGGTTGTCGTCGAGGACGCGCCGCCACTCGTCGAGGGTGAGGTCCTCGATGCCGCCCGCGCCCACCGAGCCCGCGGCGTGGATGACGTTGGTGAGCGAATCGACGTCGCGGAGGGCCTGCCGTACCGATTCGGGGTCGCAGGCGTCGTGTCCGAACGCCCGGTCGAGGACGACGACATCGCCGCCGAGGGCACGGAAGCGGTCGGCGCAGGCGCGGCCGATGCCGCCCGCACCGCCGACCACCAGGGTCTTCGTGGCCATTGGACAGTTGTAGCAAATCCGCGCCGGAACGCCGTTCCGCGGGATCCCGCTATGCTCGCAGTGTGCGGGCGGAGAAGAAGACGACGTCTTCCAGATCTCGGAACGGCTCGTCTTCCGAGGAAGGGCAGACGAGCAGCGGAATCGAGCGTGCCCTTCAGGTGATCTTCGCCGTCGCGGAGGCGAAAGGGCCCGACGTGGGCGTCTCGGAGCTGGCGCGCACGCTCGGCATGAGCAAGACCGTCGTGCACCGGGTGGTGCGCACGCTCGCCGCCGCCGACTTCTTCTCGTTCGACGAACGCACCCGCCGCTACCGCCTCGGCCCGGGGGCGGTGAGCGTCGGCCTCGCGGCGATGGCCCAGATGGAGGTGCCGCGGATCGCGCAGCCGTACCTGGAGCGGCTGGTGGCGAGCACCCGGGAGACCGCGACGCTCTCGGTCCGGTACGGCATGCAGCGCATGTACCTGACGCAGGTGCTGTCGCCGCAGGAGATCCACATGTCCGTCCAGCTCGGGCGGCTCTACCCGCTGTACGCGGGCGCCTCGTCGAAGGCGATCCTCGCCGCGCTGGACGACGAGGAGATCCGCGACTACCTCGCCAAGCAGCCGCTGGCGCCGCTGACCCCGATCACGATCCAGGATCCGGAGCGGCTGCGCGAGGAGCTCGAGGTCATCCGCTCCCGCGGGTACGCGGTGAGCCTCGGCGAGCGCCAGCAGGGTGCGGCGTCGGTGGCCGCGCCGGTGTACGAGGCGACCGGCCGGGTGTACGGGTCCATCTCGGTGTGCGGGCCGGTCGGCCGGCTGGGTGTCGGCAAGGTCGAGGAGTACGGCGCGCTCGTCCGCGAGGCCGCGGCCGAGGTGTCACGCCAGCTTGGCCACCGTTCCGGTGACAGGAACGTTCGCGCTTAGCGTAACGTCCGCATCACATTGTGACGTTAGCATCCCCCCAGTCGCGCATATATAGCCATCAAACAGGAAAAATCCCCCATACCTCGCTGGCGACGACACCCCAAACCGTGCGACTTCAGTAACAATCCCACCACCCTCAGTTAGCTGTAAAACGTACATTTCATACCTTGACCACCCCTGGGGCCGCCTTTAGCATCGTCAGCATCCTCCTATCCGGTACGGCGTTCCGCTCAGCGGGCCAACACACACGGAGGCGGCTATGTCCGATCCCCAGCCGAAGTCGTCCGAAACCAGTCGTGCGGGACGCCGGAGGAAGGGTGTCTCCACGCTGACGCTGTGGATCACCACCCCGCTGCTCTTCCTCGCCTTCCTCGGCGCGTGGAAGGCCTACACGGTGGTGTTCAACGTCGGGCCCCTCATGCTTCCCCCGCCCGAGCAGGTCGGCGAGGCGATGGTGCAGCTGCTGCAGGGCCAGGTCATCTACGACGCGATGAAGGTGACGCTGTACGAGACGATCGCCGGCTTCCTCCTCGCCGCGGTCGTCGGCATCGCCCTCGGCATCATCTTCGGCAAGGCCCGGAACCTGGAGAAGGTCCTCTCCCCGTTCCTCGTGGCCACGCAGGTCGTGCCGAAGGTGGCCATCGTCCCGCTGTTCCTGCTGTGGTTCGGCTTCGGCTCCACCTCAAAGGTGGTCATGGCGGCGATCATCGCGTTCTTCGTGATGATGCAGAACACGATCCTCGGCATCCGCTCCATCGACCCCGGGCACCGCGACCTCATGCGGGTGATCCAGGCCCCGTGGTGGAAGCGGGTGATCTCGCTGGACATCCCGTCCGCGCTGCCGTACGTGCTCACCGGCATCGAGCTCGGCATCGTCTTCGCCATCACCGGTGCCGTGGTCGGCGAGTACCTCGGCGGCGACGAGGGTCTGGGCGCGCTCGCCGTGACCATGCTCTCCGGTCTCCGTACCGACATGCTCTTCGCGGTCGTGATCGTGATGACCGTGCTCGGCTTCCTCCTCTACGCCATCACGGCGGCCATCCGGCGCTTCGCCATCCCCTGGCACGAGTCGTCCGGTCGCCCCACCTCGCTCTGAAACTGTGAGAACAGGAACACACCATGGATCGCCGCAAGTTCCTCACCGGTGCCGGGTTCCTCGTCACCACCCTGGCCGGTAGCCAGTTCCTCGTGGCCTGCGGTGCCGGCGGCTCGTCCGGCACCGAGTCGGCGGGCTCCCCCGGCTCCGCCGCCGACAACCTCCGCAACCTCGTCTACGTCACCCCGTTCCAGCACATCATCGCCCACGCCGACGTCTACGTGGCGCAGCACGAGGGCTACTTCGCCGAGGAGGGCCTGTACATCACCGCCATCGGCGGTACCGGCACCGCGAGTTCCGTCTCACAGGTCGCCGCCGGCCAGGCGATGTTCGGCAAGGCCGCGTCGATCATCACCTGCCCGCTCATCGCGGACCAGAACACCGAGATCGTCACGATCGGGCAGAAGGACCAGGTCAGCCAGTACAGCGTCGCGTCCGCGCCCGACAAGCCGCTCACCCACCCCGAGCAGTGGCAGGGCAAGACGATCGGCGTCATCTCCAAGGGCGGGTCCACCGAGCTGCTGCTCGACGCGATGTCGGTCGCCGTCGGCCTCGACCCGACCAAGGTGAAGAAGGTCGTCACCGGCGCGGACGTCAGCTCGCTGGAGTTCCTCACCCGCGGCGAGGTGGACGGGTTCATCACCTACATCGGCTCGGAGACCGCGTTCCGGCAGAAGAACATCGAGCTCCACTACCTCAACACCGACCAGTTCGCGCCGATGCCGGGCGACTCCTACTTCGTCACCAAGGAGGTGGCGCAGAAGGAGAAGGAGGCGATCACCGGCTTCCTGCGCGCCTGCCGCAAGGCCTGGAACTTCATGGCCGACCCGGCCAACCACGACAAGGTGCTCGAGGCGGTCGGCAAGTACAACGAGATCGAGGTCTCCGACAAGGCGCTCGCCAAGGCCAAGCTCGAGGCCGAGCTCAAGGTGTCCAAGCCCGCCAACGGCGACTTCCTCTCCATCGACTTGGCCGCCTGGGAGAAGGGCATCGACCTGATGCGCAAGTCCGGGATCATCAAGGACACGTCCCGGCCGGTCAGCGACTTCGTCACCACCGAGTTCCTCGACGCGATCTGAGAGGTCAGGCACATGTCGCACTACTCGGCCCCCGAGGAGAGCGTATGACGACGGACGTCGTGGTGGTCGGCGCCGGTACGGCCGGCCTTCCCGCGGCCATCGAGGCGGCGGCCCAGGGGCTGCGGGTCACGGTCATCGACAAGGCCGACCGCATCGGCGGCACGCTGTGGCGCTCGTGGGGCCAGCTCTCCGCGGGCGGGACGTCCCTGCAGCGGCGCAAGGGCATCCTCGACAGCCCGGACCTGCACTTCGAGGACGTCATGCGGATCAGCAAGAACACCGCGGACCCCGGCCTGGTCCGGCTCGCGGTGGACCACGCGCCCCGCACCGTCGAGTGGCTGATGGCGCACGACTTCGACATGGACCCGGACTGCCCGACGGTCCTCCACTTCCACGAGGCGTACCTGCTGCCCCGCACCTACTGGGGCCGCAACGCGGGCAGGTCGATCCTCGACGTGCTCGCCCGCGAGTTCGAGAAGGCGTGCGCGGGCTCGGCGACGCTCGAGCTCAACACCGAGCTCGTCGCGATCCGCGTGGACGGCCCGGACCGGGTCGCCGGGGTGACGGTGCGCAAACCGGATGGAACGCTCCAGGACATCGACGCGCAGGTGGTCATCGTCACCACCGGCGGCTACGCGGGCAACCCCGAGCTGTTCCCCAAGCTCACCGAGGGCGCCCCGCTCGCCGGCCCGGCCGACCCGAACTGCGACGGCTCGGGCATCCTCGCGGTGGTCGAGGCGGGCGGCCGGGTGCGCGGCCAGGACCGGTTCCTCCCCACCTACGGCGGCGTGCTCAAGCCCGGCAGCACCTGGGAGACCGTGCACCTCGACGACTTCCCGGTGCTCACCCCGCAGTCCCGGCAGCCCTGGGAGATCCACGTCAACGTGCACGGCGAGCGGTTCGTCGCCGAGGACGCGCCAAGCGTCGACCTGCGGGAACGCCACCTGGTCGAGCAGCCCGAGCTGAAGTTCTGGGTGGTGTACGACGAGGCGATCCGGGAGACCGCCCCCGCGCTGTTCCCCACCTGGAGCGCCGAGGAGCTGGAGCGCGCGTTCGCGAGCCACCCGTCCTTCACCAAGGCCGACGACCTGCGCGAGCTCGCCAAGGCCGCGGGCATCGACCCGGAGGGGCTCGCCCGCACCGTGGCCGAGTACAACGCGGCCGTCGCCACCGGCCAAGACCCGCTCGGCCGTACCCACCTGCCGGCCCCGATCGCCAAGCCGCCGTTCTACGCGGTGCTCAACCACGGCACCGTGCTCAAGAGCCCGGCCGGCGTCGTCGTCGACAACGAGCTGCGCGTGGTCACCTCCGGTGGAGCGTTCCAGAACCTGTGGGCCGCGGGCGAGGTGATCGGCGGCAGCACGCTCTCCGGCAAGGCGTTCGTGAGCGGCATGAGCGTCACCCCGGCGCTGAGCTTCGGGCGGCTGCTCGGCCGCCGCGCGGCCGGCGCCCCGCACGACCCCGGGAGCATGTGATGTGGAACCGGCCCGACGTCGACTTCATCCAGAGCCAGGACCTGCCCTGGCAGCCGGTCCCCGAGGGTGAGTTCGGCTTCGCCCAGGGCGGGCTGAAGAAGGTGCTCAGCCGGGACGCGACCGACGGCGCGGAGACCACGCTCGTCCGCCTCACCGGCCGGCACAGGGGCGTGCTGGCGAGCGCCGTCGACATCTACGTGCTCTCCGGCGAGGGCGTGCTCGACGGCGAGCCGCTCAAGGTGAACGACTACGTCTACGCCAAGGCGGGCACGGAGATCGACCTCACCGCCTCGCCGCGCGGCCTCGTGCTCTACTGCGGGTTCTGGGGCGCGCCCGGCTTCGCCTCCGGCACCGGCTCCGGCGAGCCGCTGCTCCGCATCGCCACCGAGCGCATCCCGTGGGTGCCGGCCGGGTGGAGCGGTGAGGTGCAGCTCGAGCCGGGCGCGATGTCGAAGGTGCTGCGCCACGACGACACCGCTTATATCTATCTCGCGGCGATGCTCCCCGGCTGGAAGTCGCCGATGGAGGAGGCGCACCCGGTCTACGAGGAGTCCTTCAAGATCTACGGGGACGTCCTCATGGGCCCGCTCGGCGTGATGCGCGCCGGGGGCTACTTCTTCCGCTCTCCCGACGTCTTCCACGGCCCCCTCTACTCGCGCGGCGGAACGATGTCGTTCATCCGTTCCGACGCCGCCCCCACCACCGAGTACCGCACTCCCGGCCCGGGCGGGCGCTGGGACGAGTTGTCAGAGAGCGCCTATGCCGACTGAACACGGCCACGTGAGCACCATCCCCACCACCCCTGGAGCGACGATGCAGCAACCCGCCCCCGGCGGACGGCCGGAGAAGGACAGGTCCGGCGCGGGCAGCGGCGCGGCGATCTCCATCCGCGGGGTCGGGAAGGAGTACGTCGGCGACGGCGGGCGGGTACGCGCCCTGCTCCCGACCGACCTGGAGATCAGGCCGGGCGAGTTCGTCGTCCTGCTCGGCCCGTCGGGCTGCGGCAAGACCACCCTGCTGCGCATGCTGGGCGGCCTCATCACCCCGACCGAGGGCTCGATCGTGATCGGCGACCGGCCGCTGTTCGCCGAGGGGGACACCGAGCCCTCCCGGGACGCGCTCGGCTCGCTCGGGTTCGTCTTCCAGCAGGCCACGCTGCTGCCCTGGCGGCGGATCTGGAAGAACATCGCCCTCCCGCTCGAGGTCAAGCGGGTGAGCCGCAAGGAGCGGCGCCGCCGGGCCGCGGAGCTCGCCGAGATGGTGGGCCTCGCCGCCTTCCTCGACCACTACCCGCGGGCGCTGTCCGGCGGCATGCAGCAGCGGGTGGCGATCGCGCGGGCGCTCATCCACAACCCGTCCATCCTGCTCATGGACGAGCCGTTCGGCGCGCTCGACGCGATGACGCGCGACCGCATGAACGTGATGCTCCAGGAGCTGTGGCTGGAGACCGGCAAGACGGTCGTGCTCGTCACCCACTCGATCTCCGAGGCGGTGTACCTGGCGGACCGGATCGTGCTGCTCTCCCAGCGGCCCGGCCGGATCCAGGACATCGTCGAGGTCGACTTCCCCCGGCCGCGGCCCCTGGAGATCACCAAGGCGCCGCGGTTCGGCGAGATCGCCCACCACCTGCGCGAGCAGCTCGGCGAGGCGTGATGAGCGAACCGGACACCGGGGCGACCGCCGCCCTCGCCCGCTTCGCGGCCGGCCTCCGTTACGAGGACCTGCCGGACGAGGTGGTCGCGAAGGCGCGGGCGCTGCTGCTCGACTTCTTCGGCACCGCCCTCGCGGGCGGCCGGGTGCCCGAGGTCAGGGCGATCACCGAGCTGGTACGGGCCCGCGGCGGGAGGCCGGAGGCCACGGTGCTGGGCGCGGGCTTCGCCGCGCCGGTCACCGACGCCGCGTACCTCAACGGCTGCGCCGCCGACGTGCTCGAGCACCAGGACGGCTACCGGTTCGGCGGCTTCCACCCGTCGCACGCGCTGCCCGCGCTGCTCGCCGTGGCCGAGGCCACCGGCGCGGGCCTGCGCGACCTCACCGTCGCGGCGGTCGCGGCGTACGAGGTGGCGAACCGGATCGGCCGGGTGCTGCACCCGGGCGCCACCGCGGCGGGCTGGTTCCCGATCGCGGCCGGGTACGGCGCGGCCGCCGGGTGCGCCCGGCTGCTCGGCCTCGACGCCGGCGGGATCGTCTCGGCGATGGGCGCCGCGGCGTTCTTCGTCCCCGCGATCATGATCGAGTCGATCTTCGCCGGGCCCACCGCGAAGCCCGCGTTCGCCGGGCAGATCGCGCGGGCCGGGGCCGAGGGCGCGCTGCACGCCAAGGCCGGGCTCACCGGCTGGCCGCAGGTGCTCGAGCACCCCAAGGGCCTGGTCGCGCTGTTCCGCGGCGCGCCCGGCGACCCGGCGCTGACCGCCGGGCTCGGCGAGGAGTGGACGATCCTCGAGGTGCACCAGAAGCGGTTCGCGGGCTGCCGGCACACCCACGGCGCGGCCCAGGCGTGCGTGGCCATCGCCACCGAGCACGACCTCGACCCGGCGGAGATCGCCGACGTCGACGTGGAGACCTACGACGTCGCCCGCGTGCTCGTCGACCGCACCGTCGAGCCGGGCGGCTCGGCGATCCCGTGCACGCTGAGCCTGCCGTACGTGGCGGCCGCGGCGCTGGTCGACCGGGACGTGACCGGCGCGCAGTACGCGCCGGACCGGATCGCCGACCCGCTGGTGCACCGGGTGGCGGCCGTCGTCCGGATCCACGCCTCGGACCGGATGAACGCCCGCTACCCGGAGTACACCGCCACCCGGGTGACCGTCACCACGCGGTCCGGCGAGCGGTACGAGCGCTTCGTCGACCTGCCCGCGGGCGACCGGCGCGCCCCGCTCACCCGGGACGAGCTGGTCGGCAAGTTCCTGCGGTACGTCGCGCCCGTGGCCGGGGAGGGCAACGCGGACCGGGCGGCCGGGCTGCTGCTCGACCCGCCCGCGGACGCGGCCGTCGCCGACCTGCTCGCCCTCCTCACCCCCGAGCTCCCGGGCTCCCCAAGCGCCTCACCACCACCGGGTGAGCCCGTGGCACGGCCGGCCGGTTGATCAGCCCCCGCGATCCCCCGACCGACCGATCGACCGGCAGGCGGCGGTCCGCCCCGCTCGGCCGTACGGCCACCGCGGGGTGGGCCGCCCACCCCGGCCCGCGTCGCCGGGCCGTCCCCACGCCACGCCCCCGCGACCATCCCGCCCAGCAACGATCATCGGAGGACGCATTGTCCAGCCTCGAGATCCCAGAGCACCTGCTCACCCCGCAAGAGGTGACCGCGGAGGACTTCGCCCCGTTCGGCGAGGTGATGTCGCTCGACGCCACCCCGCGGCTGCCCATCGACTTCTACCAGGGCAAGAACCGGGTCCACGGCCCGGTGAAGCTCGACTCCGACACCCCGCCGGAGTTCCTGGTGTTCCGGGTCGGCCTTCGCGGTGACACCGTGAAGAACCTGGAGCGCCACGTCGAGATGACCCAGACGATGATCCCGCTCGGCGGGCAGCCGTACGTGGCCGTGGTGGCGCCGCCGGACGTGCCGCTGGTGAACGGCTTCCCCCCGCTGGAGACGGTCCGGGCGTTCATCATCCCGGGTGACGTGTGCATCAACCTGCACCGCGGCACCTGGCACGAGCCCCCGTTCCCCTCGATCGACGGCCAGATGTTCCTCATCACCAGCCACGAGCGGCTCACCAAGGGCCTGCAGCAGCGGCTCGACGAGAACGGCGAGCTCGACATGTACGACGTCGAGAAGCGCAACCCCGTCTACCGGGTCGGCCAGCGGATCCGGGTCAAGTTGCCATGAGCCAGGCCGCCACCCGGCGCGGCCCGGCCATCGGCTCGTCGGTCCGCAAGGCGGACGGCGACGTCCTGCTCACCGGCCGCGGCCGTTTCGTCGACGACATCACCCTGCCGGGCATGCTCCACGCGGTGGTGGTGCGCAGCGAGGTGGCGCACGCGCGCATCCGGCGCATCGACGTCACCGAGGCGGAGCGCAGCCCGGGCGTGGTCCTCGTGCTCACCGGCGAGCAGGCGGCCGAGCACGCGGGCCCGATCCCGTACTTCATCGACCCGGTGGTGCGGGGCGCGCGGGGCGTCGACATCCGCTGCCTCGCCCACGGGACCGTGGTGTACGCGGGCCAGCCGGTCGCCGCCGTGGTCGCCCGGACCCGCCGGGAGGCCGAGGCGGCCGCCCGGCTGGTCCGGGTGGAGTACGAGCGGCTGCCGCACGTGCTCGACGCCGAGGCGGCGCTCGCGCCGGACGCGCCGCGCGTTTACGACGAGTGGCCGGACAACGTGGTCCTGCACCGGTGGTACGGCACCGGCGACGTGGACGCCGCGCTCGCCGGGGCCGACCTCGTCATCACCGAGACGATCCGGACCGGGCGCACCTCGACAGCCCCGATGGAGCCGCGGGGATACCTCGCGTCCTGGGACCGGATGGACGGCACGCTCACCGTCTACGGGTCGCTGCAGAACCCGCACCAGCTGCGGTGGATGGTCGCCAGGAGTCTCGGCATCGACGAGACGCGGATCCGCGTGGTCACCGCCCGAGTCGGCGGCGCCTTCGGGCTCAAGATGCAGGGCCACCCGGAGGAGGTGCTCGTCTGCGTCCTCAGCCGGCTCGCCGGCGCGCCGGTGAAGTGGATCGAGGACCGCCACGAGTCCCTCCTCCTGGGCGCCCGCGAGCAGGTGCACCACGTCGAGGTCGGGGTGACGCGGGACGGGCGCATCACGGCGCTCCGGGACCGCGTGATCGCCGACGCGGGCACGATGACCGCGCAGGCGGGCTGGGCGATGCCGAACATGACGGCGACCACGCTCTCCTCCGGCTACCTCGTGCCCGCCGTACAGGTGGAGCTGCACGTCGTGGTGACGAACAAGCCGCCGCTCTCCGCCGCCCGCGGGTTCGGCAAGGACTCGGCGCACTTCGTGATGGAGCGCGTCGTGGACCTGGTGGCCCGCCGCCTGGGGCTCGACCCGGCGGAGGTCCGCCGGGCCAACTTCGTCCCGCCGGACCGCTTCCCGTACCGGACCCCGGCCGGGCTGAACATCGACAGCGGGGACTTCCCCGGGCTGCTCGACAAGGCGCTCAAGGCGCTCGGCTACGAGCGGCTGCGCAGGCGGCAGGCGGAGCTGCGCGAGCAGGGCCGGTACCTGGGGATCGGGCTCGCCTTCGAGCTCACCCCCGAGTCGGCCGACAGCCCCGGCACGTTCGTCTCCGGGTTCGACGTCACCACGGTGCGGATGAGCATGACCGGCGGGGTCACCGTGCTCACCGGGGTGACGAGCCCGGGCGGCGGCAACGACACCGGGATCGCCCAGATCGTCGCCGACGAGCTGGGCGTGCCGCTCGAGTGGATCACCGTGGTCCAAGGCGACACCGACCGGTGCCCGAACGGGTTCGGCAACTTCAGCGGGCGCGGCATGGTGACCGGCGGCGGCTCGGCCGCCCTCGCCGCCCGCGACCTGCGGAAGAAGATCGCCACGGTGGGCGCGCGGCTGCTCGGGGCCGACCCGGACGCGGTGACCGTGGCCGACGGCGAGGTACGGGCCGGGGACGGCCGTGCCGTACCGGTGCCGGAGGTCGCGGCGGCGATCCTCACCCGGGCGTTCGCGGAGGCGTCCGGCGTGGAGCCGACGCTCGAGGCGACCCGTGCGTTCAAGCCGGGGAACATCGACCACGTCCCGGACGAGCACGGCCGGATCCAGCCGTACCCGACCTACTCGAGCGCGCTGCACGCGGCCGTGGTCGAGGTCGACGCGGAGACCGGGCAAGCGAGGCTGCTCGACTTCGTGATGGCCCACGACTGCGGCGTGATGATCAACCCGGCGCTGGTCGAAGGGCAGGCGCACGGGGCGATCGCGATGGGCGTGGGCGCCGCGCTCACCGAGCGGCTGGTGTTCGACGCGGACGGGCGGCTGCTCAGCGACCGCTTCAAGGCGTACATGCTGCCGCGCCCGGCGGACCTGCCGGTGCCCCGGCTGGAGCACCAGGTCACGCCGAGCCCGTACACGATGTACGGCAACAAGGGCGCGGGCGAGGCCGGGGTCGGCGGCGCGCAGGCCGCGGTGGCGAACGCGATCGAGGACGCGCTCGCGCCGTTCGGCGTCACGGTGCGGCAGGTGCCGCTCACCCCTCCGGTCGTTCTGGCTCTCATCGACGAGGCGCGCAGCTCATGATCACCAACAACTTCGGCTACCACGCCCCGCCCGACCTCGACGGCGTGGTCGCGGCCCTCGCCGAGGCCCGCGGGGACGTCGTCGTGCTGGGCGGGGGAACGATGATCATCCCCGACCTGACGCACGGCCGGGCCTCCGCCGACGTGGTGGTGGACCTGTCCCGGGCGGGCCTGTCGGGGATCCGGGAGGAGGGCGACGAGGTGGTGGTCGGCGCCACCACCACCTACACCGAGGTGCTCTCCGACGACCGGGCCGCCGCGCTCGTGCCGCTGCTGCGCACGCTCTCCTCCGGGATCACCGGAGGCCCGCAGATCCGCAACAAGGGCACGATCGGCGGGTCGGCCGCGTACGCCAACCCGTGCTCCGACGTGCCGGCGTGCCTCGTCGCGCTCGGCGCGCGGATGCGGCTGGCCTCGGCGCGGGGCGTGCGCGAGGTGCCCGCGGAGGAGTTCTACACGGGCGCCTTCGCCACCGTGCGCCGCAGGGACGAGGTGCTCGCGGCGATCGTGCTCCCCCGGCCGGACGGTACGGCGGGCTACACGAAGCTGAAGCTCGCCGAGAGCAGCTGGCCGATCGTGACCGCGGCCGTGGTGTCGCGGCCGGACGGCTCGCTGCGGGTGGCGATCGGCGCGGTGGCCGAGACCCCGCGGCTGATCGACGTCGAGCCGCCGTCCGCCGGCGTCGACGACCCGGCGTGGCGGGACCACGTGCGCCGGGCCGTGGCGGCGGCGGTCCCCGAGCCGTGGAGCGACCTCCTCGCGGACGGCGCCTACCGGATGCGGGTGGCCCCCGCGATCGTTGCCCGAAGCGTCGCCAAGGCCCTCGCGGCCGGCGGAGAGGAAACACCGTGACCAGGATCCGGATCACCGTCAACGGTGAGGAACGCGAGATCGACGTCGAGACGAGCCGGCTCCTGGTGCACGCGATCCGCGAGGAGGTCGGCCTCACCGGCACCCACGTCGGGTGCCTGAACGGCGACTGCGGGGCGTGCACCGTGCTGGTGAACGGACAGACGGTGAAGTCCTGCTCGGTGCTCGCGGTGTCCGCCGACGGCGCCGAGATCACCACGATCGAGGGCCTCGCCAAGGACGGCGAGCTGCACCCGGTGCAGCAGGCGTTCTGGGACGAGTTCGGCTTCCAGTGCGGGTTCTGCCTGCCGGGCACCCTGCTCGTCACCTGCGAGCTGCTGGAGCGGAACCCGGACCCGGACGACGCCGCGATCGACGAGGCGATCAACGGCACGCTCTGCCGGTGCACCGGATACGCGGGCATCCGGCGCGCGATCCGCCGGGCCGCGGAGCGCATCTCCGCCGACCGGCCCGAACCGGCCCCCTCCCCCGCCGACCGGTGAGGACACGAGGGTGACCGTCCGCCCCGGTTCCCGTGCCGGGGCTCCCGCCCCGCGCCCCGGTGGGCGACGTTTCCCCCGGCCGTCCACCGGGCGCGGGCGCGGACCACACGCCAGCGACGGGCCGGCCCCGGCCACCCGGCCGGGGCCCGTGCCCAGGATCTTCGATCAGGGAGACGCCCATGAGCGGCCAATCCGGTGACACCGACGCGGCCATCGCGGTCGTCGAGGACTTCCTGGCGGCGGTCGGGCGGGGCGACCACGCCGCCGCCGCGAAGCACCTCGCCGACGACGTCGTGATGATCTTCCCGGGTGGGCGGCGGTACACCACCCTGGAGGAGCTCGCGGCGGCCTCGGCCCGCCGCTACCGGTGGGTCGACAAGCACCGCACCGAGTACGAGGCGTTCCGCGACGGCGGCGGCGACGTGGTCGTCTGGTCGATGGGGACGCTCTACGGGGAGAACAACGCCGGGGTCCGCTACGACGGGGTGCGCTACGTCGACCGGTTCCGGCTGCGCGACGGCCGCATCGTCGAGCAGCGGGTCTGGAACGACCTGGAGATCAGCGGGGTGCTGCGGGCCCGCACCCCCGAGGAGATCGAGCCGCAGTGGCGGGCCGCCGACGCCCCGCCCGCGGACGCCAAGCCCACCGTGCCCACCGCCGTGCCCACCGCGCTGGTACGGCGCACCGCCCAGGCCACCTGGCAGGGCGCGCTGCGGGGCGGTGCGGGCAGCCTCGGGTTCGGCTCCGGCGCGGCCGGGCCGCTGCCGATCTCGCTGGAGACGCGCAAACGCTCCGGCGACGCGGCCGCCACCTCCCCCGAGGAGCTGCTCGCCGCCGCGCACGCCGCCTGCTTCGCCATGGCGCTGCGCGGCGCGCTCGACGCGGCACGGCCCGACGCCTCCCCCGACGGCCAGTCGGTCGAGGTGACCGGGACGTGCGTGCTGCGCATCGACGCCTCGGGCTGGACCATCGACGCCATCCGCCTGGAGGTGTCCGCGCGGGGCGTGCCGCGCGACGTGCTCGACGCCGCGCTGCCGGTCGCCGAGCGGCGCTGCGCGATCTCCGCGGTGGTCAGGGGCAACGCCACCGTCACGGTCACCGTCCGGGAGGAGGACACCGATGCCTGAGCCGTACCCGGGGGCCGCCGCCTACCCCCACGTGTTCCGGCCGCTGCGGCTCGGCGGCCTGACCCTGCGCAACCGGATCTTCGTGTCGGCGCACACCACGAACTTCGCCGTCGACTTCCTGCCCACCGACCGGCATGTCGCCTACTTCCGGGAACGGGCGCAGGGCGGCGCCGGGCTGATCATCGTCGAGCCGCTGCGGGTGCACGACACCAGCCTCGGCCGGGCGGGCGGGCTCAGCTCCGCGCCCGAGGCCCTGCCCGGGCTGACCCGGATCGTCGAGGCGGTCCGCGCCGCGGGCGCCGCGGTCTTCGTGCAGATCACCCACACCGGGCGGCACAGCGAGAACGTGTTCCGCCGCACCGCCTCGTGGGGGCCGAGCACGGTGCGCTGGCACGTCACCGGCCCGGTGCCGCACGTGATGACGCTCGCCGACATGCGCGAGGTACGGCGGGCCTACGTGGACGCGGCCCGGCTCGCGGTCAAGGCGGGCTTCCAGGGCCTGGAGGTCCACTTCGGCCACGGGCACCTGCTCCACCAGTTCATCTCCCCGGCCTCCAACACCCGCACCGACGCCTACGGCGGCTCGGAGGAGAACCGGCTGCGGTTCCCCCTCGAGGTGCTCGACGACGTGCTGGAGGCGGTCGGCTCCGAGCTGCTGGTGGGCGTGCGGATGAGCGCGGACGAGCTGCTGCCCGGCGGCCAGGACCTCGCGCAGGGCCGGCGGATCGCCGAGACGCTGTGCCGTACCCGGCCGATCGCGTTCCTCAACGTGTCGGTCGCCTCCTACACCGAGCCGTCGATCGGCCACCACGTCGCCGACATGAGCGAGGGGCGGGCGCCGTACCTCGACAAGACGCTGGCGATCGCCGAGGTCGCCGGGGACGTGCCGATCCTCACCGCCTGCCGGTTCGCCGAGGTCGCGGACGCGGAGAAGGCGCTCGCCACGGGGAAGATCGCGCTGGTCGCGATGACCCGGGCGCACATGGCCGACCCGTTCCTGCTGGCCAAGGTCGCCGAGGGCCGGGAGGAAGAGGTACGGCCCTGCGTGTCGTGCAACTTCTGCATCGGCGAGATCGCCGGGCACCGGCCGATCACCTGCATGATGAACCCCCGCGTGGGCCGGGAGGCCGAGTGGCCGGAGCCGACCCGGGACGCCGACCCGCCCCGGTCGGTGCTCGTCGTCGGCGGCGGCCCGGCGGGCATGGAGGCCGCCCGGGTGGCCGCCGAGCGCGGGCACCGGGTGCGGCTGTGGGAGCAGGCGGCCGAGCTCGGCGGGCAGATCCGCACCGGGCGGCGCGGCGTGGGGCGGCACGAGCTCGACCTGCTGCGCCGCTACGAGGAGAACCAGCTCCGGCGGCTCGGCGTGGAGATCCGCACCGGCACGCCGGTCACCGCGGCCGACGTGCTCGCCGCCGGGCCCGACGCCGTGGTGATCGCCACCGGCTCGGCCCGCCGCCGGCCGAAGGCGCCCGGCTGGGCGCGGCCGCTCACCCCCGAGCAGGCGCTCGACGGGCGGTCCTGGGCGGGCCGCACCCTGGTGATCCTCGACGGTGAGGGGAGCTGGACGACCGCGTCCGTCGCGGAGACCGCGGCGCGCGGCGGCGCCACCGTGCACGTGGTCACCCGGGCCGGCTCGCCGCTGTGGGGGGTGAGCTACTACAGCCGGATGACCACCGTGGAACGGCTCCGCGACCTCGGCGTGAACCTGTGGACCGGCGTGCAGGCCACGTTCCGCGGCGACCGGGCGGAGCTGACCTCGTCGCTGGTCTCGGCCACGCAGGTCATCGAGGGGGTCACCGACGTGGTGGTGGCCGAGCCGCCGGACGCCGCCGACCGGCTCGCGGCCGAGCTGGCCGGCGCGGGACTCGACGTCCACGTCGTGGGCGACGCGGTGGCCCCGCGCTCGCTGCTGGAGGCGATGTTCGAGGGCCACGCCCTCGGCCGCGCCCTGTGAACCATCCGAGGTTTCCGATTCAGAAGGAGTTGTCCGCCATGGCGCGCAAGCTGGTGCTGCTCACCTACAACATCAAACCGGGCGTGGACCTGAAGGAGTACGAGGAGTTCACCCGCACCGTGGACTACCCCGTCTTCCGGCAGAACCCCGGAATCCAGTCGTACGCGAACTTCGTGGTCCGGCGGAACGTGCGGGGCGAGGAGTGGTTCAAGCACTTCGACCTGCTGTTCGTCGACGACTTCGAGGCGTTCCACGCGGACGGCAGGCTGCACTTCGGCGACCCGGTGATCCTCGAGCACGCGGCCGAGTGGCGCCGCCGCTGGGGCCGGGACGAGGCGACCGGCTGGCGTACCCCGGTCAACATCCTCTACGCGGATGAGATCTGGGGGTGACGCGCCCCGGGCTGTGGCGGCGGCCACGGTACGGCGGCGCGGATCGGGGGCGCGGGGCGAGCCGGTCGGGCACCGCCGGCGCGTCGCCGGCGTGGGCCTCGCGGCGGGCGATCGTGCTCGCCGTGCTCGTCGGCATGCTGTACATCCACCCCGCCTACCTGGTGGGGGCGTTCGGCGTGGCGGTCCGCACCGACCTGGGCCTGGACAGCGCCTCGCTCGGCCTGACGATCAGCGTGTTCTTCGCGGTGGGCGCGGCCGCGATGCCGCTCGGCGGCCTGGCGGCGGACCGGCTCGGCCCGCGGCGGGCGCTGCGCCTCACCGCGGCGCTGACCGGGGCGTGCCTCGTCGCCGTGGCGCTGTTCGGCGGCTCCTGGCCGGGGCTGCTCGTGGCGATGGCGGTCGGCGGGGTCGGCTCGGCGATCGGCGCGCCGCTCGGCACGCTGCTCATCGTCCGCAACGTGCGCCCGGCGTGGCGGCCGCTCGTGTTCGGCCTGGAACGTTCCTCGCTGCCGGCCTCCACGCTGCTCGCCGGGCTGGCGCCGTCCCTGCTCACGCTCGGCCTGCCGTGGCGGCTGGTGTTCCTGCTCGACGCCGCGGCGGTGGTGGCACTGCTCGTGTTACGGGTGCCCGACGAGGGCGGGCCGCGGCCCGGCCGCGGGGATCCGGCGCCGCCGCGCACCCGGCTCACCCCGGTGGCGCCGCTGGTGCTGCTCACCCTGGCGTACCTGCTGTGCTCGGCGGCGGCGACCGCGCTGAGCGGGCTGATCGTCGACTACGGGGCGCGGCTCGGGATGTCGCAGAGCGCGGCGGGCGGGCTGCTCGCCCTGGGCAGCCTGACGATCATCGCGGTACGGCTCGCGCTCGGCCTCGGCCGGGGGCGGCGGCACGGCCGGTTCACCGTGGCGGGGCTGATGGTGCTCGGGGCGGCGGGCTTCGCGCTGCTGATTCCGGGCGACCCGGCGCTGGTGCTGCCCGGCGTGCTCATCGCGTCCGGCGCGGGCTGGGGGTGGACGAGCGTGGCCGCGCTCGCCCTCGCCGAGACCTATCCGGCCCAGGCGGGCCGGGCCTCGGGCGTGGTCCAGGCGGGCGGCGCGGTCGGCGGGATCGCCGGGCCGCTGCTCGTCGGCACGGTGGCCGAGTACGCGTCGTACCCGGCCGGCTGGGCGCTGACCGCGGCCTGCTGCGGCGGTGCCGCGTTCGCGGTGCTGTTCGCCCGCGCGGCCTGGAACGGCGGGGCCGCATCGGCCGGGAACCGGGAAATCGCAGGTCAGCAGGCCTTTTCCGGGGACGGCTCGGGGCGTCAGGCACCGAGTTGACCCTGCAACGACCGAAGGCTTAACCTCTGAGCGGAACGGCGTCCACTATGGCGGAACAGGAGAACTCAGTGAAAGACGGGCCACTGACGGGACTGCGGGTGCTGGACGTGTCCACCATCCTCGCCGGACCGCTGTGCTGCCAGATCCTCGGTGATCAGGGCGCCGACGTGATCAAAATCGAGCACCCGGTCGCCGGGGACGGCATGCGGGGGCACGGCCCCGCGAAGAACGGCGTTCCGCTCTGGTGGAAGGAGATCTCCCGGAACAAGCGCACGCTCGGCCTCAACCTGTCCGCGCCGGAGGGCGCCGACATCCTGCTCCGCCTGGCCCGGACCGCCGACGTCCTGGTGGAGAACTTCCGGCCGGGCACGCTGGAGCGCTGGGGGCTCGGCCCGGACGTGCTGCACGAGGCGAACCCGCGGCTGGTCATCGTCCGGATCACCGGGTTCGGGCAGCGCGGGCCGTACGCGGCGCGTCCCGGGTTCGGCACCCTCGCCGAGGCGATGAGCGGCTTCGCCCACCTCACCGGGCAGCCGGACGGGCCGCCGACGCTCCCCGCGTTCGGCCTCGCCGACAGCATCTGCGGGATCGCCGCGTCGGCCGCGACGATGATGGCGCTGTGGGCCCGGGAGCGCACCGGCCGCGGCGAGATCGTCGACATGAGCCTGCTCGAGCCGATCATGACGGCGGTCGGCCCCGGCCCGATGGTCTACGACGCGCTCGGCGTCATCGGGCAGCGGCAGGGCAACCGCTCCACGAACAACTCCCCGCGCAACACCTACCGGTGCAAGGACGGCAAGTGGGTGGCCGTGTCCACCAGCGCGCAGAGCATCGCCGAGCGGGTGATGCGGCTGGTCGGCCACCCCGAGGTGATCGACGAGCCCTGGTTCGCCACCGGCCGGGAACGTGCCAGGCACGCCGACCTGCTCGACAGGTACGTCGGCGACTGGATCGCCGAGCGCACCCGGGCCGAGGTGATCGAGGAGTTCGAGCGCGTCGGCGCCGCGGTCGCCCCCGTCTACGACGCCCGCGACATCGTCGAGGACCCGCACGTCCGGGAGACCGGGATGCTCACCCGGGTCGAGGACGCCGAGCTCGGGTCGGTGCTCATGCACAACGTGATGTGGCGGATGTCGAACACCCCCGGCCGCATCCGGTTCCCCGGCCGGCCGCTCGGCGCGGACACCGACGACATCCTCCGCAACGAGCTCGGCATCGACGCGGAAACCGTGGCCGAGCTGCGCGAGAAGCGGGTGATCGCATGACCACCCGCATCGACACCCAGAGCGACACCCATTTCGACACGGAAGGGCGAGGGAAAGTGACCGGTGCGGGCACCGCCGACCCGCTGCTGCGGGCGGTCCGCGAGGGGGTCCGGATCTACGACCTGGGACGGCCGCTCACCATCGGCATGCCGCAGTCCCCCAACCACCCCCCGTTCTGGCATTCGCTGCCGCGGCGGCACGGCGACATGGTGCGGCCGGACGGCGGCTCGGCCGCCAACGACATCATCGTGATGGGCACCCACGTCGGCACCCACATCGACGCCTTCGCCCACGTCTCCCACGAGGGCCGGCTGCTCGGCGGCGCGGCCGCGGACGAGGCGTCCCGGGGCGGCCGGTTCGCCGAGCTCGGCGCGCACACCATCGCCCCGATGCTCCGCCGCGGCGTGCTGCTCGACGTGCCCGCCGCGCTCGGCACCCCGGAGGGCTGCGAGCCCGGCTACGAGATCACCCCCGAGGACCTGGAGAAGACCGTCGAACGGCAGGGCACCCCGATCGCCCCCGGCGACGTGGTGCTCGTGCGCAGCGGCTGGGGGCGGCACTTCGCCAACCCCGACCGCAACGTCTACATCGGCCACGAGTCCGGCGTCCCGGGCGTGGGCGAGGCGGGCGCGGTCTGGCTCGCCGACCAGAGGCCGCACGCGGCCGGCGCGGACACGATCGCGTTCGAGTGCCTCAAGCCCGGCAAGGGCCACTCGGTCCTGCCCGCCCACCGCGTGCTGCTCGTGGAGCGCGGCGTGTACATCATCGAGACGCTCAACCTCGAGGAGCTCGCCGCCGACGGGGTGCACGAGTTCACCTTCGTGCTCTCCCCGCTGCCCATCTTCGGCGCCACCGGCTCCCCGGTCCGCCCGCTGGCGGTGGTCGGCCGTGGCTGAGACGACCCTCGCCGCCGCCCTCGCCCGGTTCGCGGCCGAGACCGCGGCCAAGCCGCTCCCGGAGGACGTGGCGCGCAGCGTCCGGCAGCGGGTGCTCGACGTGCTCGGCCTGTGCGTCGCCGCGTACCGGCTGCCGACCAGCGCCGCCGCCGTCGGGTACGTCGCCGAGCAGGGCGGCCGTCCCGAGGCGAACGCGGTCGGCGTGCCGGACGCGCTGCCCGCCGCCCAGGCCGCGTTCGCCAACGGCGTGCTCGCCCACTCGCTGGACTACGACGACACCCACCTGCCCTCGGTGCTGCACCCGAGCGCCGCGGTGGTCCCGGCCGCGCTCGCCGCCGCCCAGGCCGCCGGCGCGGACGGGGCCGCGGCCTGTGCGGCGATCGCGGTCGGCCTGGAGATCGCGGTACGGCTCGGCATGGCCGGCTACGACACCGAGCTGGGCAACTCGGTGTTCTTCGAGCACGGCCAGCACGCCACGTCGATCTGCGGCGCGATGGGCGGCGCCGCCGCCGCGGCGATGCTCATGGGCCTCGGCGAGCAGGGCGTGCTGCACGCGCTCGGCATCACCGCCTCGTTCGCCTCCGGCATCATCGAGGCGAACCGCACCGGCGGCACGGTGAAGCGGCTGCACTGCGGCTGGGCCGCGCACTCCGCGGTCACCGCCGCGGCGCTGGTGGCGCGCGGCTTCACCGGCCCGCCCACCGTGCTCGAGGGCCGGTTCGGGTTCTTCGAGGCGTTCCTGCGCGGCGAGGCCGACCACGCGCAGGTGGTCGAGGGCCTCGGCGAGACCTGGGAGGTCCCGGGCATCTTCTTCAAGCCGTATCCGGCGAACCACTTCACCCACACCGCGATCGACGCGGGCATGGCGCTGCGCGCCCGCGGCGTCGACCCGAACCGGATCGAGCGCATCGAGCTGCGCGTGCCGAGCGCGGTGATCCGCACCATCGGCCAGCCGATCGAGACCAAGCGCGCCCCGGAGACCGGGTACCAGGCCCAGTTCAGCGGGCCGTACGCGGTGGTGGCGGGCCTGCTCGGCGGCGGCGGGCTCGGCGTGGGCCTCGACGACTTCACCGACGAGCTCGCCCGCGACCCGGTGCGCCGCGCGCTCATGGCGAAGGTGGACGTGGTCCCCGACGAGCGCTGCGACGCGATCTTCCCGTACCAGTTCCCCGCCATCGTCCGGCTGTGGACCGACGACGGCCGGGAGTGGACCGAGGAGGTGCTCGCCAACCGCGGCGGCTCGAAGCGCCCGTTGTCCGACGCCGAGCTCGCCACCAAGTTCCACGCGAACGTGGCCGGACGGCTGCCGGAGGAGACCGCCCGCGCGGTGTACGACCTGGTCGCCCGGCTCGACACCCTCCCCGGCGTGGGGGACGTCATGCGCCTCCTCGGCACGCTCACCGACCCCACCCCCCGTCCCTGACGGCCGCCGCACCCGCATGACGGCCGACCCTGCCTACCGGCGCCCCCAGAAGGAGACTCCAGTGTCAGAGTTCGAGTTGATCGTTAAGAACGTCCGGGTCGTCCGGCACGACCGGAGCGAGCCGTTCGAGGCGGACATCGCCGTGCGCGACGGGCGGATCGCCCAGGTGGCGCCGGGGCTCGACGCCACCACGGCGAGGACCGTGGTGGACGGCGAGGGCAAGCTCGCCTTCCCCGGCGTGGTCGACGCCCACCAGCACTGGGGGATCTACAACCCGCTCGAGGTGGACACCGAGACCGAGAGCCGGGCGTGCGCCCAGGGCGGCGTGACCACCGCGCTCAACTACATCCGCACCGGCAGGTACTACCTCAACAAGGGCGGGGACTACGCCGAGGTGTTCCCCGAGGCGCTGGCGCTGTCGAACGGCCGGGCGTACGTCGACTACGCCTTCCACCTCGCGCCGATGTCCCGCCGGCACATTGCGGAGATCCCCTCGCTGATCAGCGAGCACGGGGTCACCTCGTTCAAGATCTTCATGTTCTACGGGGGCCACGGGCTGCACGGCCGGTCGAGCGACCAGAGCTCCTTCCTCATGACCCCGAAGGGCGAGCGGTACGACTACGCGCACTTCGAGTTCGTGATGCGCGGCATCCAGGCGGCTCGCGAGCAATTCCCGGAGATCGCCGACGAGATCTCGCTCTCGCTGCACTGCGAGACCGCCGAGATCATGGCCGCGTACACCGAGATGGTGGAGCAGGAGGGCAGGCTGACCGGACTCGCCGCGTACAGCGCCTCCCGGCCGCCGCACTCGGAGGGCCTGGCGGTCAGCATCGCGTCGTACCTGGCGCACGAGACCGGCCTGCCCACGATCAACCTGCTCCACCTGTCCTCGGCGAAGGCGCTGGACGCGGCGCTGCGCATGGCGAAGGCGTTCCCGCACATCGACTTCCGCCGCGAGGTGACGATCGGCCACCTGCTCGCCGACATCGACACCGCGAGCGGCATCGGCGGCAAGGTGAACCCGCCGATCCGGCCGCGCGAGGACGTCGAGGCGCTGTGGGAGCACGTGCTCGCCGGCGAGGTCGACTGGGTGGTGAGCGACCACGCCTGCTGCCGCGACGAGCAGAAGTTCGGCGACCCGCGCGACGACGTGTTCCTCGCCAAGTCCGGGTTCGGCGGCGCCGAGTACCTGCTGCCCGGCCTGATCTCCGAGGGCCGCAGGCGCGGCCTCGGGTACGACGCGATCGCCCGGCTCACCGCGTACAACCCGGCCAGGCGGTACGGCCTGCGCACCAAGGGCGCGATCGCCGAGGGCCTCGACGCGGATTTCGCCCTGGTCGACCCGAACCGGACCTGGGTGGTGCGGGCCGAGGACTCCGAGTCCACCCAGGAGTACACCCCGTTCGAGGGCTTCGAGCTCACCGCCAAGGTGACCGACACCTTCGTGCGCGGCCACCACGTGCTGGAGAACGGCAAGGTCGTGGGCACCCCGCAGGGCGTGTACCTGCGCCGTCCGGTCACCGCCTGATGGCGGCACGGCCGGACGAGCCCGTCCCGCGCAGCTACCTGTACGTCCCGGCGGACCAGCCGGACAAGCTCGCCAAGGCCCCGCGGAGCGGCGCCGACGCGCTCATCCTCGACCTGGAGGACGCGGTGGCCGCGGCGGCGAAGGCGGCGGCGCGGGAGCAGGCCCGCACGTTCCTCGTCTCCGCCGAGGCGGGGCAGGGGCCGCAGCTGTGGGTGCGGGTGAACGCGGACACGCTCGAGGAGGACGTGGGCGCGGTGGCCGTGCCCGGCCTGCGCGGCGTGATGGTCCCCAAGGCCGAGCCCGCCCTGCTCGCCCGGGCGGACGCCGCGCTCGGCGCGAGCGAGCAGGCGCACGGCCTGCCCGCGGGCACGTTCGCGATCCTCGCGCTCATCGAGTCCGCCGTCGGGGTGCTGCGCGCCGAGGAGGTCGCGCTCGCCCCCCGCGTGGTACGGCTCGGCCTCGGCGAGGCGGACCTCGCCGGGGAGCTGGCCATCCGGCCGGGGCCGGCCCGCGAGGAGCTGTGGCCGATCCGGTCCCGGATCGTGCTGGCGTCCGCGGCGGCGGGGCTGCTCGCCCCCGTCGGGCCGACGGACACGGCGGTGCGCGACACCGGTCCGCTGAGGGAGACCACCGAGATCCTGCTGCGGCAGGGCTTCCGGGCGCGCACCGCCATCTCCCCTCGCCAGATCCCGACGATCAACGAGGTGTTCACCCCCGCCCCGGAGGAGGTCGAGGCCGCCCGCGACCTGCTCGACCGTCTCGCCGAGGCGGAGCGGAACGGCCGGGGCGTGGCGGTCGACCGCGCGGGCCGGCTCATCGACCCGGCGGTCGCCCGCAGCGCCCGGGAGGTGCTGGGCCGGGCGCGCTGACCCCCGGTGCGCGCCCGGCCCCACCGCCATCCGGTCCCCCGGTGGCCACCGGGGGCGGTCCGCGGCGCCGATCGCCTGCCGCCGGCCCGGTGCCGTGGGGCAGGCCGTGGCCGTACGCTGGGCGGGTGTTCTCGCCGCAGGGTCCGTCGCTGGGCGAGCTGGTGGTGCAGGCGCTGTCCTCGGTGGAGCGCGGCTACGACCTGCTCGCCCCGAAGTTCGACCACACGCCGTTCCGCACGGGCGACGCCGTGCTCGACGCGACCGCCGAGGCGCTGCGCCCGCTCGGGCCGTTCGCGCGCGGGCTCGACGTGTGCTGCGGCACCGGCGCGGGCGTGCGGGCGCTCCGCCCGGTGTGCCGGGAGCGGGTCGTGGGGGTGGACTTCAGCGCGGGCATGCTCGCCCGGGCGCGGCTCGCCCACCCGGACGCCACCTGGGTGCGGGCGGACGCCCGGAGGCTGCCGTTCACCGGCGGATTCGATCTCGCGGTGACCTTCGGGGCGCTCGGTCACTTCCTGCCTGAGGAGCGGCCCGCGCTGTTCGCCGGGGTGTACCGGGCGCTGCGGCCGGGCGGGCTGCTGGCGTTCCCGCTCGCCGCGCCGCCGCGGGTCGGCTCGGCCGGCTACTGGTGGACGCTCGGGTTCGACCTCGCCATGCGGGTGCGGAACGCGGTATGGCGGCCGAGGTTCGTCATGTACTACCGCACCTGCCGGTTGGCCGCGATCCGTGAGGAGCTCGCCGCGACCGGGTTCACGGTGACCGTGGCCCCGCTGGAGCCGCTGGGTCGCCGCCAGGACGGCGGCCCGCGCTGCGCGCTGGTGCTGGCACGGCGGCCCTAGCTCACGCCGCCGGTTGGGCCGCGCGGGACCGGGCGATCGCGAGCAGCCGGGGAGCGAGCGCGGCGGCCTGGGCGCGGATCTCCGGCACGGCCGTCGTCTCGTAGTGG
The DNA here is from genome assembly GCF_006716785.1 of Thermopolyspora flexuosa. Lineage (NCBI taxonomy): Bacteria > Bacillati > Actinomycetota > Actinomycetes > Streptosporangiales > Streptosporangiaceae > Thermopolyspora > Thermopolyspora flexuosa. The sequence continues at coordinate 157,308 of NZ_VFPQ01000001.1, read as the reverse complement.
ACGCCGCGCAGCAGCGGGCCGAGCGCGAACAACCGGTCGCTTGGGCGCCCGGCCGCGTCGAGCACGGCGCCGTCCGGGGCCACGTCGAGGCCGAGCCGCAGCGGGTCGGGCCGTGCCGTACCGGCGTCGATCAGGCCCGCGACGAACGGGTCGGCGGCCACGTCGCAGCCCGGGCCGGTGGCGTTGACGATCCAGCCGACGTCGAGCTCGGTCACCGCGCCGTCGATCTCGGCGCGCGCCCGCAGGCCGCCCGCGACCGGCTCGGCGGCGAGCAGGCGGCCGCGCAGCAGCCGCAGCCTGCCCTGTTCGCGCAGGTCGGCGATGGCGGCCGCGGCGGCGGGCGGCATGCGGTGCCGGTGGATCTCCCAGTAGCGGGCCACCCGCCGCAGGAACAGCCGCCGCTGGTCGAGGTCGAGCCGCCGCCACAGCGCCGGGACCTGCGGGCGCAGCCCGTCCACCACGCCGTGCCACTCGCCGCCGTTCTCCCGTACGGCACGGCGCACCGCGGCGAGCAGGCCGGCCACCCGCAGCGGCCCGTCGTCCGGCAGCCGGACGGGGAACGGTGCCGCCGGGACGGCGCGGTGCGGGCGGGGCAGCAGGGCGTGCCGGGACAGCGCGTACACCACGGCGCCGGGGTGGGCGCGGGTCACGGTGAGCGCGACGTCGACCATGGTGAGCCCGGTGCCGACCACGAGCACGGGCGCGCCGTCGTCGATCGCGGCGAGCGCGTCGCCCGCCCACGGGTCGGCGACGTGCCGGGGGTGGGCGGGCACTCCGGGCAGCGGGGCCGGGCCGCGGTTGCCGAGGGCGAGCACCACGGCGTCCGCGGCGACCCGCCGCCCGTCGGCGAGCCGTACCGCGGGGGCCGTGCCGGGTTCCGCGTCGAGCGCGACGGCGGTGGCGGTCACGCGGTGCACCGTGCGGTCGGGCGGGTCCTCCGCGGCGGCGAGGGTCTCGCGCAGGTAGCGGCCGTAGACCGCGCGGGGCAGGAAGCCGCCCGGGTCGAGGCCCTGCGCCCGCGCCCAGTCCACCAGGTGCCCGGGCTCGCCGTCGATCGCGCTCATCTGCGCGGCCCGGGTGTTGAGCAGGTGGCAGGGGTCCGTGGTGGCGTACGCCTGGCCCGCGGCGTGCCTGCCGTACCGGTCGACGATGGTGACCGCGACCGGCGTCCCGGACGCGCGGGCGAGGCGCAGCAGGTGGATCGCGGCAAGGGTGCCGCTCGCGCCACCCCCGACGATCGCGATCGACGGCCGGGACATAAACCCATATTACATGTGGGGATTCCCTATAACAGCCCCTTACCTGCGGACAAGCGTCCGGGGCCGGCTGAACCAGAGGGAGAGGCCCAGCGCCCCGGCGACGAGCAGCGCGCCACCGGCGGCGAACGCGGCGGCGACGTCGCGGCGCTCGTACACGACGGTGAAGGTGCCGGACAGCGAGCCGAGCGCGTCCTGCAGCTCGCCGACGTTCTCGGCGCGGTGGTAGGAGCCGCCGGTCATCTCGGCGACCCGCTGCAGCGTGGGCTCGTCGATGTCGAGCATGTTGCGGCCCCGGTCGAACCCGCCACGGCCGCCGAAGCCCCCGCCGAACCCGCCGCCGAACGGGCCGAAACCGTCGAACTCGGAGTTCTCACACACCATCGGGGCCGGGTTGGTGGTGCCGAAGCCGATGGTGAACACCCGGACCCGGCGCGCCGCCGCCTCCTCGGCCGCGGTGTCCGGCTCCACGCCCTGGGTGTTCGCGCCGTCGGTGAGCAGGACGATCACCGAGTTCGCGTACTCGCCCTCGTTCGAGCCGCCCTGGTCCGACCCTCCCTGGCCCGGGGTCGGGCTCACGCCGGTGGGCGCGACGTCCGGGTCCACCTCGGCGATCGCGTCGATCGAGGTGAGCATCGCCTGGCCGATCGCGGTGCCGCGGCCGACGGTGATGGCGTCGAGCGCCTCGATGAGCTCGTCGGTGTCGTCGGTGGGCGGCACGAGCACGCCCGCGGTGCCCGCGAACGTGACCAGGCCGATGCGCGGGCCGCCGCGCTGGGACTCGATGAACTCGGCGGCGGCCTGCTTGGCGGCGGTGATGCGGTTGGGGTCGACGTCCGTGGTGCACATCGACCCGGACGTGTCGAGCGCGAGCATGATCGTCGCCGAGGTGCGCGGCACCGGCATGGTCGCCTGCGGCCGGGCGGCGCCCAGCGCGAGCAGCACGAGCCCGGCCACGAACAGCGCCGCCGGGATCCTCCTCGTCCACCGGCCGCGCTTCGGCAGCGCGGCGCGGACGAGCGCGATCGAGGTGACGCGGACGGCGGCCCGTCGCCGGCGACGGCGGGTCAGCCACCACACGCCGAAGATCAGTGGAATGACCAGGATGGACAGCAGCGCCCAAGGCCATGACAGTGACATCTAGATCACCCGCCCGGTGCGAAGCACGGTGAGCACCGCTCCCCCGGTGAGCAGCACGAGGGCGAACGCGATGAACGCGCCGGCGAGGGGAAGCGGCTCGTCGGAGACGGTGAGCCGCAGATCGATCGAGTCGGCGATCCCGTCGAGCTGCGCGGCGTCGGCGGCCGGGTGGTAGGCGCCGCCGGTGGTCCGCGCGATCATCGTGAGGGCCTGCTCGTCGAGCGCGGTCCGCACGCGGTAGCCGTCGACCTGCACCGTCGTCCCGGCGGTGGTGCCGACGCCCACCGTGTGGACGCGCACCCCCGCCCGCTGGGCCACCTCGGCGGCCCGCTCCACGTCGGCGCCGCCCTGGTTCTGGCCGTCCGAGAAGATCACGATGGTGGCGGACGGCCAGTAGCCGATGTCGGGCACGGAGCCGTCGGGACCGAGGGCCACCTGCCGGCCGCTGATCGCCGACAGCGAGGCGAGGATCGCCGAGCCGAGCGAGGTGCCGCCGGTGATCCGCAGCCGGTCGATCGCCTGGAGCACGACGTTGTGGTCCTTGTCGGGCCGCGCGGTGACGAGCGCCCCCTGCTCGAACGCGACGAGCCCGATGTCGACGCTCTCCGGCTGGGCCTGGACGAACGCCCTGGCCGCCCGCTGCGCCGCGGCGAGCCGGTTCGGCCTGACGTCGTCCGCGGCCATGCTGTTGGAGACGTCGACGGCGAGCATCACGGTGCCCGAGGCCCGTGGCACCGGCACCATCGCCGTCGGCCCGGCGGCGGCGACCGCGAGCACGGCCACGCCCGCGATGGTCAGGCCGGTGCCGAAGCCGGCGCCGCCGCGCCGCCTGCCGGGTACGGCGACGCCCGCCGCGACGAGCGCCGCGGTACGGCGGCGCGCCGTGGTGACCGCGGCGGCGATCAGGGCCGCGGTGAGCAGCAGCCCGATGACGAGCAACAGCGGGGATGACAGCGTCATGGCATCCCTCCCCCCGTCGGATGCGGTGCGGTGACGCCCGGCCGGGACGCTTCTTGATTACGCCCCCTCCGGGACGTGGGGTTTCGATCACGTCCCCTCCGGGACGTGGGGTTGCGGTGACGTCCCTGCCGGGCCGGGATGTGCCTGCTCATCGCGCGCGGCTCCGGGTCCGGGCGACCACCTCGACCAGGGCCTGGGTGAGGTCCCGGTCGGTGTCGATGCGGTGCAGCGGCACCCGGGCGCGGCGCATGCCGGCGGCGAGCCGTTCCTCCCGGGCGTCGACCGCGGTGCGCAGGCCGGCGCGGAGCAGTGGGTCGGCGGAGTCGACGATGAGCTGCTCGCCGGTCTCGGCGTCCTCGATGACGATGAGCCCGGCCTCGGGCAGCATGTCGTCCGCGGTGTCGACGATGCGGAGCGCGACCACCTCGTGCCGCCGGGCGAGCCGCTGCAGCGCGCGCTCCCAGTCGCCTTCGCCGATGAAGTCGGACAGCACGAGGATGAGCGACCGGCGGCGGGCGAGCCGCCCGGCCGCGTCGAGCATCTCCCCCAGGTCGGTGGTGGCGCCGCCGCGCGCCCGGGCGGTACGGCCCAGCTCGGCGGCGATCCGCAGCACGTGCCGGCGGCTCGTGCCGGGCGGCACCACGCGCAGGATCCCGGTGTCGAAGAACAGGGCCCCGACACGGTTCCCGGCCCGGGTGAACATGCGGGCGAGCACGATCGCCAGCTCGGCGAGCACCTCGTGCTTGCCGCGCCCCGGCCGCCCGGCGGTCATCGACGCCGACCGGTCGAGCACGAGCCACACCGTGACCTCGCGGTCCTCGGTGAACACCCGCAGGTACGGCTCGTCCAGCCGGGCCGTGACGTTCCAGTCGATCTGCCGCGCGTCGTCGCCCTCGACGTACGCGCGCAGCCCGGTGAAGTCGATGCCGGTGCCCCGGTGGACCGTGCGGTACGCGCCCTGGAGCCGGCCGTCGAGCCTGCGGACGATCCGCCACTCCAGGCGGAGCAGCAGCTTCTCGGGAGCGGTCGCCATGGCTCAGCGGTTCTGCAGCACGACCTCGGGGGCGCGGACGGCGCCGAGCACCCGGTTGATGATCGTGTCCGGGTCGATGTCGTCCGCGAGGGCCTCGTACGACAGCACGAGGCGGTGGCGCAGCACGTCGAGCGCGAGCTCGGACACGTCGTGCGGCAGCACGTAGTGGCGGCCGCGCAGGAACGCCAGCGCCCGGGCGCCGGTGACCAGCGCGATCGAGGCCCGCGGGCTCGCCCCGTGGGTGACGTAGCGCTCGAGCTCGCCGAGCCCGGCCATGCCGGGCGACCGGGTCGCGCCGACGATGCGCACCGCGTAGTCGATGATCGCCGGGTCGACGTACACCTTCCGGGCCTGCTCGCGCATGCGCATCAGGTCCTCGGTGGTGACGATCGGGCGCGGCCGTACCGGCTCGTGCAGCGCCCGGGCGACGATCGCCTGCTCCTCGGGCTGCGACGGGTAGTCGACGAGCACCTTCATCATGAAGCGGTCGACCTGGGCCTCGGGCAGCGGGTAGGTGCCCTCGGACTCGATCGGGTTCTCCGTCGCCATGACGAGGAACGGCTCGGGCACCGGGAAGGTCTCGCGGCCGATCGTGACCTGGTGCTCCTGCATCACCTCGAGCAGGGCGCTCTGCACCTTGGCGGGCGCCCGGTTGATCTCGTCGGCGAGCAGCAGGTTGGCGAAGACCGGGCCGAGCTCGGTGGTGAACTCGCCGGTGCGCTGGTTGTAGACCCGGGTGCCGACCAGGTCGGCCGGCACCAGGTCGGGGGTGAACTGGATGCGCTGGAAGGTGCCGTCGATCGCGGCGGCGAGCGAGCGCACCGCGAGGGTCTTCGCCAGGCCGGGCACGCCCTCGACGAGGAGGTGACCGTCGGCGATGAGCGCGACGGCCATGCGCTCCAGCAGCAGGTCCTGCCCGACGATGACCCGCTTGACCTCGAACAGCACGCGCTCCAGCGGCTGGGTCGACTGTGCGGGGTGAGACGCGGTCATGGGGTTCCTTCGTGTGACGTCAGTGCGGTGAAATGCGGTACGGCGCTGCGGCCGAAGCCGGGGTCAGATCTGCGGGCCACCGCCCGAGGGGCCGTCGCCCTGGCCGCCGAGGGCCTCGCCGATCGGCACCGCGAACGCGATCCCGGCGAACGCCTCGTCGCCCCCGGGGTCGGCGATCGAGACCACGATCCCGATGACGGCGCCCTGGGCGTCCAGGAGCGGGCCGCCCGAGCTGCCCGGGTTGACCGCGGCGTCGAACTGGATGAGCCCGGTGAGCCGGCCGTCCGTGGAGGTCCGGTTGAGGCCGGAGATCACACCGGTCGACACACTGTGGGTGAGGCCGAGCGGGTTGCCGATCGCCACGACGGGCGCGCCGATCTCGGCGGCGCCGCCGATCGTCGCGGGAACGACGACCTCCGGGAGACGCGCCGGCCGGAGGGTGGCGATGTCGCGCCGCGGGTCCGACTCCACGACGGTCGCCCTCGCCCGCGTGCCGTCCGCGAAGGTGAGGGTGATCTCCTCCGCGTTCCTGACCACGTGGTGCGCGGTGAGGATGCTGCCGTCCTCCGCCGCGATCACTCCGGTGCCGAGCGACTCCCCGGCCCGGACGACCACCACCGACGGCGAGACCCGCTGGTAGATCTCGGTCGCGTCGAGCCCGGTCGCGGTGGGCGTCGGCGTGGGTGTGGGACTCGGCGCGGGCGCGGCCGTGGCGTCGCCCCCGTGTGCGGCACCCAGCCAGTAAGCCAGGATCGCCACCACGACGAGCACGGCGCCCCCGACGACAAACCACCGAGCCCTCCTGGCCACGGTTCCCCGATTCTCGGCCGCAACTGCTGTCTGCGGCTCTTGCTGCACCGCCCCATCGTCATTGGAACGGGGGTAAAGCGCCATAAAATTCACCTGAGAAAAATCTGAAAAACCCGAGGAGTGCTCCGATCAGCGCCGGCCGCGATTCGTCGCCAGTCGAAATATCCGCAGGTCACGCGCGTGGCGCGAGGATCCCGCGGGTTTCCACCGCAGCCCCGTCCGGGGTTACGCGAACCTTCCTCCATGGAGAGGGTGACGGGGTGAACGCGCCATGACAAGAGGGTTCGTCACCGCGGCCACGGTATTGGGCACCGTACTGCTCGCCTCGGTCACGGCCGTCGCCCGGCCCGCGGCCGCGGCCGTTCCGGACCCGGCGCACGCGGTCAAGCGGCGGCTTGCCGCCGGTCAGGGCGTGCGTACCTCCGAGACCGTGCGCATCTCCTTCGGCGGCACGACCACCGCGTCCGGGTACCGGTCCACCGGCCGGGTACGGCTCGCGCGCACCGGCCCGGCGGCGGTCGCGGTCACCTGGCGGGATGTCCCCGGCCGCGACCCGGCCCACTCGGCGATCCGCATCGGCAACGTCGTGTACTGCGACGCCGGGCAGTACCCGATACCCGTGCCGGACGGCAGGCGGTGGGTGGCGCAGACCCGGCGGGCCGGGTTCTGCTGGACAATGGCGCAGCGCGCCGGCCTGCAGCCGATCGACGTGTACGACCCGGCCATGCTGCGGGCCGTGCTGCGCCGCTCCACCCGGACGGCGGTGCGCGGCGGCCACCGCTACCAGGGCGCGCTGACGTACCGGGAGCTGAGCAAGATCGTCCCGAAGTCCTACCGCAATCCCGCGACGAACGCCCGCGTCACCGCCACGAGCAAGGGGAGGATCACCTGGCGGCTGTTCACCGGCCGGGACGGCCTGCCCACGCGGCTGGTCACCACCAACACCCAGGGCTCGGGGAAATCCGCCGTGGTCATGCGGGTGGACACCCGCTACTCCGCCTGGGGCCGCCGCGTGACGATCACCGCCCCGCCCGCCGCCGAGACGATCGCTCAGGACGACCTGTACGGCCCGGCCGTACCCGACCCGGAGCCGGCCTCCGCGGCGGCGAACTAGCGCCGGTCAGCGGGCGCGCATGGGCCGGATGGTCGCCTGCTCGGCCTCGTCGAGGATGGGCGCGAGCAGCCGGGTGAGCTGCTCGCGCTGCTCCGGCGTGAGCCGGCCGGTCGCCGGGGCGAGGGCGCTGCGGAACTCCCGGTAGAGCCGCTCGAAGAGCTCGAGGCCCGCCGGGGTGGCGAACACGTCGACGACCCGGCCGTCCTCGGGGTTCTTGCCGCGCGCCAGCAGCCCGCGCCGCTCGGCACGGTCCACGAGGCCGGACATGGTCGACTTGTCGAGGCCGAGGTAGGCGGCGAGGTCGGTCATCCGGCCGCGGCGGTCGCGCAGGATGCCGAGCACCCGCAGCTGGGTGAGCGACAGGTCGTGCTCCGCGCCGAGCCGGGTGAGGATGCCCACCACGTAGTAGGCGATGCGGATGAGGGCGTCCTCCAGCGCCTCCGTCGATCCGTCCGGGTGGGCGTCGGGCGTCATGCGGCCATGCTAGTCGGCGCTGCCGTCACTCCCGGCCAAGGGTGACGGCCCGCCGCCACACCCTGCGGCAACGCCGTCCACACTCCTGCGATCGCCCTCCCCGGGCGCCTCGTCCGGCCTGGTCGGGACCGAGCTGCTCGGCACCATGCTGGAGCACCACCGCGGCGACGTCGGCGCCGCGCTGCGCGCCTGGGAGGACCACCTGCGGCCGCTCGTCGCCAAGATCCAGAAGATGGGCGTGCAGCGGCGGTTCTTCTTCACCCCGGGCAGCCGGATGCAGATCGCGCTCCGGCCGGTGGCGGCCCGCGCCTTCCAGCTCCCGCTGGTCGGCGGGGTGCTCCACCGGGTGATGCGGCCGGGGCAGGGCGAGGGCGACGACCTGTTCACGGTCAAGGCCGCCGCCTGACCCGCACCCCCGGGCGCGGCGGCTCAGGTCGCGTGGCGAACTCGGACGGGACCTGCGACGTCTCCCCGCGTGGCGACCCCGCCGGCTCGGTGCTCGTCCTCGACGACCACCACCTCGTGATCGCCGACCGCCCCGGCAACCACCGGGCCGACAGCTTCCGCAACGTGCTGCGCAACCCGCACGTCGGCCTGCTGTTCGTCGTGCCCGGCATGACCGAGACCCTGCGGGTGAACGGCCGCGCCGTGATCGTGTCGGACGCCCCGTTCTTCGACGACCTCGTGGTGAAGGGCAAGCGCCCCCGCCTCGCCCTCCTCGTCGAGGTCGAGGAGCTGTACATGCACTGCGGTAAGGCCTTCCTCCGCTCCGGCCTCTGGAACCCGGAGACCTGGCCGGACCGCAGCACCCTGCCCACCTTCGGCCAGATCGTCAAGGACCAGATGAAGCTCAGCGTCACCGCCGAGGAGCTCGACCGGAACCTCGCCCTCGACGCGGCCACGAACCAGTACTGACCGTGCCGTGGCCGCGCCACCGCGGCCACGGCTGTGCCTCACCGTAGCTGGCGGGTGATCGACGGGTCGGTGATCGCGGCGTCGGCGGCGAGCAGGAACGCCTTCGACAGGATGATCGACAGCATGCCGCCGTCCTCCTCGAACGGCAGGAACACCTGGTCGGCGCCCCGGCCGTGATCGGGGACGATGCACAGGTAGGCGTCGTTCGGCTCCATCAGCACGTTGCCCGAGCCCAGGTGGATCTTGTACGTGCGGAGGTCGCCCCGCACCCGCAGGAACCGGTCGGTGAGCTCCACCCGGTCGGCGATCTTCAACCGGGGCAGCAGCCGGGCCAGCACGTCCCGCCGGGTCTTGGCGGTCTCGCCGAGCTCGCCGAAGCCGTACTCCCGCCAGTAGTCCTCGTGCCCGGCGACCGCCTCCTGGTCGAGCCCGACCGAGGCCACGCCCACCGCCAGGTCGGCGTCGCGCATCACCTCCGACAGCACCAGCGGCGGCACCTCGGTGAGCGGCACCGCGTCACAACGGCCCGGCGCCCAGTAGGCGTCCCCGCGGTGGACCTCCCCCTCGCGGCAGAAGTGGACCTCCTCGGCGAGGCAGTACGAGGCGGTACCCCAGCCGTCGTCCTCCGGATCGCCGGCGACGTGCATGCTCCACCGTGCCTGCATGCCCTGCAGCTCCTTGACCGCCGCGCCGTGATCGCTGCCGCACTCGTAGTCCCAGTGGCCGATCGCCAGGCCGGTCCAGCCGCGCTGGTTGAGCAGCGCCTTCGCCTGGCCGTACCGCAGCACGTGCCCGCTGAACCGCCGCGAGTACGTGCCGGTCTCCCGCTCGGCGGGCGTGAGCAGGTACACCTCGCGGAACGCCTGCTTGTACGGCTGCCGCACCCCACGGTCGAGCAGGAAGTCCCGCCAGGCCCGCACCTCCTCGGCGGACGCCCGGATCGGATGCCACAACAGGACCGGCGTGTCCGGGAACGGCTGGATGCGACGGCCCTGCGGATCGGTCAGCTCCCAGCCGTCACCGGCGCGCACCGGAATCCCGGCCGGGCCCTGCAGGATCTGCCAGATGAGGTCCCGTGCGTACCGGCCGGTGACCGGGTGGTCGAGGAAGTATTCGGTCACCTCGTGCCAGCGCCAGACGCGTTCCTCGACCAGCGCCCGCTCCAGCCGGAACCGCTCGGCCGCCAGCGTCTGCTTGAGCTCCTTCAGCGTGGCCTTCAGCTCGGCCACCACCGGATGCTTACGGATCGCCTGCGGCGCCGACTTCACGGTACGGCCGGCCGGGTTGACGAACCGCAGGGCCGGGCCGTCCACGCACAGCCGTACCCGATAGTCACCGATCTTCTCCTCGCGCACGCCGTCGGCGTCGAGACCGAAGTCGGGCACGGTGCGGTCGAGCAGCCGCTCCCGGCTGAGGCCCAGCTGCTCGGCGATCGTGTCGAGGGCGCGCGTCGCGTTCGCCAGCACGGTCTTCTTGCGCACCTTCACCGGGACCTTCGCGAGCGCGGCGGCGGCGTCGAGACCGCCGCGGCGGCCCAGGGTGAGCACGGCCGCGTTCGCCAGCAGCTCGCTGCGGCAGTTCGCCCCGCTGCCGCCCATGCCGACCCCGCAGGTGACCGCCACGTCGCCGAGCAGCGGGGCGACCCACGGCTCGTCGACGAGCTCACACGTCCACACCAGGCCGCGCAGCATGCGGGCGGTTCGCTGGTGCAGGAAGATCGTGTCCTCGTGGTACCACTCGTTGAGGAAGGGCCGTTCGCGGTGCGCGGCCAGCCGCGTCAGGATGTCGCGCATCAGCCCGGCCGCCTCAGGTACATACAGCCGCCGAGCCGTACCGAGCCAGCGTTCGCTCGGCTTGGCCGAGGTGGCCGTGGCCCAGTGCCGCAGCAGGGACAGCACCGGCTCCTCGCCGAGCCGTTCGCCGAACTCATCGGCGAGCAGGCAGGCGAACGGGTCGAAATCCCAGACAAGGTTCCGCACCCGGGCGGCGGGATCGGCCTTCTCGGGCTCGGTGAGCAGCGCCTTGACGTCATCGCCGATGGCGTTCCAGACCTCTTTCCAGTAGCTCCGGGTCCACGACTCCCAGTTGCCGAGGACGCGCCGCCGGTCGAAGTGGCTCAGCTCAGCGGCCGCGGCCAGGGGAATCCGGTACAGCACCTCGAAGTTGGTGTGCTGCGCCCTCATCAGGATGTCCGCGAAACCCCAGAGCCGCCGGACGTCCGTGGCGGTCCACCCCATGTCCACGCCGGCCACGAAGTCGACGGCATCGAGCAGCGTCCGGTCGTAGTCGTGCCCGCCCAAAGGCCCGAGCCAGAGCCGCATCTGCACCCACCGCCCGAACGCCCGGAGCTCGTCCTCGTCGAAACGGTCGACGAACGAGGTCAGCGGGGTCTCCCACGGCGGAGGCCCGAAGAGGTGCTCGAAACGGGCGATGACATCCTTCTCGCCCTCCGACAGGCCGTACTCCGTGTACGGGAACGTCCGCGGCAGCCGTCCCTTGACGCCCACATCAGCCTCCGACCAGGGGGACCAGCTTGATGAACGACACGACCGGGTCCCCGGACAGGTCGATCTCCTCGTCGAGGTCCTCGATCTGCCGGTCACCGACCAGCAGCAGGAACCCGTTGCGCAGGAACGCCCGCTCGGCCGCGTCGGCCTGCCGTTCCCAGTCGATCCGCCGCCTGGGGGCCTGCCGGTACCCGTTCCGCTCGATCTCCTCTTCCACCGGCTGGACCAGTCCGTTGAATCTCGGCCGGGGTGCGGCGTTGTAGCGGGCGACCTCCTCCCGCACCCGCGTGCGCACCAGCTCCCGCGCGGTGATCCGCGTGGGCAGCCCGGGCAGCGTGAACTCCTCAAGCGGCTTGCCCAGCACCGTTTCATCTCGGAACGTGACCGTGGCCATCGGCGGCCTCCCAACGGAAGATCGACATCGACTGGCCGTATAGGTAGCAACCGCGTCCGACAAATCCGGGAAACCGCAGGCACATGCACGCTGCACCGCCGAAAAGCCTCGGCCGGCGCGACAAGCGCCGGCCGTACGGCCGGGGCGCGAATCGGTCAGGATGGCTGGAAAAAGTGGTGGGCGCGCCGGGTGAGAGCACCGACGGTTCCGGGACCTCCCCGGCCACGACCGAGGACACCGGGCCTGCCCCCGGCGTCCCGAACGCCGGGGCGGTGACCGTGCTGTTCGACCCGCTGACCGCCCGCCCGTGCAGCACCAAGATCGTGCACGCGGAGGGCCGTACGGCGGGAGCGCGGTTCGGCCACTCGTTGGCCGTGGGCAACCGGGACGACGAGCGCTACCTGCAGGCCGGCGCTCCCGGCGCGGACGCCGTCGAGGTCGTCTCGCTGAACGGCGACCCGCGGCCCTCCAACACACTGACCTTCCCGAAGCGGGGCGCAGGGTTCGGCCACAGCCTCGCCCTGGCCGACGGCCGCGCCGTCGTGGGCGCCCCACGCGCCGACGGGTCGCGCGGCAACGTGAGCATCCATCTGCTGGACCCGGGCGCGCCGTCCCCGCGGATCGTCGAACCGCAGGGGTGCCGGTGCCCAGTTCGGCCGGGCCGTCACCGTCGGGCCCCGGCCTGCGGGTGACGGCCTCGGCTCCCGGCCGGCGGGCGCCGAACGCGTCCTCTCACGACGCGAGCAGCGGCGCGATCACCCGTTTCGACCTGGACGATCCGCGCCCCACCCCGTGGTGGTACCCGCCGACCCTCGACGTCCGCTTCGGCGCGAAGTGGTGAGGTGACCCCACCCGTCCCATGAGCCCTCGGGATCTCAGGGCGAAGGTCGGCCGGTAGGCAGGAGGGTCGGGCCCGCGCGCACGGCCTTCCCGCAATGTCGGCGCTGCCAGACCCGCACGTAGCCGACCTCGAAGTCCGCGGGGAATTTCGTCTCCCCTGAGGTCTCGGCCAGGCCGCCCATCTCGGCGAGCCGGTGGAAGACGCCGGTGTAGGCGGCGGTGACAGGCGTCGTCGGCGACGAGCGCGGCGTGGTCGATGCGGGGCGCGGTCGCTCAGGCCGTCAGGTCACCATTTCGGAAGCAGGACGGGGCAACAGGTTTGAGGACAAACCAGAGAGAGCAGCGGGACCGTTCCTCGGTGAAGCCCCAGCGGGCGGACAACGCACGGATCAGGTGAACCCCGCGGCCGGACTCGGAGAGGTCGTCGACCGGCTGTGCGGGGATGCCGGGCACGGTGTCCGCGCCCTCGTCGGTGACGGTGACGAGCAGTCGCCCGTCGACGTCGGCGTGCACGGTGACCTCGATCGCCGCGGAACGGGTGTGCACCACCGAGTTCGTCACCGCCTCCGACAGGAGGATCACCGCGTCGTTCCGGCGCGGGTGGCGATCGAGAACCTTGCTCAACCAGCGCCGCGCCTCGCCGACGGACGCCTTCGCCGACGCGAACGCGGCCCGGTCGAGCAGCCGGTAGTACGGGATGTCGGGCATCGTCGTCGTTGCCTCCCCCTGTCGGTCGTTCGCCGTCGCCCGGCGGACGGCGGGCCGTACGGAAACCTCCCGGCGACAGGCCGGGTCACGTATGGCGGTTGGGCCAGGTACGGACGGCGACCGTAGGGAGTCGTCGCGGACGCGGGTGCGGCATGACTGTGGCGTCATCGTGGCACGGACGCCCACCCGTCGGCCCGCGCCTTACCGCACCCGCGAAAACGCGCGCTTTACTCGCGCTTTGGCGTTACAGTGACCACCATCACCATCACTCTCCGTAACGTAACGAACTCGGAAAGTAGGTGAGGGCGATGGCGGGGCCGGAGCGCCGGGAAACCCTGTTGAAGGTGTTGCTCGCCAAGCGACACTTGGTGACACACCGCGCCTTTTGCCGCGAATACGACAAAGTCGCCCGGAAGCTGGACCGCAATCTGATCACGAGGGCACCGGGCCGCGAACAGTACGCCCGCTGGCTCGCCGGCAAGATCAAGACCAAACCGTCGGCCGACCGCTGCCGGGTGCTGGAGCACATGTTCCCCGGCTACACCGTTGCCGAATTGCTCGCACCATACGATCCTGGAAAGGGCAACCGGGATATTTCTCCCATAACCTCCGAATTGGAGGAGGCAGCCACGGACCGGCGACAGGTATTCCAGATCGGTGCCATGACGGTGACGGCCGGGCTGCTGGACAACGTGATCCACGGCCCCGACCAGTTTGAGCAGGCGCTCCACTCCACCACCGTCAGCGAGGCCAAACTGGCCTTCCTCGAATCGGAAGCCGAGCAACTCGGCCTGCGCGGCGGCATCGTTCCCCCGGAAACCCTGATCCAGCAATCGATGCTGCACCTGTCGAGCGTCCGAGCATTGCTGGAAAACCATCAGCCCAGCGCGATCCAGCAACGGCTCGCACGGGTCGGCGCCCGGCTGGCCTTCATCGTGGGCGAGCACCTGTTCACCCTGCACCAGCCCGAACTGGCTCGCCGGTGGTGGCGGACCGCGATTTACGCAGCCGAGGAAGCGGGAGACCGACACTTCGCCGATCACGCCTACGCGGCATGCGCCTACCTTCCCACCTACTTCGGTGACCCGCAGGCCGTGCTCGCGCACGTCACCCCGCGCCTGGAACAGGCGACCAAGGCCACCCCCGCCATCGCCTGGATGTGGGGACTGGCAGCCATGGCCCACGCGACTCTCGGCGACCGCAACGCGTTCGAACGAGCGAACACCATGGCCCGCAACACCTTGGCCCGCTGCTCACCCGACAGCCTCACTCCCAGCGTCTTTTCGTTCCTACCTCGTAAGCAGGCGTTCTACGAGGCTCGCGGGTACGCGGAGCTCGGTGACGTAGAGGGTGCCAAGGAAGCGGCATGCCGAGCGCTCGCGGACTTCGATTCGCCCACAGCCATCAACGCCGCCTTGACGCGCCTTGCCTACGCCACGGCGCTGGCGAAGGCGGGCGAGGTCGAGGAGGCATGCCGCCTCGCCACAATGGCTGTCACATCTCGGCCGGTCCCCGCCTTCGCGGTGATGGTGCGGGCACGCGAGCTCGACGCGTTGGTGCCGCGGAAGGCCGCCGCCGCTCAGGAGTGGCGCGAGACTCTGGCGGGCGTCCCCGCCCCCAGGTGAGGGCAGGCCACGTCAGGGGATCCGATGACGGTCGAAGCCGCATCCTCGGCTATCGCGTTGCCCCAACGGGGATGGCTTGTCCTCGCCGGCGCACACCACCTCCGTGTGCCCCTGCTCGGCCAGCAGGCCCGCGACCGGCTCGGTCCCCCAGCTTTGAAATCCGCACTGGATGGGCCGTCTCCTCCTTGAGGTTCTTGAGGCCCGCCGAGCACCCGCGCCGCCGCCCCGGCACGTCGCATTCCGTGGCACGGCGAGTCGAGAAACACAGGCCGATCACCCGGCGAGCCACACGAACCCGGTCAAGATCAAGGCGCTTCCCCGGCGCTGCGCTTCCTGACCGCCACGGAACCGGCACGCACTGAAAATTTCACGAGACTCCGCCGATGGTCGGCCGAGAACTCGGTCCCCCCGTCGGCCGCGCGGTGCGCCGACAGCCTGCCGCCGTCCACACCTCCGCCGATTCCTGAACTCGCGTGACGGCCCGGTTACGGGAGTACGACGCCCGATACCTCGTGCGGCCGCCGCCAACCGGACACGGCGCCGACCCGGCGATGGCAGAAAACAAGATGTGGTTAACCGGCGAATCCGTAGTGTAATGAAATCAGTCACTCGCCTTGACCTGTCGCCGGTCCATGGCCACGGCGATTCCTCTCGCCGTGCCATGAAGTCGCATGAAGCCTACTTGTGACATGAGAGCACGCGACGCCGACGTCGAGATCAGCGCGTCGCCCGAAAAGAATTCGGTCGACCCCACGTCGGTGATCGGAAAGACGGAGCAGTCGTACCAAGCGGTTCGCGTACGGACACAAGCCCGGTGAACGCGATGAACAATCCTGTCCCTGCGCAACAAGAGACGCGCGGTGTCGAGGAGCGGGCCTGTGATCCGCTCGCCGCCGCCCTGGGAAACGCCTCTCTGCTCGGAATCGGATACCTGTTGCTGGGACGGCGACGGCTCGCCAAATTCAGCGTGTTCGTCACGATCGCGCTCGCCGTCCTCCTCGCCACCGTGCGGCAGGTCGGCGTCGAACGCGTCGTGCTGCTGTGGTGGGTGTTCGTCATCGGGCACGGCTGGTACCTGGCGCGCAGCCACAGCCGGCGTACCAAGTCGGAGGCGGCTGGCCAGGCGTCCCCCGGTACGGCGTCGCAGCCCGCGCCGGCGCCCACGGCGGGCGCGCAGCGGGTGATGGCCGCCCTCGTCACGATTCCGGTGCTGGTGGCGGTGGGCCTCCATCGCAGCGGCGCCGAGGACATCCGGCGGAGAGCCGCCGAGGCCCACCGGAACGGCGACTGCGAGCGGGCACTGTCGATCCTGGACGAGCTGAGCATCCGCCATCGCGTGGCCAACGGTCCGCTCACCGTCCGGACCGATGCCGATGCCGAGGCCTGCCGCCTGCTGGTGCAGGCGAAGCGGCAGGAACGGAGCGACCGGCTGCAAGCCGTCAGGACGCTGCAGCGGTACGCCGCCCACCCGGCGGCGCTGTGGAAGGGCGCGAGCGACCACCGGGCCACGGTGCTCCTCGCCCAGGCCGCCGCCGAGTTCGACACCGCACTCACCGGTGACGTCAAGGCCCTGCAGACGGGCTACGAGCGGCTGGACGGCGTGCTCAAGGAGTTCCCCGGCCGGGAGCAGGACGCCGGGAAGGTCGTCGACCGGCTGCTCGACCGGCTGCCGGTGAAGAACGCCTGCGACACCAGGGCCATCGCCGACTGGCTCCGCGCCCGGTCCAAGCGCGAGGACGTGCTCGACCGGGCCAGGAGCGGCGCGGCGAAGCTCGCGCCCGCGGCGCTCGTCGAATGCGGCCACGCTCTCGCCGCGGACAAACGCTGGAAGGAGGCGCGCAAGGCGTACCGGGCGCTGGTCGCCGACTATCCCGACCACAAGCTCGTCGCCACCGCCGAGCGCGGGATAAGGAAAGCAACCCTGGCGATCCAGCTCGCGAACGTCAAGAAACTCATCAAGCCGCGGAAATCAGGGCTACCCGCCTACTGCTCGAAGCCGGCCCGGTACGAAGGCGCTCCCCGCTATCGGGGAAGCGGACCGCACCGCACGCTGTTCCTCGGCCAGAACGAGCACAGAGCGGCGCTGCCCCGCTCGTGGCTGGCCAAGGATCCCGCCGACGCCGCTCTGGTGATCTGCGCCGGGGAGTCCCGGCTCGGGACCAAAGTCCAAACCTGCAGCTATAAAGCGAGGCCGAGCCATCTGACCGGCACGATCAAGGTGAGTTTCCACAAGGAAAAGGTTCCGGTCCGGATCTATGAGCTGCGAACCGGGGCGCTCGTCGCGAAAATCAACCTGCAGATCAGCGGGAAATCGTGTCCTTGGCTGCTTTACTTCGATCATTATTCCGATTACGAGACCGAGGACAGCAGATTGGTGAATCCCTCCAACGGGGATATCCGCGCCGCGTACGCCACGGTGATCAATCGGTCACCGACGGCGTTGATCAGAGGGTCATGACCACACCGTGACCCGACGGCCGTCGGCGGACGCTCCAGGGCAAGGCCGCGACCGGTGACCGATCGACCCCGCAGCGGCGCGGCCAGGTCACGCAGGGCGCGGCGAGCGGCCCGGCCGTACCCGGCCCCCGCGGAAGGACCGGCCGCCGTGGGCCACCGGCGGGCGGACCGGTCAGATGACCTTGCGCCGGGCGAGGTCGGCGATCTCCTCGGGGGTACGGCCGAGCTCGGCGAGGACGGCGGCGGTGTGCTCGCCGACGGCGGGGATGGGGTCCATGCGCGGCTCCAGGCCGGCGAACGTGATCGGCGGGAGCAGGGCGCGGATCGGGCCGTTGGGCGTGGCGACCTCGCGCCAGCGGTCGCGGGCGCGGAGGACCGGGTGGTCGAGGAAGTCGGCGACGGTGTTGACCCCGGCGTTCGCGATTCCGGCCTGGTCGAGCAGGGAGGTGGCCTCGGACGCGTCGAGTTCGGCGAACCGGGCGGCGACGATCTCCTCCAGGGCGTCGCGGTTGGCGACGCGCAGGGGGTTGGTGGCGAAGCGGGGGTCGGTGGCGAGGTCGGGCTGCGCGAGGAAGTCGGCGCAGAAGCGGGTCCACTCGGGTTCGTTCTGGATGGAGATCAGGATGGTGCGGCCGTCGCGGGTGGTGTACGGGCCGTACGGGGCGATGGTGGCGTGCCGGGCACCCGCCCGGGGCTGCTGCGTGCCGGTGCCCTCGGTGTAGTGGGCGGGCTGGCCCATCCATTCGCCGAGGGCGTCGAGCAGGGAGATCTCCAGGGCCGCGCCCTCGCCGGTGAGCCGCCGCCGGTAGAGCGCGGCGAGGACGGCGCTGAAGGCGTACATGCCCGCGGCGATGTCGGCGACCGAGATGCCGACGCGGGCCGGCTCGTCGGGCGAGCCGGTGAGGGAGACGAGGCCGGTCTCGCACTGGACGAGCAGGTCGTACGCCTTGCGGTGGGCCCAGGGGCCGTCGCCGCCCCAGCCGGTGATGCCGACCACGATCTTGCTGGGGTCGCGGGCGAGCACGGCCTCGGGCGAGAGGCCGAGGCGTGCGGCGGCGCCGGGGCCGAGGTTCTGGACCAGGACGTCGGCGCGGCCGACCAGTTCGTGGAGGATCGCGCGGCCGGGCTCGGACTTCACGTCGAGGGTCACCGACTCCTTCGAGCGGTTGAGCCAGACGAAGTAGCTCGACTGGCCCTTGATCGACTCGTCGTACCGGCGGGCGAAGTCGCCGCCGCCCGGGCGCTCGATCTTGATGACGCGGGCGCCCAGGTCGGCGAGCTGCCGGGTCGCGAACGGGGCGGCCACCGCGTGTTCCAGGGCGACCACGGTGATCCCGGTAAGTGGCAGCACGGCATCCCTTTCGTCCGGTTTCGCATGGGACGGTACCCAGCTCGGCCCGCCGGAGGCGAGGGAGGGGCGAGCCGGGCACGCCGGGCGTACGTACCGAACGCGGGGCACAGCGGGCGGGCGGGTGCGAGAATGATCGGCGATGACGATCCGGTTGCTGATCGCCGACGACCAGGAGATGGTCCGCAGGGGGATGCGGCGCATCCTGGAGCGGCAGCCGGACATGGAGGTGGTCGCCGAGGCGGCGGACGGCGAGGCCACGATCGAGCTGGCGCGGCGGACGCGGCCGGATGTGGCGCTGGTGGACATCCGGATGCCGCGGATGGACGGGCTGGAGGTGACGCGGCGGCTCGCCGGGCCCGGGGCGGACCCGCCGGTGCGGGTCGTGGTGGTGACCACGTTCGACCTGGACGAGTACGTCTATCCGGCGCTGCGGTACGGCGCGTCCGGGTTCCTGCTCAAGCGGCCGGGGCCGGCGCTGCTCGTGGAGGCGGTCCGTGCGGCGATGGCGGGAGCAGCCTGATCAGCCCGTCGATCACGGTGCGGCTGCTCAAGCACGTCACCGGCGGGCGGCGGGAACGGCAGGGACTGATCGAGCCGCTGACCGAGCGGGAGATCGAGATCGCCGCCAAGGTGGCCGAGGGGAAGACGAACGCCGACATCGCGGCCGAGCTGTTCATCTCCCCCGGCACGGTGAAGACGCACGTGGCGAACATCCAGCGCAAGCTCGGCGTGCGCAACCGGGTCGGCATCGCCGTACGGGCGTGGGAGCTGGGGTACGCCACGGGGCGGCTCGCCGAGTGACGACGGCGCGAGCCGAGGTCGCGGCACCCTCACCGGCGGCGATCGCTACGTAGGCTCGGGCCATGCGCGGCGCATCCGTGTCCCGTTCGCGGCCCGTCTCGCGTTTCCGCGTGTTCGTCTGTGGCGCGACGGTGGTCGCGATCCTGCTGCCCGCCCTGCTCGCCCCGCCGAGCGCGCTCCTCGTCGCGGTCCCGGCGGCGCTCGCGGTGGCCGCCCCGATGCTGCCGTGGCCGCTCGGGCGCGTCTCGCTCGCCCGGACCGGGCTCGGGCTCGGCGCGGTCTCGCTCGCCGTGACCGCCGGCTACACCGGGATGCGCGAGGCGGCGCTGCTGTGGCTGCCGTTCGAGGTGTGCGGGCTCGCGGTCCTGCTCGGGCGGGTCGTGCGCGGGGTGCCGGGCCGGCGGGTCGCCGTGGTCGCGGCCGTGACCGGGGCGGCCGCGGTGCTGGTGCCGCTGCGGGTCACGCTGTGGGCCGGCCCGCCCGACTGGCGGCTGTCGCTGGTCCTCGTCGTCACGGCGATGTTCCCGGTCACGCTCGCCGCCGCGGTCGGGCTCTACCTGCGGGCGCTCGACACCCAGCGGGAGCGGGCAGTGGCCGAGGCCCGCCGGGAGCAGCGGCTCGAGCTCGCCCGCGACCTGCACGACTTCGTGGCCCACGAGCTCACCGGCATCCTGCTCGAGGTGCAGGCGGCCCAGGTGCAGGCGTACGACCCGGAGGAGAACAAGGCGCTGCTCGCCCGGCTGGAGGAGGCGAGCCTCCGCGCCCTGGAGTCGATGGACGAGACGCTGCGCGCGCTGCGCGACCCCGACGCGCACGCCGACGAGCCGGCCACGCTGCGCCGGGATCGCGTCGACGAGCTGCCCGCGCTGGTCGAGCGGTTCCGCGGCGCGGCCACCAAGCACGCCGTACTCGAGCTGGAGGACGGGCTCGCCGACCTCCTCCCCCGTCAGGTGCAGCGGACGGTCTACCGGGTGGTGCTCGAGTCGCTGACCAACGTACGGCGGCACGCCGCCAAGGCCACCGAGGTCACGGTGTCGGTACGGCGGGCCGCCGAGGACCGGGACGCGGTCGAGGTGACCGTCACCGACGACGGCGGCCGGGGCGGGCTGCTCCGCCTCGACCGGCGGCGCGGCGGCGGCACCGGCCTGGTCGAGCTGGCCGCCCGCGTCGAGGCGCTCGGCGGCACGCTCACCGCCGGCCCGCAGGGGAAGGGCTGGCGCGTGCGGGCGCGCATCCCGATCCGCGACGGCGGCTGAAACGCGGTCCTCCCGGTCGACGGCCCCGGCGGCGAAATCTGCCGAACGGCAGATGTGGCGGGCCCGGCCCGCGGCCGATGCTGGACGGCGCACCACGTCGGGACCAGAGGGGACCTCATGAGATCGCGTACCACGAGGGCGTGGGCCGCGGCGGTGGGCGCCTGCGTGCTCCTCGCCTTCCTGCCCGCCTGTACGGCGAGCGGCGCCACCACGAGCCGGGACAGCCGCCGTTTCCCGTTCGCCGGGCGGAACCTCACCATCGAGGCGCACGAGACCGGGCTCACCGTGGTGGCCGGTGAGCGCGGCGAGATCGCGGCCGAGCGCGAGCTGCGCGGCACGGCCGCGGCGGACGGCAACGCGTCCTGGGCGTTGCGCGGCGACACGCTCAGCATCCGCGTCGACTGCAGCGGCATCGTGCTCTCCTGCGAGAGCGAGCACCGGGTGCGCATCCCCGAGGGAATCGGGCTCACGGTCAACGGCGTCGGCGGTGCCGTACGGCTCGAGGGCCTGACCGGGGACGTCACCGCGAGGCTGGGCCACGACGGCACGATCCGGGTGGTGCGGCCCGCGGGCAGGCTGCGGCTGCACAGCACCGGGGGCCACATCACCGTGATCGACGCGCGCTCGGCCCAGGTCGAGGCGTCGACCTCGGGGGACGGGAACATCGATCTGGCGTTCGCGGCCGCGCCGTCCCGGGTCGAGGCGCGGGCCGCGGGCTCGGTCGGCATCACGCTCCCGGCCGGGGCCGAGACGTACCGGATCGACGCGCCGGGGTCGGACGTGCCGAGCGATCCCCGCAGCGACCGGGTGATCGTCGCCCAGGCCGGCGGCACCGTGACGATCCGGAGGGACCGGTAGGCGATGCTCGAGCTGGTCGACGTCACCAAGGTCTATCCGGGCGGCAAGCGCGCCGTCGACGGGGTCACGCTGCGGCTGGAGGCCGGCCTGATCGGGCTGCTCGGGCCGAACGGCGCGGGCAAGTCGTCGCTGATGCGGATCGCCGCCACGGTCACCCGGCCGACCTCCGGCACGGTCGCCTTCGACGGGGTGGACGTCGTGGCCCGGCCGGACGTGCTGCGCCGCGTGCTCGGCTACCTGCCGCAGGACTTCGGCGTCTACCCGAACCTCAGCGCCCGGGAGTTCCTGGGCTACCTCGCCGCGGCGAAGGGGATCCCGGCCCGTACCGCGCGCCGCCACATCGACCACCTGCTGGAGCTGGTCAACCTCGCCGACGTGGGGAGACGCCCGCTCGGCGGGTACTCCGGCGGCATGCTGCGGCGCGTCGGCATCGCGCAGGCGCTGCTCGGCGACCCGCGGGTGATCATCGTGGACGAGCCCACCGCGGGACTCGACCCGACCGAGCGGGTGCGGTTCCGCAACCTGCTGAGCGAGCTGGCGGCGGACCGGGTGGTGCTGCTGTCCACGCACATCGTCTCCGACGTCGAGTCGGTGGCGTCGGACATGGCGGTGGTGGCGGGCGGCAGGCTGCGCCGCCGCGGCTCGCCCGAGGATCTGCTGCGCGAGGTGGACGGGCTGGTGTGGGAGGTGCTGCTGGCCGACCCCGCCGATGTGGCCGAGGTGCAGGCGCGGCACGTGGTCACCCGGCTGGTCCGCACGCCCGGCGGCGTACGGGTGCGGCTGCTCGCCGCGGCCCGGCCGTACCCGGGGGCGGCCGCGGTGATCCCCGACCTCGAGGACGCCTACCTCGCGCTCGTCGACCCGCGGATGCAGGCGGCCACGGGGGTGGTACGGCGGTGACCGCGAAACGGGCCGTGGCGCGGCGTGGCCCGGCGCGGGCGGTGCGGACGGTCGCCGGTCTGGCGGCCGGGGACTTCCGCGACCGGGTACGGCGACCGGCCTACCTGGTGATCCTCGCGGCGGCGGTCGGGCTCGGGTACCTCGCCGTGCCGGAGGCGGACTCCCGCTGGGCCGTCCTCAACCTCGGCCACTACCGGGGCCTGTACACCAGCGCGTACGTCGGCATGGCGACCGCGCTCGCGGGCGCGATCTGGCTCACCCTCGGCGGGTTCTACGTCGTGCGCAACGCGATCGCCCGGGACGCCGCGTCGGGGGTCGGCGAGGTGCTGGCGGCGACGCCGCTGCGCACGTCCGCCTACTTCGCCGCGAAGTTCCTCGGCAACCTGCTCGTGCTCGGCTCGATGCTCGGGGTGCTCGCCGGGACGGCGCTCGTCGTCCAGCTCGCCCGGGGCGAGTCCACGGCCGTCGACCCGGTCGCGCTGGTGACGCCGTTCCTGCTGATCGGGCTGCCGATGGTGGCGCTCACCGCGGCCGCGGCGCTGCTGTTCGAGGCGATCCCGCCGCTGCGGGCCGGGCTGGGCAACATCGTCTGGTTCGTCGTGTGGCTGGCGATCGCGCTCGGCGGCCAGTCACCGCACGCGCCGCTCGGCGGCATCGGGGTGCACCCGGTGGCCGTGTCGATGCGCGAGGAGATGGTCGCGCGGGGGATCGATCCGTCCGGTCAGGAGTTCAGCCTCGGCCTCACCTACCGCGACCGGCCGCTGCGCACGTTCGAGTGGAGCGGGTTCGACCCGGACGCCGCGTTCGTGCTCGGGCGGGTCGCCCTGGTCGCGGTGGCGGTGCTGCTCGCGCTGCTGCCCGCGCTGTGGTTCGGCCGGTTCGACCCGGCCCGCCGGGCCGCGCCCGTCCCCGAGCCGCCCGCCGCGCCCGAGCCCGCGGCGGCGTTCCCGGAGCCGCCGGCGGTCCCCCGCCCGGCCCTCGCCGGCGCCGGGGCGCGGCGGGGCGTCGCGGCGGGGCGGCTCTTCGCGGGTGAGCTCCGCATCCTCCTGCATGGGGTGTCGCGGCGATGGTGGCTCGGCGCGCTGGCGATCGGTTTGGCCGCCGCGGTCGCGCCCGCTCCCGCCGTCGCCGGGTTCGTCCTCCCCGTCGCCTGGATCTGGCCGGTGCTCGTCTGGTCGCGGCTCGGCACGCAGCGGCACGAGTACGGGGTCGAGTCGCTGGTCGCGGCCTACCCGGCGGCGCGGCTCCGCGTGCTGGCGGAGTGGGCGGCCGGGGCCGCGGTCGCCGCCGCGACCGGGGCGGTGCCGCTGGCCCGGATGGTGCTCGCGGGCGACCGGGCCGGGGTGGCCGCCTGGTGCGCCGCCGTGCCGTTCATCCCCGCGTTCGCGCTGGCGCTGGGGACGCTGAGCCGTACCCACCGGCTCTTCCAGATCATCCACCTGGTGCTGTGGTACGGGGCGGTGAACGGCGTGCCCGTCGTCGACTACATGGGGATCGTGCGCGACGGCGACGGCCTGGCCGGGCCGCCGTCGGGGGCGATCGCCGGGCTCGCGGTGGCCCTGCTCGCCGTGGTGCCGGTCATCGAGCGGGGCCGGCGAGCAGGGAGCGTACCTGGGCGTCGATGAGGCGGCGCAGCACGTCGGCGTCGAGGCGGGCGGGGTCGAAGACCGCGTGCACGGTGAGGCCGTCGACGAGCGCGGTGAGGGTGTGGGCGGTGGCCTCGGGGTCGATGTCGGCGCGGAACCGGCCCTCGCGCTGCCCGCGCACGATGATCCCGCTCACCTGGCGGCGCCACTCGGCGTAGACCTCGCGCAGCAGCTCGGTGGCGTCCTCGCGGACCAGCGCCCGGTCGAGGAACGCGAGCCAGACCCGCGACTCGGTACGGCGGGCGTCGTTGAGCGGCAGCGGGGCGAGCAGTGCCTGGTAGAGCAGGTCGGCGGGGTCGGCGTCGCCGGGCAGGGTGCGGATGCGGAACCCGCTGCGCGCCACCACCTCGGCGAACGCGGCGGCGAGCAGCGCGTCCTTGTCGGCGAAGTAGTGCGCGAGGGCGCCCGTCGACAGGCCCGCGGCCGCGGCGGCCTTGCGCACGGTCAGCGCCTCCGCCCCCTCGGTCGCGATCAGCTCGATGACGGCGTTGACGATCTCGGCGCGGCGGGCCCGGTGATCGACCACTCGTGGCATGGCGCTATCGTAGCGTTCTAAGACGGACGTCCGAAATAAAAAGGAGGCGGTGATGACAGCGGTGTTGAGAGGGGACGCCCGACGCGCCGACATCCGCGGGCTGATCTGGTTCTACGTGCTGGCCACGGCGGTCACCTGGGCCTGCTACGTGCCGGTGGTCCTCGCCCAGAACGGCACCCTCGACATCGACCTCGACACCCAGGGGCTGCTCGGCCTGACCGCGATCCTCGCCCCCGCGCTCACCGCGTGCGCGCTCGCCGCGGTCCGCGGCGGCCGCCGGGAGCTGCGTCGCCTCCTCGGCATGGCGGTCAAGGTGCGCTTCGGCCCGCGCTGGTACCTGCTCGCGCTCGCCGTGCCGTTCGCCGTGCCGCTCACCGCCGTCGCGATCGACGCCCTGCTGTCCGGTACGGCTCCCGCGGCCTGGCTGGTCGCGCCCACCGCGCAGACCCTCGCCACGTTCTGGATCGCCGCGATCGGCGAGGACCTCGGCTGGCGCGGCTACGCCCTGTCCCGGGCGCTCGACCGGTGGCGTCCGGTCACCGCGTGCGTGATCCACGGCGCGTTGTGGGGGCTGTGGCACCTGCCGATGTTCTTCCGGGCCGGGACCGCGCAGGCCGACCAGGAGTTCTGGCTGTTCACGCTCCAGGTCATCGGCGCCACGATGATCTTCGCCCGGCTGTTCGCCGCGACCGGCGGCAGCGTGTTCGCGATGATGCTCATGCACGCCTCGGCCAACCTCGCGTTCAACACCGTGCCGGTGTTCGCCACCGAGGGCGGCAACCCCACCCGGACCGTGCTCGTCTCGGTGCTCTACCTCGCCGCCGGGCTCGTCGCGATCGCCACCATGCCCCGCCGTACCGCGCGGGTCGAGCCGGCCCGGGCCTCGGCATGACGACGACGAAAACGGCCGGGCTCGCTCCGCCCATCCCCATCACGGCGCGAGCCCGGCCGGTCACCCCCCACCAGGGTGGTCAGGTGGCCTTGCGGTAGACGAAGTTCTCCAGCGACGTGACGAGCTCGCCGCGGTTGGCGCGGTAGCGCAGGCAGTAGCTCGTCGGGTACCAGCCGCCGCGCTGCCACGCCGCGGGCTGCTTGATCGGGAAGCAGCGACCGGCGATCGTACCGTCGCGCAGCCCCTCGTAGTACGTGAGATTCACCATCGGCTCGTAGAAGGTGATCGCCCCGTTGTAGACGCCGAAGAGGAAGGTGTGGGTGAACGGCGAGCCGTGGAACTCCGGGCTGCTCGGGTCGATCAGGTGGTTGCCCATCGCGGGCTCGACCGCGTCCACGTCCTCGTACCCCGGCGGGATGTACCGGGCGGGCGGCAGGATCTTGGCGAGCCGGTAGTCGTCGCAGTGGGTGAGCACCGGGCACGGGCCGGGCCGGATCGCGAGCCGCTCGGCGTTGGCGTTGAGGTAGAAGTGCACGTCGAAGTGCGGCGTGTCCCAGACGCCCTCCGGGATGTGGCCGTGCGGGTTCCAGTTCACCAGCACGTACGTGAACGGCGTGTCCACCTTCCGCTTGAACGCCGGGGACAGGTGCAGCGCGTTCTCGTACCCGCCCGCGCACTCGGCGTGCGGGTCGACGGTGCCGTCGCCGTCCCGGTCGTGGCACCACAGCCCGGCCGTGGGCGGATGGTACGGCAGGCCGTCGAGCGTGCCGCGCCGGAAGATCACGCCGATCGCGGTCGGCACCGGGCCCTCGGCCTGGGCGTAGGCCACCAGCTCGCCGCGGCCGAGCCGGGCGCGCTCGCCGTACGCGGCGCACGGGCCGAGGTAGGAGAGCGTGTCCCGGACCAGGTGGTCGGCGACGGGCTTGGGCACGCGCACGGTCCGCTCGTGCCACGGGGCCGCGGGCCTGACCTCGCACACGGTGACCAGGGCGGCCGCCGACGCGGGGTGCAGCGGCACGAACACGCTCGCGAGCAGCACGAGGGCGAGTACGGCGGCGCGTAACGGGCCGCGCCGGCGCGAGGAGGTCGGGGGGTGGGACATGGTCATCCTCCGGTCGCCGTTCGGGTCGCGCCGACCTCGGCGGCGCGGGGCGGGGTCCAGGACTCCCGCTCGTTGAGCATCGCCACGTCGACGCTGGTGGTGCTACGGTACGCGGCGCCGATGGCGGCGATCTCGTCTTCCGACAACACGTCCCGGATGTCGGTGAAGCCATTCGGGGCACGCTCGGCCACAGTTCGCAAAATGCGCTCGGGGCCGAGCGAGCGGTTGGCGAGCACGATCGCGTTCACCGTCTCCCGCCGGGCCTCCTCGTAGGCGGCGAGCGCGGCGGCCGGGTCGGGGGCGGTCGCGAGGTGGTAGGCGAGCACCCGGGCGTCGAGCACGGCCTGGGAGCCGCCGTTCGACCCGATCGGATACATGGGGTGCGCGGCGTCGCCGACGAGCGTGACCCGGCCGGCGTTCCAGAACGGCAGCGGGTCCCGGTCGACCATCGGGTACACGAGGATCTGCTCGCTCGCCCGGATCAGCCCGCCCACGTCGAGCCAGCCGAACCGCCAGTCGCCGAAGTGCGGCAGCACGTCCTCGAGGCGGCCGCGCGCGGTCCAGTCCGCGGCGATCCGGTGGCCCGGCAGCCATACCTCGGCCACCCAGTTGATCACGGCCCGGCCCGCCACGGTCGGCGAGATCGGGTACGCGACGAACTTCGCGGCCGAGTTCGTCCCGGCCACGATCATGGTGTGCCCGGTGAGGAACGGCTCGCGCCGCGCGGTGCCGCGCCACATGAGGATGCCGCTGCCGATCGGCGGCCCCTCGGCCGGATGCAGCCGGGCGCGCACGGCCGAGTGCAGGCCGTCGGCCCCGACGAGCACGTCGGCCTCCCGCTCCACGGGCTCGCCGGTCGTCCGGTCGCGCAGCCGTACCCGGACGCCGCCGGGCACCTCCGCGAAGTCCTCGACGGCGAGGCCGGTGACCACCGCGCCGGGGCCGAGCCGGTCGTGCGCCGCGCGCAGCAGCAGCGCGTGCAGCTCGCCGCGGTGCACGGCGTACTGCGGCCAGCGGTACCCGGCCGCGACGCCGCGCGGCTCGTCCCAGATGCGGTTGCCGAACCGGTCGAAGTGGGCCATCTCCGCGATGGAGACGCCGATCGCGGCGAGGTCGTCCCCCAGGCCTAGCTCGGTGAGCTCGCGTACCGCGTGCGGCTGGAGGTTGATGCCCACCCCGGCCGTGGTGAGCCGCCGGGCACGGTCCACCACGGTGCACCGGATGCCGGCCGCGTGCAGGCTGAGCGCGGTGGTGAGGCCCGCGATCCCGGCCCCTGCGATCAGCACCCGCATGACCGCACCGCCCTCGGATGCCGCTGACATTCGCCCTCCCTCGCCACCGCCGGCCCGGGCAGGCCGTACGGCAGGTGCGTGTCACGCAGCATGAACACCCCTCTATCGCCGGTGACAAGTTTTCTGACCTGAACGTGTCAGGATGGAAAACTTGTTATCTCTTGGCGGGGACGGCAGCAATAAAGCCGTTGAAAGTTGCACGAAGTGGCATCAAGTGGCCACTTCGCCGGGGTGGTCGCGCGGCGGACCCGCCGGGAGGGGTCAGCCCTCCTTGGCCGCCGCGGTCAGCGCGGCGTCGAGGATCTCCATCCCCCGGTCGAGCTCCTCGTCGGAGAGGGTGAGCGGGGGCGCGATGCGGAAGATGCCGCCCATGCCGGGCAGCTGCACGATGTTCATGTGCAGGCCGCGGCGCAGGCACTCGGCGGTGACCGCCTGGCCGAGCTTCTCGGCGGGCCGCTTCGTCTCCCGGTCGGTGACGAGCTCGATGCCCTGCAGCAGCCCGCGGCCGCGCACGTCGCCGATCACCTCGTGCCGCCGCTGCAGCTCGAGCAGGTGCTCGCGCAGCCGTGCGCCAAGGGTGGCGGCGCGCTCCACCAGGCCGTCGCGCTCCACCACCTTCAGCACGGTGAGCCCGACCCGGGCGGCGAGCGGATCGGACACGTGGGTGGTGTAGAAGAGGAAGCCGCGCGAGTGGCAGACCTCCTCGATCTCCTCGCTCGTCACCACGGCGGCCACCGGCAGGCCCGCGCCGAGGGTCTTGGAGAGGGTGAGGATGTCCGGCACCACGCCGTCCCGCTGGAACGCGTACATCGTCCCGGTACGGCCCAGCCCGGTCTGCGCCTCGTCGAGGATGAGCAGCATGCCGCGCTCCTCGCACCGGCGCTTGAGCGCGGCGAAGTAGCCCGGCGGCGGCTCGATGATGCCGCCCGAGGAGAGGATCGGCTCGACGATCACCGCGGCGAGGTTGCCGGACGACTGCCGGTCGATCAGCTGGAAGCCGAAGTCGAGCTCGGTCTCCCAGTCGTACGAGCCGTCGGCGCGGCGGAACGGCGAGCGGTAGGCGTACGGCGTGGGCAGCGCCAGGTTGCCCGGGGCGGCCGGGCCGTACCCGCGGCGGCCCGCCGAGTACGTCGCGTTCGCCGCGGCCGAGGTCATGCCGTGCCAGGACCGGTCGAACGAGATGATCTCGTGGCCGCCGGTGTACAGCTTCGCCATCTTGATGGCGAACTCGTTCGACTCGGCGCCGGTGGTGAGCAGGCACACCTTCGACAGCGAGGGCGGCAGCGTGCCGGCGAGCCGCTCGGCGAACTCCACCACCGGGCGGCTCAGCATGCCGCTGTAGAGGTGGTCGAGGGTGGTCACCGCCTCGGTGACCGCGGCGACGATCTCCGGATGGGCGTGGCCGAGCACCGCGCTCATCTGGCCCGAGGTGAAGTCGAGGATCGCGTTGCCCTCGGAGTCGTAGACGTACGAGCCCTCGGCCCGCTCGATGATCCGCGGCGTGAAGGCACCGCCGTACCGGACGAGATGACGCTCCACAGCGGTCCAGAAGCCAGCCTCTGCCATGGTCGGCCCTGCCTTTCCTCGTACCGTCGGCAGCGTAGCGTGATCGGGAATGCGCCGTTTCGCCGGGATCGCGAATTCCGGACGGCGTCGGGCCCGGCCCGCCGTACCTCGTGTGCCGTCGGCGGGGTGGACGAAATCCACGGGAGGCGGTCCTCCTCGGGGATGAGGGCCGGGATCGGCTGCGCGGAGGAGGATCCGGGCGGTGTCGAGATCATCATGGGGGTGTGGCCCATGCGAAGGCCGGTATCGGCCGTATCACCGCCGCGGGCGTGGCAGCCGCGGCCATGTTGCCGTACCTCACGATCAAGATCCTCTGGATGACGGGCAGCCGGGTCGGCATCGACGACCCCGGCTTCGGCGACGACCCGGCCCTCGCCGCACTCAACGCCGTGACGTTCGGCATGGGCGCCGTCGCCCTGATCCTCGCGGTCGCGTTCACCATGTCCTGGGGCATGCGGCTGCCCGCCTGGCTGGTGCTGGTGCCGATGTTCGTCGGCACCGGCCTGCTCGGCGACGTCGTGGCGGTCGTGCCGATCGCCGTGCTGCTGGAGGGGCCCGGCCTGTTCGACTCGGGCGGCCCGATCCAGCCCTGGGTGTACGCGGTGGTCTACCTCGCCTTCCTGGTCCAGGGCGCCGGGCTCATGGTCGCCTTCGCCCTGTACGCCCGGGACCGCTGGCCGGCCGTGGTCACCGCCCCGCTCGGCCGCTCCCCCGCCACCGCGACCGCGCGGCTGCACGTGCTCTTCGCCAGGGGCGTGCTGGCGGTGACCGTGCCGCTCGGCTGCCTCCACCTCTACTGGGCCTTCGGCGGCACCGCCGGGCTCGCCCAATCGGCGACGCGCACCCTCGCCGACGCCGTGCAGGAGGGCTACCGCGGCCTGCTCACCATCGCCGCCGGGCTCGCCCTCCTCGCCATCGCCAACGCGCGCCGCGCCGTACCGTTCTGGCGTCCCCTGCTCGTCGCGTGGCTGGGCGCGGGCGGGCTGTTCGCCTGGGGGTTGTACGGCACGGCGACCGCCCTGGCCGCGGCCGAGCTCGGCGGCGGACCCGGCGGCGCGATCGCCCTGGTGCGGCTCCTCGAGACGCTGACCGGCCTGGCCATGGCGGTACACGGCGCGTTCCTGCTCACCGAGCGGGCCGCCGCGCCCCGGGACCCGGACCGCCTGCCGTTCCCCACGGCCGCCTGATCCGGTGGCTCCCCGGCCTGACGGCGCGGCGGCGCTCGTCCCGTCAGGTCGTCAGGCCGCGGGGATCGTGACCTCGATCGCGATCATGCGCGCCTCGCGGGCCGCCTTGCGGGGCTCCTCGAAGAAGTCGGGCGCGGCGCAGGCGAACAGGGTGGTGCCCGCGGCGCCGCCGAGGGCGCAGGCGTACACCGGGGTGTCGGGCTTGATCTCGTCGGTGATCGTGCCGCCCTCGACCGCGCGGACCAGCCGGTTGCCGAGCGCGTCGGCGATCCACAGGCCGCCCTCGGCGTCCAGGCAGGCGCCGTCGCCCGCGACGCGCAGCGAGCCGAGCACCTTGTCGAGCGTGCGCTCGGACGGGAGCGGGCCGAACTCGGCCCACACGCGCCGGTTCACCAGCGAGCCGTCCGGGGCGATGTCGAACGCGGTGACCCGGTTGCCGAAGGTCTCGGCGACGAGCAGCACGTTGTCCGGGGTGATCGCGCAGCCGTTGGGGAACCACAGCTCGTCGGCGACCTCGGTCACCCGGCCGTCCGGGTCCACCCGGTGCAGCGAGGTCGGCCGTATCGGCTCCCCGGCCATGAGGTCGAAGCCGAAGTCCCCGACGTACGCGCGGCCCTGGGCGTCCACCACCATGTCGTTGGCGTGCCCGGGGAGATCGCCGAGGTCGCCGTGGACGGCGAGGGTGCCGTCGTGCTCGCGGCGCAGCACCTTGTGGTCCCGCATCGACACCACCAGCAGGCGCCCGTCGGGCAGCCAGCCGAGGCCGGACGGCTGTCCGGGCACGTGGGCCTCGGTGCGCAGGTCCGACCCGTCCTCGCGCATCGAGTACACCTGGTGGCCGTAGAAGTCGGAGAACCACAGCCGCCCGTCGCGCCACCGCGGCGCCTCAAGGAAGTGGAAGCCCTCGGCGACCGTGATCGTGTCCGTCATTCGTGTCCTCCCCTCCGACAGGAGCCGGTCCGGGCGCGTGATCACCACGGGAACGCGGGCGGCACGGGCGTGCCGGGCCGGCCCGGCGTGTGCCCGGTGATCCGTATGCCCCCTCGCCGGTCGCATCAATCTCCGGCGCCCGCTCCCCCGGGCCGGTTCGTCCCGGGTTGGATGACCTTCGAATACTTCCTCGGTAACGGGGCAGCCCGCCTCGTCGAGGACGGCGACACCGGCCCCCGGGCGTCGGGTCGGGCGGGAAGGCGGCGGGCTCCGGCTCGGAGCCGGCGTGCGCCCTTCGTCGTGGCGACCACGCCCTGGAGGCGGACGATGGCGGGATTGGATCCGACGTACGAGCTGCACCTGCGGGTGGCCGGGCAGCCCCACGATCTCACGCTGCGGTGCCACGGCGAGCCGCCGAGCGAGGGCGACCTGGCCGGTTGGATGCAGGACGGCAGGGTGGTCGGGCTGCAGGTCACCCAGACGTCCGGCCAGCGGCCGCACACGATGATGGTGAACTTCGGCAAGGTGGTCTTCGCCTGGCTGCGGCAGTGCCGTACCGACCAGGGCCGCCCCTGACGCCCGGAACGGCCGCACGGGGTCGCCATATCCACACCAAACATGACGAATCTTCATATTGGGTGGACAAGTGGCCCCTCCGCCTGCTCTGATCGACGGGTTCGTTTGTGATCAAGAGCAAGGGGGACCATCGATGGGTCATCGCCGACCTCCGCTGCGCGGCCTGCGGCTGCGCGCCATGCTGGGCGCCGCCGTACTGGCCGTGGCGTCCGTGCCGCTCGCGGGCGGTGTCGCGTACGCCGGGGCGGGTACGGCCGCGACCGCGGCGGCCGTGGGGCACGCGGCCGAGGGCGGCCGGGTGGTCGTCCGCGACGATCTGCGGAAGGTCTTCCGGGAGGCCGGCGTGACCGGCACGTTCGCGCTGCTCGACGTGGCGCGGAACCGGACCGTCGTGGTCGACCAGGCGCGGGCGAACCGGCGGCTGATCCCGGCCTCGACCTTCAAGATCCCGCACGCCCTCATCGCGCTGGAGACCGGCGCCGTCGCCGACGAGAACGAGGTGATCCCGTACGGCGGGCAGCCGCAGCCGATCCCCGAGTGGGAGCGGGACATGAACCTGCGGGATGCGATCAAGGTGTCGAACGTCCCGGTGTTCCAGACGCTCGCCCGCCGGATCGGCATCAAGCGGGAGCGGCAGTGGCTCAACCGCCTCGGCTACGGCAACCGCCAGGTCGGCACGAAGGTGGACCGGTTCTGGCTCGACGGGCCGCTGAAGATCTCGGCGGTGGAGCAGACCCGGTTCCTGTCCCGGCTCGCCCGGCTGCGGCTCCCGGCCGCGAAGAAGCACCAGCGGACCGTGCGCGAGCTGGTGAAGGTCGAGCAGACCAAGAAGTACACGCTCTACGCCAAGACCGGCTGGGGCTCGGCGACCGAGCCGGGCATCGGCTGGTGGGTCGGCTGGGTGGAGCGTGACGGGAGGGTGTACGCGTTCGCCCTCAACATCGACGTCGTCAAGGACGCCGACGCCGAGAAGCGCATCCCGGTCGCCCGGAAGCTGCTGACCCGCCTCGGCGTGCTGCCCGCGTCCTGACGTCGAGGCGCTCCGCTCGCCGGAAACGGGCGCTCCCGGCGAGCGGAGACGGCACGGCAAAGCGCGGTGGCGCGGCGGCCGGGAGCCGCCGCGCCACCTTTGGGGGGCGGGAACTCAGTTCGCGGTACAGGTGACCGTCGGCCAGGTCCAGTTGCCGTTGTGCTGGATCGTCACGCCCCAGTTGTTGCCGTTGCCGTTGGGTCTGGCGATGAGCACCTGGGACTCGGGCCACTGGGCGTGGATGTTCCAGGTGGCGATGATGCGGGCCGGGTAGGGCACGTCCATCCGGACCGTCCAGTTGTTCGAGCCGCTGACCGAGACGTTGAGGTTGTAGCGGTCGCTCCACTGCTGGCCGGCGGAGAGGGTCGCGACGCAGCCACCGCCGGGGTTACCCGGGTTACCGGGGTTGCCGGGGTTGCCGGGGTTACCCGGGTTGCCGGGGTTGCCACCCTCGCTGATGGAGACGGTGGAGCTACCGCTGCTCTGGTAGCCCTCGGTCGCCATGATCTGGTAGTCGTGGCTGCCCAGGTTCATGCCGGCGCGGGCCCAGGCGTCGAAGTGGTTGCCGATGGTGATGGTGCCGCTGGTCCGCTTCTGCTGCCGGACGCTCCAGAACTGCTGGAAGGTCCGGGTGCCCTCGATGGACGGCGCGTTGTACCGCCAGGTCTCGTAGATGTCGTACGTGCCGCCGTCGGTGGTGACGGTGCCCTTGTAGGTGCCGGTGGGCCGGTAGGTGCCCCAGCTCTCGACGATGTAGTACTCGACGAGCGGGTTCCTGGTCCAGCCGTAGAGCGTGAGGTAGGCGTTACCCGACGGGTTGAAGGAGGCGTTGTAGGTCACGGTCCGCCGTCCGCCGGTGGACCAGCCCTTGCCGGCGACGAAGTTCCCGGTGTTCCGCCACGAGGTGCTGTAGCTGCCGCCCGAGTGGAGGGTCATGGAGACGGTCCCGGGCGCGTCGGTCCAGAACGAGTAGAAGTAGCCGTTGTCGTACCCGGTCTGGTTCTGGGTGATGGTGGTGTCGGCGTGGGCCGTGCCGGGCAGCAGCGCACCGGCGATGGCGAGTGCCAGGGCGAAGGCACTGGTGACGATGCGCCGGAGGCCGAGGCGTCTGCGGCGCCTGGCCTGCGTGATGGTGAGGGGTTCGTTCATGTACGGCTTCCTCGTGAAGAAGGGCCGATGGGGGCTGGCGTGTCGCGACCCGGCGCGCGGTCGGCGGCGAACGACGGACCGGCACCGATGCCGCGGACACGCGGGGGTTCTCCGGCCGCTCTGCGCGGCGTGCGGCGGAAAACCGACGTGGCGCGTGACTCGTCCGACGTGCTCGATGTGCCGGCGTATCGAAAACTATCGGAGCTAGCTCGAAAGTATCGGACCGACTTCACGACCTGTCAACACTCTCAGAAATATCTCCGTAACATAACTGTTGCTAATCATTCACATGAATACCCGGGTTCGACTGAGAGTTTCACGGCGTCCTCCCCAGCGTTCGCGCAGGCCGGCACGGAGAAACGACTTTCGGCCGCCGACCTACGGGTCGAGCGGCCGAAAGTTTTCTGTGATCTTCCGAATTATTCGCTGCCGTAAACGGCGTTGTCAGGACTTCCGGGATCGGGCCAGGCGGCTCGGCCACCACATGGTCCGCCCCACGTCGAGCGACAGGGCCGGAACCAGCAGCGAGCGCACGACCAGCGCGTCGAGCAGCACGCCGAACGCGACGAGGAAGGCGAGCTGGAGCAGGAAGAGCAGCGGCAGTACGGCGAGCGCCGCGAACGTGGCCGCGAGCACCACGCCGGCCGAGGTGATCACGCCGCCGGTGAGGGTGAGGGCGCGGATCATGCCGTCCCGGTGCCCGTGCCGGATCGTCTCCTCCCGGGCCCGGGTCATGATGAAGATGTTGTAGTCGATCCCCAGCGCCACCAGGAACACGAACGCGTACAGCGGCACCCCGGGATCCGCGCCCGGCAGGTCGAGCACGTGGTTGAACACGAGCGCGCCCACGCCGAGCGCCGACGCGAACGACAGCACGGTGGTGGCGATGAGCAGCAGCGGGGCGACGAGCGCGCGCAGCAGCACGATCAGCACGAGCAGCACCACCCCGAGCACGAGCGGGATCACCACCCGCAGGTCACGCGAGGCGGTGTCGAGGGTGTCGAGGTTCACCGCGGTGATCCCGCCCACCTTGGCGTCCGCGCCGGGCACCGCGTGCACCGCGGCCCGCAGGTCGCGCACGATCTCGACCGCGGCCTTCGACTCGGCCGGCTCGGCGAGCGTGGCGTTGAGCATCACCCGGCCGTCCACCACCTTCGGCTCGGCGCCCTCGCCCTCGGCGTACGGCGTGACCGCGGTGACGCCCGTCACACCCTTGGCGGCCTCGGTCACCTCGGCCACCTTGTCCGCGCTCGCGATGATGACCGCCGGGTTGGCGGAGCTCGCCGTACCGAAGCCGCGCTCCAGGGTGCGCTGGCCCGCGACCGCCTCGACCTCGGTGCGGAACACGTCGAACTGCGAGGTGCCCTCGGCGCGGAGCTGCGGCACGAACGCCGCGGCGGCGGCGAGCACCACCACGGTGCCGACCCACCAGAGCCGCGGCCGGGCGCGCACCGCGGAGGCGACCCGCCCCCACAGCCGGTGCTCGCGCACGATCTCCTCGGTGGTGCCGGCCATGGCCCGGCCGGCGGACGGCCGCGGCATGAGCGGCCAGAACGCGGCCCGGCCGAGCAGCAGCAACACCGCGGGCAGGAAGGTGAACGCGGCGATGAGCGCGGCGGCGATGCCGAGCGCGGCGACCGGCCCGAGGCCGCGGTTCGACGCGAGGTCGCTGGCGAGCAGGCAGAGCACGCCGAGGATCACCGTGCCGCCGGAGGCGAGGATCGGCTCGTAGGTGCCGCGCACCGCGACCCGGATCGCGTCGATCGGCCGCTCGTGCTCCTGCAGCGCCTCCCGGTAGCGGGCCACGAGCAGCAGCGCGTAGTCGGTGCACGCGCCGACGACGAGGATGAACAGGATGCCCTGGCTCTGGCCGTTCAGCTCGATCCAGCCCGCGTCGGCCACCAGGTAGACGACCGCGGCGGCGAGCACGAGCGCGAGCATCGCGCCGAGGATGACGACGAGCGGCAGCAGCGGCGACCGGTAGACGAGGATCAGGATGATCAGCACCGCGCCGAGCGCGACCGCGAGCAGCGTGCCGTCCACCCCGCCGAACGCGGCCTTGAGGTCGGCGCTGAGCGCGGCCGGACCGGCGACCTGCACGGTGGCGCCCTGCGCGGCGGTGTTGCCGAGCAGCTCGCGCAGGCTCTCCACGTGGTCGCCGACGTTGCCCTCGTTCGTCAGGGGGACGATGAGCTGGGCGACGCTCCGGTCCTCGGTGCCGGGAATCGGACCGGCGATCCGCCCGGCGACGTACGGCTCCCGCGCGATGCGCTGCGCGTCCTGCGCGATCTGGCCGAGCCGCTCCGGGCCCATCGCCGCGGAGTCGGAGTAGACGACGATGGCGGGTATCGACGCGGTGCCCTGGAACGCCTTGCGCGCCTCGGTCACCTCGGTCGACTCGGCGCTGATCGGCAGGAAGCTCGCCTGGTCGTTCGTCTGCACCTCGGTGAGCTTGCCCATGAACGCGCCGAGCGGCCCGACGCCGAACAGCCAGACGAGGGCGAGGAGCGCGGCCGCGCCGTACCACCAGCGGTGCCGCCGGGTCCTGCTCCGCTCCGGTGCGGGGGCGGGCAGGGTCGCGGTTCGCCCGCCCGGGGCGTCGTCGGTGGTCATCGGTTTCCCTTCGACGTTAGAGAAGCGAATATCTCGATTTTCGAGAGGACCAACCTACACGGTCCCCGCCTCGGGTACGCGAGGGGGTACCGACCGACCGGCCGACGGATGTGCTGCCCCTAAAATTGCGGGCGACACCTAGGGAGACGAATGGACAGCGGGCGGGAGAGATCACGAGGCGACCGCCCCGTGCGCTCCCGGGAGCACTGCTACGCGGAGATCCAGGACGGCGGGCTGCGGCTCGCGGCCGGGGTGGTCCGGCTGCTGCACGCCCTGTCGGTGGGCTTCGGCCTGGGACCGAACGACTTCCAGGCGTACATGCTGCTGCGCATCGAGGGGCCGATGACGCCCGGCGAGATCGCGCAGTGCCTCCGGCTCGCCACGGGATCGGTCACCGCGCTCATCGACCGGCTGGAGGCGCGCGGCCTGGTGACCCGCGCCCCGCACCCGGCCGACCGGCGCAAGGTCGTGGTACGGCCGGCCGAGCTCACCGACGCCGCCCCGGCCTCCGCCTTACCTGAGAACATCCGCGCCGCGATGCTGGCGCTGCACGCCCGCTACTCGGAGGCCGAGCTCGAGGTGATCGCGGACTGGCTGCGGCGCGCCACCGAGACGCTCCACACGCTCGCCGCGGGCGACGGGCGCTGAGCCCACGTGATCAGGCGGGCGGGGCCTCGCCGCCGGTGTGCGGCATGCGCTCGGCGGGGATGACGCCGAACCGGCCCGCCTGGTAGTCCTCGATCGCCTGGATGATCTCGGCCTTGGTGTTCATCACGAACGGGCCGTAGTGCACCACGGGCTCGCGGATCGGGCGGCCGCCGAGCAGCAGCACCTCGAGGTTCGGCTCGGCCGAGGACTGGGTGCGGTCGGCGGACAGCGTGATCGCCCCGCCCGGGCCGAACACGGCGAGCTGCCCCTTGTGGACGGGCCGCCGGTCCACCCCGGCCGCGCCCCGCCCGGCGAGGACGTAGGCGAGCGCGTTGAAGCCGGGGTTCCACGGCATGCTCAGCCGCGCCCCGGGGCTCACCGTGGCGTGGATCATGGTGATCGGGGTGAACGTGGCGCCCGGGCCGGTGTGCCCGGCGACCTCGCCCGCGATCAGCCGCAGCAGCGTGCCGCCGTCGTCGGAGGAGAGCAGCACCGCCTCCTTGCCGCGGATGTCCTGGTAGCGCGGCGGGTTGAACTTGTTCGCCCGCGGCAGGTTCACCCAGAGCTGGATGCCGTGGAACAGCCCGCCGGAGGCGACGAGGTGCTCGGGCGGCCGCTCGATGTGGAGGATGCCGGCGCCCGCGGTCATCCACTGGGTGTCGCCGTTGGTGATCACACCGCCGCCGCCGTGCGAGTCCTGGTGCTCGAAGATCCCGTCGATCATGTACGTGACGGTCTCGAAGCCGCGGTGCGGGTGCCAGGGCGTGCCCTTCGGCTCGCCCGGGGCGTACTCCACCTCGCCCATCTGGTCCATGTGGATGAACGGGTCGAGGTCGGCGAAGGACACGCCGGCGAAGGCCCGCCGTACCGGGAAGCCCTCGCCCTCGAGGCCGCTCGGGGCGGTGGTCACCTGCCGTACCGGGCGCTGCTCGACGACGGCGGGGTCGGGCGCGGGGATCCGCGGGAGGGTGAGGGTGTCGGCTGTGATCGCGGGCATGGTGTTCCCCTTTCCAGGTTGATTGAATTATCAACCACTTTGTGGAGAACGTCCATGCTGCCGGTTATGTTCCTGGCAGGCGACGGGCCGGGCGCCGCCGCGATCGGCCCGTCCGGCCCGTCCGGCCGGTACGGCCGGCACGACCGCCGCGCGTGCCGGCCGTACCGGGCGGGAATCAGGAGCCGGACTCCTGCCGCTCGCCGCCGGTCTTGCCGCCCGCGCCGACGCCGTAGGTCATCGCGACCTTGCGGGTGGCGAGGAACTGCTCGAGGGTCTCGCCGCGGAACGCCGCGTACACCTCCGGGTTGGAGACGCCGAGCACGGCGGCCATCTTCTCCAGCACGAAGAAGATCGCGCCGTACCGGATGAGCCCGATCCAGTCGCGGCGCCGGATCAGGTCCTTCTCCTCCTCGGTCAGGCCGTACTCGTCGGCGAGCGCCTCGAAGTCGTTGACGAACCGCTCGCGGTGCGCGGGCTCGATCAGCCGGTGCAGGAAGTCGTTGACGCGGAAGCCCTTGCGGCTGCGCTCGAGCGTGTACGGGTAGGTGCCGGGCAGCTCCTCGGCGCCCTTGAGCTGGGCGTAGATGTGCTCGCGGTACTCGGCGATCTCCTTCGGGTCGGGCTCGTCGCCGATGTCCTCGAAG
This sequence comes from Thermopolyspora flexuosa, assembly GCF_006716785.1. Taxonomy (NCBI): domain Bacteria; kingdom Bacillati; phylum Actinomycetota; class Actinomycetes; order Streptosporangiales; family Streptosporangiaceae; genus Thermopolyspora; species Thermopolyspora flexuosa. Next base: position 118,109 of record NZ_VFPQ01000001.1, on the reverse strand, counting down.
ATCAGGGTGGCGATGTTGGTGACCGACGGGGCGTAGGTCTGCTGGTGCACCTTGGTCACCGTGTCGGAGAGCGCACCGCGCATGATCAGCCAGGTGATGACCTCCGCGCCCTCCATGCCGCCGAGCCGCGCGTACTCGGCGACGCGCATGTCGGCGAGCTTCTCCGGCTCGGTCTCCAGCAGGCGGATGAACTCGTTGTCCCACTCCTCGTTGAGGAAGCCGGCCCGCTCACCGTGCACCTGGTGGGACATGCCGCCGGTGGCCACGATCGCGACGCGCAGGTCGTCGTCGGGGAAGCTCTGGATCGCCTTGCGCAGCGACCTGCCGAGCCTGTAGCACCGCCGGGCGCTCGGGATCGGGAGCTGCAGCACGCCGACCTGCAGCGGGACGATGCTGCCGTGCCACCGGCCGGTCTCGTCGCCGATCACCGACAGCGGCGACAGGATGCCGTGGTCGAGCGGCTTGCCCTGGAAGAACGACATGTCGAACTCGTCGGCCATGAGCGCGTACCCGATGTGCCGGGCGAGCTCGGCGTGCCCCTTCACCGGCGGGACCTCACGCGGCTTACCGCCCTCGTCCGCGGGGTGGTAGATCTCGTCGACCCCGAGCGCGAAGGCCGAGTAGTGATCGAAGAAGAACGAGGTGATGTGATCGTTGTAGGTCATGAACAGGACGTCGACCCGCTGCCGGGCGAGCCACTCCCGGATCTTCTCGAAGCCTTCGAAGATCGGCGCCCAGCCCGGTTCGTGCTGCTTGCGCGCGTCCTTGGCGAAACCGATGGTCGGCGTGTGCGACGCAGCGATTCCGCCTACGATCTTGGCCATGCCGTCACTCCGATCGGGATGGATGCGTGAGGGTTAGCGAAGGTCGCACGCCGCCGACGACGCATCCGCACCGGCGGCACCACCACCTGCGAATCTGCATGACCACAAAAAGGATCTAAAGGGGCGAAAGTCCCAACGGGAATACGCTCCTTGTCGCTTGCCACCCCTCCGCGGCGACGTGGTGCGGCATGCCCGCGCCGGCCGGCGGCACCGGCCGCGTGCGGCGCGGCGGCCTCGCCGGGGTGACCGGCCCGGCGGTGGACGGCGGGCGCACGGGGACCGGCCGCCCGCGCGGGGCGCACTCGCCGCGGCGGCCGGGGACGGTTCGCGCGGGCGGCGCGGCCTCACCGGGCGATCGGCCGGCCGGTTCCCGGCCGCGTGGCGTCGTCCCAGCATAGACGGCCCGGACCGGATCGCGCCGGGCCGTCCCCGGCGGCGTGGCGGGCGCCCGGGCGTCCGGAACGGCGGCGCCGGCGGCCCGTTCGCGGCCCTCGGCCGCCCGGTCCGGGATGTCACTGGAACTTCTTCCAGTTGGTGCAGGTTCGGTCGGTCGGGTCACCCTCGCAGACCCGCACCTTCATGTAGCCGACGAAGCGGATCTTCCCCTTGCCGCTGTCGTTTTCGAAGCTCCTGGTGTGGGCGTAGCGGAGCTTGCCGCTCGCGTGCCCCGGTAGATGAACTCGGCCCAGGTGACGCGCGTGTTATCCGCGCGGTCGACGATCCTGAAGTGCAGCGCTTTGAAGGACGTGGACTTCCCAACTCCGACCTGCAGGTAGCCTTCCTTCAGCGGCGAGTCGATCCTGATGTTGTAGGGCGCGCTCTGCGCATGGGTGGTCTTCGTGGCCGCCGTCCGGGTGGTCTGTGTGGTGGCGTTGGCGGAGCCTGCGGCGAAACCGATGGTCATGACGCCGGCGACGGCCGCGGCGACGAGTTCCTTCGCACTTTCCGACCTCCTTTTCGGATGCGTTTTCCCCCGCTTGCGGGTATTGGCGATTCCGTCGTGTCTGATGGCGAATAACCGGACCGGGTTCGGCGCATAAAAGCGAGATAGGTCACACAACCTTCCGGGCACGGCGCGCGTCCAAGGCGCGACACGCCCGTCCCGTACGGCCCGGCGGAGCCGCGGCCGCGCCCGCACCCGTGGTGACCGGGCCGGACCGGGCCGACTACCGTCGGCCGCATGGCTTCACTTCTGCTGCGCGAGGCGCGGATCGGGCTGCGGGGGCCCGTCCGGAACGTCCTGATCACCGACGGCCGGGTCGCGGCGATCGACCCGGTCGGCACGGCGACGCCGTCCGCCGACGAGGTGGTGGACCTCGGCGGCGCCACGCTGCTGCCCGGCCTGTGGGACTGTCACGTGCACGCGACGCAGTGGGCGCAGACCCGCCGCCGCGTCGACGTGAGCGGGGCCCGGTCGGCGAAGGAGGCGGCCGAGCTGGTGCGCGACGGGACCGGTTTCACCGTCGGGTTCGGCTTCCGCGACGCCCTCTGGCCGGACGTGCCGCACAAGTCACTGCTGGAGGCGGTCGCCCCGGGCCGCCCGATCGTCCTGGTCAGCAACGACCTGCACACCGCCTGGTTCAGCCCGGCCGCGCTCGCCGAGATCGGCCGCGGCGACCACCCGACCGGGGTGCTGCGCGAGCAGGAGTGCTACACGGCGATGGCCGCGCTGCCGCCGCCGGGCGAGGGCGAGCTCGACCGGTGGGTGGCGGAGGCGATGACGGCCGCGGCGGCGCGCGGCGTGGTGGGGGTGCTCGACTTCGAGTACGCCGACAACATCGCCGACTGGCGGCGCCGGGTGGCCGGGCACCGGGTGGACGTGCGGGTGGTCTGCTCGATCCCCCGGGACCGGCTGGAGGAGGCGATCGCCGCCGGGGTGCGCACCGGCGACCCGGTTCCCGACGGGGCCGGGCTGCTCGAGGTCGGCCCGGTGAAGATGTTCGTGGACGGCTCGCTCAACACCCGGACCGCCTACTGCGCCGACCCCTACCCGTCCGGCGGCGGCCACGGCAGCCTGGAGACGCCGCCCGACGAGCTGGAGGCGGTCATGCGCCGGGCCGCCGAGCACGGCCTGCACCCCGCCGTGCACGCGATCGGCGACCTCGCGGTGGACATCGCGCTGTCCGCCTACGAGCGGATCGGCTGCCCGGGCCGGATCGAGCACGCCCAGCTGCTGCGCCCCGGCGACGCCGCCCGTTTCGCCCGGCCCGGGCTGGTCACGAGCGTGCAGCCCGCCCACGCGCCGGACGACCGGGACGTGGCCGAGCGGCAGTGGCCGGGCCGTACCGGGCGGGCGTACGCGTACGCCGACCTGGTGCGGGCCGGGGCGACGCTGGAGTTCGGCTCGGACGCGCCGGTCGCGCCGCTCGACCCGTGGGACGGCATCCAGTCCGCGACCGCCCGCACCGACGACGACCGCGAGCCGTGGCACCCGGAGCAGGCGATCTCGGTCCGGGACGCGCTGCGCTCGTCCGCCCGGGGCCGCGACGGGGTGCGCGCGGGCGACGTGGCCGACCTGGTGATCGTGGCCGACGACCCGGCCGCGCTCGACCCGGCGCGGCTGCGCCACATCGAGGTGCTCGGCACCCTGCTCGGCGGCAGGTGGACGTACCGCGCGATCTGAGCCGCCCCGCGGTACGGCCCGGCCGTCAGCCCGGCTGCGGCTGCGCCGCGGGGAAGGACCGCGGGGTGAGCTCCAGGCTCTCCCCGCGGTCCAGGCAGACGAGCCGCCCGCCGTACGGCGTGCGCTCGACCTCGCGCCGGAAGTCGGCGAGCGGCGAGCGGAACACGGTGTAGTCGTCGAAGTGCACCGGCAGCACCCGGCGCGGGCGCATGACCGCCACCCAGCGGGCGCCCTGGCGGCCGTTCATGGTGACGGTGAGCAGGCGCAGCAGCCGGGTGCCGCCGAGGTGCACGATGCCGAGGTCGAGGTCGGGGAAGCGGCGCGGGATCTCGGCCAGCTCGCGGGAGAGCACCGTGTCGCCGCTGATCAGCACGCGCAGCGTCACCTCGCCGGCCTCGTCGGTGAAGGTGAGCACGCTGCCCATCACCGGCGGCAGCAGCAGGTGGGCGGGCCACGGCCCGTGCCGGGCGGGCACCGCGGTGATGGTGAGCGTGCCGCCCGGGCCGTACAGCCGGTGGGTCTCCCAGTCCTCGAGGCCGACGGAGGTCTCGAAGCCCTGGCGGGCGAGGACGCGGGCGGCCTGCGGGGTGGTGACCACCGGCGTCCTGGGGTCGAGCCCGCGGCGGGCCACGCGGTCCCAGTGGTCGCCGTGCATGTGGGAGAGCACGATCACGTCGATCGGCGGCAGCTCGTGCACGCGCAGCGCGGGCTCGGTGCGGCGCTTCGTGGTCAGGCCGTACCCGAGGTACGCGCGTTGGCCGCGGTGCAGGAAGTTCGGGTCGGTGAGGATCGTGAAGCCGCCGTAGCGGATCAGCAGGGTGGCGTTCCCGACGAACAACGCGCTGCCCTTCTCGCGCCCGAGCGTCATCGCGATCCCCTCACCCTCGCCGGTGCGGTCCTCGTCCTCATCGCGGCTCCATGCCGCACACCCCGGCCGACGGTGCGCCGTACCGGAGGCGGCCGATCGCCGGATAGGGTCGCTGCTGCCCATGCGGGCGGCCCTCACACGGCCCGGCGGCCACAGCGCCGCGCGCCGACGTTTCCCGGCGTCATGCGGGGTAGGGCCGTCAGGGCGAGAAGGGGGGCACGCATGCAACGCGAGAGCTCCAAGCACGGCAGGCGGCTCGACGAGGAGCAGAAGCACGAGGTCCAGGGCCTCATCCGGGGTGGGGAGAGCCCGCACACCGAGGAGTGGCGGGAGACCGAGCCGCTGACCGCCGCCGGGGACGAGGGGCCGACCTCGGCGACCCGGTCCCCCGTCCACGAGCCGGGCTCCCCCGAGGGCCTGAGCTCCAGGGACGTCGACGAGCGCAGCGACCTGGCGAAGTGGATCAGCGGGGTGCACGCGTTCCCGGCCGACCGGGACACGCTGCTGTCCCGCGCGGCGACCCGGTTCGCCCCGGAACCCGTGCTCGCCGCGGTCCGCTCGCTGCCGAGACGCACCTACGCCAACGTCGAGGACGTCGCCCGCGAACTCGGCATCTCCCGCCGGCACGACTGACCGTCACCGGGCCGGCGAGCCGGCAGGGCCTGCACCGCTCGGGTACGGCACGGCCGTCGATCGCCGCCGGTGACGCGGCCCTGGCCACCGGGCCTCGCGTCGACGCGCGATGACCCGGGCCGGAAGTGCCCGGCGGGGCGCACGGGTCGCCTGGGCGTCGCGCGGCGCGCCGTCGCACGCGGGTGATCCGGGCGCCGGGCGCTCGCTGCGGCATCGCCCGCCGGCCTGACCGCCGCCCCGGCGCTCACCCGTGGCCGTCGTCGCGGCCGGGCCGTACCACGACCACCGGGCAGGGGGCCTGGCGGGCGCAGTGGTCGCTCGTGGAGCCCAGCAGCAGCCCGGCGAGCGGGTTGTGGCCGCTGTGCCCGAGCACGAGCAGGTCGGCCTCCTCGGCGGCCTCGATGAGGACCTGCCGGGGATGGCCGTACACGATCTCGGTCTCCGCGTCGACGCCCGTCTCGGCGAGCTCGCCGGCCACCAGCCGCTCGCCCCAGGAGATCAGCTCGTCGGGGGTGGGGGTGACGAACTCGACGCCCAGGTGGTCCCAGTGCACCGCGTGGACGACCACCGGCCGTACGCCGCGCAGCGCGGCCTCGTGCGCGGCGAAGCGCAGCGCCCGGCGGGAGGGCACCGAGCCGTCCACCCCGGCGACGATCCGGTCGTACCGGGGCCGCTCGCGCGCGAACTCCGGGATCACGGCCACCGGGCAGGGGGCGTGGTGCAGGCAGGCCCGGCTCACCGAGCCCAGCGGCGGCCCGCCCCAGCCGCCACCGGCCGAGCCCACCACGAGCAGGTCGGCGGGCCCGCACGCGGCGACGAGCCCGGCCGCGGGCGAGCCGTGGAAGTGGCGGAACTCCACCCCGTCGCCCGCGACCTCGGCGGCCAGCCGGCGCAGCGGGCCGAGGACCGGCTCCTCGGCCGGGTCCGCGCCGGGGCGCTCGCGCAGCACGGTCACGGCCACGAGCGGCGCGCCGTGCAGGCGGGCCTCCTCCACCGCCCAGGCGAGCGCGGCCTGCGCCGGCGCGGACCCGTCGAAGCCGACGACGACACGGTGACGCTGCTGCGATGTCATGCCCGGATACCTGCCCCGGGCGGCACGACCTGCTACGTGTTCGCGGCGGCCCGCGGTGTCCGTGCGGCCTGCGGGGGCCAGGCGAGCACCCGGTCCGCGCCCTGGCACCAGCGGGCCAGCAGGTCGGTGTCGTGGCTGATCGCGAGCACGCCCGCGCCGGTGGCCTCGCGGTAGGCCTCGATCCGGGCGACGAGGTGGGCCTGGGTGGACACGTCGAGCATCGTGGTCATCTCGTCGCAGATCAGGTAGCGGGGCCGCAGCGTCAGGGCGCGGGCGACGCAGGCGCGCTGGAGCTGCCCGTCGGACACCTCGTGCGGGCGCCGGGTGAGCAGGTCGGGGGTGAGCCCCATCTCCTCGGCGAGCTCGGCGGCACGGTCCACCGGGCGGCCGTTCGCGCGCAGCGGCTCCTCGATGATCTCGGCGAGGGTGAGCCGGGGATCGACGGCGAGGCGGGGCTGCTGGAAGATGAGCGCGACCGCGGTGCGCAGCTCCCGCGGCGCCCGGTGCCGCCACCCCGGCGTGGGCGTGCCGTCGATCACCACCCGCCCGGCGGCGGGCCGCTGCAGCAGGGCGAGCACCCGGGCGAGGGTGGACTTGCCGCAGCCGCTCGGCCCGGCGAGCCCGACGGTCGTGCCCGGCGGTACGGCGATGCCGACCCCGTCGACGACCCGGCGGCGGTCGTAGCCGACGGTGATGTCGTGAGCCTCAAGCATGGCGCTCCAGCGGGTGGTGGCAGGCGACGGGCGCATCCGGCGTCATCCGCGGCAGGGCCGCGCAGGCGTCGTCGGCCCGGCCGCAGCGCGGGCGGAACGCGCACCCGGCGGGCAGCCGGGTGAGCTCGGGCGGCCGCCCGGGGATCGGGGTGAACGCCCGGGTGGGCAGCGCGTCGAGCAGCCCCGCGGCGTACGGGTGGCGCGGCGCCCGGAAGAACTCGGCGGCGGGCGCGATCTCGACGATCCGCCCCGCGTACATCACCGCGACGTCGTCGGCGACCTGCTCGGCGGCGCGCAGGTCGTGGGTGATGAGCAGTACGGCACGGCCGTCGTCGCACAGCCGCCGCAGCTCGGCCATGGTCGCGTCGACCAGCGGCCGGTCGAGGCCGGTGGTGGGCTCGTCGGCGAGGACGAGCCACGGGTCCCCGGCCAGGGCGACGGCGTTGGCGACCCGCTGGGCCATGCCGCCGGACAGCTGGTGCGGGTACCGGTCGAGGTCGCGCGGGCGCAGCCCGGCGCGTTCGGCCAGCTCGTCGGCGGTGTACCGGCCGCCGAGCTCGCGCACCGCCTCGGCGAGCTGGGCGCGGGCGGTGCGCACCGGGGTGAGGTGCGCGGCCGGGCTCTGCGGGATGAGCCCGATCATGCGCCCGCGCACCTGCCGGGCGAGCACCCGCTCCGGCGCGGCGATGAGGTCGAGCGGCGGCGCGCCCGGTTGCTCCAGCCAGGCCGACCCGGTGACGGTGGCGTTGCCGGGCAGCAGCCCGAGCAGGGCGTGCGCCATCACCGACTTGCCGCACCCGGACTCGCCGACCAGCGCGAGGCACCGCCCCTGCGTGACCTCGAACGCCGCCTCGGTGACCGCGTGCACGGTGGCGTCGGGGAGGTGGAACCGTACGGTGAGCCCGGCCACGCGCAGCCGCGCCGCCTGCGCGGTGGCCGTCGCGCCGGGTGCCGTCGCGGCGCCGGTGGTGGTCACTGCCGCTCCCTTCGTCGTGCTCACAGGTTCAGCTCCGATCGCCGGCGCGGGTTGGTGCGGTCGCGCCAGTGCTGGGCGAGCACGGCGACCGCGAGCGTGGGGAGGAGGATGAACAGGCCGGGGAACACGCTCGGCCACCAGGCCCCGGCGAGCAGCGACCGCTGCCCGTCGTTGATCATGTTGCCGAGGGAGGCGAGGTGCGGCGGCAGGCCGAGGCCGAGGAAGCTGAGCGCGGTCTCGTGCCAGATCGCGTGCGGCACCATGAGCGTGGCGGCGAGCCCGAGGTGCGGGATGAGCGCGGGCACGAAGTGCCGCCGGATGATCCGCATCCGGCTGGAGCCGCCGCCGATCGCCGCGTCGATGTACGGCCGGCCGCGCAGGCTCAGCACCTCCGAGCGCACGATGCGCGCGGCCGTGGTCCAGTGGGTCAGCCCCACCGAGACGATCACCGCCCAGGCGCTCGGCGCGAACATCGCCACGATGAAGATCCCGAGCAGCAGGTGCGGCAGCGAGTTGAACCCGTCGACCACCCGCATGAGCAGCCGGTCCACGACCCCGCCCAGGGCGCCCGCGACCACGCCGACCACGCCGCCGATCGCCACCGAGACCGCGGCGGCGACCAGGCCGACGAGCAGCGAGACGCGCAGGCCGTAGATCGAGCGCAGCAGCACGTCCCGGCCCATCTCGTCGGTGCCGAACGGGTGGGCGAGGCCGGGCGGCAGCGCGGCCGAGCCGAGGTCGACGAGCCGCTCGTCGACCCGCGCCACCAGCGGCACCACGACCACCGCGAGGCCGAGCAGCACGAGCGTCCCGGCGGCGAGCCGTACCGAGCGACGCACCGCCCGGCCCGCGGCCGGGCCGTACCGGCGGCTCCCGGCCGTGGCCCGCGTCCTTCCGGTCACCGTGGCCTGGTCCATCAGCTCACCCCCAGCACCCGGGTCCGCGGGTCGGCGATCACGTAGGCGGCGTCGGCGACGAGGTTGCCGAGCACGACCGCGACCGTGGCGAGCAGGGTGAGCGCGGCGAGCAGCGGGAAGTCGACCGCGAGCGCGGCCCGCACCGCCGTACCGGCCACCCCCGGCCAGGAGAACACGCTCTCCACGAGGATCGCCCCGGTCACCAGCTCGGGGATGCGCGCCCCGAGCAGGGTGAGGAACGGCAGCAGCGCCGAGCGCAGCGCGTGCCCGGCGAGCACGGTGCGCTCGCGCAGCCCGCGGGCCCGGGCGCCGATCACGAAGTCCTCCCGGAGCGCGCCGATCACCGACTCGCGGACGAACAACACGAGCCACGACGACTGGGAGAAGGCGAGCACCGCCACCGGGAGGATCATGTGCCGCGCCACCTCGCCCACGGTCACCGTCGCCGAGCCCGCGTCGGTGAGCCCGCCCGCGGGCAGCCACCCGAGCGTGACCGAGAAGATCCAGATGGCGATGAGGCCGATCCAGAACACCGGGGCGGCCTCGCTCGCGTAGGCGACGCCGGTGATCAGGCGGTCCGCCCAGGAGCCCTGCCGGTAGGCGGCGATCGTGCCGAGCACGAGGCCCGCGGCGAGCATGAGCACGATCGCCGCGCCGGTGACGAGCATGGTCCAGCCGAGCCGTTCCCCGATCACCTCGGCGACCGGCCGGTGGAAGGAGCGGGACTCGCCCAGGTCGCCGGTGAGCAGGTTGCCGAGCCAGGTGAGGTACTGCTCGGCGAGCGGGCGGTCGAGCCCCCAGTTCGCCCGGATCTGTTCCCGGATCTCCGGGCTGGTGACGAGCGCCCGCTCCCCCAGGTACTGGCGTACCGGGTCGAACGGGGACGCCTTGGCGAGCCCGAACATCGCGGCCGTCACCACCAGCAGCAGCGGCACGACGAAGGCGAGCCGCCACGCCACCAGCCTGGCCAGGGCGCCGGAGAGGCTCATGCGGCCCTCTTCCACTGGTGGATGTTGCGGAAGAGCCCGCCGGTGGCGTGCTCGTGCGCCTCCACGGCCGGCTCGATGCCGGTCCACTCGCCGCGGATCACGTAGACGTGCTTGAGGTACACCAGGTACGCCCAGGGCGCCTGGTCGTGGACCCGCTGCTGGAACTCGTCGTAGACGTGCTTGCGCTCCTTCTCGTCGGCGGTGGCGCGCCCGTGCTCCAGCAGCTCGTCCACACGCGGGTCGCTGAAATGGCCGGGGTTGAAGAAGCCCTGGCCGGCGTAGGAGGAGTGGAACAGCTCGTAGTTGACGTAGTCGGGGTCGTACGGGCTGCCGTAGCCCATGATCAGGGCGTCCTTCGCCATGCGCGGCTCGATGGCGTCCCAGTCGAGCCCGGCGAGCCGTACGTCGATGCCGATCCGCCTGGCGTCGGAGGCGACGGCGAGGGCGAGCTCCTTGCGCAGCGAGTCGCCCGCCGGGTACATGAGCGTGAACCGGGCGGGGGTGCCGTCCTTGACCCGGATGCCGTCGGGTCCGGGCTTCCAGCCCGCCTCCTCGAGGATGCGCACGGCCTGTTCCCGGTCCGGGCTCGCGGAGCCGGTGACCGCGGGGTTGTGCCACGGGGTGCCGGGCGCGATCGGCCCGAAGGCGGGCTCGCCGGCGCCCGCGAGGATGGTGTTCACCATCGCCGCGCGGTCGATCGCCAGGTTCAGCGCCTTGCGGATCGCGGCGTCGCCGGTGACCGGCTGCTTCATCGGGAACATCACGCCGCGGTAGTCCGCGCTCGGCACCTTGTGCACGTGGAGGCCGCTCTGGTTCTCGAAGCGGGCCGCGGCCTTGGGCGGCAGCACGGTCGCGTCGAGCTCGCCGGCGGCCATCCGGGTGGCGCGGGCGTTGTCGTCGGGGACGAAGGCGAGCACGAGCCGCTTGATCTCCGGCGCGCCGCCCCAGTAACTCTCGTTCGCCTCCAGCACGATCTTGTCACCGGGTGTCCAGGAGACGAACCGGTACGGCCCGGTGCCGACGGGCCTGGTGTTGAACGCGGCCGCGTCGAGCCTCTGTCCCTCCAGCAGCCGCTTGGGCACGATGCCGAGCGTGGCCCGCTGCAGGATCGGGGCGTACGGGTGCTTGAGGTGGAACACCACGGTCTGCGGGTCCGGCGCCTCCACCTTCTCGATCGCGGCGTAGTCGCCGCGGATGGTGGAGTTGTTGGCCGGGTCCAGCACGGCGTTGTAGGTGAAGGCGACGTCCTCGCTGGTGAGCGGGGTGCCGTCGTGGAAGGTCACGCCCTCGCGCAGCCGGAAGGTCACGGTGGTGCCGTCCACCTCGGGGACCTCGCGGGCGAGCGCGGGCCGCAGGCTCAGGTCGGCGGCCCGGCTGACCAGCCCGTCGAACAGCGGTGACCCGCCATCGGGCGCGTGTCCCAGCACCGGGTTGAGGGTGTCGAACTCCGAGCTGAGGCCGATGACGAAGGTGTCGTCCTCCGCCGGAGCGTCAACGGGGGCGGAGCAGGCCGCCAGCAGGCCGAGCACGGCCACGGCCAAGGCCCAAACGCGCTTCATGGGGCCGACGGTAAATCAGCGCGCTCCCTTATTGCAAGTTTTATGCAACTACGAGAACCTTGCTACAGGATGCGAGTCGAATCCGGACACCGCGGGCGTGGCGACCCCAGATCGGCACACAACCGCGATAATCTCCCTTCTGCATATCGTTGGCAACTACGAACTCCGAGCCCTGATCACGTGATCCGTCCCACTCCGAGGGGAGTGACGTGTCGAGCGCGAACGTCGCCGTGGCGCCGATCGTCGTCGAGGTGCTGGCGCTGCGCGTGGCCGGTCACGGCCGCTGGGCGTACCGTCACCTGGTCACCTCGCCCGCGCCCGGGGAGAGCCCCGACCAGGCCGCCCGCCGGCTCGCGGCGGTGCCGGCGGACGCGGCGCGGACCGTGGTGCACTCCACGAGCTGGCGCCACGAGCCGGACGGGCGGATCGTGCTGAGCTACGCCGTCTGCCCCGACCCGTGGCCGGAACTCCCCGCGATCGATCTTCCCGAGCCGCGGCTCGCCCGGGGCGACGGCCCGGCCGGCCCCACGCCGGGCGAGGTACGGCCCGAGCACGTGGCCGCCCACGCGCTCGGCCACCTCGCGCTGCTGCTCGACACGGACCCGGCGGTGCGCGCCGCGCTCACCGCCGACCCGGAGGTCGCCGCGGCCCTCGCGGGCCTGGCGCGCACGCCCGCGGGCGCGTTCCCCGTGCGGCGCTGAGCGGGATCAGGTCTGCGGCAGGAAGCGGCCGAACCGGCCGCGCTGGTAGATGAGGGGGTGGCCGGGCTCGTGCACCTCGGCCTCGGTGACGAGGCCGACCACGAGGATGTGGTCCCCCACGTCGATCGACTCGTACGGCAGGCAGATCAGGTGCGCCGACACGTCGAGCAGCAGCGGCGCGCCGAGCGGCCCGGGACGCCAGCGGGTGGGGGCGGCGAACCGGTCGATGCCCTTACGGGCGAACCGCCGGGCCAGTTCGGCCTGGTCGGCGGTGAGCACGTTCACCGCGAAGTGGTCCGCCGCCCGCAGGCGAGGCCAGGTGGTGGAGGAGCGGTCGACGTAGAACGAGACGAGCGGGGGGTTGAGGCTGACCGAGGAGAACGAGGTCGCGGTGAGCCCGACGGGGGTCCCCTCGCTCTGCGCGGTGATCACGACGACGCCGGCCGCGTGCACCGCGAGCGCCCGGCGGAACCGGTCGGCGTCGACGGGCCGGAGGGGGCGGGCATCCGGGTCACGGGTGCCCGGGGGGAGGGTGTGGGTCATGGGGTGACTCCTGGTGCCGGGGCGGCCCGGTGCGGCCGCCGTTCCCTGGCCTGCCCCTAGGCGGGCTGCGCCGTACCGGCCGCCTCGGCCGTGCGGCCCGCGCCGCCGAGCGCGGCGGCGACCTGCGGGGCCACGCGGTCGGCCCAGCCGGCGAGCACCTCGTCCAGCCGGGGCAGGTCGGCTTCGAGGAGGGCGAGTCCGGGGGTGGGCACGGCCGCGCCCAGCTCCACCAGCAGCGGGCGCAGGTGGACCTCGACCGCGAGGGAGTGCCGGGGGTGGCCCAGCACCAGCAGCGGCAGCGCCACCGTGCCGGCGAGCGCGTTCGGCGGCAGCCGGTCGAGGAACGCCTTGAGCAGGCCGGTGTAGGTGCCCTTGTAGGTGGGGGAGGCGACGACGAGCACGGACGCGCCGGTGACGAGCTTCAGGGCGGCGTCGACCTCCGGGGACTCCGCGGCGAACAGCTGCGGGCCGAGCGCCGACAGGTCGACGACGTCACCGCCGCCGTCCGGCACGTCGTGGCCGATCCGCGCCGCGATCGCGGCCGTCGCCGCGACGGCCGTCTGCAGGGTACGGGATCCGGGGCGGGGGTTCCCGACCACGGTCACGATGCTCGCGCTCACCGCGCACCGTCCTCTCGTCGATCGTCGATGTGCCGGGTCATGGCCTGCCCCGCCAGGCGGCGAGCACGGTGAGGGCGCGCGACAGGCGCCACCGGGCACGGGGCGCCGGCCGGTCGTCCTCGAGTTCGGCGTCGTCGTCCGGCAGGTCGTACCAGTGGAGCTCGCCGGGGTATTCCGGTTCGCCCGGTAACTCCGCGGGGTCACCGGGACGCCCGCGCCGGGTCGGGTGTCGGCCTTGGCTCATACCGGCGACATTAGGTTCCGGCCGGGCAGGATGTCAATATTTCCTACCGGCTATACATGAAACCCTACCGAGACCCCTCGTCCCGGTCCGCGCCGGGACCACCCGACCGGTGCCGTGCGAGCTCCCGCGGCCGGGTGGGGCCGCCGTTGTAGGAGGCGGGCAGCTTCGCCCGCTCCTCCGGATCCGGCGGAGTGAGGATCTCGTAGTAGCCGCCGCTCGGCGCGCGCTCGATCACGCCGCTCTCCACGCCGTGGTGCGCCATCTCCTCGTCGGCGCGCTGCAGCCCGAGGCAGATCTGCCGGGTGAGGAAGAAGGCGAGCAGCGGGCCGGCCACCAGGGCGATCCGGAAGAACCACACCAGGCCGAACAGGTTCAGGTCGAGGAAGCGGGCGAGCACGTCGTCGCCGCCCGCCGCCCACGCCACGCCGTACAGGGTGATGCCGGCGGCGCCGATGGCGGTGCGGGTGGGCACGTCGCGGGGGCGGTCACAGATGTGGTGGGGTTCGCGGTCGCCGGTGATCCGCCGCTCGAGGTACGGCCAGGCCGCCAGGACGGTGAAGAACAGCAGCGGGAAGACCACCGCGGGGAGGAGCACGTTCCAGGCGATCGTGTGACCGAACAGGGTGGTCTCCACCGACGGCATGAGCCGCAGCGTGCCCTCGAGGAATCCGACGTACCAGTCGGGCTGGGCGAAGGCGGACACGTTGGTCGGGGTGTACGGACCGTACAGCCACACCGGATTGATCTGGGCGAACGCCCCGAGCCCGGCGATCACCCCGGCCGTGAACAGCAGGAACGCGATGCTCTTGGCGGCGAACGACGGGAGGACCGGCGCGCCGACGACGTTGCGCTCGGTCCGGTGCAGGCCGCGGTACTGGGTGTGCTTCTGCACCCACACGAGCATGAGGTGCACGGTGACGAGCGCGAGCAGCAGCGCCGGGATGATCAGGATGTGCACCGGGTACAGCCGCGCGATGACGATGTCGCCCGGGAACTCCCCGCCGAAGACGAGGAACGACAGGTAGGTCCCGACGAGCGGGATGGAGAGCAGGACCCCCTGGGCGATGCGCAGGCCGGTCCCGGAGAGCAGGTCGTCGGGGAGGGAGTAGCCGGTGAACCCCTCGGCGATGGCGAGCAGGAGCATGCCGACGCCGATCACCCAGTTGAGCTCCCTGGGCTTGCGGAACGCGCCGGTGAAGAACACCCGCAGCAGGTGCGTGAAGATCGCGGCCACGAAGAGGAGCGCGGCCCAGTGGTGCATCTGCCGCAGCAGCAGGCCCCCGCGCACCTCGAAACTGATCTGAAGGGTGCTGGCGTAGGCCTGGCTCATCGACGCGCCGCGCAGCGGCTGGTACGGCCCGTCGTACACCACCTCGGTCATCGAGGGGGTAAACCAGAACGTCAGGAACGTGCCGGTGAGGATCAGGAGCACGAAGGAGTAGAGCGCGATCTCCCCGAGCAGGAACGTCCAGTGGTCGGGAAACAGCTTGCGGAGGTTCCTGCGCAGCGCGCGGGCGCTCCCGAAACGGTCATCGGCCTCGGCGAACGACGGCGACACACCCATGCTGTCCGCGCCTCCCAACGAGATGAGCGGTCTCGTCTCGTTAGGGGTGCCGCATACCCCCGCAGGGAGGTCTTATCCGGTGGCCGCCGCAGGGCGTGCGAAGCTTTGCCGGTTTCCTTCCTCTCCGCGGCAAAGCCGGGAGATTCCGGGCGGCCCGCGCCCGTGCCCGCCCGCGGGCGGGCGGACGGCCGGGAGCGCCGCCCGGGGCTCGGCTCAGGCTCCGGCGAGCTGCCGGTCGAGCAGGTCGTCGAGCGCGCCGCTCTTCGCCGACTCGACGAGGTCCCGGAACTGGTCGACGCTCATCTCCACCCGCTGCCCGAAGTCGTCGGTGATGATCACCTGCCGCTCGGGCGCCGCCGCCGGGTCGACGTACAGCTCGGGGCAGCCGCAGTTGCAGTTGCCGCAGAACCGGGCGAGGAAGACAGGGGCGTGACGATCCCGCATGGCGGCCTCTCTCACATCGACGGGTTACCGAAACGATCGCACTCACTTCGGACCGTAACCCGCCGGGCCGCCCCCGGCCAGATGGGGCAGCGCGACTGTCACCTCGACGCCAGGCGGGTCGCTCAGGAGCGGCAGGCGCCGGTCCCCTGCGGGATGCGGCCCGGGTCGACCCGCGCGGGCCAGCGGGTGGCAGCGTCGAACACGGCGTCCCGGAACAGGGCGTAGAAGCGGTCGTCACGGGCGTCGGCGGCGAACACGAGCAGCCGGGTCCGGCTCAGGTCGACGCCGCGCAGGTCCGCGCCGCAGAAGTCCGCCCGGCGCAGGTCGGCGCCGTCGAGCCGCGCCCCGCGCAGGTCCGCGCCGCGGAGCCGTACCGTGCCCCAGACGTCGCCGTCCACCACCCGGCACAGGTCCGACCCCGCGGGCGCGGCGTCGCCCACGCGGATCACGCGGCGCCGCGGGTAGGCGGTGATCCGCAGCGTGACGCCGCTGAGGTCGGCGTCGCGCAGGTCGGCGCCCTGGAGGTTCGCGCAGGTGAGGTCCGCGCCGGCGAGCCGGGCGCCGGTGGCCTTCGCGTCCGTGAAGGTCGCCCGGGACAGGCTCGACCGGGACAGGTCCGTGCCGAGCAGCGACGCGCGGTCGAGGTTCGCGTCCTCGAGGCGGCGGTTGCGGAGCGAGAGACCCGCCAGGTCGCGGGAGGCGAGGTCCGCGCCGGTGAGGTCGGTCTGGGTCCGGATGACGTCGAGGGCCGCCTGCCGGTCCTGCTCCTCGGCGGCCTGCCGGGCGGCGATGTCCTGCTGGGTGAACACGATGAAGCCGATCACCGCGCCGCCGACGAGGGCCGCCCCCAGGTTGCTCCGGCTCGCGTCGGAGCGGTGGTCGAAGGCCCACAGGAACGCCCCGATCGAGAGCACGGCCACGATCAGGTACGACTCCACGCTGAGGCCGAGCGCCTCGATGGGACCGTTGCCGGACACGGCCTGCGCCGCGCCGATGACGAAGATCACGGCGAGGATCGCCACCGCGAACCCGACGGCCGTGCCGCGCGGCAGGTGGTCCCGCAGGTACACGTAGAGGGCGAGCGGGCAGCAGGTGAGGGTGAGCGTGAGCAGGAGGGCGGTGAGCGAGGCGTCGAGCGGCGGCTCGACCGGGAACGGGAACACGGGGAACAGGTCGGGGGTGCGGCCCTCGGCGTACAGGTCCCGCAGCTCGGTGATGATCGCGAGACCGAGGACGGGCGGGATGCCGAGCAGGAAGCCCCACGCCCGGCCCGCCCGCCGCGCCGCCCCGTCCCGGCGACGGCCGGACCGGAAGTACGTCTCGATGTCCCGCCCGCGCGCGGTGACCGCCACCCAGACGGCGAGCAGCGCGCCCGCGGCCACCGCGACGGCCAGCAGGCCCTCGCCCACGGCCGCGTAGGCGCCCCACCGGTCCCGCGTCCACAGCGACAGCAGGACGCC
This sequence comes from Thermopolyspora flexuosa, assembly GCF_006716785.1. Taxonomy (NCBI): domain Bacteria; kingdom Bacillati; phylum Actinomycetota; class Actinomycetes; order Streptosporangiales; family Streptosporangiaceae; genus Thermopolyspora; species Thermopolyspora flexuosa. The sequence goes on along the minus strand of NZ_VFPQ01000001.1, from coordinate 101,359 downwards.
CACGCCGGTCACCGTCCCGATCGCGGCGATCACCAGGGCGACGGCCCGGGTGACCACGGCGAACCGGTCCGGCTTCGCGGGCGACGGGGAGTCGACCGGCCCGGGCGTGCCCCGCACGTTCCCCTTGGCCGCCGGCCGTACCGATGCCCGCACCGGCCCGGCGATCCGCACCGGCGGCTCCGCCGGGAGCGCCGCGGAGGGCCGGTCGGGCGAGGTCGCGGGTACGGCGGTGCCGTCGCGCCGCCGCTGCCGGATCCGCAGTCCGACGAAGGCGCACACGCCGGCCAGCGCCCCCAGCCAGAGGTATCCGCGGTCGCTCTTCATCCCCACCTCCGGCGATCAATCCTGCCAGGGATACAGCGCGGCAAATGCCGGTTGTGTCCACCCCGCCGGGCGGGTACGGCCAAGCCCGGCCAACCGGGTCGCCAGCCGACGGCCAAGGGACGCCCGGCGCGGCATGGGCCGCACGGCGGCGGGTAACCACTGCGCGGCGGGAAGGAGTCGTGGAGGGACGGCATGAGGATGCGCCTGGCTTGCCTGACGGTCGCCGTCGCCGCCCTCGTCTCCGGCTGCGGTCTCGGGGCGTCGGTGTACAGCGAGCCGTACGACCCGACCGAGGGCGCGAACGGGGAGACGAACGGCATCCTGCTCCGGAACGCCTTCATGATCGGCGCACCCGGCGGGCGGCCGCTCCGGCAGGGCGAGGACGTGCCGCTCTACTTCACGGTCGTGAGCGAGCGGGCCACCGACGACCGGCTCGTCGAGATCGGCTCGCCCGGGCTGTTCGACGGCGCCCGGGTGCGCGGCGACGTGTCGGTGATCCCGCGGCAGCGCCGGGTGGGTGGCACCCCCGAGCCGCAGGCGCTGCTCACCGGGCTCACCCGGCCGCTGCGCAGCGGCGAGCACGTTCCGGTCACCTTCCGGTTCGAGCGGGCCGGCCGGATCGAGGTGAACGTTCCCGTGCTGCCGCCGTCGGACTGGCGCGCCACCTTCCGGCCCTGGCAGGAGGGGTAGGCCGCGCCGTCCGGGCCGTGTCGTACCCTGCGGCGTGATGCACGGCGAGGGCTCGCGGGCGGATGACCGCGAGCGGCGCGGACGCCGTCGCTCCTCGCCGGAGAACCGCTCCCCGGCGGACCGCCGGACGATGCCGAGGGTTTCGCCGATCCGCCGCCGGTGACGCCGCGGCGACGCGGCTCCTGCCGGCGCAGCTCCCGCACCCACGCGCGCGCGGATCCGCCTCGGCCCGCTCGATGCGCCGGGCGGGCGCGCGGACGCGTCCACCCCGGCCGTATCGTCGGGACGATGCCACGAGTCCGATATGCGACAAATGACGCAATCTTCGCTGGCGGGGATGATTTGCCAGCGTCCGCCATGCATCCTTGTGATGCGATTCACTGCGAAGGGAGCTCGTCATGGCCGGTCCATCACGCGGCGGAGAGGCGGAAGTGACCGCCTCCCCGGCCGTGTCCTGGGCTCGGCTCGCCCTCGACGCGCCCGACGGCCTCGCCGTCGTCTCCGCGGACGGGCGGTTCGTCCAGCTCAACCCGGCCGGGGTACGGCTGTGCGGCCGACCCGAACAGGAGCTCATCGGCGCCGAGGCGCCGTTCGCGCTCGCCCAGGACGACGAGGCCGAGCCGCTCGGGCTGTTCGACGACGGCTCGACCGAACACGTGACCACCTGGTGCCCCGAGCCGGGCGTGCGCCGCGAGTTCGCCTACCGGGCGCAGCGCCTGCCCACCGATCCCTCGCTCACCGTGGTGTCGTTCCGCGACGTCACCGACGAGCGGCAGCGCTGGCGCCGCATCGCCGCGATCGCGCGTACCGCGGCGAAGTTCGCCCGCGAGTGCTCGCTGCCCGCCCTGCTCGACGCGCTCGCCTCCGAGGTGATGAAGGCCGACGAGCTGGCCGGGGTGCAGATCCTCACCCTCGACGAGGCGGGCCGGCACCTGCGCATCATGGGCGCGGCCGGCTTCACGCACCTGCCGGACTTCTTCGACCGGCTGCTCACCTGCCAGCGGCGGGGCGCGGCGCTGCGCATGCTCGACGCGCTGCGGACCGGCAGGCCGGTCGTCGTGCCGAACCGGTGGGAGGAGATCCAGACCAACCCCGGCTGGGACCCGCTGCGCTCCTACCTGAGCGAGCTCAAGTGGGACGCGTTCGCGAGCATCCCGCTCAAGATCCGCGGCACCCCGGCCGGCGTGATCAACGTGTTCTTCGCGCCCGGCCAGGCGGTCACCAAGCGGCGGCTGGAGTTCCTGCGCGCGATGGCGGAGCAGGCGGCGATCGCGGTCGACCACGCCACGCTGCTGCAGCGCGAGCGCGACGCGGCGCGCCGCGAGGAGCGCCAGCGCATCGCCCGCGACCTGCACGACTCGATCGTGCAGCAGGTGTTCTCGATCAGCATGCTGGCCAAGTCGATGGAGGTGCTCGGCTCGCGGGGCGGTGCCGTACCCTCGGAGCAGGTACGGCGCATCGCCGACGAGGTCGGCACGCTCTCCCAGACCGTGCTCGCCGACCTGCGCGCGATGGTGCACGAGCTGCGCCCGAGGTCCGCGGCCGAGCTCGACGGCCTCGAGGAGGCGGTGCGGGCCCTGGTCGACAGCACCGCCAACCGCACCGGCCTGAACTTCGTCGTCGACATCGGCCCGGGTCTGGAGCGCGTCCGGGGGGAGCTCGCCGAGGACGTCTACCGCATCGTCTCCGAGGCGGTGCACAACGTGGTGAAGCACGCCGAGGCGGAGAACGTGACGATCCGGATGCGGCTCCACGGCGAACGGCTCAGGGCGAGCGTGATCGACGACGGCCGCTGGTGCGGCACGATCGGCCGAAACGACGACAGTTGCGAGATCCAGGCCGGGTACGGCCTGCGAGCGATGCGGGAGAGGGCGGAGCGATGGGGGGGTACCGTGACCATCCGACCAGAGGAGGGCCGCGGCACCGTCGTCCGGCTCACGGTGCCGTTGCCGCCCGTGTCACCGGCCGTGGCGGCCGGATTCCCGCTCTCCGATCGAATCCTCGACCGGAGGACGGGCGACTGGGCCGTCCTCGACACTCAGGAACGGGCATCGTGAACACCACAGAGGAGACCCCGAGGCGGATCCGCGTGCTGATCGTCGACGACCACGCGGTCGTGCGCCGCGGCCTGCGCGCGTACCTCGAGGTGCTCGACGACATGGAGGTCGTGGCCGAGGCGGAGGACGGCGAGGAGGCCCTCGCCCTGCTGCGGAAGATGTCCGCCCACGGGGAGGCGCCGGACGTCGTCCTGCTCGACCTGCTCATGCCCCGGCTCGACGGCGTGGCGACCACCGGACGGATCACCCAGGAGTACCCGGACGTCAAGGTGGTGATCCTGACGAGCTTCGGCGAGATCGAGCGGGTGCACGCCGCGCTCGGCAACGGCGCGTCCGGCTACCTGCTCAAGAGCGTGGGGCCGAACGAGGTCGCCTCGGCGATCCGCGCCGCCGCGCGCGACGAGACGTTCCTCGACCCGGCCGTCGCCCGGCGCCTCACCCGGGAGATGATCGCGCCCAGCGGGGTGAGCGCGCTCACCGAGCGGGAGCGGGCCGTCCTCACCCTGATCGCCGGTGGCCGTACCAACCGGGAGATCGCCGACGAGCTGGTGATCAGCGAGCGTACCGCGCGCACGCACGTCAGCAACGTGCTGCGCAAGCTGCGCCTCACCTCCCGGACCCAGGCGGCCCTGGTGGCCGTACGGGAGGGTCTGGCGCCGCCGCCGCCCGAGGATCCGTGACCGGTGGGGGCCGGTCGGCGAGTGCGGGCGGGAGAGTGCCGACCGGCCCCGGTCCCGGGGGCCACGCCCCCGTTCGGTCACTTGCGGTAGTGCTCCCGCACCTCCTGCACGAACGGGGCGGGCGCGACCGTCGCGCGGATCGCGACCTGGCGGTGCGGCTCGACGGCCGGCTTGGCCGTGTTCGGCTCCTCGCCCCACAGCACGGTGACCTCGGTGCCCGGCTCGGCCAGGTCACGGTCGACCGTGGCGAGCGACACGTACGCGTGCTCGTTGGCGATGTAGCCGACGTCGAGCGAGAGGCCGACGAGCCTCCCGTCCTTCTGCACCGCGTCGACCTGGTAGAAGGCGTAGCGGCTCTTGGGGAACTCGAGGTACTTGGCCGGGACGCCGTCCTCGTACAGCGTGCGCTGCGCGGCGGCGAGGTCGTCCGGGTTCCACACCAGCGTCACCTTGGTACGGCGTGCCTCGCCGGCCATGCGCTCCAGGGCCTCGCGGCCGAGGAAGTCGTGGTCGAACTTGACGATGTGGCCGTAGCCGATGTCGTACGGCGTGACGTAGTAGTCGGTGATGTCGTCGGAGACGAAGCTGCCGCCGAGCGAGCCGACCTGGGCGAGCGGCAGCCACTCCCGGTACTCCCGCTCCTCCGGGCCGAAGATCGCGGGGACCGCGGTCGGGATCCAGCCCGACTCGAGGTTCGCCGTCGAGTACGCCTTGGCGCCGGCCCGCACGAGCCCGAACTCCTTGCCGGCCTCGAGCAGCGCCTCGAGCACGGCCTCGCCGTCCTCCCACGGGCCGAACACCTCGAACCCGGGCTGCCCGGCCATGCCGTGCCGCAGCGCCCGCACCTTGCGGCCGGCGATGGTGAGCTCGGTCATGTTGAAGAACTTCACCTGCGGCAGCGGGCCACCGGTGACCTTCTCCAGCAGCCGCACCGCGGTCGGGCCCTGCAGCTCGTACCGGTAGAGCCTCGGCGGCTGCCCGGCCGGGCGCTCGACCGAGTTCGGGTCGCGCTCGATCGTCACGTCGTAACCGCCGGCCTTGGCGTGGTACTCGAGCCAGTTCGGCACGGTCACGTGGCCGACGACGTCGACGAGGTTCTCCTCGAGGTGGAAGAGGATGGCGTCGCCGATGAGGTACCCGTCCTTGTTGACCGCGACGTACTGCTTCGCCTTGCCCGGCGTGAAGTTCTTGAAGGTGTTGACGCCGAAGTCGGACAGCAGCCGCAGGGTGTCCTTGCCGCTGATGTAGAGATCGGTCATGTGGTGCGACTGATCGAGCAGCGCACACGTCTTCCGCCACGCCTGCTGCTCGGAGCGCCAGTTGGTGAACTCCGGCGTCACCGGGAAGGCGTGCGGCCGGGCCGGCGAGTTCCGCAGCAGCTCGACCACGGATCCCGCACGTTGGATCGCCGCCTCAAGACTTTCAGCACCCACGACGTCACATCCTCCTGCTCCGGTGCCCCGGCCCAGGCCTCGCCGCCCGGGCCCGCGGTGCCCCCGGCACCGCCACGTCCCAGTAGAGCCGACCGCGGACCCGGATCTCGTCCGGCAACGAGGCACACTGCACTACGACAAATGACCGATCCCGTCGCCCGGGCCGCCACGGCGCGGCGCGAGCCGTACCGCAGGTCAGGGGCGGGAGCGGACGGCGAGGAGGGTGACGTCGTCGTCGAAGGTGGCGTCGAGGAGGGCGTCGCACAGCCGGGCCAGGGGGGCGTCGGCGTGGGCGGTGGCGATGTCGGCGAGCCTGCGCATGCCGTCGTCGAGGTGGAGGTCGTGGTGCTCGACGAGGCCGTCGGTGTAGAGCAGTACGGCGGCGCCCGCGGGAAGCTCGGTGTGGTGGTCGGGGCGGGGCACGGCGAAGTCGACGCCGAGCGGCAGGCCGGGCTCGGTGCGCAGGAACCGGGCCCGCTCGCCGGGGACGATGAGCAGCGGCGGCAGATGGCCCGCGCTCGCCCAGCGCAGCAGGGCGGCGCCGGAGGCGGACGGCTCCACGCGGGCGAGGAGCACGGTGGCCATCGGGCCGCCGTGCAGGTCGTGCAGGGCCCGGTCGAGGTCGTGCAGGACGTCGCTCGGCGGCTCCCGCCGGTAGTAGGCGACGACCCGGAGCATGTTGCTGATCTGGGCCATCGTGTTGGCGGCGCGCGCGTCGTGGCCCATCACGTCGCCGACCGCGAGGCAGGCCGCCCCGTCGGGCAGCTGGAACAGGTCGTACCAGTCGCCGCCGATGTTCGGCAGCCGGGTGGCGGGCAGGTAGCGGCTCTCCAGCTCCCAGCCCTCGACCTGCGGCATGGGCGGGAGCAGCCGCCGCTGGAAGTCCTCGGTGATGCGCCGCAGCCGCCGGTACAGGTGCGCGTTCTCGATCGCCACGCCCGCCACCCGGGCGAGCGCGATCAGGATGTCCTCGTCCTCCTGCGTGTACGGCCCGCCGATCTTGTCGGCGAGGTAGAGGTTGCCGTAGACCGTCGTGCGCACCTCGATCGGCACGCCGAGCAGGGACGTCATCACCGGGTGGTCCTCGGGGAACCCGGCCGAGCCCGGATGGGTGGACAGGTCGTCCAGCCGCAGCGGCCGGGGATCGCGCACCAGCTCGCCGAGCAGCCCGGTGCCGTGCGGCATCTCCTCGCCGCGCGCCGCCGACCGGTCCGAGCAGTACCCGCGGCTGATCATCGCGCTGAACCCGCCCGACTCGTCGAGCACGCCGAGCGCGCCGTACCGGGACGGCACCACCCGCATCGACACGTCGACGATGGTGCCCAGGACCGTGTTGAGGTCGAGCTCCGCGCCGATCTCCAGCGCGGCGTCGAGCAGCATGGCCGACCGGCGGTACGGCCCGGCCTCCTCGTGCGGCTCCGGCTCCGGCGGCCGCGGCGGGTCGTCGTCCGCGGGGCCGGTCTCGCCGCCCAGGCCGGCCGGACCGACGGGCGTTCGCCTCGCCATGCCTCCCCTTCCTGTCGCACCTGTCCCCGTCCGTTACCCGCGAACCGGGGCGGGCACGCGGATCGGCGGACGGCGGAGGGAGCCGACGCGGCGGAGGCGCCCGGAAAGAGCCCTGGGGGCCGGTCCTGTGCACCCACAGAACCGGCCCCCAGGGGCGAGGGAAACGCCCGGATCAGCGCTGCTCGATCGGCACGTAGTCGCGGGCGGACGGGCCCACGTAGAGCTGGCGGGGACGGCCGATCCTCGTCATCGGGTCCTCGATCATCTCCCGCCACTGGGCGATCCAGCCGGGGAGGCGGCCGATCGCGAACAGCACGGTGAACATCTCGGTGGGGAAGCCCATGGCCTTGTAGATCAGGCCGGTGTAGAAGTCGACGTTCGGGTAGAGCTTGCGCTCGATGAAGTACTCGTCGTTGAGGGCGATCTCCTCAAGGCTCATGGCGAGGTCGAGCAGCGGGTCGCCCTGGCCGGTCCGGGAGAGCACCTCCTGGGCGGCCTTCTTCACGATCGCGGCCCGCGGGTCGTAGTTGCGGTAGACCCGGTGGCCGAAGCCCATGAGGCGGACGCCCTTCTCCTTCCGCTTCACCCTCTCGACGAAGGCCTTGACGTCGCCGCCGGAGTTGTAGATGTCCTGCAGCATCTCCAGCACGGCCTGGTTGGCGCCGCCGTGCAGCGGGCCGAACAGGGCGTTCACGCCGGCCGACACCGAGGCGAACAGGTTGGCGTGGCTGGAGCCGACGAGCCGTACCGTCGAGGTGGAGCAGTTCTGCTCGTGGTCGGCGTGCAGGATGAACAGCATGTCGAGCACGTTGACGAGGACCGGGTCCACCTCGTACGGCTCGCTCGGCACGCCGAAGGTCATGCGGAGGAAGTTCTCCACGTAGCCCAGCGAGTTGTCCGGGTAGAGCAGAGGACGACCGATCGACTTCTGGTGGGCGTAGGAGGCGATGGTCGGGAACTTCGCCAGGAGCCGAATCGTGGAGATCTCGACCTGGTCCTTGTCGAACGGGTCGAGGCTGTCCTGGTAGAAGGTGGACAGCGCGCTCACCGCCGAGGAGAGCACGGCCATCGGGTGGGCGTCCCGCGGGAAGCCGTCGAAGAACAGCCGCATCTCCTCACGCAGCAGCGTGTGCTTGGTGATGTTGGTGGTGAACTCGTCGAGCTGTTTACGGGTCGGCAGCTCGCCGTAGATCAACAGGTAGGCGACCTCGAGGAAGGTGGACTTCTCCGCGAGCTGCTCGATCGGGTAGCCGCGGTAGCGCAGAATGCCCGCCTCACCGTCGATGTAGGTGATGGCCGAGGCGCAGCTCGCCGTGTTCGCGTACCCGGGGTCCACCGCGACGTGTCCGGTCTCCTTGAGGAGGCTGCTCACGTCGATTCCGGCCGGCCCTTCGGTGACCGGACGGACCGGGAGTGACAAGGAACCCTTGTCGTACTCGAGCCTGAAAGCGGTCCCGGAGGATCCGGCAGCTTCCTCTCCGCGCCGAGCCTGCGGACTGATCGTCATCTCGGTCTCCTCTTTACCGGCCGTAGGACGAAGCCCGTCTGGACATCTTGTGGACTGTCCGAACGGACAACTCGTACGTGGGCAAACCTTTTCCCACGTAGTGTCCCAGTGCCGGTAACAACGGCTGTCAGCACCCCCGGTACGGAACAAAATCCCCGGTCCCGCAGGGATTCCGGAGGCCCGGCGCCGCCGCCCCGTCGCGCCCGGCGTGACCGGCCCGCCGGAGCGGCGTGCGATCAGCCGGAGACGAGCAGCAGCGCCCTGCCCAGGGTACGTCGTTCCTCGAGTGCCCGGTGCGCCTCGGCGGCCTGGTCAAGGCGGTGGACCGCGCCGATGTGCGGCCGGAGCACGCCCTTGGCGGTGAGCTCGAGCGCCCGGGCGATGCGGGCGCGGGCGGTCGCCGGGTCCGGGGGCGGCCCGGCGAACAGCGGGTTGTGCACGGTCACGTTCCGTTCCGCGGCATGGGCGGGGTCGATCACGGTCAGGCCACCGCCCGCCGAGCCGTACGTGACGAACCGGCCGCCGTCGGCCACGGCGTCGAACGCGGCCCTGCCGTACTCGCCGCCCGCGCCGTCGAAGACGAGGTCGACGCCGGAGCCGCCGGTCACCGCGCGCACCCGGTCCGGCCAGCCCGGCTCGGAGTAGTCGACCACGGCCGCCACGCCGAGGCCGCGGAGCATGGCGAGCTTCCGCTCCCCCCGGGCGGCGGCCACCACCCGGGCCCCGGCGTCGCCCGCGAGCTGGACCAGCAGGTGGGCCGCTCCCCCGGCCGCGGCGGTGACGAGCACCCAGTCGTGCGCGGCCGCGGGCGTGGCCTCGAACAGGCCGACCGCGGTGCCGCCGTCGTGCAGCACGGCCGCCGCCTCCCGCAGGCCGAGCCCGTCGGGCACCTCGACGATTTCCTCCTCGGCGGCGAGCAGGCGCTCGGCGTACCCGCCGTCGGTGCGCGCCACCACCCGGCGGCCCACCCACGCGGGGTCCACGCCCTCCCCCACCGCGAGCACCCGCCCGGCGCCCCCGCGGCCGGGCACGTACGGCAGGGCGGGCGCGGCCGGCCCGGCCCGACCGGAGCGCCGCATCACGTCGAGGTAGATGACGTCGGTCACCGCCACGTCCACCACGACCTGCCCGGGTCCGGGGACCGGATCCGGCAGCTCCACCGGCTCCAGCACCTCCGGGCCGCCGAACTCCCGCACCTGGATGGCACGCATCGTGATCAGACTCCTGTCGTCGTCGGGCCGGTACGCCCGACAGTCTCCGACCTCGACTTCGCTTGAGGTCAAGCCTGGCGGCGACGCCCTCTGACCAGGGATTTCGGCGAGTCCGCCGATCGCGTTCACCTGCGGCGCGTCGGTCGGGCGCAGGCCGGGCGGCCACTCGGGCAGCGGATGCCCGGCTGGAGCCGTCGGAACGCCTGGCGGGCCTCCCGGTCCACCGGATGGTCGTCCTTGCCGCTCGGCCGGTGGTTCCGGATTCGAGCGGAATTCGGGACGGCGGTGTCGATTTCCGGCATCGGCCGCTCGCCGGTGATCGCGGGGACCGATTGCGCGGTCATCTTTCATCGCTGGCGCGTTCCGCCGTCGCGATCGCCGGTACGGCCCGGCGTTCGCGACACCGAGGCCGTACCGGCGGCGCATTCCCCGATCGGCCTTCACACGGGTCGCGGTGCCGGTCAAATACTTTGTGGAAACGCCTGCACGGATGCCGTCAAGCGTGAACGGTGTTTCCCTGGGCGTCGCGGAATCCGGTTTCCCGGCACCGGCGTGCCCGATGGGGAAAGCGAGCCGGAAACATCGTCCGCACCGCCGGGCCGGCCCGGGCCGCGAACCGGCCGCCCCTGTGCGCGCCCGGGGACCGCTCCCGGCGTGACACCCCCCGACCTGCGCCGATGCACCTCCGAAGATCACCGGTCACGGGCGCGGAACGATCGGCCACGGCCCGGCGGCACCGGGAATGCGAACAGGTGAGCGAGGCCGGCCGTACCCGAGAGGAAAAGATCTACCTTCGCGGCTCACCCCGCGTCTTTGCCGATGCGAGGGCTCCCGGCGACCGTCGAACATGGCGCCGATGAGTCGCAGCGAAGGCACGATCTCCCGATGACGGCGCGGTTTCGGAGACGGCGGGCGGCGCAGGCTTTGCCGAACTTTGACGGCGCAAAGGGGTTTGACCATCGTCCCGATGCCCGTTGCAGAGCCGAACCCGACCGAGAGAGTTGTCCCGATATTGGTCTCTATGTACCTACATGGGCGATTCTGGGTACGGATGGTCGGGGGTGAGTGTCATGCAGACCAACGTGGACTATGAAGCGGTGTTCAATTCGCTGTTCGCCCCGTTCGTCGTGCTGACCCCGGACCTCGTCGTGGCGGCCGCGAACGAGGCCTATCTCCGGGCCACGGGGCGCAGCAGGGAGGAGGTGATCGGCCGTCCCATCTTCGCCGCGTTCCCCGGCGTGTCGAACGGGTCGAACGCGCGGGAGCTCGAGCCGGTGCGCACCTCGCTGGAGCGCGTGCTCACCAAGCGCACCACCGACGTGGTGCCGCTCGTGCGGCGCGAGGTGGAACGTTCCGACCGGCCCGGCGAGTACGAGGAGCGGTACTGGCACCTGGTGAACGCCCCCGTGCTCGACAAGAGCGGCAACGTACGCTTCATCGTCAACCGGTGCGTGGACATCACCTCGCTCGTCGAGCAGGCGCGCGGCGACCACGAGGGGAACGGCGAGGTCCGGGCCGACGACCTGCAGCGCGACATCTTCGCCCGGGCCCGGGAGCTCGCGAGCGTGAGCGCCCGGCTCAAGCACGCCTACCGGCAGGAGCAGCAGACCGTGTCGGCCCTCCAGGAGGCGATCGAGCAGCAGCAGCGGTTCCTCTTCGACGCCACCCACGACCTGCGCACCCCCATCACCGCGCTGCTCACCGAGCTCGAGGTCGCGCTCTCCGAGCCCGACGCCGACCTGCGCCGGACGCTGGTCAAGCTGTACCGCGACGTCGAGCGGCTCAACTCCATCGTCAACGACCTGCTCACCCTCGCCCGGCTGTACGCCGCCCAGCCGCCGTCCCCGGAGCTGTTCGACCTCACCGAGCTCGTCGAGCACGAGCTCGAGTCCCACCCGCCCGGGAGCAACGTGATCACCCGCTTCGAGCGCCCGGCCCCGGTCCGCGCCTCCCGGGTACGGCTCGCGCGGGTGCTGTCGAACCTCATCGCCAACGCGGAACGGCACACCACCAACAAGATCGAGATCGTGGTGACGGCCGACCCGCCCGACGCCGTGCTCGAGGTCATCGACGACGGCCCCGGCATCCCGCCCGAAGACCGCGAGCGCATCTTCCACCGCCTCTACCGGCGCCGCGACGCCGAGGCCGCGGACCGCGGCGGATCCGGCTTCGGCCTGTCCATCGCCCGCGAGATCGCCCAGGGCTACGGCGGCCACCTCTACGCCGCCGACCACCCCAGCGGCGCCCGCTTCGTGCTGCGGCTTCCCCTCGCCACCTCCCCCGAGTCCTCCGGCCGCCCTCCGGAGAAGTCCTCCTCCTGACCAGCGCCCCGCCGGAACGTCCGGGTGAACCGCCTTCTTCCCGGACCGGCCGGTTTCCCACACCGTCGCCTCGGGCCGCCGGCCCGGCGGGCGTCCGCACGCCTCGGCCGGACCCACCGCCCGGCGGCAGGCCACCGGGCGGCGAGAACCGCCAGGCGGGTTACCGGGCCGGAGCGAGGCGCGCGAGCCGTACCGGGTCGGTGAGGATGTCGATCGTGGCGATCCGGCCGCCGCGGACCGTGAACGCGAGCAGGGCGACCGGCCGGCCGTCCTTCGTCTCGAGGATCCCGGCCACCCCGTTGACGAGCACGTGACGCGGCGCCCCGGCGTCGCGCGAGCCGATGATCGCCGACCTGGCGACGTCCGCCGCGCCGCGGGCGCGCCGCCCCGGCAGCGCGGGCCCCTCGTCGACACGGAGCTCGACGTCCGGATCGAGTACGGCGAGCAGGGCGTCGAAGTCGCCGCCCCGGGCCGCGGCGAGGAAGGCGTCGACCACGCGGCGCTGCTCGGCGAGGTCGGCGTCCGGGGCCGGGGCCGCGTCGCGCACCCGGATCCGGGCCCGGGAGGCGAGCTTCTTCGTGGTCGCCGGGGTACGGCCCACGATCGGCGCGATCTCGGCGAACGGCACGCCGAACATGTCGTGCAGCACGAACGCGAGGCGTTCCGGCGGGGAGAGCGTGTCGAGCACCACGAGCAGGGCGAGGCCGACCGAGTCGGCGAGCACCGCCGCGGGCTCCGGGTCGAGGCCGTCGGCCACGACCGGGTCGGGCAGCCGCACCTGCTGCAGCGGCTCCTCCCGCCGGGCGGCGCGCGACCGCAGCATGTCGAGGCAGATCCGGCCGACCACGGTGGTGAGCCAGCCGCCGAGGTTGTCGATCTCCGCCGCGTCCGAGCGGCTCAGCCGCAGCCACGCCTCCTGGACCGCGTCCTCCGCCTCGCTGAGCGAGCCCAGCATCCGGTAGGCCACCGCGGTCAGCCGCGGGCGGTGCTCGGCGAACCGGCCCGCGAGCAGCTCCTTCTCGTCCGTCGTCACCTTCATGGCTCCTGCTCCGTCATGGGAGAGACGAGCGCGGCACCGGGAGGGTGACCGCGGACCGAGCGTAGGAGTGGGGTACGACAATGCGAGCCGACATGGAAACCGGCCTCGGGCTGCGCGCGGCCGTATCCGGCCGGGTCCTGCTGCCGGGCGACGAGGGCTTCGCCGAGGCGGCCCGGCCGTGGAACCTGGCGGTCGAGCAGCCGGTCGCCGCGGTGGTGGAGGCCGCGGACGTGGACGACGTCGCCGCCGTGGTGCGGTACGCGCGCACGGCCGGGCGCGCGGTGGCCGCGCAGACGACCGGGCACAGCGCCGCGCCCGGCACGGACGGGGCGATCCTGCTGCGCACCCGCCGCCTCGACGAGGTCGTGGTACGGCCCGAGCGGCGGCTGGCCCGGGTGGGGGCGGGCGTGACCTGGGACCGGGTGCTGGCGGCGGCCACGCCGTACGGGCTGACCGGGCTCGCCGGGAGCTCGCCGGTGGTGGGCGTGACCGGATACACGCTCAGCGGCGGGCTGTCCTGGTTCGGCCGCCGGTACGGCTGGGCCGCGGACGCGGTGACCGCGTTCGAGGTGGTGGACGCCGACGGCGAGCGGGCCCGGGTGACCGCCGGGTCCGATCCGGAGCTGTTCTGGGCGCTGCGCGGCGGCGGGGGCGACTTCGCGATCGTCACCGCGATCGAGTTCGAACTGTTCCCGGCCCCGGCCCTGTACGGCGGGGCGATGGCGTGGCCGCTCGCCCGGGCGGACGAGGTGGCCGCCGCCTACCTGGAGGTCACCGCGCAGGCGCCGCCGGCCCTGTCGGCGTGGCTCGGCCGGCTGAACCTGCCGGGCGTGCCGCCCATGGTCACGGTGAGCGTCGCCTTCCTCGGCGAGGCCGACGAGGCGCGGGACCTGCTCAAGCCGCTCGACGCGATCGGCGGCCCGCTCCAGGACACCAGAGGGCCGCTCACCCCGGCCGAGCTCGGCGCGATCACCGGCGACCCCGTCGACCCGATGCCGAGCGCGTCCGGGGGCGAGCTGCTCACCGGGCTCGACGAGGCCGCGCTGCGGGTGCTGCTGCACGAGCCGATCGACCCGCTCGGCGGCGTGCAGATCCGGCACCTCGGCGGCGCGCTCGCCGAGGAGCGGCCGGACGGGGGCGCGTGCGGCGCGCTGGCCGAGCCGTACCTGCTGTACACGTTCGGCGCGGTGACCGGGCCGGACACCGCCGCGGCGATACGGGAGCGGCAGCGGCGGATCGCCGGCGACCTGGGCGGGCTCGTCACCGGGCGCAGGCCGTACATCTGCCTCGGGGCGGGCGAGACCGTGGCGCACACCTTCCCCGCCGCCACCCTCGACCGGCTGCGGCGGATCAAGCGGGAGCGCGACCCGCACGGGGTGTTCCTGGCGAACCACCCGGTGGCGCACTGACCGGACGGCCCTCCGGCGGCCGGGCCGTAACCCCGGGCCCGGGCGCCGGGCCGCGGGCGGCGCGGCCCCGGACTCGACCGCGCCACCTGACGTCCGGACATGGTCATTGTCAGTGTCGGTGTGCGGTGATACACAGGCCGCGTGGCCGAGATCATGTTGTTGCACTCCGCACTGGGATTGCGTCCGGGCGTGCACGCCGCCGCCGACATCCTCCGCGCGGCAGGGCACACCGTGGTGGTGCCCGACTACTACGACGGCGAGGTGTTCGACGAGGTCGAGGACGGGCTGCGCAAGCGCGACGCGCTCGGCGTCGAGGAGATCAGGCGGCGGGTGCGCCGGTTCGGCGAGTCCGTCGACCGTCCCGTGGTGTTCGCCGGGTTCTCCCTCGGGGCCGCCGCGGCCGGCACGCTCGCCGCGTCGCACCCGGCGGCCCGGGGCCTGATCCTCATGCACGGCGCGGTGGCGGACGACGCGCTGGCCGGCCCGTGGCCCGCCGGCGTGCCGGTCCAGGTGCACTACGGCGAGGGCGACCCGTGGGTGGAGCCCGCGACGGTCGCCGAGCTGGAGCGGCTCGTCACCGCCTCCGGCGCCGCGTTCGAGGTGCACACCTACCCGACCGACGCGCACCTGTTCGCCGATCCCGGCCTGCCCGACTACGACCCGTGCGCCGCCACCCTCATGTGGCAACGGGTAACGGAATTCCTTAAAAGAATTTCGGACTGAGATCACGATCGGAGAAAAGGCGACCACGTAACGCACACCCCAAAAACAGGGTATTGCCTTACTCTGGAACCTTACTTAAGCTCCACACTACCGGTGAAATCGACATCGACAACGGAAGGGGCGATCCGTGAAGATCGAGATCAAGAAGGTCGAGGAGGTCGAGACGACCGGTAACAGCAACAGCTGCTGACCTGGGCATGGGGCCGCCGCGCCCTCCGGCGGCCCCACCGTCCACCCCCTGAGAGCCGACCGAGATGCGGGTTCAGGTCAATCCTGCCTTCCCATTCTTCCTCGACGATTTGTCGGGCCGGGCCAGGCTTGGCGACTTTCCCCCGACCGGGCAAATTCTGGAGCCTGTCGAGCCGCCGTTGCGCGATTTACTGCGGCTGTGCGCGACGGGCCCGCGCGAGCGCGCGGAACTGTACGGGCGCGTCGCGGGCGCCTCCCCGGAGGAGATCGACGCGGCCGTGGATCGGCTGCTCGCCGCCCGGATCCTGGTGCGGGAGAGCGACACCGCGCGGCTCATCGCGGACGAGCGGCGCTCCCGCCAGGCGCTGTTCCTGTCGATGTTCCACCCGGCCGAGCGGGTCGAGGAGGCCCTGCGCGCGCTCGCCCGGCTCACCGTGGCGGTGCTCGGCGTCGGCGCGATCGGCGGCGCGGTCGCGGTGCAGCTCGCCACCGCCGGGGTGCGTACCCTGCGCCTCGTCGACGACGACCACGTCGAGCCGTCGAACCTGCACCGCCAGCACCTCTACACCACGGGCGACGTCGGCACCCCCAAGGTCGCCGCCGCCGCCCGGCGGCTGCGCGAGCACGAGCCGGAGGCGGCGATCGACCCGGTGCCGCGCCGCCTGAGCTCGGCCGCCGACGTCGCCGAGGTGATCAAGGGCGCGGACCTCGTGGTGAACACGGTCGACACCCCGCAGCCGCACATCCGCCGCTGGGTCAACCGGGCCTGCGTCGAGGCGGGCGTGCCGTTCGTCACCGGCGGGTTCAACCAGCACATGGGCCTGGTCGGCCCGCTCGTCGTCCCCGGGGAGACCGCCTGCCTCGCCTGCCAGGAGCGTGAGCTCGCCGAACGGTACGGCAGGGCCACGCTGCCCACCCCGGAGAACGCCGGCCGGATCATCCCGGCGTTCGCCCCGCTGTGCGTGATCGTCTCCGGCATGCTCGCCGCGGAGATCATCCGGTGGGCGACGCGCACCGGCCCGCCCGCGATCCTCGGCCGCACGGTCTACCTCGACCTGCTCACCCTCACCACCACCGCCCGGGAGTTCACCCGCGCGGCCGACTGCGAGGTCTGCCGGTGACCCGACCCGACCTGTCCTTCCTCAGCGTCGTCCGGGACGGCCCCGACGACTACGTGATCGGCAACGGCGAGACGTTCGTCAACGTGCCCGCGATCGCCGCCGACGTGATCGCCCTGCTCGACGGCACCCGCACCGTCGACGAGGTGCGCGCCGAGATCCACCGCACCCGCGGCGTCGACGTGGACGTGGCCGACTTCGTGGCCGGCCTCGACGCGGCCGGGCTGCTCCGCCCGCCGCAACGCCCGCCGAACCTGTGGGACCGCATCTCCCCCGCCACGGCCCGGCCGTTCTTCTCGACGGCCGCGAACGTGCTCATCGGCCTGGTCGCCTGCGGCGCGCTCGCCGCGGTGATCGCCCGGCCGGAGATCATCCCGTCGTACGACGAGATCGTCTGGGCGGACAGCCTCGCGTTCACCCTCTCCTTCGCCGTCGGCTCCTGGCTGCTCGTGTTCGTGCACGAGTTCAGCCACATCCTCGCCGCCCGCTCCCTCGGCGTGCGCGCCGAGCTGTCGCTCGGCACCCGGCTGCAGTTCCTCGTCGTGCAGACCCGGGTCACCGGCATCTGGCAGACGCCCCGCCGCTCCCGGTACCGGGTGCACCTCGCCGGGATGCGCACCGACTTCCTGCTGGTGTGCGCCTGCCTGTGCGCGCTCTACTTCACCGGCAACGACGTCGTCCGGCTGGTGATGCTGATCTGCCTGTCGCAGATCGTCTGGCAGTTCCTCTTCTTCATGCGGACCGACGTCTACTTCGCGTACGCCAACCTCACCGGCAACAAGAACCTGATGGACGACGCGCAGACCTACCTGCGCGCCCGGCTCGCCCGGCGGCCCGCCCCGAAGGTCCCGGCGAGCGTGCGCCGGTACGCCTGGTTCCTCGTCGTCGGCCGCGTCCTCGGCCTCGGCTTCTTCGCGGGCTACACCGTGCCGCTCACCGTGGTCACCTGCGCCCGCGCCCTCGACGAGATCGCCGCCGCCCCGGGCGTGCCCGCGGGCCCGGTGGCGACCCTCGCCATCATCACCCTCGGCTGGGCCCTCTACCTCTACGTCTTCGTCAGCCGCCGCATCCGGTCCCGCCGCGCCGCACCCGCCCCGGCGGCCGCGGCGGGCTGAGCCGTACCGGGGCCGCGGTCAGGGCCGCCGGGCCGCGAGCCGGTGCTCGGCGAGCGCGGCCACGTCGACCTCGTCGAGGCTGCTGACGACGAGGTCGGCCCGGGCGGCGGCGAGCAGCGCGCGGTCGCCGGCCCGGGCGACGGCGAGCGCGGCCATGCCGCCGGCCTTCGCCGCCCGCACCCCGCTCACCGCGTCCTCCACCACGAAGCAGTGCTCCGGCGGCACGCCGAGCTCGGCGGCGGAGACGAGGAAGATCTCCGGGTCCGGCTTGCCGTGGGCGAGGTCCCGGCCGGACAGGTCGGCGGCGAACAGGTCGTACAGCGTCATGCCCGGCCGGACGAAGTCGTGGCCGAGCCGCTCCCGCTCGGCGAACGTGTCGACGCGGATGCGCTTGAGGAACCGGTCGGCGTTCTTCGACGAGGAGGCCGCCGCCATCGGGATGCCCGCCGCGCGTACGGCGAGCACGAACCGGATCGCGTCGGGGAACGCGGTGAACTCGCCGGCCTCGATGAACCCGACGATGAGCCGCTGTTTGCGGTCCGCGTAGACCTTCGCCCGGCCGGCCGCGTCCGGCACCCGGAAGTGCTCCAGCGCGCCCAGCGCGCCGCTCATCCGCGGCCTGCCGGAGATCACCCGCTGGTATACCTCGGAAGTGAACGCCTCCGGCGACCAGGTGGTCCGGTCCCGGATGTCCGCCCACTCGCCCTCCATCAGCTCGCGCAGCGCCTGCCGCCAGGCGCGCTCGTGCGGCGAGTCGACGAGCACCCCGTCGACGTCGAAGATCGCTCCTTGGAACCCCGTGGTAGCCATTCGCCTTGCTCATCCCCTTCGTCGCGGACGGCTCGCGGGTACGGCGGGCGCGGGCGGCCGGTCCCCGGTCCGCTACCCTGGCCCGTCCGGTCCCAGGCCGCGCCGGCCCGCCGTACCTCTCCGGCACTCCTCAGGTCACCAGGCCGTTGCGGTAGGCGTAGACGACCGCCTGCACCCGGTCGCGCAGGTCGAGCTTGGTGAGGATGCGCGACACGTACGTCTTCACGGTCTCCTGGCTGATCACCAGGGTGTCCGCGATCTCGCTGTTCGACAGGCCCTCGGCGATGAGGCGCAGCACCTCCAGCTCGCGCGGGGTGAGCGGCGGCTCGGCCGCGGGCCGCTCGGCGGGCCGGATGCGGGAGGCGAACCTGCCGACGAGCCGCCGGGTCACCTCGGGCGCGAGCAGCGCGGCGCCCGACGCGACGGTGCGGATGCCGTGCAGCAGGTGCGCGGGCGGGGCGTCCTTGAGCAGGAAGCCGCTCGCGCCCGCGCGCAGCGCCTCGTACACGTACTCGTCGAGGTTGAACGTGGTCACCACGAGCACCTTGACCGGATCCGGCACGCCCGCCCCGGCGAGCCGCCGGGTCGCCTCGATGCCGTCGAGCCCCGGCATGCGCACGTCCATGATCACCAGGTCCGGGCGCAGCCGCCGGGCGAGCTCGACCGCGGTGTGGCCGTCCCCGCACTCGCCTGCCACCTCCATGTCGGGCTGCGCGTCGATGATCGTGGCGAACCCGGTGCGGATCAGCGGCTGGTCGTCGCAGACCAGGACGCGGATCGGCTCGGTCACGACGCCCCGCCCACGGGGATCCGGGCCCGTACGGCGAAGCCGCCGCCGGCCGCCGGCCCGGCGTCGAAGTCGCCGCCGAGCGCCTCGACCCGCTCCCGGAGCCCGGCGAGGCCGCGCCCGCCGCCAGGCGGGGAGGCGCTCCGGGTACCGGAGCCGTCGTTGGTGACCTCCACGGTGATCTCCTTCTCGCCGTAGCGCACGCGGACCCCGGTACGGCTGCCGTGCGCGTACTTCAGGGCGTTCGTCAGCGCCTCCTGCACGACCCTATAGGCCACGTGCTCGGCGCTTCCGGCGATTTCGGCGGGTTTGCCGTCCTCGACGAGCTCGACCGGCTGCCCGGCCCGCCGGATGCGCTCGACGAGCGCGGCAAGCTCGCCGAGCGACGGCATCCGGTCGGGGGCGTCGTGGCCGGGGTTGAGCAGGTCGAGCAGCCGCCGCAGGTCGGCGACGGCCCGCCGCCCGGTGTCGGTGATCGCGTCCAGGGCCGCGTCGAGCCGGTCGGGCGAGGCGGTGAGGTACCGGGCCGCCTCGGCCTGCACCACCATCGCGGTCACGTGGTGGGTCACCACGTCGTGCAGCTCGCGGGCGATCCGGGTGCGCTCGGCGGCCCGGGTCGCCTCGGCGACGCGGCGGCGGCGTTCCGCCTCGGCGGCCCTGGTGGAGCGCAGCCACGCCCCGATCCCCCAGAACAGCGCCAGCGCCAGGTAGAACGTGACGAACTCGCTCGGCTCCTCGGCGCCCGGGTGGAGCCGGTCGAGCGCGACCACGAGCGGCACGTACGCCGCGGAGAGCGCGAGCACGGCGGCGAGCCGGTGGCGTCCGAGGTGGGCGCCCGCGCTGAGCAGCGCGATCGGCAGCGCGGTGCCCGTCGGCGTGTGGTAGCCGAGCAGCTGGTCGGCGGCGAAGCCGATCACCACGAGGGCGAGGGAGATCGCGGGCCACCGGCGGCGTACGGCGAGCGGGGCGGCCTGCAGCACGATCACCGCGACGGCGAGCATGTCGTACGGCCGGGCCGGGGCCTCGATGATGCGCGTGCCGGATCCCTGGAAGCCCGGGAGGAACGAGGTGGCGGCGAGCAGCAGCGCCAGCGGAGCGTCCCGGACCGTGACGTCGAGCCGCCGCCACCGGTCCGGGATCCGTCGGATGTCGATCACCGGGCGACCGTAACGCTCTCGGCGGCCGTCGCGCGGCCCTTGCGGGGGATCAGGTTCCCGCGCCGGTGGGCGAGCCACAGGAACGCGACCGTGAGCAGCAGGCCGGACAGCACCGCGAACGGGCTCGCCTCCGGGCCGAAGGCGCCGCCGGTGAGCAGGGCCGGGCCGGACGTCACGCCGTCCAGCAGCCCCTGGTTCTCGCCGGTGCCGGAGACCACGGTGCCGAAGATCCCGGCCGCGGCGTAGTTCCAGCCGAAGTGCACGCCGATCGGCACCCACAGGTTGCGCGTGGCCACGTACGCCGCGGCGAGCATGCCGCCGGCCTCGATCGCGACGGCGGTCGCGCCCCACAGGTTCGCGTCCGGGTTGGGCAGGTGCATCAGCCCGAAGGCGACCGCGGTCAGCCCCATCGCCCACCACGTGCCGAGGCGTTCCTCGACGATGCGGAACAGCACGCCGCGGAAGGCCAGCTCCTCCCAGGTCGCGGCGGCGGCCATGAACCCGACGAGCGCCACCGCGCCCGCCACCGAGCCCATGCCGTCGACCCGGTAGTACCCGAGCGACGCAAGGCACAGGACGACCGTCCCGAACATCCCGGCGCCGACGAGCAGCCCGCGGGCGAGCGCCCCGGCGGCGCCCCTCGCCGCCACCTCCTCCGCCGCGCGCCGCTCCGTCCGCCGCACCGCGAGGGCGTACCCGAGAACCAGCACCACGGCGGTCCCGACCCCGGCGACCAGGGTGGCGGGCGCGCTCCCCTCCACCGCACCCGTGACCAGGCCACCGAGAAACGCGACCGCCACCACGGCCGCGAGCTGCACCACCAGTCGCATGACGACTCCTTGACAGGGGGATCCGGCTACGTCGACGACGCTACGGATCCGCCGCCCGCGAGTCGTCACCACGCGGTGGACATTCGCCGGTAGCTCTCCCGGGGGACAAGGCGCTCAGGCGATGGCGGCCCTCCAGCGGCCACGCCGCAGGTGGATCGTCCCGTCCGGGGTGATGCGGACGCGCGCGCCGTACAACGGCAGCGAGCCGTGCTCCAGCCAGTGGTCGCGCGCCCGGTCGAGCACGTCCCACAGACGGCGCGGGCCGCCCTGGTGCACGACACCGGGCTCGTTGCCGGTCTGGACGGCCCTCGCCCACGAGCCGTCCTCGTGCACCATCAGCAGGGTCCGGGTGTCGCCCTCCTCGCGGAAGTCGTACACGATGCCGGGCGCGAGGATCTCCACCATCGAGCGCAGCTCCCAGGCGTTCTCCTCGACGTCGATCACCGGGTACCGCGCCGTCCCGACCTGCTCTCCCTCGGCGGTACGCGCCGTCTCCAGCAGCGCGTCCAGCCCCGGCGGATAGTCGGCGCCGCTCCTGGTGCGCATGAACATCGCCCAGTCCCGCTCGACCTGTCCCACGGCGCCGCCGTCGTCGGTGGCGACGGCGGACACGATCAGCGACGTGCCGGTGATGGTCGTCACCAGCCGGCCGCCGGGGTTGAGCGCGGCGAGCCAGGAGGCGGGAATCGGCCGCACCGACACCATGGCCACGATCCGGTCGTACGTTCCCGGGAGCGGCCCGGTGGCGTCCACCGTCACGACGTGCGGGTGCAGCCCGAGCTCGCCCAGCCGCCGGGCGGCGATCGCGGTTATGTAGTCGTCCACGTCGACGCTCGTCACCCGCTCGTCGCCGAGCAGATGACACAGCAGGGCCGTGCCGTACCCGGAGCCGGTCCCGACATCGAGCACGGTGTCCTTCTCGCCGATCCTGGCGTGCCGGTACATCTGCAGCACCAGGCTCGGCAGCGTGCCGGACGAGGTGGGCCGCCCCCTCGGCTCGTCGCCGACCTTGGCGTGGTCGGCGTGGAACGTGCCGACCCTCGTCACCAGCGTCCGATCCCGGTAGGCCGCCTCCAGCCACGCCTCCTCGTCGGCCGCCCCCTGCCGCAGCTCCCACCGGCCGCCCCGCCACGCCCACCATGCGGGCACGAGCAGGTGACGCGGGGTCTTCTCGACAGGCTCCCGCCACCGCGAGCCCGGATGGGTGACCTGCTCGGCGAGCGCCTGTGCATAGGGTCGCCAGTCCATGACGCCACGTCTGCTGTCTGCTCCGCCGAGCGCTGGTAGATCAGGATTCGGGGACGATGACGGTCTTGCCGGGCAGGCGGCCCTGCTCGGCGAGGGCGTGGATCTGGGGCAGCTCCGGCAGCGGGCGGCGGTCGGCGACGTGGACGTGCAGGTCGCCGGAGTCGACGCGGGCGACGAGGGTCGCCAGCTGGGTGGCGTCGCTGCGGACGAGGGTCTGCACGGTCCGCCGACCGGGGACGGCGTGGGCGACCGCGGGGGTGGTGACGTTGACCAGGATGCCGTCGTCGGTCACGAGGGTCGCCAGTCGGGCGAGCCCCTCCGGGGTGGTGGGCACGAGGTTGAGCACGACGTCGAACCGCCGCCCGGCCGCCTCCACCACCGGGGTGGCGGTGTGGTCGATGACGCGGGCCACGCCGTACCGGCGGACGCGGTCGGCGCTGCGCGGGCTCGCGGTCGCGGTGACCTCCGCCCCTGCCCGGTGCGCGAGCTGGACCGCGTACCCGCCGACCGCGCCGCCCGCGCCGTTGACGAGGATGGACCGCCCGGGCGTCAGCCCCGCGTCCTCGAACAACGCCTGCCAGGCGGTGAGGCCGACGACGGGCAGGGCCGCGGCGTCGGCGAGATCGATGGTCTTCGGGGCCGCGGTGAGCACGTTCGCCGGGGCGAGCACGTACTCGGCGGCGGCGCCGGGCGCGATCGCGGGCAGGAAGGCCACGACCCGCTCCCCCGGGCTCCAGCCGGACACCTCCGGCCCGGCCTCGGCGACGGTCCCCGCGAGATCGAGACCCGGCACGTGGGGCAGGGTGAGCGGCATCGTCATCCGCATGAGTCCGGCCCGGATCGCGATGTCGATGGGGTTGAACGAGGTGGCGGCGACCCGCACCAGCACCTGCCCCGGCCCGGGGACCGGCCGGTCGACCTCCTCGTAGCGCAGGACGCCGCTGTCGCCGTACTCGTGGAAGCGCACCGCCTTCATGCCGAGTCCTCTCTGCGAACGCTTCGCGGTCGAAACACCTCGAACGGTAGGCGCCACGAAATCCCGAGGACGGCGAATGGCCCGTACCTGCCGACATCCGCATGCGCCGGATCCGAGGCGCTTAGGATCGGATGAACGGCCGGCGAGCGGACCGACGACCGCCTCGCCCACACGGAGGCCGCCAGCCCGCTGCGGTACACCGCGGGCGGCGAGGCCGGGACGCCGGGTCGGTGGCCGCATTTGAGTATGGCGTCGCGGGTCCGCGAGCAAGAGCCTCGTCCGTGACGACCTGGCTCGCCCACGATGCGCGGCTTGGCAACACGGAAAGCGGCAAGGCAGACAAGGGCCGACCGGCCCCTGCCCGTCTCCGACGAACGGCGTCGACGTCAGTCGAAGTTACGCTGCCGTACCAGGTTCGCGATCGCGAGTATCTTGGGCCGGCCGACGGCCTTGAAGGAGAGGCCGTGGCGGAATATCTCTGGAATCCAGTACTGGTCTTCCTCTCGAAACACGACGCCGTTGGCCGCGAGAATATCGAGATCCTCGCTCGACAGTCCCACTGAGTGCGGACTGAAGGGAATGCGCTTTTTCTCCGCTTCCAGCGCGTTAAGACGTTTGAGCAGAGCGCCGACCTGCGGACTCTCCTCGCTGATAGCCTCAATCTTTTTCTCACTGCAAGTCACAAGCGCGTTACGCATGGCGCTGGGGATGAGCAGCCTGTCCGTGTAGCGCGTGTCGGAGACTGACCCGTTCGCCGACTCAGCCAGGAACGTCACGATATCTCGCGCCTGAATCTGGCCGTTGAAGTCGGACAATGCCGCCAGGAACCACCTGTCGGACCGCGCCTCTCGCGAACGCGGCGATCCCATCTTCTCACCCCAGACCGGGATGAGCTGGCGGCTCAGGTCCTCGTCTCTCGCCTGCAGAATCGTCTCGGGTGCCAGCCCTGGAAGTGCCTCGGACTGCTGGGTCACCCACAGCGCAAGCCGTAGGGCCTCTGCCGCATTCCATTTGAGCTCGTAGTCGCTGTAACGCGCAAGGAATTGGCTGTGGTTCTGCTTGATCGCGGCCTGCACGAGGTCGCGCCGAATGAAAACGATAAGACCGAGGGGGCGACCGCGGAGGCTACGAAGCCATTCGAGACAGTCGACGAGGAGGACTCTCAGTGCCTGCCGTTGCGCGTCGTTCCGCAGGAAATCCTGGAGCAGATCCTCGAGGCCGTCGATGAGAAATATCCTCGTCGTGGCGCGCGCGAATTCGACCAGCTTTTCCTCGACGTCCTCGGGTGACGCCTCGATCCCCACCGCCCTTGCCATGCAAGTGAGCCACACTCGCCGCCACTCGAGGTCGGATAGTGAGGATCGCAGCGATGTGTCGATGAGGTCACGGAGCTGGAGCTGACTCGCCGGTTCGGCGTCGGGGGACGCGCAGGCGAGCTGCTGCACCTCACTGATCTGTTCGGAGGTGCGGTCCTGCAGATGCCGGGAGACGAACACCGGGGCGAGCCGGGCATCCAACGTGACATTGTCCACGCCCACATCTCTGGCGTAATCTCGCCAGGTCCCCCGGAAACACATCTGGACCTGCGTAAACGTCTTACCGGACCCTTTCGCGCCCACCACCACGCACAGTGGCGGCTCGGTGCGATGCGAGGTGAGCAGGTTCCGAAGCGACTCGGTCGGCAGAAAACGGGTGCCGTCAGCGGTCTCAGCATGGACCAGTCGCGTTGCGAAATCGCCCAGTTGCCGACGCCTGCGGGCCAGATCGACCTTGGAGCTCTCCTGCTGGGACGGCTCATCCGAGCTCTCGGCCGCCGTCGCCGCAGGGGGGGCGAGGTCCTGTGCCAGCGTCTCCAGCAACTGCGGGAGTTGCTGGCGTCTGGCGAGTGCGATCACCGCGTCCCAGTTGGCGGGGAGGGAAAGGAGGTGATCCTGGAACGCGCTCAACGTGGGTTCCACGGCCACGTCGTTGTCGACGGTCCTGTCCTCGTCCTCGCTGGGCTCCGCCTTCAGGGTCTCGGCGAGCGCGTCCCGCAACCGGGCCGCCGCTTCGATCACCAGCGATCGGTCGGCCTGCTCTCGAAACTGTGTGATGATGATCGCGCTCGCCGGATCGCCCTTCCGCGAAGGTGCACGTCGCCCGAGTTCCCGAATGAGCCGATCCGTGCCATACAACGACTGGTCGCTGACCGTGGTGACGAAGATCCTCTGTACCCGGGGGTCCAGCAGGACGGGAGCCGACAGCTCACTGCCGCCGGCGCGAAGGTCGATGAGCACGGTGGACGCATTCAACGCGGCGGCGAGCTCGGCAAGGGACTCCGTCAGGTAATAGATGGACCGATCCGCCGTGAGCAGATCCGTAGGTTCGATCTTGGGCGGCGCGATGTCGGCAAGGGATCGCCGCGTCGGCATGACGATGACGTTGTCGAACGTCTGGTTCGGCAGATAAGCGGCGCCGAGTGAGACGGCCTCGTCCGGACGCCCGTCATCGGATGCGTGCAGCAGCGCGAGGAAGTCCTCGTAACTGAAGTCCACCCGTTTGCCGTGACCCGTGAGCATCCAGGTGATGCCCGGCGCCTCCAGGTCGGCATCGATCAGCAGCACACGGCCGCCCTTGCGGGCCACGGCGTCGGCCAGCGCGATCGCGTGCAGGGTACGGCCCACGCCTCCCTTGTACGAGTGGAAGGCGGCCATCCGGACACCGTGTGGGAGGCCGGACTCGGGTGGCGGCAGCGGCTCGCCGAGGCTGCGGACGATCCGACGCTCACGCCACCGCGGCTCGCGTCTGTGGGCTTCGGGCTCGCGGTGGTTGATCGTGATAGGAAGCAGCCTGCGGGAAGGACGACCGGGTATGTCGTCGAGGCGCAAAGCGGGTGTCCCGTCGCCCGTCATGATGGACCCCACGCCGAATCGGTCCCCCAGCCACCGAAGCGCCTCCTCCGCAGGAACCGCCGGATCGACGGTCAGTTCAAGGCCGTCCCAGAATGCGTCGCACTCGTGGAGCCATTCCGGCCACTGCTTATGGAGCGCGAGCTTTTCCAGGTGGGCGTCCACATCCACCCAGGTGTAGATGTGCTCGGGGACCGAGTCCGCTGCGCCGGGCATCATGCCCCCAATTCTCCCTGACACCAGTTCCGCAGCTCACGCAACACTTGGATCGCCTTCTCCTCCTCGTCCTTCTGCAGGGCGTGCCCATATCGCCATGCCTGGTGCAGATCTCCGAAAGAGACGCTCGGTCCCTGGCCGCTCTGCGACGGACAGGACCGCTGCATGCGGTCACACAAAGCAGGCGGAAGGCGTAATTCCTTCGCCAACCGGTGCAGGTCGTGCCGACGGAGATCCGGAGGCAGCTGAGCGGTCGATCGGAGGTTGAAACGGCGGAGCATCGACGCCTTCAACCCGCACTCCACGCTGTAGAAAAGAAGCAGGGCCGCCGGAGGTCCCTCCGCCATCGCCTCAACGGCCTCTTTTTGAGAGCGAAAACTTGCGCGCAGCTGTTTCCAGCCAACGTCCACCGCCACGGAAATTGATGGTAACGCTCGGACCCGTGTTCGGCACCGGTAATGCAAAAGCGGTCAGTGGCTGCGCTTGAGCATGCCGTCGGCGAGGGTGTCGGCGGCCTCGCGGAGGCGGCGGCCGACGGCGTCGAGGCGGAGGAGGAGTTCGCGTTCGCGCTGCGCCTCGAGGTCGAGGGGGGCGGCGAGCAGGGTGGCGAGGCGGGACTGGTGGAGCTGGCGCAGCCGGGTACAGGACTTGCGGGTGGCGAGGGCGGCGGTGGTGACCGAGGACGGGGACTCGATCATCATGCGGGCGGCGGTCTCCAGCTTGTCGAGGCCGTCGATGAGGGCCTCCAGGGGCTCGACGGCGAAGGTGAGGTCGCGTGGGCCGAACAGGTCGGTCTCGCGCACGTAGTCGCGCAGGTGGTCGAGGACGTCGTCGACCGAGCGGGATAGGCGGTAGAGGTCCTCGCGGTCGATCGGGGTGACGAGCACCCGGCCGAGGGCGCGGACCAGGTTCGCCCGGGCGGCGTCGCCCTCGTGCTCGACCTCCGCCATCTTGGCGCGGGCCTCGGTACGGTCCACCGCCCCGGCGGCGGTGGCGCGGGCGAGCTCGGCGCCGGCGCGGGCGTGGGCGATCTGGGCGCAGACGAGGTCGACGATCCGGTGGCCGGACTTGCCGCGCAGGTCGGCCCAGGCCTGGGCGAGGCGGCGCAGGCCGGGGATCCGGCGGGCGGCGCTCACCGCACCCCCGGGACGAGGCGGAGGACGAGCCCGGCGAGGGTGGCGAGCAGCATCGCGGCGGGCAGGGTGACGAGCCAGGCGAGCCCGATGTTCGCCACCTGCTGCCAGCGGATGCGGCGCAGGCCCTCGCGGGCGGCGACGCCGACCACGCCCGCGGCGATCGACTGGGTGATGCTCACCGGACAGCCGATCGCGACGCTGCCGAGCACCGCGCCGGAGGCGGCCACCTCGGCGCAGACGATGTGCGGCGGGCGGGTGATGGCGAGGCCCCGGCCGAGCCGCGCGCCGACCCGGCCCAGCCCGACGAGGGAGCCGGCGAAGAACAGGGCGGTCAGTGCGGCCATCCACGCCGGCGGCACGTCGATCTCGCCGACCGCGTCGAGGCCGCCCGTGGCCACGGCGAGCGCCACCCCCGCGACCGCGATCATCTTCTGGCCGTCGTTCGCGGCGTAGGCGACGCTCTGCAGGCCGTACGCGAGAAGGTGGGCGGCCCGGACGAGGCGGGGCATGCGGCGGGTGGCGGGTACCCGCCCGGCGATCACGCCGAGCAGGTACCCGAAGACCAGGCCGGCCACCGGCGCGGCGGCGCCCGCCGCGAGCACCGTGCCGACCCCGGACCAGGAGACCGGCAGGCCCGCGCCGAGGCCCGCGCCGGTGATGCCGCCGATGAGCGCGAGGGTGAGGCTGGTCGGCAGGCCGCGGTTGGTGAGGACCGCGACCACGACCAGCGCGGTGATCACCCCGGCGAGGAAGGTCGCCGCGCCGCCCGCCGTACCGAACGCGACGAGCCGCTCGGTGAAGGTGCGGGCCACGGAGATCCCCATGAGGTACGGCCCGGCGAACAGCACGGCCGTGAGCAGCGCGGCGGTCAGCCAGCCCGGCACATCGGGGAAGCGCAGGCCCAGTCCGATCAGCGTCGCCCCGTCGTTCGCCCCGGTGATGAGCACGAAGGCCACGGCGGTCACCGTGAACGCCGGGACCCACCCCGTCATATGGCGGGAACCACCGGGTCGCGGAAAATGCGGGTCGTGCTCGCGGCCGATCCGCGCGCGTGACGTCGGTGGCGCCGGTTCTCGCTGGTGGATGTGGGATCCCAGGCGCGGAAAACGACGTAATTGCGGACGGATAACCGGGAGCACATAGACCCTCCTTGTCCAATTATTCCAGTTTTAGATGAACAGAAGGTGAACAGTCAAGAGTTTGTCTTGACATACTATGTACATATTCCGCTTATCCGACAAATCGCGTTTGTGAGTTTTTTGGCGATTTCCGGTCACAGGTTGCCGCGCCGCGCCTGCTCCCGCTCGAGCGCCTCGAACAGCGCCTGGAAGTTCCCCTTGCCGAAGCCGAGCGAGCCGTGCCGTTCGATGAGCTCGAAGAAGACCGTGGGCCGGTCCCCGATCGGCTTGGTGAAGATCTGCAGCAGGTATCCGTCCTCGTCACGGTCGACGAGGATGCGGCGCCGCTGCAGCTCCTCGATCGGCACCCGCACCTTGCCGATACGCGCCCGCAGCTCGGGATCCTCGTAGTAGGCGTCCGGGGTGTCGAGAAACTCGATGCCCGCCGCGCGCAGCCGGTCCACCGTGCGCAGAATGTCGCTCGTGGCGAGCGCGAGATGCTGCACGCCTGGGCCCTGGTAGAAATCGAGATACTCGTCGACCTGGCTGCGCCGGCGCGCGACCGCCGGCTCGTTCAGCGGAATCTTCACGCGGTGGTTTCCGTTCGCCACCACCTTCGACATCAGCGCGGAATACTCGGTGGCGATGTCGTCGCCGATGAATTCGGCGAGATTGGTGAACCCCATCACCCGGTTGTAGAACGCCACCCACTCGTCCATCTTGCCGAGCTCGACGTTGCCCACCACGTGGTCGAGGGCCTCGAACAGCGGCTCCGGCCGCCGCGTGGGCACGGTGCGCGGCACGTACCCCGGCCGGTACGGCCCGCCGTACCGGGAGCGGTCCACCAGGCTGTGCCGGGTGTCGCCGAAGGTCGCGATCGCGGCCACCCGCAGCGTGCCGTACTCGTCGGTGAGGTCGTGCGGCTCCTCCAGCACGGTCGCGCCCTGGCTGCGGGCGTACTCCACGCACCGGTCGACGTCCGGCACCTCGAGCGCGATGTCGACCACGCCGTCGCCGTGCCGCCGGTGGTGGTCGAGCAGCGGGCTGTCCGGCGCGACCCCGCCCTTCACCACGAACCGGACCGCCCCGCTGACCAGCACGTACGCCACGTGGTCCCGGTTGCCGGTCTCCGGGCCCGAGTAGGCGACGAGCTCCATGCCGAAGACCGTGCGGTAGAAGTGCGCGGTCTGCGTGGCGTTCCCGACCACCCACTCGATCGCGTCCCACCCGGTCACCGGGAACGGGTCCGCCGACCCGTCGTGCGGCACCAGCCCCACCAGCCGCCGCAGCCGGTCGATGTCGAGGTCCGCGCGCCGCTCCTGGTCGGTCAGCGTGAGCGTGTGCTCCAGGCCCATGTCTCCTCCTCGCTGCGTGCGTGCCGTCCGAACACCCCCCGATGCGTCGTAGCCGCCATGGGACAGCACGGAGTCGCCGTTGGACAACATGGGCAGCCGAACACTGGTCAGCCTGCGCAATATGGCCAGCCGAGTCGGCCGGACGCTGGTCGGATTGCCCAGCCGTTGACCCGGCCATGACACAGAGCGCGCAGCACGGGCGGCGGAGGCGCTCCGGTACGGCGGTGCCGGAACGACAGAGCCGCGGCGGACGGCCCGGACGGTCCCGGGCCGCGCTCGCCGCGGCTCGCGGTCCTCGCGCGGCCCCCGCGCGCACCCGCGCGAGGGGTCCTTCGACAGCCGACACCCGTACCAGGAAGCCCGGCCCGCGAGCGGTGAAGCAGGAATCCCCGCCTTGCCGGAGGGAGGAGTCCAAGATCTCGGATCTCCACTCCGATACCGGTCACCGATGGACGAGGGGCGGAACCAATGGGGTGGCTGTTGTGGTCTTTGCAGACGACGGTGTCCTTATGGGAGTGCCGCCCCGGCGGAGTGGAGCATGCTCGCCAGGCCCGGGAGGCCGACCGCGACGGCGGAATGCCGCGGCCGTGACGGCGGCGAGCAGGTCTCCCAGGGTGAAAACCCCCATCCGGTGTGCATGACCGCGGGCAACTACCGATCGCGAACGTCGATGATGACGCCGCCGACCCCACTGCCGTGGGTGCAGCTGCCCTGGAGCCTTGCGCCGCGGCCGGGGTGGATGACCACCCAGTCGGTGTGCCTGTCGAACCACAAGCCGCAGATGATCACTGCTTTGACCTCGATCGGGTGATTGTTGTTGTTAATGCAGTCTGCGTAACCGGTGAATTGTCCGATGGTGCCGGTGCTGCACCTCTCGTTGGGGCCGGGGGGACGCATGACGATCGCCTCGGCCGGGACCGCGGTCAGCGCGGCCAGGGCCGCAGCGGCGACGACGCCGGTGGCGAGTGCGCGCACCGGTGCTGTTGACCTCTTACGCATGGTGTCCTCTCTGTTCGTTCATCCATCGCCCTTCGGCAGCGTCACCGTGAGACCGCTCGTTGCGATGGATCAGCGTCGTGGCGTGAGCATGCCGGTGGCCGAACAACGCGGCGTCCGGCCACCGGCCCAGGTGGTGGACGCGTCCAAGATGGGCGCCATGGCGGCACGGCTTATCGCCGGTGCGCATGGCTGCGGGCGACTAATCGTCGCGGACGTCGATGCCGACGCCGCCGACCCCACTGCCGCCGCACTCGCCCCTGACCCGACCGGTTTGGCCTGGGCCGAGGACCTTCCACTCGGTGTAGCGGTCGGGCCACCAGCCGCAGACGATCACGCCCCTGAACCTGATCGTGCGCCGGCCGTTGTTCGTGCACTGGGCCCAGCCGACATGGGTCCCATCGGCACCGGTGACGCAATCCTCGTTGGGGCCGGGGGGACGCATGACGATCGCCTCGGCCGGGACCGCGGTCAGCGCGGCCAGGGCCGCAGCGGCGACGACGCCGGTGGCGAGTGCGCGCACCGGTGCTGTTGACCTCTTGCGCATGGTGTCCTCTCTGTTCGTTCATCCATCGCCTTTCGGCAGCCGTCAGCGTATGACTACGCTTTGTGGTCGATGGGTGTCGTGACGTGAACGCGCCAGTGGTTGAACCATGAACGACCGCGCCCCGGCGTTTCGGGTGAGGAGGGTGACAATGGCACGGTCACCGGCTGACGATCAGCGGCAGGCCGAGGCGCGGGCCGCGGCGCGGGAAACGGTCGGCGAGGCCTTGGCGGAGTCCGCCTTCTACGCGGCGCGGGGCGTCCGGCCACCGGCCCAGGTGATACCTGCGGCCAAGGTGGGGACCGTGGTCATGCGGCTCGTCGCCGCCACCCGCCGGGAACTGCTGACCTTCGACGACCTCTCACTCTGCTTGAACCGGGGCATCTCAGAGCGCATGGTCACGAATGCGGCCGACTGGATGCGCCTGGCGGTCGCCAGAATCCCCGTCGTACGCCAGATCACCACTCCGCGCGGACTCGCCTGCGACTCGGGGATCGACACCATCCAGTGGCGGTCGGGCAGCCAGGCCCGTCTGATCGAGAAGATCCCGTTCCGGCTGACGGTGTTCGACCGTGCGGCGGCCGTGCTCGCGCTCGACCAGCACGCCATGTTCAACGGCATGCTCCTCGTCCGCGACCCCATCGTGGTGGCCGCCCTGACCCGGTTGCACCGCGACGCGTGGAACGGCGGCGACAACCCCGCCGTCCGCGACGCCGGCGGGCCGCCCGCGCACCTGGTCCCGATCCTGGCCTGCATGCACGACGGCCTGCCCGACCATGCCGCCGCCGCACGGTTGGGCCTGTCGCTTCGCACGTACTCCCGGCGCGTGAGCGAGCTGCTCGCCCTGCTCGGCACCACGAGCCGGTTCCAGGCGGCGATCCTCGCCCACCGCCGCGGGTGGTTGTGACGCTTTCGCGGGTGTTCCGGTGACGGCCGGGCGGCCTCACGCGCTCGCGCGGAACAGGGCGCTCAGCGCGGGGGCGACGGCGCGGTGGCCGGGGATGGGGTGGAGGGTGCCGCGGCCGAGCCGGGCGAGGTCGCGGGCGAGCTCGAGGTCGTGCTCCTCGCCGGTGTCGAGGAGCACGTCGAGCCGGGGGAGCCGGGCCGCGGCCGGGCGGGGGTCGGGGCCGGCGTTGTGCACGCAGTCGGACAGCAGCAGCACCCGGGCGTCCCGGGCGGGGACGCGGGCGAGCTCGCGGGCGGCGAGGTCGAGGGGGAAGCACACGTTGGTGAGGCCGCGCGCGGGCAGCCGCAGCAGGGTGTCGAGCAGCTCCAGTGGCCGCACCGGGTGCCCGAGCCGGAGCAGGATCGCGGCGTCTGACCAGAACGCGATCACGGCGAGGGCGTCGCGGTGCAGCTCGGCGGCGAGCGCGCCGACGGTCGCGGCGGCGGTACGGATGCGCTCCCCCTTCATCGACCCGGACACGTCGACGGCGAGCACGACCGCGCGGCGGGTGCGGACCCGGTCGCGGACGACGACGTCCTCGTCCTCGGGGAGGGGCCGCTCGGTCAGCCGCTCCAGGGTGCGGTCGACGTCGATCTCGTCCGCGTCGCCCCGGTACGGCAGGCTCGCCAGGGCACCGGTGCCGGGGCGGGCGGTGCGGCCGGTGCGCGGCCGCGGTACGGCGAGCCGGGCGGCGATCTCTCGGGCGCGGGCGCGCACGGCCGGGTCGACGCCCGCGCCGCCGGTGTCGAGCGGCACGATCTCGGCGGTCTCGTCGGTGGCGCCCGGCGCGCTCGCGCCGCGGCGGGGCGGCGCCGCCGTACCGGCGCGGCCGGGCCGGGCGCGCAGCACGATGCCGCCGCGGGCGCTCCCGCCGTCGGGCACGGCCTCGAACACGGTCGGCCGTTCGGTGAGCTGTTTGGGCTTGCGCCGCAGCGGACGCAGCGCGCGGTTCCGCCGGCCGAGCGGGCCCCGGCCGTCGCGGCTCAGCGGCGAGTCCGCCTCGGCCTCCCTTCAACCGGGCGCGGCGGCGGACGGCCGCAGCAGGAAGTGATCCTCCCAGATCTCCTTGAGCACCTGCTCGGGCGTGGCCTCGGCCGCCTCGTCGAGGTGGATGCGCCCGGAGAGCGCGACCACCATGGCGTCGTGCACGAGCGCGGGATACGCGTCGTCGCCGGGGTCGCGCACGCCGCGCAGCGCGGCGAGCTGCCGGGCCACGAGCACGAGGTCGATCGCGCCGCGCACGCTGCTGCCCTGCCGTACGTCCGGGTGCTCGCGGGTGGCCCGGGTGACCGCCACCGCGTCGTCGGCGAGCCGGTCCTCGAGCGGGCCCGAGGCGCCGGTGCGCAGCGCGACCACGCCCCGCTCGGCCGCGGCGTCCTGGTAGCCGATGGCGAGCCGGTTGAGCCGGTCGTGCACGCTGGTGGACAGCCGGGTGGTGCCCACGTTGTCGTACGGGTTCATCGAGGCGATCACCCGGAAGGTCGGCCTGGCCTGCACCACGCCGACGCGCGGCACCGCGATCCGGCGCTCGGCCATCGCGGTGAGCAGCGTGTTGATCACGTCGTCGGGCGCGCGGTTGAACTCCTCGATGTAGAGGAACCCGCCGTCGCGCATCGCCTGCACGAGCGGCCCGGGCACGAAGTTGTCGGCGTCGTAGCCCTCCTGCAGCACCCGCGCCGGGTTGTGGTGGCCGATCAGCTTCGCCGGGGTGAGGTCGGCGTTGCCCTCGACGAGCACGAGCGGGATGCCCCACTCCTCGGTGATCGCCTGGAGCATCGTCGTCTTGCCGACCCCCGGCGGCCCCTCCAGCACGATGTCCCGGCCGGCGGCCACGGCCGCGAGGACGAGCTCGAGCTCGCGCTCGCGGCCGACGAGACGGGCGGCGACCCGTTCGCGCGTGCGGGCGAGATCCTCACCTGCCATCCGGCTGCTCCTCCTCGCGGTCCGTGGCCGTGCCCCTGTGCGGACTACTTGATGACGGCTCCGGCGTCGACGGGCAGCGTGACGCCGGTGATGTACCGGGCCTCGTCGGAGGCGAGGAACAGCACCGCGTTGCTGATGTCGACCGGGTCCATCCAGGGCGTCGGCAGCGCGTGCATCGCCTGCGACACCGGCGCGAAGTCCTCCCGGGTCGGGTTCTCCGCGTCGGGCATGAACAGCCGGTACGTCGGCTCGTTCATGATCATCGGGGTGTCGACCTGGGTCGGGTGGATGCTGTTCACCCGGATGTTGTGCGGCCCCAGCTCCAGGGCGAGGGTGCGCATGAGGCCGACCACCCCGTGCTTCGCCGCGACGTAGTGGGACACGTTCGCGTACGCCTGGAGCCCGGCGGCCGAGCTGGTGATGATGATCGAGCCGCCGCCCGCCGCCTTGAGGTGCGGGATGGCGACCTTGGCGGTGAGCCACACCCCGGTGAGGTTGACGTCGATCATGTCCTGCCAGGTCTGCAGGCTCATCTCCTCGGCCGAGCCGTGCGAGGCGATGCCGGCGTTCGCCACCACGATGTCGAGCCGCCCCAGCTCGGCCACGCCCCGGTCGACGGCCGCCTGGAGCGCGTCGTGGTCGCGCACGTCGGCCTCGACGGCGACGATCCGCCGGTCGAGCGCCTCGACCTGCTTGACGGTCTCGGCGAGGTCGTCCGGCGTGGCCATCGGGTAGGGGACGGTGTCGATCTGGCGGCAGATGTCCACCGCGATGATGTCGGCGCCCTCCTGCGCCAGCCGTACCGCGTGGCTGCGGCCCTGGCCACGGGCGGCACCGGTGATGAAGGCGACCTTGCCCGAAACGCGTCCCATCTCGCGCCTCCTTCGCTGCGGGGGAATTGCGGGGGAATGTGGTCCTGCGGTCTCTCGCTCGGGTTCCAGGGGGTGCGGCTCGGGTCGCTGTCGGTTTCGTACGCGGATCAGTACTGGGTGTTACCGGCGTCCACGGTCAGGGTGTGCGCGGTGACGTAGCGGGACTCGTCGGAGGCGAGGAACAGCACCGCGTTGCTGATGTCCTCCGGCTCGGTGGCCTCGATGGGCAGGCTGTTGGTGAACATGCCGCCGAGCCGCGGGTTCTTCGCGAGCAGCTCGGTGAGCCCGCCGCCCTCGCCCATCGGGGTGCGCACGCCGGTGGGGTGCACGGTGTTGACCCGGATGTTGTGCTGGGCGAGCTCGTGGGCGAAGACGCGCATCAACCCGACGAGGCCGTGCTTGGAGGCGGCGTACGGGGCGAGGAACGGCAGGCCCTTCAGGCCGGCGGCCGAGCTGGTGATGATGATCGACCCGCCCCCGGCGGCGATCAGGTGCGGCGCGGCGAGCTGGACGGTGTTCCACACGCCGGTGAGGTTGATGTCGATGGTGTCGCGCCAGATCTCCGGCGTGACCTCGTCCCAGCTCTTGATGATGCAGATACCGGCGTTCGCCACCACGATGTCGAGCCGCCCCAGCTCGGCCACCCCGGTGTCGATCGCCTGCTTGAGCGCGTCGCGGTCCCGCACGTCCGCATGCACCGCGACGATCCGCCGGTCGAGCGCCTCGACCTGCTTGACCGTCTCGGCGAGGTCGTCGGGGGTGGCGTGCGGATAGGTGATGTTCGGGATCGGTCCGCAGATGTCCACCGCGATGACGTCGGCCCCCTCCTGCGCCAGCCGTACGGCATGGCTGCGGCCCTGGCCACGGGCGGCACCGGTGATGAGGGCGACCTTGCCTGCGACACGTCCCATACCGTGCTCCTTGCGTCGCGCTGCGTGACCGACCTCCGCGACACGGGGTGCGGGGTCGATCGGAACGGGGGTTTCGGGGATTGATCAGGGACGATGGTCCGCTTCGGAAAGCGGCGGCGGCCGTGCGGGCATGCCGCGACCCGCCTAGGATTCGGGATCGCGTTCCGGCACGGGGGCGGTGACGAGGGCTACGCGGCCGTGGCTATGCCGGCGGCCCGGCGTCCTTCGGCGAGGGCGTGGGAGAGGTCGGTCGGAGAGGGACGGACATGGGACGCTCCTCGGGTTCAGGACGACGTCGAAAGGACGTCGGCGACGTCATCCGCCTCTGTCGTTGCACCGACACTAATGGCACTCAGTGCAGAAAGGAAGACCCAACGTGGGCTCGGCGTCACCGCACGGCACCTCGCGCCCGGCCGGCCGGCTGGGCAGACGCCCCGTGACGACCGCGGCGGAGCTGACCCACGTGGCGATCCGGCTCTTCCGTGACCAGGGCTTCGAGGCCACCACCGTCGACGACATCGCGGCTGCCGCCGGCATCGGGCGCAGGACGTTCTTCCGCTACTTCCCCTCCAAGAACGACGTGCTGTGGGGCGACTTCGACCAGCGCCTTGCGGACCTGCGGGAGTTCCTGCGCCGGCAGCCACGGTCCGCCCCGCTCATGGAGGCGCTGCGCGCCGCGGTGCTCGAGTTCAACCGGCTGCCGCCGGAGGAGATCCACTGGCACCGCGAGCGCATGCGGCTGCTGCTGTACGTGCCCGCCCTGCAGGCGCACTCCATCCTCCGGTACGCGGCATGGCGGAACGTGATCGCCGAGTACGCGGCCGAGCGCCTGGGGCTGCGTACCGACGACCACCCGCCGCAGGCGATCGCCTGGGCGCTGCTCGGCGTCGCGCTGGGCGCGTACGAGCAGTGGCTGCGGCACGAGGACGCCGACCTGTCCCGCCTGCTGGAGGCGGGCCTGGACATGCTGCGGAGCGGGTTCGCCCTCGGCTGACGCCGCGGGCGACCCGCCCGGTGCGCAGGGTCAGCGGACGAGCTGGACGAGCATGCGCTGGAGCTGGCCGTCGTGGCCGGGATCGGTCCAGGTGACGACGTCGATGACCCGGCCGCGCCGCATCGCGTCGAGCTTGTACTCCTGGACGTCGTAGGAGATCGGGGCGTTGGTGACCGCGAGCACCGCGCTCACCTGCATGCCGTGCGCCCGCGACTCGGCCTTCTGCAGGTCCTGCGCGGTGAACTCGCCCTGGTCGATGTAGTGGATGGTGAGCAGGATGTACCGGCCGAAGATGCCGACGAGCAGGGCGTCGGTTTGGCCCTCGCCGAGCGAGGAGACGGTGACGTTGGTACGTGCCAGGACCTGTGCGACGTCGAGCTCGTAGCTGGAGGCGAGCAGCGAGCCCGCGTTCTGCCGGTCCATCGAGCTGAGCAGGATCGCCCGCTGCTCCTCCGGCATGACCCGCAGCAGCTCGGAGGTGTGCTGCGGGGACACGCCCTCCATCACGGCCACCAGGCGCTTGGGCGGCAGCGACGACAGCAACGTCGCCGCGTACGACGGCGCCATCGCGTGCACCATGTCCTGGATCTTGGTGATGGACAGCCGTGACATGAGCTCGGCCTGCTCCTTCGGCCGGGCGGCGATCGCCACGTGGATCAGGTCCTCGAGCCGCATCGCCTGGAGCACCGGCTCGAACCGATCGGGAGGCAAGGCGACGAGGACGCGGGCTGCCTCGTGACGCGGGGCGCTGAGGACGTTGTTGATGAGCTCGTCGATCGGCATCATCCAACCGGGCAGCATGCTCGCCTCCCGCCTAGTCGCACAGGCCGTCGGGTCCGTGATCTCCCTGTGAGAGATCGCACAGTGATCAAGGGTCAAAAGTCGGTTAGTGTGGTGAATGTTGACTCTAAGACCCTTGAGGCACCTTTGTCACCGCCCGCATACGCCCTTAACAATCTTTACTCGTAGGTGTCAGATGGCGCCTTTCCCGCGCTGAGCGCGGTGACGGCGAGGGCCGGGTCGGCGGTGAAGAAGCGGATCGAGGTGACCTCGGCCCGGGCCCCGAGCGGACGGGCCACCGTGATCGGCTCGGCGAGCTCCAGCTCCACGTTGGTCCGCGAGGAGACGGCGACGGCGAGCCCGCCGTCCGCGACGGCCACCACCCGCGGCTCGTCGTGCCGCCGCGCGAGCCGTACCGAGGTGATGAGCGCGCGGGGCACGGACACGTCGAGGAAGACCCCGTACCGGATCCGCAGGGTGTCCCCGGTCACCACGTGCGGGCGCACCGCGCAGGACGCGCCGGCCGCGAGCAGCAGCCAGATCGTGTAGACGTGCAGCACGATCACCACCACCCGGATGGCCGTGGCCACGTCGAACGCGGCGAGCAGCACCTCGACCACCACCCCCTCGACGGCCATCGCGCCGATGAGGATGAGCAGCATCGGCCACTGCTCCCCCGCGTACGGCAGGGCGGTGGCGCCCGGCGGCACCCCGTCGCGGCGGCGCAGCAGCCACAGCGCGACGCTCGCCGTGCCCTTCATCTCGAACGCCAGGGCCCGGCGCGCCGGCTCGGGCACCAGGCGGCGCCACACCGCCGCCGCGGCGGCCCGGCGGCCCGCCCCGGCCCGCCGTTCCTCCCGGAACAGGCGGTACGCGGTCGTCACCTCCACCACGATGACCGTGGCGACGGCCGACTCGGCGGCGACGATCACCGGCATGGGCAGCTCCACCCCGGTGAGCAGCAGCACCACGACGAGCACCTCGGCCGGGGGCACGAGGAGCGCCAGCAGGCGCGCGAGCCGTACCATCAGCGGCCCTCCTCCCGGCGCTCGGCGAGCCTGCGTACGGTGAGCCGGACCACCTCGGCCTGGGCCGGGGAGAGCTCGGCGGTGATCGCGTCCAGCCAGACGGCGGCGTCGTTCCCGACGTCGCCGCCCGGGCCGTCGGCCGGCTCGGCGGTCCCGGCGAACCCGGTCAGCTCGGCGGGGATGCTCGCGGCGAAGTCGGCGGCGAGCTCGGCCACCCGGGGGTCGCCGGGGTCGGCGTCGGCGAGCTCCTCCAGCCGCCGGTAGAGCTCGCGCCCGCGGGCGACCGCCTCGGGCGTGGTGAGCGGGCGCAGCAGGGTGAGCACGCGCTCGCGGGCCGCCGGTTCGGTCACCGTGTCGAGCAGGGTGAGCAGCCCGCGGTCGACGGCGGCGAGCCGGGACCCCTCGGCGGGCAGGTGGCGCAGCACCTCCGCCATGTCCGGCGAGATCGGCGCGTCGGGGTCGAGCTCCTCCTCGCGCAGCAGCGCGGCGAGCCGGGCCCGCCGGGCCGCGATCGCCTCCTGCTGCCGGGCGAGGTCGGCGTCGAGCTCGGCGAGCACCTCGCGCAGCTCCCGGCCCTGGTCGTCGGCGAGCACGTCACGGATCTCGTCGAGGGAGAGGCCCAGCTCCGCCAGCCGCCGGATGCGGGCGAGGACGACCGCGTCCCGCAGCCGGTACTCGCGGTAGCCGTTCGCCCGGCGCGCGGGCTCGGGGAGCAGGCCCAGATGGTGGTAGTGGCGCACGGTACGGGTGGTCACCCCGACCAGTGCGGCGAGTTCGCCGATCCTCATGCGGGCAGTAAGAACGTTGACGTTGCGTCATGGTCAACCGCCTCGCGGTTGACCATGAGACAGGGTCAACCGCCTCGCGGTTGACCATGAGACAGGGTCAACCGCCGCGCGACGGGCCGTCCCCGGCCCGCCGTACCGGCCGGGCGTCGAGGGCGGCGGCGAGGTCGGCGAGCCAGCGCTCGTGGTTCGCGCGCAGGCGTTCGGCGCTGTAGAGCAGCGGGAGCAGCGGGCCGGCGAGCGACTCGGTGATCGTCACCCGGGTGGCGTGCTCCCCCACCGGCTCGAGCACGTGCCGGTCCACCGCGCGGAACCACAGGAACGCGCCGGTCCAGGTGAGCTCGCGGCCCGGCCGCACCACGGCGAACCGGGACCGGATCGCCACGCCGTTCAGCCGCCACCGGAAGCGGGCGCCGGGGCGCACCCCGTCGAACGCGGTGACGCGCACGTTCGCCGCCCAGGACGGCCAGCCGGGCACGTCGGTGAGCGTCTCCCACACGCGTTCGGCCGGATGCCCGACGATCCGGCTGGAGGAGGACACCAGCTGGGCGTCGCGGTCCACCCGCCCCCGGGCGGCGTAGTCGCGGTAGAGGACCTCCGGCGGCGGGCCGGAGTAGCGGAGCCGGGACGGCATGAGGCCACCTCGCGAGATCGGTGCTCTCTTTTCAGAGCGACGATCTCACGAGGTGGCCTCGGAATGCAAGAGCAGTGCTCTCGATATGGACCACCGTTCTCGCGGCGGTCAGGCGAAGCGGCGCAGGCGCAGGCTGTTGCTCACCACGAACACGCTGGAGAACGCCATCGCGGCACCGGCGATCATCGGGGTGAGCAGCCCGGCCGCGGCGAGCGGCAGCGCCGCGACGTTGTAGGCGAACGCCCAGAACAGGTTGCCCTTGATGGTCGCGAGGGTACGGCGGGCCAGCCGGATCGCGTCCGCCGCCACCCGCAGGTCGCCGCGCACCAGCGTGAGGTCGGCGGCCTGGATCGCCGCGTCGGTGCCGGTGCCCATTGCCAGGCCCAGGTCGGCCTGGGCGAGCGCGGCGGCGTCGTTCACGCCGTCGCCCACCATCGCCACCACCCGGCCCTCGGACTGCAGCCGCTTCACCACGGCCACCTTGTCCGCGGGCAGCACCTCGGAGAACACCTCGGTGATGCCCAT
Source organism: Thermopolyspora flexuosa (assembly GCF_006716785.1). Taxonomy (NCBI): domain Bacteria; kingdom Bacillati; phylum Actinomycetota; class Actinomycetes; order Streptosporangiales; family Streptosporangiaceae; genus Thermopolyspora; species Thermopolyspora flexuosa. The sequence continues at coordinate 60,578 of NZ_VFPQ01000001.1, read as the reverse complement.
CTCCTGCGCGACCGCCTCGGCCACCGCCTTGTTGTCGCCGGTGAGCAGCACCGGGGTGAGGCCGAGCTCGCGCAGGCGGCGGATCGCCTCGGCCGAGGTCGGCTTGACCCGGTCGGCGAGCACGAGCACGGCGCGCGCCCTGCCGTCCCAGCCGACCGCCACCGCGGTACGGCCGGCCGCCCGGGCCTGCTCGAACGCGCGCTCCAGCTCCGGTGGGAGCGGTGCGGACGCCCGCTCGGCGAGCAGCGCGGGCCGGCCGACGAGCACGTGGTGGCCCTCGACCGTGCCCCGCACGCCGAGGCCCTCGACGTTGGCGAAGCCCTCCGGCACCGGCAGCGCGGCGCCGTCGGCGGCGTCGAGCGCGGCGCGGGCGATCGCCCTGCCGATCGGGTGCTCGGAGGCGTGCTCGAGCGCCCCGGCGAGCCGCAGCGCCTCGTCGCGGTCCTCGCCCTCGGCGACGACCACGTCGACGACGGTCATCCGGCCCTCGGTGATCGTGCCGGTCTTGTCGAGCACCACGGTGTCGATGCGGCGGGTGGACTCCAGCACCTCCGGCCCGCGGATCAGGATGCCGAGCTGGGCGCCCCGGCCGGTGCCGACGAGCAGCGCGGTCGGGGTGGCGAGGCCGAGCGCGCACGGGCAGGCGATGATCAGCACGGCGACCGCGGCGGTGAACGCCGCCTCCGGCCCGGCCCCGCGGGCGAGCCAGAACCCGAGCGTGGCCACCGCGAGGGCGATCACCACGGGCACGAACACCGCCGAGATCCGGTCGGCGAGCCGCTGCACCTGGGCCTTGCCGGTCTGCGCCTCCTCCACCAGCCGGGCCATCTGGGCGAGCTGGGTGTCCGCGCCCACCCGGGTGGCGCGCACCACGAGCCGCCCGCCCGCGTTCACGGTCGCGCCGGTCACCGCGTCGCCGGGCCGTACCTCGACCGGGACCGACTCGCCGGTGAGCATGCTCGCGTCCACCGCCGAGGAGCCCTCGACCACCACGCCGTCCGTGGCGATCTTCTCGCCGGGCCGTACCGTGAACAGGTCGCCCACGGCGAGCCGGTCGATCGGCACCCGGACCTCGGCGCCGTCGCGGAGCACCGCGACGTCCTTCGCGCCGAGCTCCATGAGCGCGCGCAGCGCGGCCCCGGCGCGGCGCTTGGCGCGGTGCTCGAAGTAGCGGCCGGCGAGGATGAACGTGGTGACGCCCGCGGCGGCCTCGAGGTAGATGTTGCCGCTGCCGTGGCCCTGGACCACGGTGAACTCGAAGCCGTGGGTCATGCCCGGCATCCCGGCGGTGCCGAAGAACAGCGCCCACAGCGACCAGCCGAACGCGGCGAGCGTGCCGAGCGACACGAGCGTGTCCATCGTGGCGGTGCCGTGGCGCAGGTTCGTCCACGCGGCGCGGTGGAACGGCAGGCCGCCGTAGACCACGACCGGCGCGGCGAGGGTGAGCGACAGCCACTGCCAGTAGGTGAACTGCAGCGGCGGGATCATCGCCATCGCGACCACGGGCACCGACAGCACGATCGAGACGATCAGCCGGGTGCGCAGCGCCCGCAGCTCGGCGTCCTGCTCGGTGTCCTGCGCAGTGTCCCGATCGGCGGCGGGCCCGCCCTCCTCCGGCTCGGGCGGCGGCGGGGCGGGGAGGGCGGCGGTGTAGCCCGCCTTCTCCACCACGGCGACGAGGTCGGCCGGGTCGAGGCCGTCGGGGTAGGTGACCTTCGCCTTCTCGGTGGCGAAGTTCACGGTCGCGGTGACGCCGTCGAGCTTGTTGAGCTTGCGCTCGATGCGGGCGGCGCAGGACGCGCAGGTCATGCCGCCGATCGAGAGCTCGATCACGTTCCGGGCGGCGAACTCCACGCCGTCCGCCGTGCCCTCGTCCTTCGGTGTGCCCGCGGCCGTCTGCCGGTCGCCGGTGACGGAAGCCATCACTCCTCCTCTCCGGATGGACGGCCATGGCCGGTGCCGTCGTGCGTACCGGTCGCGTGGTCGCCGGTGGCCCGGTGCCGGGCCGGCGCCGGGTCCCCGGGCGTTGTGCCGGTTGTCATCGCACCTCCTCAAGGCCGCCTCCCGCGGCCCGCGGCCGCCGGTGCCCGCCGGCCCGCGGACACCGGTACGGCCTGCGGGGTCGCGGTCAGCCGGTCACCAGCTCGTATCCGGCCTCCTTGACGGCGGCCTCGATCCGGTCGGCGGCGATGGGGGCCTCGCTGTGCACGGTGAGCCGGCCGGTCTCCAGCTCGACCTCGACGCCGGTGACGCCGGGGACCTCGCCGACCTCCTCCTCGACCGAGCGCACGCAGTGGCCGCAGGTCATGCCCTTGACGGTGTAGGTGCTGGTGATCGCCATGACGGTCAACCTCCTATGTGTTCCGGGGCGGGACGGGGGTCGGTTCCCGCCCCGTCGTTCGCCGTGGTCCTGGCGTCCGGCCGGTCAGGAGCGGACCAGACGGGCGATGGCGGCGGACGCCTCCCTGATCTTCGCGTCGGCCTCGGCGCCGCCCTTGGCCGCGGCCTCGGCGACGCAGTGCGCCATGTGCCGTTCGAGCAGCTCGAGGGCGAACGCCTGCAGCGCCCGGCTCGCGGCCGACACCTGGGTGAGAACGTCGATGCAGTACGCGTCGTTCTCCACCATCCGCTGCAGGCCGCGGACCTGGCCCTCGATGCGCCGCAACCGCCTGAGGTGGTCTTCCTTCGCCTTCGTGTATCCAACCATCCGCCTGCTCCCCCGTTCCCGTCGCCCTCGGCACCACGCCTCCTCGCGGGAACCGGGCGAGGCGGGCCCCCGATACCGCCCCGCCCGGGCCGCGGTACCTTGGCCAGAACACCCTACCCCCCTAGGGTATTCCCCCCGATCACCGCCCCGCCGCATGACCCTCCTCACATCCGGGCTCCGGGGGTTTCGCGGGCAGAAAACTTCACAAATAGTCACTAACCAGCTATGACAGCTACATATCCGACATCTTGTACTGCCCCGAACGACGTTCCTATACTCGAACATGTGAATGATCGTTCAAACGTCGTGGTCTCGCTCCCCACCGACTCCTGTGCCACCTCGGTCGTCGACGCCGACCGGGTGGCGGCGGTGCGCAGGGTGATGCCGTCGGACGAGGCGGTGCAGGAGCTGGCCCAGGTGTTCGGGCTGCTCGCCGACCCGGGCCGGCTGCGGCTGCTCACCGCGCTGCTCGAGGGTGGCGAGATGTGCGTGTGCGACCTCGCCGCGGCGACCGGCCAGAGCATGTCCGCCGCCTCCCACGCCCTGCGCCTGCTGCGCATGCACCGGGTGGTGAAGGTACGGCGGGCCGGCCGCATGGCGTACTACCGGCTCGCCGACTCCCACGTGCGCATGCTCTTCGACCTCGCCATCACCCACATGCGCCACGGCGACGGGGAGGCCGGGGGGCAGGGCGATGGGTGAGCGGTCCCCCCTGGCGCACCCGCGCCGGGACCCGGACAGCGGCCACGGCCCCGAGCACGATCGCGGCGCCGGTCACGACCGCCCGCACGGGCCAGCGGCCGGCCGCCGCCTCGGTCTCCGGCTCGGGCGCGGCCGCAGGCGCGCGCACGGCCACGGACACGGCCACGGCCATGGTCATGGCCATGGACACGGCCATGGACACGGCCACGGGCACGCGATCGGCGCCGACGCCGACCGCCGCTACCTCACCGCCGCGCTGATCCTGATCGTCGGCTACATGGTGGTCGAGGTGGTCGTCGGCGTCATCGCCCGGTCGCTCGCGCTCATCACCGACGCCGGGCACATGCTCACCGACGCCGCCGCGATCGTCTTCGCCCTCGTCGCGATGCGGATCGCCGCCCGGCCCCCGCAGGGCGGCTTCACCTACGGGCTCAAGCGCGCCGAGATCATCTCGGCCCAGCTCAACGGCGCCACGCTGCTGCTGCTCGGCGGCTACTTCGTCTACGAGGGCGTGCACCGCCTCGTCGAGCCGCCCGACGTGGACGCGCCGCTCGTGGTCGCCGCCGGCGCGGCCGGGATCGTGGTGAACATCGCCGCCACGATGCTGCTCAACCGGGCGAACCGCGCCAGCCTCAACGTCGAGGGCGCGTTCCAGCACATCCTCAACGACCTGTACGCGTTCATCGGCACCACCGCCGCCGGCGTGGTCATCTGGCTCACCGGGTGGACCCGGGCCGACGCGATCGCCGCGCTCGTCGTCGCCGCCCTCATGCTCAAGGCGGGCTGGGGCCTCGTCCGCGACGCCGCCCGGATCATCATGGAGGCCGCGCCCGCCGGGATGAACCCGGCCGAGATCGGCCGCCGCACCGCCGCGCTCGAGCACGTGGTCGAGGTGCACGACCTGCACATCTGGGAGGTCACCTCGGGCTACCCCGCGCTGTCCGCGCACATCCTCGTGGAGCCCGGCGCGGACTGCCACGCCGTACGGCTCGCCGCCGAGCGCATGGTGCACGACGAGTACGGCATCGAGCACACCACCCTGCAGGTGGACCACGCCCCGGCGCGGCTGCTCACCATCGGCCGGATCGGCGACCAGGCGGAGGAACCGCACTGCGCCCGGCCGCACGGCCCCGTGCACACCCGGGGCGAGGACGCCTGACCGGCAAGGCCTGCTTGTGAGCACCGGCCGCCGCGGCCGTCAGATGCGGCAGGCGGCGCGGCTGCGCCGGCACCGGCGCCGGCCCGCCTCCCGCATCGCCGGGCAGGGCTCCGCCGCCGCGTCGTGCCCCGGCGTCGGGATGTCGAAGCGCACGGCGTCGCGCTCCATGACCCGGCCGCACGCGGTGCAGCGCAGCACCGGCACGAGCACCGACCCGCAGCCTGTGTGCCGGATGGTCAGCTCGGTGCCGGGCGCGCCGGTGTACCAGCGCCGGGCCCAGTCGACGAGGAACGCGAACACCGGGAAGAACGACAGCCCCTTGTCGGTCAGCCGGTACTGCGGCCGCGCGCTCGGGGTCGGCACCCGGGCGAGCACGTCGGCCTCGACGAACCGGCGCAGCCGGTCGCTGAGCACCGAGGGGGCGATGCCCAGCTCGGCCTGGAAGTCGGCGAACCGCCGGATGCCGAGGAAGGCGGCGGCGAGCACCACCGTGCTCCACCGGTCGCCGAGGATCGCCATCGTCTCCGGCAGGTAGGACAGCGCGTCGTCGGGCAGCCGCTCGCGCACCGTCCTGCGGTGGTGGCGGGCGACCGCGACCTGGGCGAACGTGGCCTCCCTGCCGCGCTCGGTCGCGGTGTCGCGGGCGGTGACGAACGCGGTGCCGCAGGCCCCGCAGCCGAGCACCGCGTCGGCCCGGGCCCCGCACACCTGGTGGATGAGGTCGGGCGGCGGATCGGGATGGTGGACCCAGGTGCGCTCCCACGACCAGATCGCGACGAGCATCGGCCACAGCTCGGCCGCGCGCGGGGTGAGCCGGTACTCGTGACGGGTGCCGCCGCTGGTGTACGCGACCTGCTCGAGCAGCCCTCCGGCCACCATCTCCTTGAGCCGGGCGGACAGCACCGACTCGGACATGCCCAGCTCGTCCCGCCAGTCGGCGAACCGCCGCACCTGCTTGGTGAGCCCGCGCTGCAGGATCAGCAGCGTCCACTGATCGCCGAGGGCGAGTAACGCCTGGCCGATCGCGCTGGGGAGGGCCGCCCCCGTTCCCACTGCCTCACCTCCATCACCCGTGAGCGTCAAATGGTGTGGGAAGTGACTAATAATGGTCAAACTCGCGCCGGATTTCAGCGTCCCACCAGGCACTTTCACGGCCGCCCCGCACAGCGCGCCGGATCGCGCGGCGCGGTACGGCTCCGCGTGCCACCGTGCGATACGGCCCAGGCGGGCGATCGGCACGACGGGGCGGGGAGGATAATCCGGGGCGTGGCCCGTACCGGCCCGGCGCCGGCCGCGCCGCAGGTCCGCGCCGCCCGTCGCCCGGTGGCCTGCCGTACGGCGCGCCCGTGACCGGCCACGTGATCGGGTGGCCGGCGGGCCGGGTCCGGACGCACGCGGGCGGCGGCCCGCGCCGCACCGGAACGCCGCGCGGCGGCGGCGGTGGACGAGTTTGATCATGGGGACCTCCCGGATCCCCATCGTGATCTTACATTCCACTTCTTGACAAGAAGCTTTTCGCGAACTTGCCCGGCAATGTTTGGAAAGGTCGCTAAAAGGTCCTAGAACATTCCTCTTAACGCAATGTCTGTAAACGGGCCGCAATCAGTGCTACTGTCTTGGGAGCGCTCCCACGCCTTCGTCGAGGAGAGTCCATGGCAGAACAGCCCACCCTCGCGCAGGTTGCGGCAGCGGCGGGGGTTTCGCCGGCTACGGCCTCCCGGGTGCTCACCGGCTCGGTACGGGTGAGCACTTCGGCACGCCGGCAGGTCCACGAGGCCATCTCACGGCTCGGTTACGTGCGGCGCAGGGCGCCGCGCGGCTCCTCCCCCCGGCGCTCCGACCGCCTGGTCGCCGCCGTGGTCTGCGATCCCATCCATCGCGTGTTCGCCGAACCCTTCTACGCACGCCTACTCGCCGCCATCGAGGACGCCCTGGGCAAGAACGGAATCGCGACGATGGTGATGAGCGCCGCCGCCACCACGGTGTCCACCGTGGCCACGCCGCTCGTCGCCGGCGCGGTGAGCGGCGTCCTCCTCGTGGGTGCCCGGTCGGGGCACCCGCTCGCGGTCACCCTCGCCGCCTCCGGCGTCCCGGTGCGGTGCATCGGCCGGCCGCCGGACGGCCTCGAGATGCCCTTCATCGACGTCGACAACGCGGACGGAGCGCGCCAGGCGGCCGAGCACCTGCTGCTGCAGGGTCGCAGGCACATCACCATGATCGGCGGCTCGGCGAACCTGCCCGCCGCCCGCCAGCGCATCGACGGCTTCCGCACCCGGCTCAACGAGGCGGGCGTCCACGACGTGCCCGTGGCGTACGGGGACTTCACCCACGCCTCGGGCGTGCACGCCACCCGCTGGCTGCTCCAGCGCATGCCGAACCTCGACGCCATCTTCGCCGCCTCGGACACGATGGCGGCCGCGGCGATCAACGTGCTGCGGGAGACCGGCCGCAAGGTGCCCGACGACGTCGCCGTGATCGGCTTCGACGACGTGCCGCTCGCCCGGCACACCCGGCCCCCGCTCACCACCGTGCGTCAGCCGATCGAGGACCTCGCGGCGGTCGGCGTCCGCCTGCTGCTCTCCGGCATCTCCGGCTCCACCCCGGACCAGAACCCGATCCTCCCGGCGGAACTGGTGGTGCGTGAGTCGGCGTGACGCCGCGTTCCCGGGCGCCTGCGGCCGGGATGGCCCCCGCGGCCCGGCCCCGGCGCCTCTGCCCGCCGGCCCTCGCGCGAGGGCCGGCGCGGTGCTTCCCCGGCCCGGGCGGAGCCGGCGGCGCGATCGGCCGTTCGCGCGACTCGGGCGGGAAATCATCGCCGGATCCCGTGTTGTCGGGTGAGTATCTAGCCGTGGAACCGGAGAGCGAACGCAGCCGCGGGCTGCGCGAGGGCGACCTGCTCATCCGCCGCTACCGGCTACTGGAACGGCTCGCCGAGGGCGGCATGTCGGCCATCTGGCGTGCCTTCGACGAGTCGATCCAGCGCACGGTCGCCATCAAGGTGCAGGACGGGCCGCTCGACGGCGAGCCGATCTGCCGTGAGCTCATTCGGCGTGAGGCGCGGACCGCGGCCCGGCTGCACCACCCCGACGTGATCGAGGTGTACGACTACGGCGAGACCGTCACCACCCAGGGGCGGATCGCCGCCTTCGTGGTGATGCGGCTGCTGGAGGGGCGGCCGCTCGCCGAGCGGCTGCAGGAGGGACCGCTGCCCTGGTGGGAGGCGGCCCGCCTCGCCGAACGCATCGCGCTCGTGCTCGCGCTCGCGCACGAGCGCGGCATCGTGCACCGCGACGTCACGCCGGAGAACGTGCTGCTCACCCCCGAGGGGCCGAAGCTCATCGACTTCGGCATCGCCGCGATCACCGGCGAGGAGGGCGACGAGCGGCTCAACGACTACGGCACGCCGCCGTACGTCGCGCCGGAGCGGCTGCGCGGGGTGACCGCCGACCCGGCGATCGACGTGTACGCGCTCGGCGTCATGCTGTTCGAGATGTTCACCGGCGAGCTGCCCTACCCGGAGCGCACCTGGGAGGCCCTGGAGGTGGTGCGCCGGATCGGGCCGCCGCCCACGCCCGAGGTGCCGGGCCTGCCCCCGGAGCTGGCCCGGCTCTGCCGGAGCTGCCTCAGCCAGAACCCGGAGGAACGGCCGAGCGCCCAGCAGGCCGCCGAGATCCTCGCCCGCGCCGCGGCCCGGCGGCGCAGGCGGCACATCCGGCCCGCCTGGGCGGCGATCTCCGGCCTCGCCGTGGTCGCGCTCGCGGCGGGCATCGCGGTGCTGTCCGGGATCGGCGACCGGCAGGCCACCAGGACCGCCGGGGTCGCGGACGGGCCCGTGGCCCGGCCGCCCGCGCGCGTGCCCGAGGCCGGCGGCGGCGTGCCCGGCGCGTCCGGCGGGGACGGCGGCCGGGCGGTCCGGCCGGCCGAGCCGCGCACGGTCACCCCGCCGGCCGAGCGGGAGGGCGGGCGCCGCCCGGCCGTACCCGACCGGCGGACCGGCGGGCGGGACGGTGACCGGGCCGGGGGCGCACCGGCGGCCGGGGGCGGCATCGCGCGATCCGTCCCGCGGCGGCCGGAACCGGCGCGGCCGATCGGCCGCTACGAGGCGGCCCGCCGCGGGGGCGCCGCGCGGGAGCGGCTGCGGCCCGAGGCGGCGCTCGACCTGACGTGGGTGGTGCACCCCGTGGCCGGGGAACCGGACGAGCCGGACCGGAAGGGCGCGGACACCTCCGGCGGGTTCCCGGTCCGCGAGCGGCCGGGCCCGATCAGAGCGGGCACCGCCGGGCCGGGCGCCGTCAGGGGGGACACGGCCCGGCCGTACGCGGTCAGGGCGGTCCGGGCGGATCTCGCCGGCGGGCTCGGGGTGCGGCTCACCCTGATCCACGGCACGCCCGGCCACGACGCGCCGCCGCCCGGGTGGGACCCGGCCTGAGCCGCCCACCGCCACGCCGGATCCGCCGGCACCCCGGGCACGCGCCGTACAACCGCGGTGTCCTAAGGTGAATACGCGCGGGCGCCATGCCCCCATCGCCGCCCCCGAAGCCGCCGCCGCTTCGCCGCGGACGGCCGTCGCCGTGAGGTGCCCATGTCCGGACCACCCGAGCGAGGCGCGTTCCTCCGCTATCCGATCAACGAGGACCTCTCCTTCCTCCGCCGGCAGGTGGACGACTACCTCGCCTCGCTCGGCTTCGACGAGCGGCGGCGCATGGACTTCGTGCTCGCGGTGAACGAGGCGCTCGGCAACGTGCTCGACCACACCGACGGCCCGGGCACGCTCGCGCTCGGGTGCGACGCCGAGCACGTCGTCGCGGAGATCAGCGACACCGCCGGGCTGCTCACCGATCCGGACGCGGGCATGTCCCCGCCCCCGCCCGGCGCGCCGCGCGGGTACGGCCTGTGGCTCATGCGCGAGCTGTGCGACACCGTGGAGATCGCCACCGACGACCGGGGCTCGGTGGTACGGCTGCGCATGCGGCGCCCCGCGGCCCCGCCGCACGCGGCCGCGGCGGACGGCGCGGCGGGCTCGCCCGCGGGCTGACCCGGCGGGCCGTACCGGACCGGCGGCGATTCCCGGAAAACACCGGAAACCACCGCTTTGTCCTCGCTACGCTACAGATCCACCTGCGCACCACCGGCCCCGGCGAAAGCGAGGAACCACAGTGAGCGAGTACGCGGCGACCTTCGACCTCGTGGACGCCGACGGCGACGGCCTGATCTCGGCGCAGGAGTTCGCGCGGCTCATGGAGGTCCTCGGGCAGCCGATCACCCTGGAGGCCGCCCAGGCGGCGATCGCCACCATCGACGCGGACGGCGACGGCCGGATCAACCTCGACGAGTTCTCCGCGTACCTCGCCTCGGCCCGCTGAGCGCCGCACGGCCCCGGGCCGCGGGAAATCGCCGTCCGGCCCGCCCGGGCCCGGACCGGAAACGGGCGCCCATGGAAACGATCATTTCCCCGGCCGGGCACGGCCGTGGCGGCGCGCCGAAATGGCCGGGCGGCCGTCCCCCGGGTACCGCGCCGCACCTCGTCCCAATTTTTTCAACAGGCATCGGGAATTTTCCCTCGCGAACCTGCCATACCAGCCGCTGACCTGGGCATTCGGCCAGGCGGTCGGCACCTCGGCAGGGCGTTTTCCGGCCGCGCGCACCCCCGCCTCCGTTTCGCGGGCCCGAGGGCGGGGAGGTTTGACCCTTGAACCTCTTTTCCCATCGTGATAACGCTCTCCGGTGGAGTTACGGTGGTCAGGGGGAGAGCGGAACCATCCGGTGTCGCGAGACGTTCTCCGTCTAGGAGGCCGGGACAGTGGACTCGTGGGTCTTGTGGCTGATTCTCGCGGCGGTGCTGGGCATCGCCGAGGTCTTCACGTTGACGGCGGCCCTGGGACTGCTCGGCCTGGCGGCCACATTGACCGCCGTGACCGCGGCCCTCGGGGTGCCGGTGCCCGTTCAGCTGATCGTGTTCGTGGTCGCGTCGATCGCGGGACTGTGGGTCGTCCGGCCGATCGCCCGGCGGCACATGATCCAGCCGCCGCCGCGGCGCTTCGGCGTCTCGGCCCTCGTCGGCAAACCGGCGTACGTCGTCCGTGAGGTGACCGCCCGCGACGGCAGGGTGCGGATCGACGGGGAGGAGTGGTCGGCCCGCTCCTACGACGAGTCGATCGTCATCCCCGTCGGCACCACCGTGGACGTGATGGAGATCGAGGGAGCCACCGCCCTCGTCTACCCCAGGGAGTGATTCGATGGACGCCGCCCTGATCGCCGGTATCGTCGTCGCGTTCCTCGCCATCGTCACCGTGCTGAAGGCGGTGCGCATCGTTCCGCAGGCCCGCGCCGCGAACGTGGAACGGCTCGGCCGGTACTTCCGCACCCTCGAACCCGGCCTCAACTTCGTCATCCCCTACGTGGACCGGGTCCGGCCGCTGATCGACCTTCGCGAGCAGGTCGTGTCGTTCCGGCCGCAGCCGGTCATCACCGAGGACAACCTCGTCGTCGACATCGACACCGTCCTGTACTTCCAGGTCACCGACCCGCGCGCCGCCGAGTACGAGATCGCCAACTACATCCAGGCGATCGAGCAGCTCACCGTGACCACGCTGCGGAACGTCATCGGCGGCATGGACCTGGAGAAGACGCTCACCTCCCGGGACACGATCAACAGCCAGCTGCGCGGCGTGCTCGACGAGGCGACCGGCAAGTGGGGCATCCGGGTCAACCGCGTCGAGATCAAGGCGATCGACCCGCCGAAGACGATCAAAGAGGCGATGGAGAAGCAGATGCGCGCCGAGCGGGACAAGCGCGCCGCGATCCTCACCGCCGAGGGCCAGCGTCAGTCGCAGATCCTCACCGCCGAGGGTGAGAAGCAGAGCGCGATCCTGCGCGCCGAGGGTGAGCGGTCCGCCCTCATCCTCCGGGCGGACGGCCAGGCGAAGGCGATCGACCAGGTCTTCCAGGCCGTGCACCGCAACGACCCGGACCCCAAGCTGCTCGCCTACCAGTACCTGCAGATCCTGCCGCAGCTCGCGCAGGGCCAGGGCAACACGTTCTGGGTCATCCCGAGCGAGGTGACCGCCGCGCTGCAGAGCGTGTCGAAGGCGTTCACCGAGTCGCTGCCGCGCGCCGCCACCACCGAGCAGCAGAACGCCGCCACCGCCGCGTCGGCCGCCGCCGCGGTCGAGGCCGCCCGCCAGGCCGAGCAGGCCGCCGCGCAGGCGAAGGCCGAGGCCGAGGAGAGCGCGGGCCCGCGCCAGATCTCCGCCCGCGCCGCCACCCCGGACCCGATCCAGGACCTGGCCGCCGAGCCGGCGAAGGACCCCGCCAAGCCCGCTGAGTGACCGGCCCGCCCGCGGGATCGATGCCACGCCGGGCGCACCGCACGGCACGGTGCCGGACACCGGTACGGCCGGCCGTACCGGTGTCCGATGCCGCCGGGTCGCCTAGTCCGAGCAGGGCTCCGGCTCGCGGGGGGCGCGCAGCACGTAGCCGACGCCGCGCAGGGTGTGGATGAGGCGCGGCTCCCGGTTGTCGACCTTGCGGCGGAGGTAGGAGACGTAGGACTCGACCACGTTGTGGTCGCCGCCGAAGTCGTAGTGCCAGACGTGCTCGAGGATCTGCGCCTTCGACAGCGCCCGGCCCGCGTTGCGCATGAAGTAGCGGAGCAGCTTGAACTCGGTCGGCGAGAGCCGTACCTGCCTGCCCGCCCGCCACACCCGGCGGGTCTCCTCGTCGAGCTCGAGGTCGGCGACCTGGAGCCGGGCCGGAAGGGTGTGCTCGCCCCGGCTGCGGCGCAGCACCGCGCGGATGCGGGCGAGCATCTCCTCGAGGCTGAACGGCTTGGTCACGTAGTCGTCCCCGAGGCCGAGGCCGAGGATCTTGTCCTCGGTGGCGTCCCGGGCGGTGAGGAACACCACCGGGAGCCATCGCACGCTCGCGCGCAGCCGGTTCGCCACCGCGAACCCGTCGAGGTCGGGGAGCATCACGTCGAGCACGACGAGGTCGGGGCGGCAGCGCTCGGCGAGCTGCAGCGCCTCGCGCCCGTCCGCCGCGGTGACCACGTCGAACCCGGCGTGGCGCAGGCTCGCCGAGAGCAGCTCCCGGATGTTCGGCTCGTCGTCGACCACGAGCAGGAGGCCCTCGGGCCGCCTGATGGTGGCGTTCGCGCTGGTCATCGTTCCGCTCCGTCCGCCGGTCCTGATCCTTTCCCGGGGTCGCGGCCGGGCGCCTCGCCGGTGCCGGGCCACCACGGCCGCGGCGGGGCCGGGGCCGGGCGGGTGTCCGGCGGGCGGCGGATCCCCTCCCACGCCCGGCCGGTCCCGTACGGCCGGCGGCCCTGGTCGGGCGGTCGCACCGTCATCCGGCGCCGCCCTGGCCACCGTCACGGCCTCGGCCGCCGCCCGGCGCACCGCCGGGCCCGCCGCCGAACCCGGGCCCGCCGCCGAACCCGGGGCCGCCGCCGCGCCCGGAGGCCTGGCTCACCTCGGTGGCGTCGACGCTGCCGTCGTCGGCCTGCGTGCCGCGCACGATCACGGTGGTGCCCTGCTCCAGGTCGGAGACCGTGCCGTCCTTGGTCACCCGGATCCGGGTGTCCTCGCCGGTGCGCACGGTGACCGTGGTGCCCTGCATCGTCTCCAGGTAGATCGTGTCGCCGTCGACCCGGCTCACCGTGCCGATGGTGGCCCCGCCGCCGGGGCCGCCGCCGAAGCCGCCGCCCCGGCCGCCCTGCCCGCGCCCGAAGCCGCCGCCCTGCCCCTGGGCCGCCTGGCCGGCCGCCCCGGGCCGCTGGGCCGCGCCCCCGCCCGCGGCGACCTGCCCGCCACCCCGGGCGTCGTCGCCGCCGAACGCCTTGTGCGCCTGGATGCCGACGATCACGCCCGCCACGAAGATCACGCCCGCGCCGAGCGCGACCGTCACCTTCGACACGCCCCGGCGCGGGGCGGCGGCGAGCTCGGCGTCGACGTCGGAGCCGAACGGGGAGGTGGCGAGCGGGTCCTCCCCCGGCCGGCGGGCGCCGGTCTGCCTGTCGGGTGTGGGTCTGGTCGCGGTCATCTGTCTGGTCCTCTCCCTTCGCGGCGGGGGCGCCGCCGGGCCGTACCGGCCGGTGGTGGCTCAGTCGTGGCGCAGCGCCTCGATCGGGCGCAGCTTGGCCGCCCGGTTCGCCGGGAACACGCCGAAGAACAGGCCGATCGCCACGGACACGCCGAGCGCCGCCACGATCGAGCCCGGCACGATCACCGGCTGGATCCCGGCGATGGTGAACCGGCTGCCGAGCACGCCGATGGCGACGCCGAGCAGGCCGCCGGCGAGGCTGAGCATGGTCGCCTCGGCGAGGAACTGGCCGAGGATCGCGCCCCGGGTCGCGCCGATCGCCTTGCGGATGCCGATCTCCCGGGTCCGCTCGGTCACGGTGACGAGCATGATGTTCGTGATGCCGATGCCGCCGACCACGAGGCTGATCCCGGCGATCGCGGCGAGCAGCACGGTGAAGGTGCCGGCCGCGGTGCTCACCGTCTCCTGCAGGGCCGCCTGGTTCTGGATGCGGTAGTCGGGGCTCGCCGTACCGGTGATGCCGTGGCGCTCGTTGAGGATCGCGGTGATCTCCGCCTCGGCGTCGTCCACCACGTCGGCGCTCTTCGCCTGCACCACGATCTGGTCGAGCGGGCCGAACCCGGTGAGGCTCTGCTGCACCGCGGGCAGCGGCGCGATCACGATGTCGTCGGCGTCCTGCACGCCCTGGGTGCCGGTCTCCTTCAGCACCCCGACCACGGTGAACGGCACGCCGCTGATCGTGATCTGCCTGCCGACCGGATCCACCTCGCCGAACAGCGCCCCGGCCACGGTGGTGCCGATCACGGCGAGCTTGCGGGAGGCGAGCACGTCGTCGTTGACGAAGTACGAGCCCCTCGCCACCGGCCGGTTCGACGCCTCGAAGTAGCTCGGGTACGTCCCGACGAGGCGGCCGATGGTGTGGCTCGCCCCCTCGTAGGTGGCGGTGAGCGCGGCCGCGGTCACCACCGGGGACACGGTCTTCACCGACGGCGCGGCCGAGGCGTCGGCGAGCGCCCGCGCGTCGGCGAGGCTGAGCCGCTTGGCCTGGGTACGCGGGCCGGTGGCGCCCGCCCGCCCGGCGCCGCCGAAGCCGCCCGGGCCGCGCATGCCGCCGGTGAACGACGGGGTGACGGTGAGCGTGTTCGAGCCGAGGCGGGCGATGTTCGACGTGATCGCGTCCGAGGTGCCCTGGCCCACCGCGACGAGCAGGATCACCGCGGCGACGCCGATCATGATGCCGAGCATGGTGAGCGCGCTGCGCAGCTTGTTGGCGAGCAGGCCGCGCAGCGCGAACCGGAGGATCTCGACCGCGCTCATCGCCCGACCGGCCCTTCACCGATCCCGGCTATCCCGCCCGCGGCGGGCGCCGTGCCGTACTCCGGTGTGAACCTCGGCGGGGGCGCGTCCACCGGCACCCGGCGGCGGTCCTCGACGATCTCGCCGTCGATGAGCCGGATCACCCGCTTGGCGTGCGCGGCGACGTCGTCCTCGTGGGTGATCAGCACGATGGTACGGCCGGCCGCGCTCAGCCGGTCGAGGATGGCGAGCACGTCCGCGGTGGCCTTGGTGTCGAGGTTGCCGGTCGGCTCGTCGGCGAGCAGCAGCGCGGGCGAGGTGACGAGCGCGCGGGCCACGGCGACCCGCTGCTGCTGGCCGCCGGAGAGCTCGTTCGGCTCGTGGTGCACCCGGTCGGCGAGGCCCACCTGCTCGAGCGCGGCGAGGGCCCGGCGGCGCCGCTCGGCCGGTCTGATCCCGCCGTACACCAGCGGCAGCTCGACGTTGGCGAGGGCGCTCATCCGCGGGATGAGGTTGAACGACTGGAAGACGAAACCGATCTTGCGGTTGCGCAGCAGGGCGAGCCGCCGCTCGTCGAGCCTGCCCACGTCGATGCCGTCGATCAGGTACCGGCCCGAGGTGGGCACGTCGAGGCAGCCGAGGATGTTCATGAGCGTGGACTTGCCGGAGCCCGACGCGCCCATGATCGCCACGTAGTCGCCGCGCTCCACGGTGAGGGACACCCCGCGCAGCGCGTGCACCTCGGTGGCGCCGCGGCCGTACACCTTGGTCACGCCGCGCACGTCGAGCACCGGGGTCGCGGGCGCCGTCCCGCTCACCGGGGGCCTCCGCCGAAGCCGCCGCCGGGACCGCCGCCGAAGCCGCCGCGGCCGCCGAACCCGGGCATCCTTCCGCCGGTGGTGCCGTTCGTGCCGGTGGTGGCCCGCCGGACCACCTCGTCGCCCTCGTCGAGGCCGGACCTGATCTCGACGAGCGTGTCGCCCCTCACCCCGACCTCGACGGTCCGGCGCACCTCGACGCCGTTCTCCAGCACGGTCACCGTGGACCGGCCACCGGCCGTGGTCACCGCCGAGGCGGGTACGGCGAGCACGTCCTCGGCCTCGTCGACGACGACCTGCACGGTCGCGGTCTGGCCGAGCCGTACCTCCTCGGGCACCTCGGTCATCGCGATCGTCACCGCGTACTGCACCACGTTGTCGCCGGTGCGGGCGACCGGGTCGATGAGGGTCACCTTGCCCTGCGCGGTGACGCCGGTGAGCGCGTCGAAGGTGAACGTGGCGGGCTGCCCCACCTTGATCCTGGTGACGTCGGCCTCGGTGAAGTTGCCGACGATCTGCAGCTTGCTCGTGTCGGCGAGCTCGATGAACCCGCCGCCGGACCCGCCCGAGGAGCCCTGCGCGCTGCCGGTCGCCCCGCCGCCGCCCCGCGAGGAACCCGAGGAGCCGGACGAGCCGGCGGACGACGAGGTGCCGCTCGCGGAGCCGCCCACGGTGCCGTTCACCGCGGTGACCGTGCCCGCGAACGGGGCCTTGAGCACGGTTCCGGCGAGGGCGCGCCTGGCCTCCCGGTAGGTGTTGCGGGCGCTGACGTACTGCGCGTACCCGGACGCGGTGTCGGTGCCCGCGTCCCGCGCCGCCTCCAGCGCCGCCGCCGCGGCCTCCAGGTTCTCCCGCGCCGCGCTGTCGTCGAGCCGGGCCAGCACCTGGCCCTTGCGGACCTTGTCGCCCGGCTTGACGTGGATCTTCGACACCGTGCCGCTGACGCCGAAGCTCAGCGACCGGGTCTTCGCGCTCTCCACCGACCCGGACGCCGACACCGTGGCCGTCACCGTGGCCCGGGTCACCCGCGCGGTCGGCGCGGACACGGCGGGCGCCTCCCGTCCCCCGCCGTTGAGGGACGCGTACGCCACCCCGGCCCCGGCCACGAGGAGCACCGCGAGCGCCCCGTTGAGCAACAGCGCTCTGCGCTTCGTCGACAGCTTCACGAGCCTCGACTCTGCTACACCGCGCTGGAACCCGGCTGGGCCGTTCCTGAACGTTTCCTGATAACTCTTCGGCACCGGCCACATCCGGCCTTCCACCCCGGGCCGATGCCGTAAACGTCCGAGGGCGGGATTCTCAGGAAACCTTCAGCGTCGCCGCAGGCTGGGGTCACATGGCCACGGCAGCATGGCCCCCATGAGGTCGCCAGGTTCGTCCACGGTCGTCAAGATCGGCGCCATCGTGCTCGCCGGTGTCGTCGTGCTGGGCGCGGCGCTGCTCTCCCTCGGGGGCGGGGACACCTCCCCCGAGGCGCGGGCCACGCTCGTCGCGGCGGCGCGCGGGACGGTCACGTCCGTGGTGTCCGCGGCGGGCACCACGGTGGACGCGAACACGCGCGAGCTCGCGTTCGGCGCGGACGGCACCGTCGAGAAGGTGTACGTCAAGGTCGGCGACAAGGTGGACGAGGGCCAACTCCTCGCCAAGATCGACGGCACCCGGGCGCGCGAACGGTACGAGGAGGCCAAGGCGAGGCTCGCCGCCGCCGAGGAGACGCTGGAGAACATCCGGAACGGCACCGGCGGCGCGGGCTCGGCGGCTGCCGGGCGCTCCGGCGGCACCGCGGCGGCGGGTGGCGGCGCCTCGGCCGCCGGACGGGGCGCCACGGCGAGCGGCCGAGGCTCCTCGGGTACGGCCGGGCGGCCCACGGCGACCTCCTCCCCCACGGCCGACCCGTCCTGCCTGCCCTCCGCCACGCGGTCGCGCGGCACCACGTCCCGGGACGGGCGGGCCGAGGCGGCCACCGGCGGCCTCGTGGTGCGGCCCGCCGCCTACACCCTCACCGGGTACGGCACGGCCCCCGACCCGGCCTCCGGCAAGACGGCGACGCCCCAGCCGACGGCCACGGTCACCGCGACGCAGAGCGTGACCGCGACGCCGACGGCGCAGCCCGCCCCCACCGTCACCGTGACCGTCACCGCCACCCCGACGGTCACCGTCACCCAGACCGTGACCGTGCGGCCGACGGTCACCGTCACCGCGACGGTGACCCAGACCGTGACGGCCACCCCGGCCCCCGCCCCGACCGCGACGCGGCCGCCAGCGGTGGAGCCCACGCCGACGAGCCCGGGCGGCGGCCTCGTCACCTCTCCCCCGGCGAGCACGCAGGCCCGCGGTGACGGCGGCTCCGTGCCCGGCACGCCCTCGGCCACCCCGAGCACGACCCCGTCCTGCGGCACGGCCGGCGGCGGCCAGGGCACGGACCAGGGCCAGGGCGGCCAGGGCCAGGGCGGCGCGAACGGCCAGGCGCGGGGGCAGGGCCAGGGCCGCGGCGCGATCGGCAACCCCGGGTCCGGCGGCGCAGGCGGCGCGGGCGGGAGCCGTACCGGGGGCGGCGGCCAGAGCGAGGCGCAGGCCGAGGCCGCGGTGACCCAGGCGAAGAGCGAGCTGCAGGCGGCGAAGGAGGCCCTCGCCGGCGTGGTGATCCGGGCCCCGCGCAAGGGCACGATCCTCTCGATCGCCGGCGCGGCCGGCGACTCCGTCTCCGCGAACACCGCCTTCATCACCCTCGGCGACCTCGACGAGCTCCAGGTGAAGGCGATGGTCACCCAGTCGGACGTGGAGAAGCTCAAGGTGGGCCAGAAGGCCGAGGTCATCCTCGCCACCCGGCCCGGCGAGCGCCACGCCGGCAGGGTGGTGCACATCGACCCGACCGCGACCACCTCGGGCGACCTCGTCCGGTACGGCGTGCTCATCGCGTTCACCCGGCGGCCGAAGGACCTCCTGCTCGGCCAGAACGCCACGATCACCGTGACCACCGGCGAGAGCGTCGACGCGGTCTACGTGCCCGCGCAGGCCGCCCGGCTGCGCTCCGACGGCACCGCCGTCGTCACGGTGGCGACCGGCGACGGCACCGCCGAGCGCACGGTGCGCACCGGGGTGCGCGGCGACCAGTACGTCGAGATCGTCGAAGGGCTGCAGGAGGGCGACAAGGTGGTCCTCCCCGCCTCCGCCTCCTCCGGCGAGTTCCCCGACGGCTCCTTCCCCGGCCTGGACGCGACCCCCTCGGCCACCCCGTCCTGACCCCGGGCCGGGGCGGCCGCGCGCGGGAAGTCCACGGGATCCCGGTCGGCCGAGGGGCGCGCTACGCCGGGGACGGCCCGGAGCGCTCCGGCTCGGTGTCCTCGGGCTCGGAAGCGTCAGGCTCGGCATCGTCGAGCCCGCCGTTGAGCGCCTCCGGCGCGAGCGGCAGGACCACCCGGAACGTCGCCCCCTCGCCCGGGGCGGTCTCCACCGAGACGATGCCGCCGTGCGCCCGGACGAGCGCGGCCACGATCGACAGGCCGAGGCCCGAGCCCGAGGAGGCGGGGCCGTCGGGGCCGCGCCGGGCCCGGGAGGGGTCGGAGCGGTAGAAGCGCTCGAAGACGCGCTCGGCCTCCTCCGGGGTGAGCCCCGGGCCGGCGTCGCTGACCTCGATGAACGCGACCTCCCCGACCGGGCCGGGCGGCCCGGTACGGCCGTCGCGGTACCGGGTGCCGACCCGGATCGTCACCGGCGTGCCCGCCGGGGTGTGGGTGAGCGCGTTGTTGACGAGGTTGCCGAGCACCTGCCGCAGCCGCGCCTCGTCCCCGGTGACGATGAGCGCGGCGCCGCCCGCCACGGACAGCGAGATCCTCCGGTCGGGGGCGAGCACCTGGGCGTCGTGCACCGCGTCCGCGGCGATCGCGAGCAGGTCCACCGGCCCGGTGCGCAGCGGCCGCTGCTGGTCGAGCCGGGCGAGCAGCAGCAGGTCGTCGACGAGCAGCCCCATCCGGGAGGCCTGGGCCTCCACCCGGGCGAGCAGCTCGGCCGGGTCGGCCTCCGGGTTCTGCCGGAAGTACTCGGCGAACCCGCGGATCGAGGTGAGCGGGGTGCGCAGCTCGTGCGAGGCGTCCGCGATGAAGCGGCGCATGCGCTCCTCGGACCGGCGCGCCGCGGCCTCGGAGGCGGCGCGGTCCCGCAGCGCGGTCTCGATCTGGGTGAGCATCGTGTTGAGCGACCGGGCGAGCCGCCCGACCTCGGTGCGCGGGTCGTGGTCCGGCACCCGCAGGCCCAGCCGCCCCGCGGCGATCGCCTCGGCGGTCTGTTCGATCTGCCGCAGCGGGCGCAGGCTGTGCCGTACCGTCACCACGCCGACGACGGCGAGGGCGGCGAGCACCACGCCGCCCACGGTGAGCTCGATCAGCGCGAACCGGAAGATGATCTGGTCGACCGAGGTGAGGCCGATCGCGGTCTCCAGCGTGCCCACGCCCTGGATCGTCGCCGTCCGGGTCCGCCAGCGCAGCTCGCCGTTCTCCGCGGCGGCCGTCTCGATCACCCGCGGCCGATCCGGGAAGGCGACCGGCCAGGACGCGTTCTCCACGGCGGCGCCGATCAGCGTCGTGGTGATCTGCCCGTTCGGGTCCCGTACCCGGGCCACCATCTCCGGCGGGATCCGCGGCTGCCGGGGCGGCGGCCCGGGCAACCGGGACAGGTTGCGCTCCAGCTCCATGGAGAACGCCACGAGCGTGCGGTCGTGGCGCGCGATCAGGTGATCGTTGAGCATCCAGACGCTCGCCGCGCCGAACACGGTGAGCGCCACGGCGACGAGCGCGAGCATCACCGCGATCAGCTTGATCCGGAGCGGAGTGCGCTGGGAGAGGACCTTCACGGGGACGGGGAGAGGGGACGATCAGGACTGCGGGGGACGGCGCAGCACGTAGCCGACGCCGCGCAGGGTGTGGATGAGCCGCGGCTCGCGGTTGTCGATCTTGCGGCGCAGCACCGAGACGTACGACTCGACGATACCCGCGTCGCCGCGGAAGTCGTAGTTCCACACGTGATCGAGGATCTGGGCCTTCGACAGCACCCGGCCCGCGTTCGCCATGAAGTAGCGGAGCAGCTTGAACTCGGTGGGCGAGAGCGCGACCGGCTCGCCGCCGCGCCACACCTCGTGGGTCTCCTCGTCCAGCTCGATGTCGTGGAAGGTGAGCCGGGGCGGCGGGGTCATCGGGTCCCCGGCGGTACGGCGCAGCACCGCGCGGATGCGGGCGATCACCTCCTCCAGGCTGAACGGCTTGGTCACGTAGTCGTCACCGCCGAGGGTGAGCCCTTTGATCTTGTCCTCGGTGGCGTCCCGGGCGGTGAGGAAGACCACCGGCGTGTACGCGCCACCGGAGCGCAGGCGGCGCACCACGTCGAATCCGTCCATGTCGGGCAACATCACGTCGAGGACGATGAGATCCGGCCGGTGACGCTGCGTGGCGGCGACCGCGTCCCGCCCGCCGGCGGCCGTCTTCACGTCGAATCCGGCGAATCGCAGGCTCGCGGCGAGCAGCTCCAGGATGTTGGGCTCGTCCTCGACGACGAGCAGGCGTGCTTCAGGCGATTCGGTCACGCCCCCCATAGTGGCGGTTGGGGCATAAGGTGGCCGGAAACATTCAGGTTCTCTCAGCGACCACCGAGGCGATGTGCCGCGCGATCGCCAGGCTCGAGGTGGCCGCCGGCGAGGGCGCGTTGCGCACCAGCACGATCCGGCCGTACACGTCGATCGCGAAGTCGTCCACGAGCGTGCCGTCGCGGGCGACCGCCTGGGCGCGCACCCCGCCCGGGGCGCGGACCAGGTCGGCCTCGCCGATCGCGGGCACGTACCGGCGGGCCGCGTTGAGGAACGCCTTCTTGGCGAGCGAGCCGTACACCTCGCGCAGGCCGGTGCGCCAGTGGCGGGCGGCGAGCCGCCAGGTGCCCTCCCAGCCGAGGATGGCGCGCAGGTCGCGGAGCCGTACCGTGCGCCAGGTGTAGCCCTCGTAGGCGAGGGCCATCACCGCGTTCGGGCCGACGAGCACCTCGCCGTCGATGCGGCGGGTGAGGTGCACCCCGAGGAACGGGAAGCGGGGGTCGGGCACCGGGTAGATGAGGCCGCGCACCAGGTCCTTGGCGGCCCCGGCGAGCCGGTAGTACTCGCCGCGGAACGGCAAGATGCGTACGTCCCCGGGCCGTCCGGCGAGCGCGGCGACCGCGTCGGTGCCGAGCCCGGCGCAGCAGACCACCCGGTCGAACCGCTGCCGCCAGGAACCGGCGAGCACCTCGACGCCGCCCGCGCGCTCGCGCAGCCCGCGCACCGGGTGGCCGAGCCGTACCGTGCCGCCGAGTTCGGCCACGTCGGCGGCGAGGCGGCGGGCGACGGCGGGGAAGTCGACGATCGCGGTGTGCGGGGAGTGCACCGCGCCGACGCCGACCGCGTTCGGCTCGACCTCGCGCAGGCCGAGCGCGTCGAGCTCGGCGATGCCGGGCACGCCGTTGGCGCGGGCCCGCTCGGCGATGCGGCGCAGCCCGGCGCGCTCCGCCGAGGTGGCGGCGATCACCAGCTTGCCGACCTCCTCGTACGGGATGCGGTGCTCGGCGCAGTACTCGCGCAGCATCGCCACGCCGTCCCGGCAGAGGCGGGCCTTGAGCGAGCCGGGCGTGTAGTAGATCCCGGCGTGCACCACCCCGCTGTTGCGCCCGGTCTGGTGGGCGGCGACGCGGTCCTCCTTGTCGAGCACCGTCACCTCGGCGCCCCGGGTGCGCGCCAGCTCGCGCGCGACCGCGAGCCCGAGGATCCCGGCCCCGACGACCGCGATCTTCTCGCTTCCCCGGGCGGGGGCGCCGGCCCGGCGCCGTACGGCGTCGCCGCGCGGCGCGCCGGGACGCCCGGCGGCCTGCTCGCTCTGGTCACTCACAGTGCGTCATTGTTCTAGCTTTGCGCGCCTTGCGCTACCGGCCCGGCGATCCCGTCGGTGGACACGCCCGATCCATCGGTGAACGGGACAAACGACCACAATTCGAACAGATCATCGATACACTGGAGGGCCGTGTACGTGCCTCCAGGATGGCCGCCCGAGGTCCGGCCGCCCGGCGCCCCCGACTGGGAGCTGTCGGCGGTGGACTGGCTCCTCGACGCCGTGCCACCCGACTACCGCGCGTACGGCGTGCTGCGCCGCTACCCGCTCGCGCTCGCGCGGATGGCCCGCTACCACGTGCACTCGGCGATCGAGGCCGCCCGCACCGGCTACCGCCGGGCCGCCGTCGATTTGAAGGACCACCTGCCGCCGCACGCGATCGACGCGGTGCACGACGTCTACCGCCGCGAGGGCCCGCGGCTCGTCCGTCTCGCCAAGGCGATCGAGCTCGTGGAGAACGCGCTGCGCGGCGGTCCGCCGGCCCCGCGCGACCCGGTCAGCGGGCGGCGCGGGCGATGAGCGCGATGACGCCGGTCGCGCCCGCGGCGACCGCGAGCCACAGCAGGATCATCTGCACCGGGACGCCCTCCTCGCGCCCCTCGTCCGCGGCGGCCGCGGCCGTGCCCGTCGTCCCGGCCGGGCGGGTCGCCTCCGGCTGCACCGCGGTCTCGCCGCGCGACGTGGCCGTCGGCTCCGGCGTGGCCTCGGCCGCCACCTTGCTGAACACATCCTCGGGGAGCGGCACCCGGTAGACCGGGCTGTTTTTGCCCTCGCTCCCGGTGAGCAGGGCCATGCCGTCCGGGGTGTAGGCGATCGACTCGGCCTGGTCGAGCGCGGGCATCGGGATCCGGGCGATCAGCTCGCCCGGCGCGCGGTAGATCGACGCGGAGAAGTATGTGCGGATGACGAAGCTCGACCCGTCCGGCGAGTACGCCGCGTCGGTCGCCATGATCGGCGCCGGGCCGACCCGGCGCAGGATGTTGACGCGGTCGGTGCGCAGTTTGGTCGGGGCCGCGTAGATCGACCCGGAGAACTCCTTGCTCACCACGTACAGCCGCCCGGTGCCGGGGTGCACCATGATGCCCTCGGCGTTGCGCGGCCCGTCCTCGTACCGGAACCGGTAGCGGACGGCGCGCAGCGTGGCGTCGGCCATGCGCTCCGGCTCGATCACCTTGTAGACGGAGATGTCCGGCCAGGCCCCGTTGAGGTTGTCGCCGATGTCGGCGAACCACAGCACGCCCTTGCCGGTCGCGCGGTCCACCGAGGCCGCCATGCCCTCCCAGTCGCGGGCGGTGGCGTTCGCCAGCGTGAACGTCGCGCGCGTCCGCCCGTCCGCGCCGACCGCGAAGAACCGCGGCTCGTCGGAGCTGTCGTTGTGGGTGTAGTAGATGCCCTTGTGCGTCGGGGAGACGGCGAGCCCGCTCGACTCGGTGATCCGCGGGTCGGTGAAGTGGAAGAGGATCTCCTCGCCATTCCGCTCGCGCGTCCGCTGCTTCGCCCACCCGTTCGGCGGGCCGGCCTGCGCCGCGGCGCCGCCGGCCGCCCCGTCCGCGGCCCGTGCCGTACCGCCCGCGCCGTACGCCCCGGGTGCCGATAACCCCGTCCAGACGGCGATCACGCCGAGGACGGCGAGCAGGCGTACCAGGATGGCCCCCGTTCTGCACCCCATTCCGCCATAATGCCCTGCCTGACCGACATTCCGCCGCTCAGTTTCGTGCAATGGATCACCATCGCCCACCGCCGGGCGTGCGCGTCTCATCCGCAGGATGAAGGCCCCTTCTCCGTAGGGTGAGGGGCATGGAGTACGCACAGCTCGGACGCAGCGGCCTCAAGGTGAGCCGGCTCTGTCTCGGCACGATGAACTTCGGCCCGCAGACCTCGGAGGAGGACGCGCACGCCATCATGGACCGGGCCCACGAGCTCGGGATCAACTTCTTCGACACGGCCAACACGTACGGCGCCAAGCGGGGTGAGGGGGTCACCGAGCAGATCATCGGCCGCTGGTTCGCCAAGGGCGGCGGCCGCCGCGAGCGCACGGTGATCGCCACCAAGCTGTACGGCCCGATGGGCGACTGGCCGAACACCGACCGGCTGTCGGCGCTCAACATCCGGCGCGCCTGCGACGCCTCGCTCAAGCGGCTGCAGACCGACTACATCGACCTCTACCAGATGCACCACATCGACCGGAACACGCCGTTCGATGAGATCTGGGAGGCGATGGAGGTCCTGCGCACCCAGGGCAAGATCCTCTACGTCGGATCGTCGAACTTCGCCGGGTGGCACATCGCCAAGGCCCAGGAGACCGCGCGGCGGCGCAACTTCACCGGCCTGGTGTCCGAGCAGTCGCACTACAACCTGCTCACCCGCACCGTCGAGCTGGAGGTGCTGCCCGCCTGCGCCGACTACGGCATCGGCGTGATCCCGTGGAGCCGCTCGCCGGCGGCCTGCTCGGCGGCGTGCTCCGCAAGATCGAGAAGGGCCGGTCCGCCACGCCACGGATCACCGAGGAGCTGACCAAGCACCGCCCGAAGATCGAACGCTACGAGGCGTTCTGCGACGAGCTCGGCGAGCACCCGGCGAACGTCGCCCTCGCCTGGCTGCTGCGCTGGCAGGCGGTCACCGCCCCGATCATCGGCCCGCGCACGATCGACCAGCTCGACGGCGCGATCCGGGCGCTCGAGATCGAGCTCGACGAGAAGGCGCTCGCCACCCTCGACGAGATCTTCCCCGGCCCCGGCGGCCCCGCCCCCGAGGCGTACGCCTGGTAGGCCACACCGGCGGAGTCCGGAGGTGCGGCGCGGCCGGCCCGCGTCGGCCGTGCCGTACCCCGTCGCCGGGCCGGTGTCCGCCGCCTCCGGCTCCGGTACGGCGGCGCCCGCGTCGCCGCCCCGGAGCCGGTCGTGGCGGCCGACGGCCTCCCGCAGCGCCTGCGGGTACGGCTCGTCCCCCTGCTCGGCAAGCCGGCCGCCCGCGCACTCCCGCATTTGTTTGAGGCAGTCGCTGACGAGGAGCACGTCGCCGCCGGTCCTCGCCGACGGTGACTGTGGAGGCTCTGTCCTCGCCCTCCCCTATCGCCGCCGGCGGCTCGGCCCGGAGCCGCCGGACCGCTTCAGCGAATCGGTAGGCCGGGCTCCACTTCGACAGCGGATGTCCAATACGGCGTTCAATACGGCGTCGCGCCGTAAGCAGCCGACGGCATCGCCCGGGAATGGCGCACGAGCGCACGCCGGAACAACGGTCACGCCCTTCTCGTGCCGGAGCGGCGGCGCGCGCTCAGGAGACGAGCGCGCCGATCACCACGATGAGCACGAGCAGCGCGAGCACCGTGGGAAGCAGCCAGCGACGGGGACGGTCCACGCGATGGAGCCTAGTCGGCCCCGGCGGCGGGTCGGTCCGCCAGGTCGCCCCGGAGCGGCCACGAGGCGATCGGCTCGTACCACACCGACCGGCCCAGGTGGCTGCGCATCAGGTACACGGTGGTCGCCTCCCACCGCCGCCCGGCGAACGACTCCATCGCCGCGACCAGGCGGCTCAGGTCGGTGCGTTCCCGGCACCGGGCGAGCGTGAGGTGCGGGTGGAACCGCTTGCGGTCCGGCGCCGCCCCGGCCCGCTCCGCCCCGGCGGCGATCGACCGGGCGAGCCGGCCGAGCACCGGCCGCTCCCGCTCCTCCTCGGCGGCGCCGCGCATGCCCACCCAGAACACGCTCGCCCGCCCCGCCGACGGGAACGCGCCCGCGCCCGCGAACGCCACCTGCTGCACCGGGTGGCGGGCCGCGGCCCGCTCCAGCCGGTCCTGCAGGCCGGGGAGGAGCTCCTCGTCCACGTTGCCGAGGAACGCGAGCGTCACGTGCCACAGCTCCTCGGGCACCCAACGCAGCTCCGGCCACTTCGCCCGCGGGCCACGGACGGCCTCCTCGATCTCCGCGAGCACGTCATCGGGCGGCAGCAGGGCGACGAACAACCGCACGACGTCCTCCCCTCGGTCCTCCCCCTCACCTTGCCACGCCCCCGCGTGTCACCGTGCCCCGGACGGGCATCCCGGCCGGGTACGGCACGGCCGGCGGTGCCGTACCGCACACGACGGCCCGGCCACCCATGTTCCGGGGGCCGGGCCGCGTGCTCACGGGGCGGGCGGGCTCGCCGCGCCGGTCAGCGACGGCGGGCCTTCGCCAGGGTCTCCTGCAGGGCGAAGTACGCGGGCTTCGGGCTGAAGTCGTCGTTGAAGATCGTCGCCTCGCCCTCGTCCGGGAAGAACACGGGCACCCACGAGTACTTGTCCGTGGTCCCCCAGAGCGTGAAGGAGTTGCAGCGCTTGACGCTCAGGCACGCCTCCAGGGCGCGGCGGTAGTAGTCGGCCTGCTTCTTCAGGTGGCCCTCGCTCGCGTCACCGCCGTTGAGCGGAATGCGGACGTCGACCTCGGTGACCGCGACCTCGAACCCGGCGTCCGAGAACCGCTTGAGGTTCTTGGCCATGTCGCTCGGGAACGGGTAGTTCAGGCTCAGGTGGCCCTGGACGCCGAAGCCGTGGACCGGGACGCCCTGCTTGCGCAGCTTCTTCATGAGCTTGAGGTAGGCGTCGCTGCGCTTGTTGATGCCCTCGGCGCCGTAGTCGTTGAAGAACAGCTTCGCCTTCGGGTCGGCCTGGTGCGCCCAGCGGAACGCGTCGGCGATGATGCTCGGACCGAAGGTCTTCAGCCAGATGTTCTCCTTCGTCCGCAGCTTGCCGTTGTCGTCGAAGATCTCGTTGGCCACGTCCCACTGGTCGATCTTGCCGCGGTAGCGGCCGACGACCTTGGTGATGTGCTCCTTGAGGATGTTGCGGAGCTCCTTACGGCTGAACTTGCCCTTGGTGAGCCAGTCGGGGTTCTGGCTGTGCCAGAGCAGCGTGTGGCCGCGGACCTTCTGCCCGTTCTGCTGGGCGAACCGCACGATGGCGTCCGCGGGCCCGAACCGGTACTTGTTCCGCTCCGGGTGCACGAAGTCCCACTTCAAGTGGTTCTCGGGAGTGACCGAGTTGAAGTGCTTGGCGAGCACCCCCCGGTACTCCTCGTCGTACTTGAAGGGGTCCGGGTACTCCTGGTCCAGATGGTGGCCACCACCCGCGACGGCCACGCCGATCGCGAAGCCCTTCGGCGCCACCTTGCGGAGCGGTACCTGCTTCTGATCGTGCCCGGCCTGCGACGCCGCGCCGGCGGCCGTCCCGGACGTCGGCAGCGTACCCGCCGCCGCCGGCGCCACCCCGGAGACGAGCAGCGCGGAGGCCCCAACCGTGATGGCGATGTATCGGCCCACCCTCATTTTTGTGTCACTCCTGTGGACGGAGACGGGGAGACCCATCGGCGGTCGCCGGCAACAACCAATGGCCTTGCAGATTTCCCGGGGAAGATTACGTATCCGGTCAATGGTCGTCAAGCCCTGATCGGCGGGTCCGAAACCCACCGCCGTGAGCTGCGGATTCGCCCCGGGCGGCGAACCCGGGTCGAAGTCCGGGGAAAGCAGCCGAATTGCTTATGATGATTATTCTGATTATCCGGGCCGCACACGAATCTTAATCACTGACATTAAAAATCAGGGAACGGCGAACGTAAACAGGGCGCGTTCCGAATTTCCGGCGCCCGGCCCGCGGCGCGGCCCCCGGCGGCGCGGCGGGGCGTCCGATTGGAACGATGCCACCTTGGCGAACCCGGCCCCGGAACGGCCGACCGAAAACCCCCGGCCCGGCCGCCCCGAAGCACGGCGGAACCGGGCGCGCACGTCGCGGACCCGCCCGACCCAAGAAGATCGCGGACGACATCGGGATTACCGCGATCTTGACAGTTTTCTGACTGATCAGCCCCTTTTCGAACCGTTATCGGAACTCTTTCCAATTGCCACTCCTGACCAATGACGTCCCGATAACCTCCAAAGGCACGGGAGGAAGGCGAGGGATCATGACACGGTGGTGGGCGCAGCTGCCGACGGGCCGTGTCGTGTGCCTCGACGGAGCCGATCGGGCCGCCCTCGCCGCCGACCTGGAGGTGCTGCCCGAGGACGCGCCCGCGATCATCGCGTACTCCCTCGGCCATCCGCGCTCGCTGCCCGAGATGGTCGGCGTGGCCCTCGACACGCTGGAACGGGCGGCCGTCGACCTGTTCCCGGCCTGGCTGCCCGACGCCGCGGGCCTGACCCGCCCGGCACGCCGCGGCGGACCGGCCGCGCGAGCCGTACGGATGCTCGCGTTACGCCTCGCCGCGCGCAGCCCGCACTTCGGCCCCTTCCTCGCCGAGCTGGCCGAGACCGCGCTCTGCGACGACGGGGACGCGGCCACGAGCCGATCGTTACGCAGGTTCCCCCGCGAGGTGCGCGCCGCCGGGCTCGCCCGGGTGCTCGCGGCGAGCTACGGCCGCACGCACACCGCGATCCTCCTCGAGGTCCCCGACGGGCTCACCCCGTCCGAGGAGGAGTTACTCGTCGCCGGCGCCGAATGGCTCGCGCACGCGGGCGGCTTCGGCGTCTGGCTCACCGGCGCCCCGCTGACCGCCGTCGACCGGCTCGAGACGGTACCCGTGCTCCTCCCGTACGGCGGAGCGCACGACACCGGCGGGGCCGCCCCCTGGCCGCCCGTCGACGACGAACCCACCGTCACCTTCCCGGCCGTGGCCGGGAAACCGCACCCGGCCAGCCGGGCGGAACAGCTGCTCGAGACCGCGCTCGCCAAGTGCCCCTGGGCGACCGGCCGGGCCTGGAACCAGACCTACCAGTCCGATCCCCTCACCCCGCCGATCCGCGTCGACCTCATCTGGCGCGCCGAGCGCTGCGTGGTCGAGGTCGACGGCGACGACCACCGCCGCCCGCTCAAGTTCCGCGCCGACCGACGCCGCGACGTCCAGCTCCAGCTGGACGGCTACGCGGTCCTGCGCTTCACCGACGACCAGGTGCTCGACGACGTCCAGGCGGTGGTCCACCAGATCGGGCGCTTCATCGAGAAGCGCCGGCGTGCTCGCCATCGTGGAACGTTGGAAGGATGACATGTCCGAGACGGAACTGTCCGCAGAAGAGCTCCGGGCGCTCTTCATCCTGATGGCGGAGGCCGACGAGGTCTCCAACGTCGATCTCGCTGAGCGGTACGGCTACACGCTCACCGGCAGGCCGCGGAGGCGGCTCAACAAGCTGGGGCTGGTGGACAGCCGGAAGCAGGGGCGCGCCCTTGCGCACACGCTCACGGACCGCGGCTGGGCGCGCGCGATGGCCGAGATCGAGCGGGACGACCTCCGGCTGGGGACGGGTGCGGCCGCCGCCACCTGCCTCGCCCTGCTGCGCGGCCTGCGGCGCTACCTGAACCGCACCGGTCAGAGCCTGGCCGAGGTGTTCCAGCCCGACACGGTCGCCGACACGCCCGCCCCCGAGGACGACGCGACCGCGGCGCCCGCCCCGAGCTCCACCGCCCCGGCGGCCTCCCAGGAGCCCGCGGCCGCGATGCCGCCGTCGCCTGAGGAGGTGGAGAAGCGCATCCGCGCCGCCTACTTCGAACTCGCGGAGAGCCCGGGCCGCCACGTGCCGCTCGTCCGGCTCCGCAAGCTCCTCGCCGACCTGCCGCGCGAGGACGTCGACGCCGCGCTGATCAGGATGAACCTGCAGCCGGACGTGTTCGTGGACCCGCAGTCCAACCAGAAGGCGCTCACCCCGGAGGAGCGCGCCGCGGCCGTGCGCATCGGCGGCCAGGACAGCCATCTGATCTCCATCGAGGTGATGTGATGGCAGACCCGAGATCGATCCTCGCCGGCCTGCGGCTCGACTACACGCAGGCGCCCGACCACGTGTGGCGACGCTCGCCGTACCACGTCGACACGCTGCACCAGCGGACCGCCGACCTCGTGCTCCGCGGCATCGAAGAGGCACGGGACAGCAGCGACGCGAGCCCCATCGGCGTCGTGGTGAAGGGGCGACGCGGCACCGGAAAGACGCACTTACTCGGCTGGGCGCGCGAGCAGGTGCAGCTGCGGGACGGGTACTTCTTCCTCGTCGGCCTGCTCGACGCGCGGAGCTTCTGGGAGAGCGTCGTCGTGGCGATGCTCGACGGGCTCTGCCGGATCGGCGACGACGGCAAATCGCAGCTGGAGACCTTCCTCACCCGGCTCTCGGTCCTCGCCGAGCTGCCGTCCGACGACTGGGCGGCGATCTGCGGCAAGACGCCGATCACCCGGGAGACGCTGGACAGGTTCGTCCAGTCCGTCGCCCGCATCGACAACCTGGTGATGCGGCAGTGCCGCGACACCCTGCGCGCCCTCGTCCTCCGCGCCTCCGCGGACTTCACCGCCCAGGACATCGGCGAGGCGTACCTCACCAGCGGCATCGAGGAGACCCCGGGCGAGTGGGCGAGCTGGGGCATCCGGCAGGTGAACAAGTCACCGCAGGAGATCGTCCGGGACATCTCCCGGCTGCTCGCCCTCACCGGGCCGTCGGTGATCGCGGTCGACCAGATCGACATGCTCGTCGCCCAGTGCGGCATCAGGTCCATGCACGCGGATCAGGACTGGCGAGGGGTGCTGCTCATCGAACACGTCGCCCACGGCCTGATGTCGCTGCGCGAGCACACCCGCCGTACGTTGACGATCGTCTCCTGCCTGCCCGACACCTGGGAGCTGATCGCCACGCACGCCACCGACACCGTGCAGGACCGGTTCCAGCTCGCCACCCAGCTCGGCGTGCTGACCGACCCCGAGACCGCCCGGCTGCTGGTGGAGAAGCGGTTCGCCGCCCGGTACGAGGCACTCGACTACACCCCGCCGTACCCGACCTGGCCGGTGAAGCCGAGCGTGTTCGCCGAGGCCGTGAACCGGACCCCGCGCGACCTGCTCATCCGGATCGACGAGCACATCCGCTCGTGCCTGCTCAACGGCGAGATCCGGGAGATGGAGAGCCTCGAGGAGCGGATTCCCGAGCCGGGGCCGATCCAGCCCGACCCGGAGGAGCAGAGGCTGCGCGCCCTCGACGACCGGTTCGAGTCGCTGCGCGCGTCGGCGGACGTGAGCATGGCCACCAAGCCCGCGACCGAGGACCAGGTCATGCCGTCGCTGCTCGCGGCCGGTCTGGAGGCGTGGGTGACGGGCCTCGGCGAGGCGGGCGCGAGCTTCAGCCAGGACTCCGAGCCGAGCGCGAACCCCGCCCTGCACGCCCGGCTGCGCCGTGCCCTCGACGAGTCCACCGAGGACCAGTTCCACTGGGCGTTCCGCGCGATCTCCGCGACGAACGCCCGGGCGGTCATCACCCGCCTGCGCAAGGCGGTGGTCGAGGCCGGCCTCGCCGCGGACGTGCCGAAGCGCCGCCTCTTCATCCTCCGCAACGCCGACTGGCCGACCGGGCCGAAGACGCAGGAGGCCGTCGCCAGGTTCCTCGACGCCGGCGGCCGCGTGCTCCGCTTCACCGAGGACGACCTGCGGATCCTCACCGCGCTCCGCACGCTGATCAACGAGAACCCGCCGCACCTGGGCCAGTGGCTCGCCGCCCGCAGGCCCGCCGAGCAGGTGAGCTTCCTCCGCGAGGCGCTCGCCTCCTGGAGCGATCCAGACTCGCCCGTCCCCGGCAACCAGCTGCCGCCGCCCTCGCCCGGCAAGCCGCCCGGTGGCCTCGGCCCCAACGGCCAGAGCGCGCTCGCCAAGGTCGGCGATCTGCTCGCCGACGCCAAGCCCGGCCCGTCGAACGGTGGTGGAATCTCACCCCTGGCCCGGGGCGCGGGCGGTTTCGTCCCGGGAGACGACTGGCGGCCGAGCGGCATGGGCACCGCCCCCGCCGGCGGTACGGAACCCCGCGACGACCACGTCCCCGCCCGGTCCAAGGACGACGTCCCCCTGCCGGACCGCGACGAGAGCGCCACGGGCGGGGCAACCGGTGGGCCGACGCACCCGGCCGCGGCGCCGGTGACCGTGGGCCGGGTCATGGCCACCGATGCCGAGGTCACCGTGCCGCTGGAGGCGCTGCGCAAGCACGTGGTGATCTTCGCCGGCTCGGGCTCGGGCAAGACCGTGCTCATCCGCCGCCTCGTGGAGGAGTGCGCGCTGCGCGGCGTGTCCGCGATCGTGCTCGACCCCAACAACGACCTGGCACGGCTCGGCGACCCGTGGCCGGCCCCGCCGGAGGCGTGGGGGCCGGGCGATGAGGCGAAGGCGGCCGAGTACCTCGCCGACGTCGACGTGACGGTCTGGACCCCGGGGCGTACCGCCGGGCGGCCGCTCACGTTCCAGCCGCTGCCCGACTTCTCGAGCGTCCGCGACGACCCGGACGAGTTCCGGGAGGCGGTGGACGTCGCCGTCGAGTCGCTCGTCCCCCGGGCGAAACTCACCGGGGCCTCTCCCAAGGCCCTGCACGGCCAGGCCGTACTGCGCGAGGCGATCACGTTCTACGCCCGCCGAGGCGGCGCCGGCCTGCAGGGGCTCATCGACCTGCTCGACTCCCTGCCGGACGGGGTCAGCACCCTCGACGGCGCGGAGAAGATCGCGTCGGACATCGCGCAGACCCTCAAGGCCGCCAGGGTGAACGACCCGCTGTTCGACGGCGAGGGCACCCCCATGGACCCGGGCGTCCTGCTCACCCCGCCGCCCGGCAAGCGGGCCAGGGTCTCGGTGATCAACTTCATCGGGCTGGCCCAGGACGAGCAGCGGCAGAGCTTCGTCAACCAGCTCCAGATGTCGCTGTTCGCCTGGGTGAAGAAGCACCCCAGCGACCGCCCGCTCGGCGGCCTGCTGGTGATGGACGAGGCCCAGACGTTCGCCCCCTCCGGCGCGATGACCCCCTGCACGCGGAGCACCCTCGCCCTCGCCTCCCAGGCCCGCAAGTACGGCCTCGGCCTGGTGTTCGCCACCCAGGCCCCGAAGGGCCTGCACAACCAGATCCCCGGCAACGCCACGACCCAGTTCTACGGCCGGCTGAACGCCCCGGTGCAGATCACCGCCGCCCAGGAGATGGCCCGCGCCAAAGGCGGCACCGTCTCCGACATCGCCCGCCTCAAGGGCGGCGAGTTCTACGTCGCGACCGAGGGCCGCCCCATGGTCAAGATCCGCACCCCGCTGTGCCTCACCTACCACCCCCCGTCCCCCCTCACCGCCGAGGAGGTCATCGACCGGGCCAAGCGCCCCTGACGCCCACCGCCGCCCGGCGCCGTCGCGGGGCGCCGGGCGGCGGCCCGATCCCCAGGCACGGCCGGCGCAGCTCGCGGAGCAAGACGACGTCAGCCGGGCCGGGCGCCGGCGAAAACTCACGCATGGAATGAGAAAAACGAGGCCTCGAATCCGAACCTCGACAACGTCGTATGGCTCACCCCGCACGTGCGGGAGGGCGACGACGGCACCCTAGTCCCGTCCGTCCCTACGACGGCCCGCCCACGTTCTTGATGACGAAATCACGTTATCGAGGGCTACTGAGAACGCAGCCCACCCACTTACGTGGGGAGGCAGGACGGCCTGCCAGCACATACGCCGCCGCGACTCACCCCAACACGCATGGGGGAGGATGCCCCGGCCGGAGCAGTGGACACCCGCTGATTGCCCCCCACGCACCTGGGGAGGACATCAGTGCAGTGGACGGGACCGTGACCGTCACCGGCTCACCCCCACGTGTATTGGGAGCCCCAGCAAACCGCTGGTCTGCGGAATCGACGGCTCACCCCCACGTGCGTGGGGAGGACCGTAGCGGCCTCCAGGCCGCGCTCGGGCGCGTCGGCTCACCCCCACGTGCGTGGGGAGGACTCCCGGGCGGCCTGCGCGACGGCGTCGATGTGCGGCTCACCCCCACGTGCGTGGGGAGGACCCCCGCGTCCGCGAGCTGCTCGGTCTGACCGACGGCTCACCCCCACGTGCGTGGGGAGGACGTCACGATGAGCTGGCTCAGCTCATGCGAAGGCGGCTCACCCCCACGTGCGTGGGGAGGACATCAGCCGAGTGGGCGACGCCACCCACCTGGTCGGCTCACCCCCACGTGCGTGGGGAGGACCCTCTCTCTCGGGTTTGGGCGGGTGAGGGCGGCGGCTCACCCCCACGTGCGTGGGGAGGACCCTGACCAAGAAAGGTCTCTCCGATGAGCCACCGGCTCACCCCCACGTGCGTGGGGAGGACCAGCACGAAGGCCCGGGGCCGATGTCCCGGGCCGGCTCACCCCCACGTGCGTGGGGAGGACTGGGCGACGACGTCGGTGGGGCGCAGGCCGGCCGGCTCACCCCCACGTGCGTGGGGAGGACAGCCGTGCCGGGCCGGTGTTGCGCCGCTCCATCGGCTCACCCCCACGTGCGTGGGGAGGACCTCCCGGATCAGGAGCAGCCCGGCTCCGTACGCGGCTCACCCCCACGTGCGTGGGGAGGACGATGACGCGCGTGTTGACGCGCTGCCCGTTGAAGGCTCACCCCCACGTGCGTGGGGAGGACCGGCAGTCGGGGTTCGGGCAGTGGTAGGTCCTCGGCTCACCCCCACGTGCGTGGGGAGGACTACAGAAAGGATCGCACGATGGACGCCGTCCGCGGCTCACCCCCACGTGCGTGGGGAGGACGTCAAGTGCGGCAACTGCAAGGGCACCGGACGCGGCTCACCCCCACGTGCGTGGGGAGGACTCCGTCGCCGCCAGCGTCGCGACCAGCGGGTCCGGCTCACCCCCACGTGCGTGGGGAGGACGGTGTGCCGCTGATCCAGGTGCTGCACAACACCGGCTCACCCCCACGTGCGTGGGGAGGACGGCCGACCTGCTGTAGGTAGCGGATGTGGTCGAGGCTCACCCCCACGTGCGTGGGGAGGACTACCGGACGTTGAGCGCCGGCGTTGTGCGCGGCGGCTCACCCCCACGTGCGTGGGGAGGACACACACCGGAACCATCTGTGGTCGCCCTCATACGGCTCACCCCCACGTGCGTGGGGAGGACATCAACCTCTACCCGCCTAAGGGTGCCGCCACCGGCTCACCCCCACGTGCGTGGGGAGGACCGGCCAGGTCACCGGTGCCGACAAGAGGACGGCGGCTCACCCCCACGTGCGTGGGGAGGACGCGTCACCCTTGATCACGAGCTCGATGACGCGCGGCTCACCCCCACGTGCGTGGGGAGGACGGGGTGACGCTCTCGGGGGTGGGTGCGTCACCCGGCTCACCCCCACGTGCGTGGGGAGGACTACGTAGTCTCTCCGCCGATGCGATTGGCTACCGGCTCACCCCCACGTGCGTGGGGAGGACACGAATCAAGTGATCGGCGCGGTCCAGAGTGCAGGCTCACCCCCACGTGCGTGGGGAGGACGCAGGCCTCGACGAGGCGGCCAGGCCCACGGCCGGCTCACCCCCACGTGCGTGGGGAGGACTGCCGCGGCACCGACCACCGTGTCCGCATCTACGGCTCACCCCCACGTGCGTGGGGAGGACCCTCCCTTGCTCGCGGCCCGCGCCGCGCGGGCCGGCTCACCCCCACGTGCGTGGGGAGGACTCCTCAGGGGAGTACTGCTGGGCCTTCTTGGGCGGCTCACCCCCACGTGCGTGGGGAGGACGTCAGTCAGAGCCGTGATGCTGGAACATAGTGCGGCTCACCCCCACGTGCGTGGGGAGGACATCGACCGGGATGGACAGATCGAATGGGCCGGCGGCTCACCCCCACGTGCGTGGGGAGGACGAAAACGCTGGCCGTTTCCTCGACGTCACCGTCGGCTCACCCCCACGTGCGTGGGGAGGACACTTCCTGAACTGCGGTTTCACATTTTCACTTGAGGTTTTTCTTGATCAGATGAGGTGTCAGTTGTCTCGGCGGCGAACTTGATCAACTGGAGGCCGTCGAAGTCGACTACGTGTCGACGACGTTGACCCGACGTGCGTAGCGCGAAACCCTGCTCGTTGTCGGCCGGGTGGATGAGGACGGCCATGCCGTCGCCCACGCTCGCACTGACCGCCGACCAGAGTTCGTCGCGCACACGGGCGGATACCGTGCCCACGAAAAGCCCGGGACACGGCTCGATTAGCCAGCGTGATAACGCTCCGTTTACGTGATCTGGGACCGCCGTAGTGGAGATCACGACCATCGATGCCATCGCTCACTCCACCTGCAGGTCGAACGAGTCGTATGCGTCAAAGGAATCAACGCCATAGTTCACACCGGCGGGAAGCGGGCCGAGATGCGGATCCCAGAGGTGGACCACATCGACGCTGCGGTCGCCCGCCGTTGCGGGAGTACTCTCGGGGTCGAGCAGCGTCTGGATGTCGGCCACGATCTGCGGCAGTAACTTCAGCGCGCGGAACTCCTCCCGGAGCCGCCGCCGAGCCTCACGCTCCGGATCGGCGGATGCGTGCAACGAGAACGCGAGTGGGATGGTGACCCGGGCCTTGTACAGGTCGGCGACGTCGTAGACGAAGGACATCTGTGTGCCGTTGTGGATGAAGCCCAGTGCAGGGGAGCAGCCCAGCGCCAGCACGGCAGCGTGAACGACGCCGTACATGCAGGAGTTGGCACCCGACATGGCCTTGTTGATCGAGTCCTGGCTGTCCCACGAGTCCGGGTCGTAGTTGCGTTTGAAACGTTTGATGCCGTGCTTGGTCGCCAGCATCCGGTAGAGGGCCTTGATTCGTTGGCCCTCCAGGCCGCGAAGCTTGGCGAGGGTGGCGCCCGCGGGTGCGGTGCCGACGCCGAACCGCATCTCGTACATCCGGATCGCCACCTGGAGGCGGGTTTGGTCGTCGGCCCAGGCGCGCACCTGCTTTTCCAGCCAGTGCGTGGTGAGCGACGCCGGCATGATCCCCGCGTAGCTGCGCACCCCACCGGCGCCGACGCATACCAGCGAGGTGCCGTGCCGGGCGATCGTGGCCATCGCGGGCTGGGTGATCGAGGTGCCGGGGCCGAGCAGGATGCAGGCCAGTGCGGCGGTCGGCAGGTTCACCCGGTCCACCCCCTTGGGCGACTCGACCTGGGCGCAGACTCCCGTGTCGTCCTGCACGATGCGCACGGCCTCGGCGTACAGGAACGACAGCGAATCGGCGATCCTGGGCAGCATGGCCAGGGTGGGGGCGGCGAGTCTACGCCGCGCGGTTCCGGTCATCGCGCCCAGGCCAGGCTCAGCAGCCCGCAGCCGTAGGACTTGCCACGGCCGATCCCGGTCAGTACGGCTGCGCGCAGCGCGTCGGGGTCGGTGACCACGCCGATTCCGTCGAACCGGACCACGGCGTGTCGCACGGCGGTGCCCTTGGCGCGGATGTCCGGGCGTGGCTGCGAGGTCACCGTAGCGACGGCCAGGCCGTGCGATGCCGCCTTGGTCACCCACCACTCCTCGGCCGCGGCGCCCCGCAGCGGCTTCACCTTGCCGGCGTCCTTGCCCGCGCTCTTGCCGAGCCGCTTGGAGGGATTGGCGGCGATGCGGTAATGCACCCGCGCACCGGGCCGCAGCCGATCCAGCAGCGCTCCCAGTTCGCGTACCGCGATCTCCCCATAACCGTCCGGCAGCCGCCCGATGTCGGGCTTCACCGTGCTTTGCACCAGCAGCTGCATGCCTTGCCGGGTCTCCTCGAGGCGGAACAGCACCCCGGCCTTGGCCCTGGCGTTCTCCCCCAGGCCGTCGGGGACGAGCGACATCAACCGCTTGTGCAGCCGGTCGAGGTCGGCCAGGTCGTCGTTGACGTCCCGGCGGCGCAGGTCGGGCAGGATGCGCATCAGCCAGGCCGTCACCGCTCCTCCTCCATGTAGGCAACGAGCCGCTCCCAGAACCGCTCGCCGGTCACGAACAGCTCCTTCGGCAGCGATCGGCTGACGATGCTCACCGTCCGCGTGCGATACCGCCGGTCGTACCGGTTGAAGCTCAGCGGGACGTCGGCAACTTCGGTGACCGCGCCGGCGGCGTCCGGGTGATCCTCGACCACGAACTCCGCCTCAGGCGGTTCCTGCTCACGCAGTCGCCGCGCAACCGGCACCCGGGTGTGCAGCTCGCCCACGGGATCGGCCACGTCCGCCCGCAGCAGCAGCGGTTGGTCCGGCGGGCAGGAGCGTCGCCCCAGGTACGGGTGCCAGCGGGGGTTGCGCAGCGCCTCGGCGATCTCGGCCAGCCGATCCGTCGGGCCCTCCACGGCCACGGTGAACACGGCGTCCGCCAGATACTGGCGCCGAGTCACCATAGCGTTGGGCCCACCCGGGCGCTGGTTGCCGTCGGGCCGGGGTACGCCCTTCGGCATGCCGCCTCCGATGGTGTGGAAGTCCACCATCCGCACGCCGGGACGGTCGATCCGCACGGTGAACCGCAGCGCATCGTAACGGGCCAGAGGCGCGCCACGCGGCAGCCCTTCGGCGCAGGCCAGCAGGCCGATGAGCCCCGATCGGGTCGGGAAGCGCAGGCTGTCGCGCTGGGCGAACACGCTGTGTTCGCCCCAGGACTGCAGCGGCCCGGCCAGCCGCAGCACCAGGCCGCTCACTGCGCGGAACCTCCGTACGCGGCCGTCACGGCCCCCTCGACCAGCTCGTCGAAGGACTCCACCGGGTCCCCCAGCCCGCTCAGCGGCTTCTCGTCGATGCACGCGTAGCCGCGATACACGACGCCCTTCGTGCCCCACAGCCGCTCCAGCCGCGCGGCATGCCGGGCGAGCTGGGCCCGGGACGGCTCGGCGATGCCGTTCTCCGGGCGGACCGGCGCTTCGAACGCGGCCGCGTACGAGATCGGCCGGTCCGTACGCACCACCACGTGCACCAGATCGGGCAGTGTGTTGGCGGCCGTGGCCGTCTGCTTGCCGGTCGGCAGCGAGGAGATGAACGCACGCAAGAACTCGGAGGACAGCTCCTTGGCCATGCAAGCGTCCCCGCCCAGGTTGGCCAGCAGCCCCGCAAGGTCCACGCTGGCGTACCGATAGAACACGCCGGCGCTGAACTCCGCGCTGTTCATGTGGCCGCTGCCGACAGCGTCCTCGGGCAGGCAGTCATCCACCGCGGTGAAGAAGTCGATCTCCGGCGCCACCTCGTGCGTGGTGAACGCGTGCGCGACCTGTACCGCACCGTCCACCCCCGCCCCGGGCAGCTCGGCCAGCATCCGCCCGAACAGGTTGATGACGCCGTTGCGTTCCGACAGCAGCTCACCGACCCTGTCCACCGGCAGCACCGGCTTCGGCTTCTTCTGCCCGATGGTCGTCTCGATCGCCTCCCGATGCTCCTCGGCCAGATCGGCCAGGGCGTCGAGCGCCGCCTTGGGCAGGTACAGCAGCACCGATGTGCCGCCGTTGTCCTCCAGCTTCAGCCCTTCCTTCTTGTTGGCCGACAGCACGACCTGATTCCCCGCGGCCTGCGCCGCTTCCTCGGACCAGCCGCGGGCCCGCAGCCGCGCCGCGATCTCGGCCGGTACCCGGCGCGTCCTGACCGCCGGGTCCCCGATGGCCCGCTCGACTTCCAGCCGAATGGCGCGCTTCCAGCACTGGCTCGACACCCGGGTCCGGGTGGCCCCGCCGTACACCAGGCTCTTCGGCGAGCCCAGATCGTCGCGGTTGAGGTTCGCGAACGGCACGGTCTGCAGGGCATGCACGTCCAAGAATCGCGGGGTGGTCACCGGTCCTCGCTCTCTGAGTCGTTGTCGTCGGTCTGCTCGTGCTCGTCGTCTCTGTGGATCGCCCGGTAGTAGTCCTGTAGCCACCGCTTGGTCACGTGGTCGCGATCACGCTCCCACCGGGCCAGATCGACCAGGAGCCGCCCCCAGTCGGGGGTGACCTCCTTGGCGGCCATCTGGTGGAACAGACCGGGCAGCATCCGGTGCAGCCCGGCGACGTCCTGCCGGCACAGCAGGTGGAGCCGGGCCTCTATCGAGTCGGCGTTGAGTTTCTTGTCGCGTACGGCCTGGCCGAGTGTGCCGCCGAGGCTCACCGTTGGCCGCTGGATCGCCTTTGTCGCCGCCTTAGCGCTGTCGTCGCCGGCCCTCTCGTCGGACGACGGTTCGCTGACGCTCTCCTCCTCGTCCGGCTCCGCCGTCGTGTTCGCACTCTGTCGGTCACGTGGCTGCGCGGCGATCAGCGCGGCGACCGAGTAATAGGCCCTCTCCACCGCATGCCAGGTCCGGTCGGCGGGCAGCCACGGAGCGACCACGGCGTGTGCGAGGCGAGTGACGACGTCCTCCACGGGCCGCCCCAGACTTCGGCGCAGGGCCGCGCGCCGTCCCGGTTCCCGCACCTGCCTGCGGACATGGGCCACGTATGCGTCCGCTACCTTCAGATTCACCATCACCCGTCACCTCGGCCGGTCTTGCCACCCGGCTTGCGAGTTTTGAAGATCAGTCCGCGTTTAAGCTCGATGGCTCGCTTGGCCCGCGGCAGCATGCCCGCGCTGTCGGTCACCTCGTCATAGATCTCAAGCGCCAGCCGCAGGAACTCCTCCACCGCCCGGCCGAACTCCCGCTCGCGCACCCGCCGCCAGAAGATCCGCTCGGCGCGCGGCCAGTACCGGAACGACGCGTTCCCAGGCCATGGCCCCTCGGAGATGTCCTTGCGTTGGGGTTTGCCATCGCCGTTGGAGGGGTCGTTGATCGCAATCCAGGCCTGACGCAACGCGCCCCGGAGGTGAACCTCGACCCGCTCGGCCGCCTGCCGCATCTCGCTGACCGCCCGCGCCACTTCCGGTTCCCGCGCCAAGGCCAGCAGCGCAGGGGTCACACCTGTGACCCACTCCTTGTCCCGCGTCTGGCCGTCCTGGTCGACACCGAAGGCCCGGACACGTAGCACGGGCAGCAGCGTGCCCCGCAGATCCTCGACCGCTGCCAGCACCACGGGGCGACGCCGACGGTCGTCGCCCACGTCCTCCAGGATCAGCGAGTCGAAGTCCCGCCAGAGCGCCCGATGCGCCTCGGCCGAGAGCGGCAGGTATTCCCCGTCCTTGGTCTGGTGGTAGACGAGGTAGGGATCCCTGGCCGGGAGGTCCCGATTCCGCCACGCCCATGTAATCCAGGCATCGGTCACCGATTCCCCGTCCGGAGAACCCTCCAGCAGCACGGCGTGCTGGAACCGGCCGGTCAGAACACCCGCGATGCCGCTCGGCTTGGGCGGCACGCCCAGGGGGTCCGGTAGCTCGTCGGCCTCCCAAGGAGCGAGATCCACACCTCCCGTATCGAGCTCGCGTGCCGGAGGGATACCGGCGACGAGCGACTCGAACACGGTACGGCCGAGCGGGTGGAACGAAAGCGTCCTCCGCAGCGGCCCGGCCTTGGTGTTTCTCTCCGATACTCCGTTCACCGTCCTCGGCGTGCACTGGCCGGACGGACCGTAATAGAGCTGAATCAGCAGGTGGAACACGGCCTCGTCGGCCGGAACCGGGAGCGGGTTCCGGGCGGTCACGTGGTTGAACCACACCTGGTTGTTGCCGGCGGGACGGTAGAGGACCAGCTTGTTCACGCCCGAGCTCGTCTTGCACTGCTCCCGGAGCCGGGGATCCTGCAGCCACGGCCTGTCCTCGTCGAACAGGTCGAAGCGCCCCGCGAATTTGGCGAAGTACTTCTCCACCGCGGCCGGATCGAACCGCCCTGCGTCCAACACCTCGCCCTGCAGCTCGCCCCACTCCTCGATGGGCAGGGACGTGTCGTCCAGGCCGGTAATGCGCGCGGCCATCACCGTCAGCGCCCGCCACAGCCCGGACGCGGCAGGTGGGGGTGACGCCTCGATGTCCGTCAGCTCGTGCGCACGCAGGAATAGCTCTCGGAGGCCGATCTTCGAGCGGGTCTCGCCTTCCCGTACCGGGATCCAAGCACGGGTCAGTAAGTCGTAGGACATCGCACTCTCGCACCTAAGGACGGTCGGCGTCAGCAGACGCCAGCGGGCAGGTCCGACAATCCGAGGTCCTTGCACAGACGAACCTCGCGATCCCCGAGTAGACCCACACCCTGCTCTCCGGACAGCTCGACCACCACGATCTCGCTGAGATGCG
The DNA here is from genome assembly GCF_006716785.1 of Thermopolyspora flexuosa. Classification (NCBI taxonomy): domain Bacteria; kingdom Bacillati; phylum Actinomycetota; class Actinomycetes; order Streptosporangiales; family Streptosporangiaceae; genus Thermopolyspora; species Thermopolyspora flexuosa. Next base: position 18,098 of record NZ_VFPQ01000001.1, on the reverse strand, counting down.
GACTCGCGGCCCACGTGGGCGGGGTCGCCGCACCGTCGGACGCGCCACGCAGCCACGTGCCGGGGACCGGAATGCTGTGGTTCAGCACCAGCCGTACCTGGTCTTTCGTGAACCAGGTTCGGTCGCCCTTCTTGCCCTGCGGGTCCACGGGAAGCGACTCGTCACCGAGCATGAGCCGGCCGTCGGCGTCCCTCGTGCAGCAGACGATGCGCCCGGAGTCGGCCCCCAAGCGGGTGGAGTACTCCGTCACGAAGTCGTCGCCGCTCAGCTTCGACAGGTCGTCGATACCGAGCGGGGCCGGGATCGCCGCCATCTGCGCGTAGAGGTCCTTGGTCTGCTCATCCGCGAGCCGCTCCAGGTCCTCCTCGGTGATCGGGGTGTCCGCATCACCGAAAGACTCGTCGTATACCTGATCGACCAAACCCTGGACGTCGCCGGGAATGATCACCCGCCCCTCCGGCAGGCGCGCGAGCACCTCCCGGGTACGGCGAAGCAGCGCGGCGGGGTAGACGAACGGCCATGCCCGTGGCACCACCGGCTTTCCGTCGGCGTCGACGGGGTTGAGCACCACCAGCCGCATGTCCCTCGCCCACTGCGGCCGTTCGGCATCGAACTTGGCATGCCGGTGGCACCGGCCCGCCCGTTGCAGCAGCAGGGCGATCGGCGCCAGATCGCTCACGACCAGATCGAAGTCCAGATCCAGCGATTGCTCGATCACCTGCGTGGCGACCAGGATCGCCGACCGGCGGGAGCGGTCCGCGGCGTCCTTGCCGAACCAGCTCACCACCTCCTGGGTGATCTTCTCGCGCCGATGAGCCTCGAACCTCGAGTGCAGCAGCCGCAACTGCGGTGCGTCCGCCTCGGCCGGCACGACCTCGTCGAGCCACTCACGCAGGGCCAGATAGGTGAGCTGCGCTTCGGCGACGGTGTTGCAGATGACCGCCGCACAGCCCCCCTCGCGGACCAATGGGCCGAGGGCTTCCCGAAGAGCTGCGGACCGGTCGGGCCGCCCCTCGGCATCGAGAGGCACGTCCCGAGTCTCAACCCGCAAGCGCCGTTCCGGGCACCGCACCGGCACCGACGCCGCATGCTTCGGGCTGGCGTAGATCCAGCCCGGATAGACGACCTGCGGCACCTGCGGGTCGCGGATGCCCGCCCCTACGAGGTACGCCTCGGCCAACCGGCGGCCCACTCCCGCCGGGAGCGTGGCCGACAACAGCACGACCGGAACCCGCAACGCCCCCAGCCATTCCAGAAGCCGCTTGAGCAGGCCTTGCATGAACGCGTCATAGGCGTGCACCTCATCGACGATCAGGACTTTCCCGGACAGGCCGAGCATCCGGAGTACGTTGTGCCTGCCCCGCAGTACGGCCAGCAGCGCCTGGTCGATCGTGCCTACCGCGAGATTGGCCAACAGCCCGCGTTTGCTGCCCATCAACCAACGAGCCGCCATCGGATCGCTGGTCAGGACGCCGGATTCCTCGCCCTCACCCGTGTAGGCGGCGTTCAGCCAGGCCATGCTGTGGAGAAGGGTCAGGGAATCGGCCCCTTCGACCCGGCGTGAGCGGAACTCGTCCACCCGCCGCAACATCTGATCCGAGGTTGCCATGGTGGGCAGGCCGAAGAAGTAGCCCGGCATCCCCGCCGCCTCGCCCATGAGCCTGCCCGCGAATAAGGCCGCCTCGGTTTTCCCCTCCCCCATCGGCACGGTGATCAACAGCAGACCTGGATCCCCGTCGAGGAGGGCGGGCAGTCGCTCACTGAGCGATTTCTGCAGGTCATTCGGCTGGAACGGGAAGTCGTCGGTGAACCCGCCCGGCTTGAAGCCGAGCCGCCCCAGTCCGGCCTCGCGCAGCACCGCCGGGAGCACCGCCCGACTACGACTCAGGTGGCGCTTCAGACCGGAGACGTCGCCGCGTTTCGGAAGCCCTTCCCCGATTCGCTCGAGCAGGAAGGAGTCCTGGCTGACCAGCCAGTCCGCGAGGATCACCAGACCACACGCCAGCGCGGCTCCGGCGGCGGAGATCCGCTGCGGCGGCTCCGGTCGCCCCACCAGCTCATACACCGTTTCGGCGATCGCCTGACGCTGTTCCTCCCAACGCCCCTCGCCGAGAGCCGGGACCGAGCCAAGCGGGTCGGTGAACTCCCAGTGGTTGAAGGGGGCGAATGTCCCATGGTGCCCGCCGAGCAACTGAGCGACCCGGAAGGCCGGCGCCGATTTGCGGCCGGTGCGATACCCGGCACCCACTAAGGCCTGCCCCAGCCACACATGAGCGGCGAACGCATGTTTAATCGCCTCGGCATCTACGCTCGGATAGCCGTTGAGCCGCGCGAATCCATCCTCGTCCTGCTTCTGAAACCCCGCCGTGCACTTACCGATGTCATGCAACCCGGCCCAGTAGGCCAACAGGCCACGCGCCCGCCCTTCGTCCACGCCAAGCTCGGCGGCCACAACCCGCCGCAAGCCGGGGGAGATGTAGCCGTCCCACAGCGCCTCTGCCGCGGCGGCCGTGTCGAGTAGGTGGCAGATCAGCGGGTACCTGCTGCCCCGTAACCCTCGGGATTTGCCCCACAGCTCAAGATCAACATCTGGACTGTCGGCCATACCACCTGCCTCAGCTCAAGCCCAGCTACAGGCGACATGTACGTCATGTGATGGCCAATCACTCTAGACCCTGATGGCGACAATTTCATAGTTTTGCCAGACGTGTACAACGTTCACGATTATGTCAACATTCGCCGACCCAAGACCTGCTGCCCTCTCGAAAACTCGACAGCGCTCCGATAACATCGCAGGTCGCGAAGGGTCCTCCCCACGCACGTGGGGGTGAGCCGGCCGAGCGGGAACGCTGGCCGAGGCCGATCGAGTCCTCCCCACGCACGTGGGGGTGAGCCGCAGATCAAAGCCATCGTCGGCGCGCTGGACACGTCCTCCCCACGCACGTGGGGGTGAGCCGCCGTCTGGCGCGGATCTCCGCGCTGTGCGGGAGTCCTCCCCACGCACGTGGGGGTGAGCCGTCGGTGTCGGACCGCGCCTTCGACCGGGTGGTGTCCTCCCCACGCACGTGGGGGTGAGCCGGTGTCCCGGCGCATCGCCACCGGCAGCGAGCCGTCCTCCCCACGCACGTGGGGGTGAGCCGGAGTTCGGGGAATGTGCGGTCGTCCGGGATCGTCCTCCCCACGCACGTGGGGGTGAGCCGCAGGCGGCCGTCCGCATCGGCATGTACGTGCAGTCCTCCCCACGCACGTGGGGGTGAGCCGCGTTCCGGCCGCCCGCCGCGGTACGCCGCGATGTCCTCCCCACGCACGTGGGGGTGAGCCGTTTGTCCGGTCGTCCGAGTCGATCGCGGCCATGTCCTCCCCACGCACGTGGGGGTGAGCCGGCGTCGGTTATGCCGTTGTCCTTGGCGATCTTGTCCTCCCCACGCACGTGGGGGTGAGCCGCGTACGACGGATCCTCGGATGGAAGACCGATCGTCCTCCCCACGCACGTGGGGGTGAGCCATCTTCTCGGCCACCCCGGCCGAGAACATCGGCGTCCTCCCCACGCACGTGGGGGTGAGCCGCTGTACGAGGCGACCTACGTTCCGCCCAGCCAGTCCTCCCCACGCACGTGGGGGTGAGCCGTCGTCCACCGCCCGGAAGGCCGCCTCGGCCGCGTCCTCCCCACGCACGTGGGGGTGAGCCGAGGCCGCCGGGTTCGGCGGCGACCTGCCGAAGGCCTTCGTCCTCCCCACGCACGTGGGGGTGAGCCGCACGCCGGCAGCGTGCTCGGCAAGGACTGGCCGTCCTCCCCACGCACGTGGGGGTGAGCCGCCGCAGGTCAGAGGGGGTGTGTGTCGGCTGGGGTCCTCCCCACGCACGTGGGGGTGAGCCTGCGCTGTTCGAGAAACCCGCGGTGAAGATGCCGTCCTCCCCACGCACGTGGGGGTGAGCCGTCGACGGCCAGGCGACGCGCGATGTAGTCAGTGTCCTCCCCACGCACGTGGGGGTGAGCCGCGTACGGAGCCGGGCTGCTCCTGATCCGGGAGGTCCTCCCCACGCACGTGGGGGTGAGCCGTTCACTTCCGCCCCAGAGGCGGACAAAAAGCCGTCCTCCCCACGCACGTGGGGGTGAGCCGATTCCGGAGGCGGGCAACCCGGAGTTGTGCCCGTCCTCCCCACGCACGTGGGGGTGAGCCGGCGCACTGGCGCACCTACCGGCGCCGGTTCCGGTCCTCCCCACGCACGTGGGGGTGAGCCGCTGGTCCGCGCGCACGACCCCCGCCCCCGCCGGTCCTCCCCACGCACGTGGGGGTGAGCCACTCCAGAGCGCGCTTGGCTGAGCGAAGTTTCGTCCTCCCCACGCACGTGGGGGTGAGCCGCACACAGCGGCGGCACGGCTCGGCGTCAGCGGTCCTCCCCACGCACGTGGGGGTGAGCCGAGCCCGACCAGCGACAGCCACGGCCCGCGAAAGTCCTCCCCACGCACGTGGGGGTGAGCCGATCAGCGGGATGCTGACCAGCCGTCCGCGCTGGTCCTCCCCACGCACGTGGGGGTGAGCCGTCCTGCCAGCTGATGAGGAGCCACCCCCGGCCGTCCTCCCCACGCACGTGGGGGTGAGCCGCGCACCGGCTGCGCCGGCTCGCCGAGCAGGCCGTCCTCCCCACGCACGTGGGGGTGAGCCGGCGGGCCAATGTCCCGAGTTCAGCCATACACGGTCCTCCCCACGCACGTGGGGGTGAGCCGCAGAAATTACAAGAGGCTGGGGGTGGGCGAAAGTCCTCCCCACGCACGTGGGGGTGAGCCGCAGCTCGGTCGGCTGGTCGCCGACGGGGTGCTGTCCTCCCCACGCACGTGGGGGTGAGCCGGTGAGCGACCAGGCCCGTGACCAGGGACTTGCGTCCTCCCCACGCACGTGGGGGTGAGCCGAAGAAGCGGCGGAGACCTTCCGTCGGGCTATCGTCCTCCCCACGCACGTGGGGGTGAGCCGTCGCGCAAGGACACCCGACAGGCTATCCGGCTGTCCTCCCCACGCACGTGGGGGTGAGCCGGCGACCTACGGGCAGCGGCTGCGCGAGTTGTCGTCCTCCCCACGCACGTGGGGGTGAGCCGGATCAGAACCGGAACACGATGACGATCTTTCCGTCCTCCCCACGCACGTGGGGGTGAGCCGACCGGCCATGGACCGACGCCGACCAAGCCGACGTCCTCCCCACGCACGTGGGGGTGAGCCGCCCCCCAGACGGCCCCCAGCGCCCCGCTGGGGGTCCTCCCCACGCACGTGGGGGTGAGCCGGACGGCCCGGCGCAGGCGGGCCAAACGGTGACGTCCTCCCCACGCACGTGGGGGTGAGCCGGCCATCAACAAGGCAGGCGGCTGGAAACTCGCGTCCTCCCCACGCACGTGGGGGTGAGCCGGACCCGGCCGAGCGAAACGCGGCTGCGATCGAGTCCTCCCCACGCACGTGGGGGTGAGCCGGTCGCAACGGTCCGCGCCCGGGTCGAGGTGGAGTCCTCCCCACGCACGTGGGGGTGAGCCGGCCCCGCCCAACCCCAGAGGGGAGGGCGGGGCGTCCTCCCCACGCACGTGGGGGTGAGCCGGTCCACCTGGCCACGGGCCCGCTCAAGGCCCGGTCCTCCCCACGCACGTGGGGGTGAGCCGGCGTTCACCAGTTTCGCCCGGTCGGTGCCGGCGTCCTCCCCACGCACGTGGGGGTGAGCCGGCGCTGGCCGACACCATCGCGCTCGACCTCGGGTCCTCCCCACGCACGTGGGGGTGAGCCTTTCCCGGAGCCTGATCATGCCGTCAGCGTCTAGTCCTCCCCACGCACGTGGGGGTGAGCCGCCGCCCGGCACGTCGAGGCGATCCGGGACGTGGTCCTCCCCACGCACGTGGGGGTGAGCCGGCACGTCGGAGACCGCCGACGCGGCCTCCGACGTCCTCCCCACGCACGTGGGGGTGAGCCGCTGGAACGCGTAATCCCGGGCCTCGTTCCTGAGTCCTCCCCACGCACGTGGGGGTGCGTTACTTAGGCACGCTGGGTGTTATCGCGCTCTCCGCCCTGGGACGCTCGGCAGACCGGGCTAAGGCTTCTTGGCCACGCCGACCGCGAGCCAGTTGGAGGGTGGGGTTTCGTCCTCGTCGGGGCGCCAGTGGCCGCCGTCGACGAGGCCGGGGTCGATCAGTTCGAGGTCGCCGAAGAAGGAGCGGATGCGGTCGCGGGTGCGTAACGTCATCGACTCGCGGACGGGTTCGAAGGCCTGCTCGAAGCGGCGGGCGGCGATGGGGGGTGGGCCGTCGCTGGTCAGGTGGGAGATGACGAGGTAGCCGCCGGGGGCCATGGCGTCCCGGAAGCAGGCGACGACGCCGTCGGGGTCGTCCTCGTCGGGGATGTGGTGGAGGATGGCGATGAGGAGGATCGCGACCGGCTCGGCGAGGTCGATCAGGGCGGTCAGGTCGGGGTGGGCGAGGATCTCCTTGGGGCCGCGGGCGTCCGCGCGGATCGCCACGGTGTTCGGGACGCCGTCGAGCATGGTGCGGAAGTGCACGTGGACCTCGGGGTCGTAGTCGACGTACACGACCCGGGCCGAGGGGTCGACGGCCTGGGCGATCTGGTGGACGTTGTCCTTCTCCGTGGGGAAGCCGCAGCCGACGTCGATGAACTGGCGGACGCCCGCCTCGGCGAGGTGGCGGACGGCACGCTCCATGAAGCGCCGGTTTTCGATGGCGGGGTACTGCCAGCGTCCGATATACCGCCGCTTCGAGACCAGTTTGTCGGCGACCTCGCGGTCGACCGCGAAGTTGTCCTTGCCGCCGAGCAGGTAGTTGTAGATGCGCGGCTCCGCCGGTGTCGATGGATCGAACGTCGGAAGCGACCTCTCACCCACGAATCCCCCTAGATAAAAGGCCGGGCACCCAGGATACGCCGCTCACCTTCACAAAACAGTCGCGAAAAAGGGCAACGATGGTGCACTGGCCGTACGGCACGGCGGCGCAGGCCCTGCCCCGCCCCGGTAGGCGCGGTGACCGGCCCGATCACCTGCCGGACGGGGCCGCCCGACCCGGCGGCCCGGTCGAGGGCGCCAAGCGGCCGTACCCAAAGGTCGTACGCCGTTTTCGTACGCGGAATACGGCGCCGCCGTCCCGCGCATTTCGCTTGCCGCACGATCCCCGGGCGCTTTGCCCCGAGGCCCCGCGGAAGTGGGCGGCGGGTGTCGCGGAAGCGATGACGGTGCAGGCGGCACACCCGAATACGCGTGCGCACGACTTTCCGGCCTGCGCGAATCCTGTTACACCCGCGTTTCCCTGTCAATGGAAATCACGATCTCATCTCGTGACGATTCTGCGACATGGCATCGACGTGGATGTTTCATCGGGGCCGCCCGCACCCCGCGGCGCGGAGGCCGCGGGGGTCGCGGGACGGACCGGCGCGGGCCGGGCGGTCAGGAGGCGTGGCCCGCGGCGACGGCGACGCGCGATGACGTGCGCCGCCGGCCGGCGATCAGCCGGGTGAGCATCGGGGCGGAGGCGATGCCGGCGAGGCAGAGCAGGCCGGCGACCATCATGCCGACGCGCGGGCCCGCCATCTCGGCGATCCAGCCGATGAGCGGGGCCCCGATGGGCGCGCCGCCGGTGAACACGAGGGTGAACAGGGCCATGACCCGGCCGCGCATCTCGGGCGAGGCGCCGAGCTGCAGGGTGGCGTTCGCCGTGGTGTTCGCGGTGATGAGCGCCATGCCGACCGGCACGAGCAGCACGAGGAAGGCGAGGTAGACCGGGGCGAGCCCGGCCACGATCTGGCCCAGCCCGAAGCACGCCGCGCCGCCGAGCAGCAGCCGCCGGGTGGGGCGCCGCCGCCGCGCGGCCATGAGGCCACCGGCGAGCGCGCCGATGGCGAACGCGCTCGAGGCGATGCCGAACGAGGACGCGCCCTGGCCGAACTCCTGCCGCGCCATGAGCGCGATGCTCGTCGAGAAGCTCTGCATGAACAGCGCCATGAAGGCCACGACGATGACCGGCATGAGCAGCTCGGGGCTCTGCCGTACGTAGCGCAGGCCCTCGCGGAGCTGGCCCTTGCGCCGGGGCACCGGCGGGGCGGGGTGGAGCTCGGAGCGGCGCATGAGCAGCAGGCCACCGATCACCGCGGCGAACGAGGCCGCGTTGATGAGGAAGATCGGTCCGGTGCCGCCGAGCCAGTAGATGAGCATGCCGGCGACGGCCGGGCCGACCACCCGGGCCAGGTTGAAGCTCGAGCTGTTGAGCGCGATCGCGTTGGTGAGGTCGTCGGGGCCGACCATCTCCACCACGAACGACTGGCGGGTCGGGGTCTCCACACAGGCCACGAGCCCGAGGGCGAACGCCATCAGGTAGACGTGCCACACCTGCGCGGTGCCGGTCACCACGAGCACGCCGGTGGTGAGCGCGAGCAGGCCCATGAGGGTCTGCGCGATCACGAGCAGCGGCCGCTTCGGGTACCGGTCCGCGATCACGCCGCCCCACAGGCCGAACAGCAGCACCGGGAGGAACTGCAGTGCGGTGGTCAGGCCGAGCGCGGTGCCGCTGCCCCCGGTGAGGTCGAGCACGAGCCAGTCCTGGGCGGTGCGCTGCATCCAGGTGCCGACGTTCGAGACCACGCCGCCCGTGGCGTACAGCCGGTAGTTGCGGATGCGCAGCGACCGGAACATGCCGCCGTGCTCCTTGGCGGCCTTGGCCTCGGCCTCGGCGTCGTCCGCACCGGTACGGCCCGGCCGTACCTCGGCCTCGGCGGGCGCGACCGGCGCGTCGCCGGGGTGCCGCGGCGCGGGCACCGCGCCGGTACGGCCGGCCGCCGTGGCGTCCGCCGCCGCCCGGGGCGCGCCGTCCACCGGCCGGGCTTCGGGTTCGCCCTCCGGGTCGTCCACAGCCTGTGGACCGCCCGCGCCTACATCTGGGACAGCTTCTCCAGCACCGGCGCCGCCGCCCGCAGCGCCTCCCGCTCCTCCGGCGAGAGCTCCTTCAGCCGCTGCGCGAGCCAGGCCTCTTTCATCTGCCGTTCCCGGCGCAGCAGCGCGGCCCCTGCCTCGGTGCAGGTCACGGTCACCTGGCGACGATCGGTCGGGTGCGGTGTGCGCTCGACCAATCCGCGTTCGACGAGCACGGAGATCACCCGGGTCATCGACGGCGGCTGCATTTTCTCGTGCTCGGCCAGCTCGCCGGGGGTCACTCCGGGATGCCGCTCCACGGCGGCAAGCGTCGCGAGTTGGGTGGGTGTCAGCGAGTGCCCGGCGGCCTGCCTTCGTAGCCGCCGGTTGAGCCTGGTCAGGGATACGCGCAGCGCCGAGGCCAGCCTCGCATCGCCGCGCAGGCTCGTCTTGGGTGAATTCGTTAGCATAAGTCATTACCTTTGCTAACAATCGGGTCCGTCATCCTATTCCCCTTCCGGCAGGGCGCGGCTCCCGAGCCTCCGCCGGTGCACCGCCGTCCCCCATCCGACGACCCGCCGGGCCTCGGCGCCGTCCTTCCAGGATGACCCGAACATCCGCCCGTATGCGAAGCAAGCCCCCGATATCGGCTCACACTGCGCGTATCGCCATTAGCTCGGACGAACCACCCATCACTTCAACCGCCACGAGGCACGAAACCATCCACGGCCCGGCACGACGAAGGCGGCGGTGCGGTCCCCGTACGCACCGCCGCCCCTCGTGTCCGGCCGGATTCGCTCAGCCCTTGTAGGACTCGGGCACCATGTGCGTGGTGACGCCGATCCGGTTCCACGCGTTGATCGTGGCGATCAGCACCACGAGCTGGGCGAGCTCGTGCTCGTCGAAGTGCTTCGCGGCCTGCTGCCACACGTCGTCGGGCACCCCGTGGCCGTCGCTCAGCCGGGTGGCCGCCTCGGTGAGCTCCAGGGCCGCGCGCTCCCGCTCGTCGAAGAACGGCGCCTCGCGCCACACCGCGACCGCGTGCAGCCGCGCGTCGCTCTCCCCCTCCGCCTTCGCCTGGCGGCTGTGCATGTCCACGCAGTAGGCGCAGCCGTTGATCTGGCTGGCCCGCAGCTCCACCAGGTACCGCAACGACTTCGGCAGCGTGGACCGGCTCAGGTACTTCTCCAGGCCGAGCATCGCCTGGTACGCGCCGGGCTCGAGCTCGGCGATGTTCATGCGTGCGGTCATGCCGGTCTCCTCTCGTCGCCGGTACGGCACGGCCGTACCGGCCCCCCATTGGACCGTGCCCCACCATAGAGAGGTCATTTGTCGCACATAAGATCCAATTTCCAGCGAAGTCCATTGGGCCAATCGGGAGGGCGCGGGCGATGGAGGTGCACGTCACCCTTACCGGCCGTGGCGACCTCGCCGCCCGCATCTACCGGCAGCTGCTCGAGGCGATCCTCGACGGCCGGCTGCGCGCGGGCGACCGGCTGCCGCCCACCCGCGAGCTGGCCGAACGGCTCCAAGTCTCACGCAACACGGTCGCCGCCGCGTACGACCGGCTCACCGCCGAAGGGTTCGTCACCGGCCGGGTGGGCGTGGGCACGTTCGTCTCGCTCAGCCCGCCCGCCGCGCAGCGGACCGGCGGCGGCACGCCCGGGGCGCCGGCCCGCGAGGCCCCGCCGGGCGACATCGCGCCGCGGCCGGTGTGGCGGACGATCCCGGTGTGGCCGCGCGGCGCCGCCGGGGAAGCCCTGCCGTACGACTTCAAGCTGGGCGTGCCGGACGCGACGCTGTTCCCGCTGGAGTCGTGGCGACGGCTGGTCGCCCGCAGGCTGCGGGCCGCGACGCTCGCCGACGGCCGGTACGCGGACCCGGCCGGGCATGCCGGGCTGCGGGCGGCGATCGCGCGGCACTTCGGGGTCTCCCGGTCGGTGCGCGCGGGCGCGGACGACGTGATCGTCACCCAGGGCGCGCAGCAGGCCCTCGACCTCGTCGGGCGGGTGCTGATCGAGCCGGGCGACCTGGTGGCGGTCGAGGAGCCGGGCTATCCACCGGCCCGGCTGCTGTTCCGCTCGCTCGGCGCCCGCGTGGCCGGGGTGCCGGTGGACGCGGAGGGCATCGACGTGGCCGCGATCCCGCCGGGGACGCGGCTGGTCTACGTGACGCCGTCGCACCAGTTCCCGCTCGGCACGCCGATGTCGGCGGCGCGGCGGGCGGCGCTGCTGGAGTGGGCGCAGCGGCACGGCGCGGCGGTGATCGAGGACGACTACGACAGCGAGTTCCGGTTCTCCGACCGGCCGCTGGAGCCGCTGCAGAGCCTCGACCGGGGCGGCCGGGTGATCTACGTGGGCTCGTTCTCCAAGTCGACGCTGCCGATGCTGCGGCTCGGCTTCCTCGTCGCCCCGGCCTCGCTGCGGCCCGCGCTGCTCGCCGCGAAACGGCTGGCGGACTGGCACGGGCAGTACCACGAGCAGGCGGCGATGGCGGACTTCATCGACGAAGGGCTGCTCGCCCGGCACATCCGCAAGGCGACCCGCGTCTACGCGGCCCGGCACCGGCGCATCCTCGCCGTGCTCCGCCGCGACCTCGCCGGCCTGCTCGACCCGGTCCCCTCCGCGGCCGGGCTGCACCTGTGCGCGCACCTGGCCCCCGGGGCGGCGGCCGACCTCGGCGAGGCGGTGGCCCGCGCCCGGCAGCTCGGGGTGGGGGTGGAGTCGCTGTCCGCGTTCCACGCCGAGCCCGGCCCGCACCGGCCCGGGCTCGTGCTCGGGTACGGCGCGATCCCGCTCGAGCGCATCGACGAGGGCCTGCGCCGCCTCGCGGCCGCCGTGCGCGCGGCCACCGCGGAGACGGCCGCCGAGGCGGCGGCCGGGTGACCGGTACGGCAGGCCGTACCCGGGCCGGATCGGGCAAAGAGGAAAGGCCGCCCCGGAGCGGGTGCCCCGGGACGGCCCGATGCGGCGTCAGGACACGCCGAACAGGATCTCGATCGCGCCGCGGGCGAAGTAGAGGACGAACAGCACGACGACGATCCACAGCAGCGGGTGGACCTCGCGGCCCTTGCCCTTGATGACCTTGATCAGCGCGTACGAGACGAAGCCGGCGCCGATGCCGTTCGCGATCGAGTAGGTGAACGGCATGAGGACGATGGTGAAGAACGCCGGGATCGCGACCTCGTAGTCGCTGAAGTCGATCTCCTTGATCGAGGTCATCATCAGGAAGCCGACCACGACCAGGGCGGGCGCGGCCGCCTCGTGCGGCACGACCTCGACCAGCGGCGACAGGAAGGTGGCGAGCAGGAACAGCACACCGGTGACCACGCTCGCCAGACCGGTGCGGGCGCCCTCACCGACACCCGCCGCGGACTCGACGTAGGTCGTGTTCGACGAGACGGACGCGGCGCCGCCGGCCATCGCGGCGACCGAGTCGACGAGCAGGATCTCCCGGGTCTTCGGCAGCGTGCCGTCCGGCTGCACGAGACCGGCCTGCCGGCCCACGCCGACGATCGTGCCCATGGTGTCGAAGAAGTCGGTGATCAGCAGCGTGAAGACGAGCAGCAGCGCGAAGATCACCGACACCTTGCCGAACGCGCCGAACAGGCTGAACTGGCCGAGCAGCGAGAAGTCCGGCAGGCTGATGATGTTCTCCGGGAGCTGCGGCACGTTCAGCCGCCAGCCGCCGGGGTTGGGCTGCCCGTCCGCGGTCTGCGAGCCGCCGGCGCCGACGATCGCCTCGACGATGATCGCGAGGATCGTCATGCCGACGATGCCGATGAGGATCGCGCCGCGGACCCGCCGGGCGACGAGGGCCGCGGTGACGAGCAGGCCGATCACGAAGACGAGCACGGGCCAGCTGGTGAGCGTGCCGCCGATGCCGAGCTCGACCGGCACGCCGCTGCCCGACCGCACGAACCCGGCGTCCACGAAGCCGATCAGGGCGATGAACAGGCCGATGCCGACGCTGATCGCGGTCTTCAGCTCGGTCGGGATCGCGCGGAACACCGCGACCCGGAAGCCGGTGAGCACGAGGATCGTGATGACGATGCCCTCAAGGACCACGAGCCCCATCGCGTCCTCCCACGACATGTGGGAGGCGATGCCGTACGCGAGGAACGCGTTGATCCCGAGCCCGGCGGCGATGGCGAACGGGACGTTCGCCACCAGGCCCATGACGATGGTGAGCACGCCCGCGACGAGCGCGGTGGCGGCGGCGACGAGGGCGAAGTTCGGCGCGGAGCCGTCGCCGAGGTACTGGCCGTCGGCGTCCTGCGCGGTGCCGATGATCAGGGGGTTCAGCACCACGATGTACGCCATCGTGAAGAACGTGGCGAGGCCGCCGCGTATCTCGCGGCCGATGGTGGAGCCACGCTCACTGATGCGGAAGAAACGGTCCATTGAACTACTCGAGGGTGTTTTTGGGGGACTGGGGGATTTGGGGGAAGGTGCGGCACGTGTGACGCTCACGCGCGCAGCGTGACAGCCGGTTTCACATGCGGGAAGACCTGCCGAAGGACGGTGACGGGATCGCAACCAATTCGTTCGCGGCCCGCGCTGCTTCGCACAGCACCGAACCACGCTCACGTTACCGTAACCGCTCTTACCAGGTGCTTTGGCCCTCCCCGCTTCCGGCCCCCGGCTGAGGCCGTCGCTTAGTCTTGAGACGTGAGCCAGCCGAAGCGCCCGGACCTGCAGCCGATGAAGACGAACGACACGGCGACGTTCCTCGTCGGCACCGCGTTGTGGGCGATCGCGCTGGTCGTGCTGCTGATCGCGCGCCCCGCCGTGGCGGAGCCCTGGTGGGTCTGGACCTGCGTGGCCGGCATCGGCGGCGGCCTGTTCGGGCTGTGGTACTCCCGCCGCTACAAGGCCCGTAACCCGATCGGGCCCGCGACCGACGAGCGGACCGGGGCGCCGACCGGCGAACCCGCCACCGGCCACACGTCGGCGAACGGCACGGCCGGCGAGGCGCGTACGGCCGAGCCGCACGCGGTGCCGCCCGCCGAGCACAACCGCTGACCTGGCCCGCGCCGCCCAGGCGGGACCGTGCGCCCGGGCGGCTCAGGCTCGGTCAGGCGGAGCCGTCGAGGTCGGCCTCGGCGAGCAGCAGCGGGACCGCCTCGGGGTTGTGCAGCAACGCCGCCACGGCGAGGCGGTCGCTCCACTGGCCGCTCGCCCAGGCCAGGCCGCGGGCGAGCCCCTCGATCCCGGAGGCGTGCACGACGCCCTCGTGGAACCGCCACGCGGCGGGCTTACCGTCGACGAGCAGCCGCTCGTGCTCGACATAGGTGGCGGGGGCGGTCGGCAGCAGCGAGCGGACCTGCGGGGGCACCGGCCGTTCCACGCCGGTCGAGGTGACCTCGCCCGGCACGATCTCCCCGGCGAGCGGCAGGTCGAGCACCTCCGACAGCGCCTCGGCGAGGTCGAACGGCGCGAGCACGAGCGGCCGGGAGGCGACGAGCGGCAGCAGGTCGGGGGCCTCGACCACCACCGGGCAGCCGGGCGGCTCGGCGCCCTCCGGCGTGCCGTCCGGGCCGATCACGGCGCCGTCCTCGGCGTCCGCGACCACGATCTCCCCGCCCAGCACGGCCCGGACCGCCGCGGGCGGCCGCACCCGCTCCGGCGGGACCGCCGCGATCGCGGTCCACAGCGCGCGGAGCTGGGCCCGGTCGACCTCGAGCTCCGGGTCGGCGAGCAGGCCGAGCAGCTCGTCCGGCCCGCCGTGCGAGGCGAGCAGGTCCGCCAGCGTGGTGCGCACGCCGATCAGCGCGAGCGCGGTGCGGTCGATGCCCTCCGGCGCGTCGCCGTACAGGCCGAACAGCAGCGGGTCGCCGTCGGGCACGCGCAGCGTGGTGGGGCGGCGGCCGTCGAGCACCGGGTGGGTGCTCAGCCACCAGGCGGTGTAGGAGGGCACCTCGACGATCTCGCCGCCGGCGAGCACCCGCATCGGCTGCAGCGCGGCGCGCAGCGGCGGCCGGGTGAGCAGCTCGAGCGCGCCCCGCCAGTCGGCGACGAACTCCAGGTCGCGCACCGCGTAGAACTCCCGGCCGATCGGCGGCACGTCGGCGTCCGGCAGCAGCTCGCGGATCGCCTCGAGCCACTCGTCCTCGCGGTCGAGCGCGTGGTCGCACTCGTCCGGGTCGAGCAGCACGTCCGCGTCGGCGACCGTGGCGAAGCCGTCGAGCACGCCGACCGCCTCCAGCACCCGCGGGCCGTACCGCGCGACGAGGTCGGCGGCGACCACCCCGAACGGCGAGTCCGGGGCGACGATCTTGCTGAGTTTGCCGTCCGGCAGCAGCAGCTCGCTCGCCGGGTACAGCTCGCCGTCCGCGCCGCGCAGCGCGAGCTCGGCGAGCCAGGGGGCCTCGCCGGGGGTGAGCCCGGCGGCCTCGACGAGGGAGAGCACGGCCTGCGCCACCGGCTCGGGGTCGTCGGCGTCGAGCGACCCGGTCACCGCGGCGTGGGTGAGCGGGTCCTCCAGCACGGTGCGCGGGGTGGCCTCGGCCGCGCCGAGCCGCAGCAGCAGCGGGTGCGCGGCGTCGGCGTGCACGATGCGCAGCCCGAGCGGGGCGAGCACCTCGGGGTCGATGCGCGCGCCCGGCTCGGACATGAGCAGGGTGCCGCGCGGGCCGCGCACCAGGCGGCCGTCGGCGAGCGGGACCGGGATCGCGCCGATCGCCTCCAGGTCGTCGGCGGGCAGCACCTCGTACAGCGACCGCCACCAGGCCGGGTCCTTGTCCTCGACCGCCTCGCCGGAGAGCATGTCGACCACGTCGGCGAGCTCCACCCGCTTCACCCCGAGCGCGGTCAGCGCCGGGCTCCGGTACGGCCAGCCCGCGGGCAGCAGCCCCGGCACGAACTCGGCGATCTTGGCGAGGAACTCGGCGGGCCCGGCGACCACCGAGGCCTGCCGCCCGGACACGATCCACGGGGCCTCGGCGCCGTCGCCGGGGGTGGCGGCGGTGGCGGGGCGGTCCCCGGCGGACCAGCCGGAGGTGCCGTCCTCGTCGTCGGCGGGCGGGGAGAGCGCGGGCAGCAGCGGGGTGTCGGGCAGGCGGCGCAGGATCGCGCGCCGGATCGCGGCGTCGAGCTCGCCCCGGCCGATCGGCCCCGGCACGAGGTCGAGCAGCCGCGGGGTGCGCGGCAGCGCGGCGAGCAGGTCGAGGTAGGTCTCGGCGACCCGCTCGACGAGGAAGTCGGTGAGCGGCCCGGGCGCGACGTGGCGGCGGTCGGTCGCCATCGGGAACGTGGCGATGAGCAGCGCGGGCAGGTCGAGCGGCTCGTCGCTGGGCGTGGGCGCGTGCACCACCGGCCGCACGTCCTTGGGGAGCGGGCCGGGCTCGCCCGCCGTACCGGTGGCGCCGTCCCCGACCGGTACGGCCCAGCGCACCAGCCAGAACGGCCGGGTGCGCTCCTCGGTGGGCCGGTCCGCGAACAGCTCGGCCACCTGCTCGGGGGTGAACCGGCCGGACGCCTCGACCACCCGCCAGCCCTCGGCGGTGACCGTGCGGATCTCGCCGTCGAGCTCGATCTCGATCGCGCCGAGCGACGGCATGGCGATCGGCAGCGCCGGGCTGGTCTCCTCGAGCATGCGCCGTACCGCGCGCTCGGCGGCCTCGTCGCGCAGCGGCAGCACCACGACGGTGTCGAAGCCCTCGGGCACCTCGGCCTCGGCGGGGAACGGGAGGCGCAGCAGCGGCACGTGCCCGTCGCGGGCGGCGAGCTCCTCGGCGAGCGCGGGCTCGGCGGCGACCAGCTCGGCGGTCTCGGCGCGGGACCAGCGCACGCCCCCGGTGGCCCGGGAATAGATCAGCGGCTCGTCGCACACCGACACCACGGCGGCGAAGCCCACCCCGAAGCGGCCGACCACGTTCGTCTCGCCGCGCTTGTCCGACACGCGCAGCGTGGCGAGGCTCGCCACCCCGGCGGCGTCGAGCGGCGCGCCGGTGTTCGCGGCAATGAGCACCCCGTCGCGCAGGGTGAGGCGGAGCCGCCCGGAGATGCCGGCCCGCGCCGCCGCGTCGGCCGCGTTCTGGGCGAGCTCGACCACGAGCCGGTCGCGGTAGCCGCCGAGCGCGAAGTCCTCCTCGGCGTTCGCGTCCTCGCGAAACCGCGCCGGGGAGGCGGCCCACGCGGCGAGCACGGTCCGCCGGATCCGCGCGGTGTCGAAGGTGTCGCTCATGAGTCTGCGTTCCTGTCGAAGGTCCTGGTGACGGGGCCGGCGGTACGGCCGGCCCGGCAAACGACACGGCGACGCCCGGTCCGCCGGACGCCGCCGTCACTTCTCGGGTCAGGAATGGCCGAACGGCTCGGAGGCGGTCTCGTCCACCGAACCCGGCGGCACCTCGTCCTCGCCGGGCTTGCCCTCCTCGCCCGCGCGCAGCTCGTCGGGCTCGTCCATGAGGTCGTACCCCATGTCGTCGAGGATCGGCGGGGCGGTCTCGGTGGCCGGGGACGGCACGGCCGCCTCGGAGTGGGCGCCGCAGCCGTGGTCGGCCGAGACCACGCGGCCGTCGTCCGGCGCGTACTCGTTGGCGCACACGCCGAACATGTGCCCGAGCGAGCCCGCGAGCGGCCAGTAGAAGCCGCAGGTCGAGCACTGCGCCGGGGCCGCGTAGGCGATCGGGGTGTGCGGGCCGTGGTCGCCGCCGTACCAGCGGCGCACCGCCAGGTCACGGCCGTGGGCGGAGAGCACGCGGGCCCGGCCCAGGCCGAGCTCCCAGATCATCTGGTGGTCGCACTCGTCGTCGGCCGACGTGTAGCCCGGCACGAGCCGGTCGTCGTCGGCCGGGGCGGGCAGGATGTCGCCGACCCCGAGGTCCCCCGGGCGCAGCCGCTCGCTCCACGGCACCCAGGTGGGCGGCAGCAGCGCGCCCTCGCCGGACAGCAGCACGGTCTCGCTCACGGTGACGTGGCGGGCGCGGGCGGCGCGCGCCACGGTGACGGCCCACCGCCACCCACGGTAGGCCCGGTCCAGGCAGGCGAAGTAATGTGTGATGACGCGATCGCCTTCGACGTCGAAACCCAGGTGCTCGCCCACCTCACCCGGCGGGCGATCTCCTCGGCCGCCTTCCGGGCCAGGTCGACGGCGTCCCACGCAGGCCGGGTCGGCGACGGGGGTTCGGGTGCGGGTACGACTCACGGTTCAATTTTCCCCCATGCCACGAGCGGACGGGACCGAGCCGGTGCGATAGGACGAAGGCCGACGAG